>CBFCYE010000033.1:0-27823 GCA_965602225.1 uncultured Gammaproteobacteria bacterium | reverse complement strand
CTGTAGCGGAAAAATAGAGGAGTAGGGTGCGCCGTGCGCACCGGATGCTGAGTAGGTAAACGATGGTGCGCACGGCGCACCCTACTCGTAGTGAAAAGCCGGAATTGAAACGGAACAAAACCTAATTTTATGTCAAAAAATATCCAAGCCGTTCGTGGCATGAACGATATCCTGCCCCAGGATACGCCTTACTGGCGTCTGCTGGAGGATACTGCTCGACGTGTGTTTGAGGCCTATAGCCTTGAAGAAATTCGTCTGCCGATTGTTGAAAAAACTGACCTGTTCAAACGCACCATTGGTGAAGTTACGGATATCGTTGAGAAGGAGATGTATACCTTCGAAGATCGCAATGGTGACAGCCTGACCCTGCGTCCTGAAGGGACTGCCGGTTGTGTGCGTGGTTGCATTGAAAATGGCCTGACCCACAATCAGATTCAACGTCTCTGGTATAAGGGGCCGATGTTCAGGCATGAACGGCCACAGAAGGGCCGTTATCGCCAGTTTCATCAGATTGGGGTGGAATGTTTTGGTCTGGCTGGGCCTGATGTCGATGCCGAACTAATCATGATGACTGCGCGGCTATGGCGTGAGCTGGGGCTTAATGGCTTGCAGTTACAGATTAATACTCTGGGTTCAGCTGATGCGCGCGCTGCTTATCGTGACAAACTGGTCGCCTATATGGAATTACATCTAGATCAGCTGGATGACGATAGTAAGCGTCGCTTGCATAGCAATCCGTTGCGCATTCTCGATAGCAAGAATCCAGAGATGCAGCAGTTGATTACCGATGCGCCTAATCTGCTTGATCATCTTGATGAAGAATCAAAGCTGCACTTTGAACAGTTATGTGCTTATCTCACGGCCGCGGGTATCGAATATGTTGTCAACCCTCGCTTGGTGCGTGGTCTGGATTATTACAACAAGACCGTGTTTGAGTGGGTAACCAGTGAGCTTGGTGCTCAGGGAACCGTCTGTGCCGGTGGTCGCTTTGACGGCCTGGTTGCGCAGCTGGGTGGTCGTGATACTCAAGCCCTGGGCTTTGCCATGGGCATAGAACGTTTGGTATTGCTGCTGCAGGCACAGGTTGATGTGGCAATTGATGATGCCCCTCATGTCTATATCATCGTGGCTGGTGAGGGTACCTCCCAGGCGGGCCTGTTATTGGCCGAGCGCCTGCGTGACGTCGATTCACGCCTGCGTATACGCAGTAATTGTGGTGGCGGCAGTTTTAAGTCTCAGTTTAAACGGGCAGACAAGAGTGGTGCCAAGTTGGCCTTGATTCTGGGTGAAGATGAAGTTGCCAACGAAGTCGTTTCGGTCAAGGATTTGCGCCAGGGTGAAGAGCAGCAGAGTGTTGACTGGAATGAACTGGGTGCTTTTCTACAGTCACATCTAGATTTAAATTCGAATTAAACAACGGAATAAAGGAGTTGCCCTGTGGAAGTTTACGAATCAGAACAGGAACAGATAGATGCCATCAAGAAATGGTGGAAGGAAAACGGTAAGGCGGTAATCATCGGTGCCGTGCTTGGTTTTGGTTCCCTGATTGGCTGGCAGCAGTGGCAGGCCAATGTCCAGATGCAGCGTGAGTCTGCATCAATGGAATATGATGTGATGCTGGCTGATCTTGAAAATAATAACTATCAGGAAGTTAAGGATCGCGGCGCACACATACTGAGTGCTTATCAGAGCACCTCTTATGCCGCTCTGAGCGCCATGAGCCTGGCCAAGATCTATGTTGAAGAGGGCGATTTTTCCGCTGCCAAGACTTATCTGCAGGTAGTTATTGATCAGGACAAACAACCACAATTGAAACAGGTGGCGCAGCTGCGTTTAGCTCGGTTGTTGTTGGCCGATGGTGATGCGGCTCAAGCCTTGAGTCAATTGAAGACCGTCAGGGTGGGTGGCTTCGGTGCTGTTGTCAGTGAGCTTGAAGGTGACATCCATGTCGCGCTCGGCAACAGAGATATGGCCAGGGCTGCTTATCAGCGGGCGCTGGATACTATCGAAACTGGGGTTGATGCCACGCTGTTGAATATGAAGCTTGATGATGTCGGTGGACCGGAGGCGGATAGTTAATGCGCCATTTTTTGCCACTGTTGGTTGCCGCTTCGTTGGTTGCTTGCAGCTCAGCTCCCATCAATGAACCGACACCACTTGAACCGCCGGCGGCTGCTGCAAAGGTTGAGCAGTTGTGGTCAGTTTCAAACTTATCCTCTTCTCAGGATAAGGTTTATGAACATCTGCAGCCTGTCTTGCAAGATGGGGTTATATATAGTGTTTCGGCTAGCGGGCTGGTTCAGGCAAATGATATAGGCAAGGCTGCACGTTTGTGGCAACAGGAGCTGGATACAGTTGTTTCCGCAGGCTTGGCGATTGCTAATGATCTGTTGTTATTGGCGACGTCAGAGGCTGAAGTGATTGCCGTGGCGAAGGATGGAGGTGAGATCCGTTGGCGCAGTTCAGTGTCCAGCGAAGTTCTGGCACCACCAGTGGTCAGTGGCAATTTTGTTATTGTTCGTAGTGCCGATGGTGTCACCCAGGCCTTGAGTGCCGATAGTGGTGAATTGTTGTGGAGTTTTAGCAGCCATGTGCCCGCGCTGAGTTTGCGTGGTGATGCAACAGCGGTTGTTGCCGGTGAGCTGGTGTTGCTGGGACAAGCCAATGGTCGCCTTTCGGCGCTGTCCATTTTTGATGGGGTGTTGCAGTGGGAGACAGCTGTTGTCGTGCCTCAGGGCCGTACTGATCTCGAGCGGATGGTTGATGTTGATGCCACACCGCTGGTTGTTGCCGATGTGATCTATGTGGCGGCACATCAAGGCCGGGTGTTGGCGCTGTCAAAATTGACCGGGGCAACATTGTGGAGCCGTGAGCTGGGAACATCGGTAGGCATGACTGTTGATAATGAAAAGATATACATTGTTGATGACGAGGGCTTGGTCTGGGCGCTTGATCGACGCAATGGCGCCACACTTTGGAAACTCGAAAAATTAAAATATCGTGATCTCGGTGCACCGGTTAGCTTCGCTGATAGCATTGTCGTTGGTGATTTTGAAGGCCAGCTGCACTGGATTTCAAAAGATGATGGTGCAATCACTGCGCGTTATCAGGTCGATAATAGTGGTGTACGTGTTGCACCGCTGGTGCAAGATGGCGTCTTATACAGCCGCAGCAAGTCAGGCCGCCTTGAAGCCCTGAGACTCAAATAGGTAGCCTACACAATGAAACCTGTCATAGCACTGGTTGGACGTCCCAATGTCGGTAAATCGACGCTGTTTAACCAACTCACTAAAAGTCGTAATGCGCTGGTAGCAGATTACCCAGGCCTTACCCGTGATCGTCAATACGGTACCGGTCGTGTCGGTGAAAAGCCCTACATCGTTGTTGATACCGGTGGTCTAAGTGGTGATGCCGAAGGTGTCGAGATACAGATGGTTGACCAGGTGCATCAGGCTATTGGTGAAGCCGATATTGTTCTATTTTTGGTTGATGCTCGCGCAGGCCTGATGGCTGGCGATGAGCAAATTGTGGCGCAGTTGCGCCGTATAAATAAGCCGATTTTTGTCGTCGTGAATAAAATAGATGGCACTGATGAAACCATAGGCATCATTGATTTTCAGGGACTAGGCATGGGCGAACCGCTGGCGATTGCGGCAACTCATGGCCGTAATGTAACGCGGATGATGCAGGTGGTATTAGCGGATTTGCCTGAAGCCGAAGAGGGCGATGAAGAGGAAGAGGATGGTAGCGTTAAGGTTGCCATCATTGGTCGACCTAATGTGGGTAAGTCTACCCTGGTTAATCGGATCATGGGTGAGGAGCGGGTGGTTGCCTTTGATATGCCTGGCACAACCCGCGATAGTATTTTCATTCCCTTTGAGCGCGAAGGAAAAGAATATACTTTGATCGATACCGCCGGGGTGCGTCGCCGTGGCCGGATAAATGAGACGGTAGAAAAATTTAGTGTCATCAAGGCACTGCAAGCTATAGAAGAGGCCAATGTGGTGATCCTGGTGCTTGATGCCCATGATGGTCTGTCTGATCAGGACGCGACCCTGGCAGGCTTTGCCCTCGATGCCGGCCGGGCAATGGTCATCGCTGTTAACAAATGGGATGGGCTGGAAAAAAATGCCCGTGAAAGAATGAAGACGGAGTTGGATAGACGTCTGCCATTCTTAGACTTTGCCGAGATGCATTTTATCTCTGCCTTACACGGCACAGGCGTAGGCCATTTGTTTGAATCTGTTGATGCCGCCTTTGCGGCAGCGATCAAAAAGCTGCCGACACCAGATCTAACTCGCACCCTTGAAGATGCCGTTAGTCAGCATCAACCACCGATGGTAAAAGGGCGTCGAATCAAGCTGCGTTATGCTCATCAGGGCGGCAGGAATCCACCATTAATTGTTGTTCATGGCAACCAAACCGAATCGATGCCGGGGGCGTACAAACGCTACCTGGTTAATATTTTTCGTAAGGTATACAAACTTAAGGGCACGCCGGTTCGGGTTGAATTTAAGTCAGGTGATAACCCTTATGCGGTGCAGGCAAAGACACCGGCTCAGCGCCAGAGTCAGAAGTACAAAAAAACAGATTCTAAACAATCTTCCAAGACAAAACAGAAAGGCCGTAAGTAAACATAGAGCGTAGCTTTTGAATTGTTGGCCTAAGACTGAATCGATATGCCAGTAGTGGCCAAGATAGTATTGCTTTGATCATATTTATACGAGGAATAGAGATGCAATTAGGAACCCAGATTAAATGCTTTTTACTGCTTGGGCTTGCGTGTTCCAGCTTGAGTTACGCCTCGTCTGATATTGCCTTAGAGCAGAAGGTTGTCGACTTGACCTCGCGTGTTATTGAGCTTGAGCGTCGCCTGGATGCACTTGAATCACCTGAAATGATGCAAATGATAGAGCAGAATTCCGAGCCCACAAACCCCGGTGATAGTCTGGATCAATCAAACTGGAATCGACTCAGCGTTGGTTATAACTACGATGAGGTACGTGAACTCTTGGGGGCACCGCTAACTATCAAAAAGGGCAGTATGGAGTTTTGGTATTACAGTGAGCGCAAGCTTGATGGCCCGTTTGTAAAGTTCATCTTTAAAAAGGTACATAGCTGGAAGTCAGCGACTGCCAAATAAATTACCGCGCTGACCATTAGTTCCAGTATTGATTAAAGGGCAGGGTATTACTCATCATCGAATGAATTCACCACGAAAGGGGCCTTTTGTGAGCCCTATTTCAATACTGGTGATGCTGAAAACATGTTTTTCCAGATGTGATATCCGGTCTTTGCGGCAAGCATAGCTGCGGCTGTGATAGACAGTAATATCTGCGCGCCACCGTAATTCTCCTGAATCTTATCCCAGACAGTCTCTGCCTGATTGGGATTGCTTATGCCTATACAAAAGAAGAGGTATAAGGTGCTGACGAGAAATCTGTTCATGTCTTTGGTTTGATATTAAAACCAATCGGAGTGGCAATTTATTATTTAACCAGCAAGTCATGCGTGAATATTGTAACTCTTTGAAATTCATAATCTATTTGTTTTTGTTTGGGTCGGATTATTAATTCATGGTAGGTTTTATCCGCTTATGTAATCGAGTAAAAGGCCGATAAATATTTAGATTTGTTAACGGAAGAGCTGGTTGTTTGAATATGGAAGATAAAACTCATCGCGTACTGGTAGTTGAAGATGATGCTGATCTGCTGGCGATGCATTCTCTGCATCTGGTCTCACTTGGTTATGACGTCCTTACTGCTGAAAACGGTGCGATAGCGCTTGAATTGGTAAAATCATCAGCGGAAAGCATCGATATAATCCTGTCAGACATCGTGATGCCGGTGATGGAAGGTTACGCCTTTTGTCAGGCTGTAAAATCTGATCCAGAATCCCAGGATATCCCTCTAATTTTTGTTTCCTCACTGAGCAGCCTTGAAGAGAAGCTGAAGGGTTTTGAAGTGGGGGCTGATGATTATATTGCCAAGCCCATTAGCCCTGAAGAGCTGGGCCTAAAGATCAAAAAACTGCTTGAGTTGAGGTCAGAGAATAAGGGTTTACAGCAGCAGTTGAGCGAGTGCAATAGTGTTGCCATGCAGGCCATGACTTATTCCAGTGATCTTGGCCAAGTGTTGGAATTTTATAAAAATACACTGGATGCTGCCAACTTTGACGAGGTCGCACGTTTATTGTTTGATGTAACCAATGGCTATGGACTTAAGTGTAGTCTGCAAATTATAACTCGTGATGGTGTCTTAAACTTTTCCAGTCAAGGCGTGGTTTCTCCTTTGGAAGAGAGTGTCATTGAGCTGTCTCGCCCCAAGGGGCGTTTCTTTGATTTTAATGCCAGAACCATAATTAATTATCCAGAGTTCTCATTATTGATTAAAAACATGCCTATTGAGGATGAAGAACGCTATGGCATCATGAAGGATTCACTCGGTAACTTATGTAATGCCATTGAAGCCAGAGTTAAATTCTTGATGTATGAAAATGCCACTATCCAGAAAGAAAAAGTGATCAATGCCGTCATTGGTATGATGGAGGAGGTCGACAAGCAGTTTGGTGAAATGCAAGATGCCAATGTCTATGTCATCAACAGTATGATCGATGACCTGGATGAGGCCATGCTTGATCTTGGTCTAACATCAGGCCAAGAGGATCTGGTTAGGGCAATTGTGGTAGAGGGGCGTGAAAGGTCCAAGCGAGCGATTAGACGGGGTGATGTAATTTATGAAAAGTTCGAAGAGGTTAGAGTCGAGCTAGATAATGCCCTGGATAACAAATAAAGAACTCACTCTTCAAAGTCGTAAATCACTATTTTCTCGACAAAGGGCATGACGGCCTGATTAACCGTTCTGTTGTGTTCTGGGTGTTTGGTATAGGTATTCATGGCCGTCTTGCTGTCAAAAAGCATATGTATACCAATATCAAAGCTGTCATCAATTATTTTCCGTTTGCTTGCGATTGAAGTGCCCACGCGTATTTTGACAACGCCGGGAATCTTTTCCAACTCTTTTGTTGCGCGAATAATTTGCTGTTGCTGGCGTGGATTACCTGGATCTTTCAGCCATAAAAGTATGACGTGGTTAATTCCAGCGTCGGCTGTGTTTGTCTGGGGTAGATGACTACAGCCTGACATCATCAGGCTGAGCAGCATTACGGCACTCAATAGATATTTCATAATGTTTACATTGATGGTTGGCTGGGTTCTGTTTGTGCCGTTTGTTGCAGGGCTGGCACCACAAGTCTTGGGTCAATACGGGCATTGTTCATGCTTATGCTCCAATGCAGGTGCGGTCCGGTGACTCGTCCGGTCATACCTATGCTGCCTATCTGTTCGCCCCGTTTGATTAACTGACCATCCGCAACTTTAATGCTGTCCATATGGCAATACATGGTGATGAGTCCCTGACCATGGTCGACAAAGGCTGTGTTGCCATTGAAGAAAAAGTTGCCGGTCAGAATCACTTTACCGCTTGCCGGTGCATTGATGGGGGTGCCTTTAGCTGCGGCGATATCAATACCACTGTGTGGTTTACGAGGTTGCTCATTGAAAAAACGTCGTAGGCCATATGGGCTACTGAGTCGTCCCTGAACGGGCAGATCCAGTTGCAGGCTGTTGCTGTAAAAGTTGTCATCCCAATGCGCCAGGGCCGCATTGATCTTTTTTGTTTCCTTGCGAATTCGCTTCATGTCATCGGCATTAGGATTGACCTTGCGTTTGTTCTTGATGGTGAGATGCTGGGTTTCGTATTGTTTGTCAGTGACCTGAAATGTGTAGTTGTTGTTTTTACCAGTGTACTTGCTGGTGATGCTGTGTTGACCAAGCTTTGCTGCCAGCGGGATTCCAACTAGGGCATGCCAGGCCTGCTGATGTTTTATCACCATCACAGGTTTTTTCTTATAGCTGACCTTGGGTGCGGTATCGCCATTTTCGTTCAGCTTAATAATGGCAATGCCACCAGGCACAGTATCTTGTAGCGGTAGTTCCAGTGCTTGACTCAAACCGCTGAACACAAGCAGTGCAAAGCCAAACAGCGTTGAGGTGATGAGTTTTGATGTAGGGAAATAATTCATAAGATCACTTTTTAATTTCATCAACGGTGCAGATCAGACTGCCCTTGGCTAAACGGGCAGAAATTCTGTCGCCCTTGTTGAGCTTGTTGGCATCGGTAAAAACTGTTTTATTGGCCTCATCCTGGACGATTGCATAACCACGTTGCAAGGTCGCCAAGGGGCTGACATTGTTCAAAGTCCGACTAGTCATGGCCAGTTGCTGCTGTTTGTTGGCAATAATCCGTTCCCAGGCATGGTGCAGACGCTGCTGCAGGCTCTGTTGCCGCATCTCAAGCTGGCTGAGTTGCTGTAAAGGCGCATGGCGCTGCAATCGGCTGTTGAGTTGTGCCAGCAGATGAGATTGTCTATTGATGTTGTGTTTGACTACTCGCCCCAGGCGTAGTTCCAACTCATCCAGCCGCTGGGCCTTGGCCTGCAGTTGCTGGCCCGGATGTTGTTGCTGCAGGCGTTTCTCCAGCCAGCCCAAGTTTTGTTGCGATTGCTGTAGCAATGATTTGACCTGGCCTTGCAGGCGACTGAACTGTTTGTTGAGTTGTTGCTGTATATCATCCTGATCAGGACTGATCAGCTCTGCAGCTGCCGATGGCGTAGGTGCTCGCAGGTCGGCAACAAAATCCGCAATAGTGAAATCTACTTCATGGCCGACAGCTGACACCAACGGCGTTTTGCAGGCGTGAATAGCGCGCGCCACCACCTCTTCATTAAAGGCCCACAGGTCTTCGAGTGAACCGCCACCACGGGTTAGCAGCAACACATCACAGTCCTTACGCTTGTCCGCCAGTTTGATCATATTGGCGATCTCGCCGGCAGCCTTGTCACCCTGAACCGGTACTGGATAGATGACAATGGGAATGGCAGGAAAACGTCGTTTTAATACACTAAGCACATCGCAAATTGCCGCACCAGTCGGCGAGGTGATGACGCCAATCTTTTTCGGTAGGGCGGGGATGGCCTGTTTAGTCCGGGTATCGAATAGACCTTCCTGTCCAAGCTTTGATTTAAGTTCATCAAATGCCCGTTGCAATGCCCCTTGTCCGGCCTCTTCCATATGCTCAATGATGATTTGAAAGTCACCACGTGCTTCGTATAAGGTCAGGCGCGCGCGCACCAGCACATGCATACCGTTTGCGGGTTTGAAACGCATATGAATATTCTTGCCGCGGAACATGGCGCAGCGCACCTGGGCGGCCTCATCCTTTAGAGTGAAATACATGTGACCAGAGGAGGGGCGGGAAAAGTTGGAAATCTCACCTTCCAGCCAGAGTAAAGGAAAGCTACCCTCCAGCACCGCCTTGGTTTCACGCACCAGGCGGGAAACGCTGAAAATGTCACGATTGGCTGCGCCTGAAAGGCCTGGAGTTAGAGGGTTCTGCATCCGCCCATATTAACCCGTCTCCCTGAACCAGCCAATTATTCTATTTAACTCGAGTATAGAATTTGACGCTAAAGCTTGCTGCAGGGGCACCACCAAATGCGAATGTTCCTGTGGTTGGGGCTTTCACATTAGTGATGTTGGGGTCAAAGCCAGCACTGGGGCTATAGACATAAGTTGCACCTGAATCATTTGAATAGACCACGGTTCCCATTGCCAGGGCTGAGGTCGTCGTACCGTCTGTAAAAACAACTCCTGTTGTGAAATCAAACTCTTCGGCACTGGTGTCAATATTGCTGGCGACGATAATGGTATTGGCATCAGGACTCGCAGTACCAGAGTTCGAAACAGTCACAATATATTGGATGATTGCTCCGGGGATACGCTTTGGATTGCTGGCGCTGATAGGATCAGAGATCACGCTGCTGAGTTTGGTCACGCTGATATTGGGTGCCGCTGTGACGAACCAATCAGTATTGTTAGCAGCATCGGTTGAATTGGTTGGTGCAATTGCCTTTTGCGTAGCGTGGGAGCCGGATGCATCAGACCAGGAGACGCTGACATAGTCGATGGCTTTGACGGCACCTGAAGCAACGTTGAAGTTCCAGGCGCTGCTACCTGTGCTGGAGGCTAGGGTGAGCAGTTGTCCGCTGGCGCCATTTAACGTCACCGTGCCGTTAATAGTGGTGGTTTTTCCAGCCTCGAAGGTCAGCGTATCGGCTGCTGCAACTGACTTGGTTAGGTTGTTAAATGTGACGGAACCGTTGATCGCTTGGCTGGTGCCGTTAAACTCAACGGTAGAGCCGGTGGAGGTAAATGCTGCAGCAGGAGTCCCGCCGTCGTTTAGACTAAAGTTACCGCCAACGGTGATGGTGCTGTTGGTGCCGTTTAGAGTTTTCTGGGCCGTGTCGTTGCCGACGCCGATAATGATATCGCCGCCCACGGTGAGATCGAATCCCGCGGTACTATAGGTAGGTGATCGATCAGCAAAGATATCTCCATTAACTTCCAGACTATTATTGCCGTTTATGGTCACATGACCCGTTTGTGTAACAGTGTTACTTGATGAGTTGCGAATACCACAATCGTAGCCATTGCTCAGTGTTGGCAGGTTTAACGTTCCATGTAGCCGTATTTGAGTACAACTCATTTTTGAATTGACATCGAATGCAAGCACGTCACCTGTTCCTAGCATTAATACATAAGCACTTCCTGCAATTTCGCCAGAGCCAACGGTTAATACACCCCTTACCGGAATAGAGCCATTAAATGTCGTCGCATTGCCGCTCTGTCCGACGGTCAGATTATTGAAGCCGTTGACCCAATAAGCCGCAACGTTTGCATAGGTAAGACCACCCGTACCGGTCAGTACAAGCGAAGCATTGTTGTAATCAGTGCTATCTGTTGTTCCATCAGCACTAAAGTCACCACCAACAGTAATGGTCGATGCGTTGGCTTCCACTTGCCCCACTGTGGCTTGGCTAAAATTACCACCCACAGTGATCGCATAGTTAGAACCCGTAGTGTCGACAATACCGTCGGTGACAGTAAAGGCTCCATCAACATCAATTGCACCTGCCAACTGGAATGTTGCTGTTCCAGCTGCATCGTTAAAGATGACATTCTGGAAGTCATGATTCACATCTGTACCACCGGGGGTGATGGTATTGGTGCCGCTGGTGGCATCGAATGTCACTGTCCCGGTAGAGGTGAAGACACCTGCGGCATCCACATTCCAGTTAGCGGAAACATTGATGGCATTGGCTGCGGCATCTAGCGTGCCGCGTACATCCATGTGTCCCGTGTCGATGGTGGCGCCTGGCACATAGGTATCACCAGTCCATACATAGAGTTCGGTGGCAGCACCAGTAACCGTTAGATTGTCACTACCATCGGTGGTGTAGAGGATCTCGGCATCGCTGTAGGCACCCAAGGCGGTGGTCATGTTTGCATTGGTCAGTGAGCCGGCATTGTCGTGGCGCACGATTAAATGGTCGGCATAGATATTCAAACCCGCCAGCGCATTGCTATCTGAAATGGTGACCGTTGTACCATCGCTGGCATGACCATCGATATAAACAATCATGGCATCAGCCGCACTCACTGAGGCGTTGATGGAGTAGGTGCCGGTAACGGTAGTGTCGGTACCGACACTGGCGCCGTTGACGATTAGGCGCACCGTTGCGCCATCGGCAATTGTAGTAGCGCCTTCATCTGTGTAGACCGTACCGGATATGGCAACGCTTACCGGTGGTGCACTGGTAGTGGCAAAGTCAATATTGGAAATGATGCTGGTATTCGGTATTTCATCTTCAGTTTTGATAGCGAAGTAATAAAGTGTGCTGCCAGTCAATCCGGTTACAGTGAAATTTTCAGTTGTCCCCGCTATTTGTGGCCCGGTTTCGCCAGTTGCTGCTGTAGCGCTTGCCCAGTTACCTTCAGTGATAAGCGATGTTGAGTAACGTACATCGTAGGTGGTGGCGGTGCCTGTACTGTAATCATCGCCTGGAGCAGTCCAAGACAGTGCAACAGTTGAGCTGGTGACAGCGCCTGTTGCCAAATCAGCGACGGGGGAGGGAGCTGCTGTGTCGCCTGCGCTGCCTCCATATTCATAGGCACCAAGGTCACAGTTTGAGGGGCGTGTCGCTCCGCGCTGATCTAAGCTGTTTACATCAGCATCACCACAAATGGTGGTGTTGCCGGTGGCAATCGCATCTCCAGTACCTTGCAGCGCATGGGTTTTTGTTGGGCCGCCATTATAGGCAAGTGCATTTAGAAGTGGGTCGTTGGTTGATGAAGCTGTGCCACAGACGGATGCGCCTGGGTCGCCGAATTTTAGATTGTCTGTGCCGTTGGGTACGCCGTAACAGAGCTCACCAGCGCCTGGAGTGGGTGAGCTATAGACAATTGAGTTACTGATTGTTCCGCCAACACAGCCAATGTGATGCCCTGTGTTGCTGGTGTCGGTGTTGTTGTAGAAAGTTGAGTTTTTAATGGTACAAGCACCGGCATGGTAGATTGCGCCACCATTATTTGAGGTGTTGGCGGAGAAGGTGCTGTTGATGAATTTATTGCCAGCGACGTTACTGTAAAACGCGCCACCATTGGTACTAGCACTATTGCCGACGAAGGTGGAGTTTTTGATCGTGCCTGCGGTGGTAACAAAGTAGGCACCACCACCTACACCAGCGGTGGTCTGATTGCCGGTAAAGCTTGAATCTGTGACCGAACCCCCTTTGGCAATGAAGGCGCCACCGCCAGTGGTTGATGAGTTGTTTTCAAAAACCGTTGCACCCAAAACGTTAAAGGTGGATGAAACATAAAATGCACCGCCACTGCCGGTACCGCTATTATCTTTTACTATTGAACCTGCATCATTGAAGGTGACTGGAGTAGTTCCAGAATAAACAGCACCACCGGCTTCCCCGCTGGATCCTGTTGCAGTATTACCGCTAATTAAATTTCCACCATAAAAATTTACGGCGGCGTTTGTGTTAAAAATTGCACCACCCCGTGCTGATATATTATCGGTGAAGGTAACGTCAGTTAGGCTACCACCATACATACGAAAGGCGCCACCAACGTTGGTGGACTTGAATGAGGCAAACGAGGAGTTACTGATAGTAAGTACATCGGTGGCATCTGCTACTTGGATAGCACCACCTTCATAGGCATCGGCAACGCCATCATTACGGCCGGTAAAGGCTGCATTTGATATCGTGGTTACACCGTTACTGTAAATGGCCCCACCTACGTCACCACTTGCGGTTCCGGCAAAGTTTCCAGTGAAGGTGTTGGATGTACCATCGATGATGAGGGCGTTGGTGTTGTTGATGATCGCGCCACCATCATTGGCCACATTATTGCCAGTAAATGTGACATTGGTCATGGTGCCGCCGTACATGCGCACGGCACCGCCTACATTAGTTGCTTTAAAGTTGGAGAAGGAAACATTATCAAAATCGATTATGTCACCAGTACTGTAGACAAATATGGCACCACCTTCGTAGGCATCGGCGGTTGCATCACCGTTGCCGGTAAATGATGCGTTCGAGATGGTCAGTGGGCCATCGCTAGCGATTGTGCCACCCACATCGCCGGAAGCGGTGCCAGCGAAATTCCGGCTGAATGTGTTGGATGTACCGTTAATTGTAAGGGCGTTGGTGCTGTTGAAAATGGCACCACCATCATTGACTACATCACTGTCGGTAATCGTGATATCTGTCAGCGTACCACCGTACATGCGAATAGCACCGCCGACATTCGTTGCTTTGAAATCATCAAAGCTGACATTATTAAGCGTTAGTGGATCGGCGGTGGAGGCGAGGAAGAGGGCACCTCCATCGTAGGCACTGTCAACTAAATCAGCTCGTGCGGTAAAGGTCGTGTTGGAAACGCTAAGCGGCCCAGAGCTGTAGATAACACCACCTTGGTCGCCTGAGGCTGTACCAGCAAAATTGTTGCTGAATGTGTTTGTGGTGCCATCGATAGTGAGCGCGTTGGTGGCGTTATATATCGCCCCACCATCGTTGGTTACATCACTGTCGGTAATGGTGACATCAGTCAGCGTGCCACCGTACATGCGAATAGCCCCGCCGACATTGCCAGCTTTAAAGTCATCGAAGCTGACATTGTTAAGTGTGAGTACATCGCCAGTATCGACAAGGGAAATGGCGCCACCGCTATAGGCGCTGTCGACTAGGTCCGCACGTGCAGTAAAGACGGCATTAGAGATGGTAAGTGGGCCTGAGCTATAGATAGCCCCCCCTTCATCGCTGCCGCTACTAGAGAACCCTGCGTAGTTGTTGGTGAAGGTGTTACCTGAACCGTTAATGGTTAATAGGTTTGTGATGTTATAAATCGCACCACCATCGTTGGTGACACTGTTGTTACTAAATGTCACACCGGTGAGTTCCCCACCCGCCGCGTAGATCGCACCACCCACATTAACACCTGTATTGGTATCGAAGGTGATTCCGCGGGTCGCAGTGATTGATCCTGTGGTATAGATGGCACCACCATTCCAGGCATGGCCGTTTTGAAAAGTCGATGTGCCTGATGTTGGGTTCAGGGTGACGTTACCTTCTGCGTAGATGCCGCCACCATCTTCGGCTGAGGCAGCGCCAGCATCGTTATTATCAAAAACAATCGTGCCATCGATACTGACAGGGTTAGCTCCGGCACTTCTGATTGCACCACCATCAATACCTGAGGCATTGTTGGTAAAGGTCGCGCCCGTACCGCCACTAATTGTTAGACCATAGGTGTAGATCGCACCAGCATGCTGAACGGCATTGCCATTAATAAAGCTTGCCCCACCAGAGATGGTCGTTGAGCCGGCGCCCAGATATATGGCACCACCATTGAGTGCCTCGTTGCCATCGGCAGTAACAGAACCGTTGACAATAAGGTTGCCCGAAGCCGAATAAATACCGCCACCATTATCATTGGTGCTTTTGCCGGTGATATTGCCGGTCATGCTCAGGTTGCCAGTAATATCAACATTATTGGCACCCAAACTGTATACACCGGCGCCAGCGCCTGTAGCAGTATTGCCGGTAAGGGTAAGATTGCCTAAGGCTGTTAAACCATACGTATATAACCCAGCACCCGCGCCGGGTGTGTTGTTGGTAGTGAAAGTAGCATCGCTATTCAGGGTGACTGTGGTGGTGCTTAAGGTTAGGAATATGCCCCCACCATTTAAGGCGTCGTTGTTGGTAAAGTTGGCAATGCCATCTATCGTGACATTGCCGGCTTCGGTCCATATACCACCACCGTTATCACCGGTTGAGAGACCTGTATCATTATTGGTAAAAGTGGCAGTACCGGTAATGTAGACAGGGTTTGTACCTTTGCTATAAATACCTGCGCCGGCACCCGTGGCACTATTGTTTTCAAAGCTGGCATTACCGTTGATTTGCAAGCCGTAGGTATAGAGACCAGCCCCAGCCCCAGGGGTAGAGTTGCCGCTAAAGGTGGTGTCGGCCAATGTTACTGTGGATGCGGTGTTGCCGATAAATATTGCTCCACCATTAAGGGCCTGGTTACCAGTGAAACTACTGGTGCCGGTAAAAGTGATACTGCCGTCTGAGTAGATAGCACCACCGTTATCATTTGTGCTTTTCTGATTGGTATTGGTGGAGAAGGTGATGGTGCCATCACCCGTAATTGCATTTGCAGCACCACTGTTGAAGACACCACCACCGTAGTTAGCAGCGTAGTTGGTTGAGATTGTTGCACCATTGGTGATGGTCATACCAAAGGTGTATATAGCACCACCACGGTTGCCGGCAGTACCGTTGGAAACAGTTGTATTGTCCAGTGTGACCGCGCCACCTGAATAGATAGCACCACCGTGGTTGCTGGTGGCGGTACAGCTATCGACAATGGAATCTTTGATTGTGATGTCGCTGATAGCAAGGATACAACCACCTGTTGCGGTGATCTTACCGAACTGAACTGTAACCGCTTCGATGGTGACAGCACTGCTGTTTGTGACGTGGAAGATCCGGTTGACCGCTGTCGCAAGACTGGTGCCTTCTTGGATAATGGTTAAGCCTGAACCTGAGCCAACAATATTGACCGGATTGGTGATATCAAAGTCACCTAAGGCGTTGGTGTCGTCGGTACCCACCAGGGTGATGTTATAGGTACCTGCAGGCACCGAGACGATGTTTACATCGGTATCGGCGTTAGCTGCATCAATCGCTTCACGTAATGAACAGTCAGCATCACAAGTACCATCATCCGTATCAGCTGTTTTGGTAACGGTGTAGGTGGTGGCGCTAGGGATGATACCCGTAATGGTTTGTGGGTTGGTGCCGGATACGGTGTCGGCATCATTGTAGGTAACGCGAACGTCATATGACACCCCCGTTGATAAGCCGGTAATACTAACTTGATAAGGGCTGGCCACATGCGTGGCGGCGGTCACCTTATTGGTCCATGTAGTGGGTTCCGATGAAAGCTTGTAGTCCACCGTGTAGGTATTATTGCCATTGTTGTCATCGGTGTAGGGCATGGAAACATCGATCGATGTTGGGGTGCCACTGACGGCCGTTGCCACACCTACGGTGGTTTTGTTGGATGGCAAAACGATATCAGAAACAGTGGTGGGGTTGGTTCCGGTTACTGTATCGGTATCATTAAAGGTCATGCGCACATCGTAGGTTTCGCCATCAGTGAGTCCAGTGATGGTGGTGGTGTAAGGGCTTGTTGTATTTGCCGCTGCTGTTACCCAGTTAGTCCAAGTCGTAGGTTCTGATGAAAGCTTGTAATCAACGGTATAGGTGTTGTTGGTGTTGTCATCGCCTGTGTATCCCATGCTCACATCAATGCTGGTATTGCTGGCTGCTGTGGCAGTGATGGTTCCTACCGTGGTGTTGCTCATCCCACCTGGGGCATATTCATAGGCTCCCATGTCGCAGGTCAGTGACGTACCACCATTAACCGGACGGCTTTGACCGCGTTGGTCCAGGTTGCTAACGGGGGCAGCGGCGCAGGCTGTATTGTTCCCGCTATCGATGGCGGGGCTTGTCGCCGGCAGGGCATGGGTTTGGGTTGGGCCGCCGTTATCTGCCAGTGCCACTAGTTGTGGATCCTGCCCAGAAATATCGTTGGTGCCAGCCGTAAAACAGGTGCCGTTGTACTGCAGGTTGTAGTCACCGGAGGTGACACTCTTACAGAGGGTGGTACTGGCAGTGGAGTTGGCAACGATGGTGTTTTCTAGCGTTACGGTTCCAGCATTATGGATCGCATCACCGTCAACGGCGTCCGACGAAGTGTTGTCATAGAACGTGGCGTTTGTAATGGTGGTGGCACCGACTTCCTGGAAAAAGGCCCCACCACCTGCTGATCCACCAAAATTGTTGCTGAATGTAGAGTTTGTGACTGTGCCGCCTACTAGGCTGTAGATAGCCCCACCACCACCACCGCTAATTGTAGATCTAAAGTCGCTAAATGAGCTGTTTGATAGAGTTAGAGTACCGCCACCGATATATATGGCACCACCCCGACCCGCATCAGCTGCACCATCATTGCGGCCGATAAAGGTGGTGTTAGATATTGTTAGGCTACCCGAACTGTAGATGGAACCACCATAATCACTCCAAGCTGTACTTGTACGGTTACCATCAAAGGTATTGGTGCCCGTAATAGTCAGTGGATTGGTAATGTTCTCAATCGCACCACCATGACTCGCTCCAGCGTTATTGTCCGTAAAGGTGATATTGGTCAGGGTGCCGCCGCTCATACGAATGGCACCACCGCTATTTCCAGCCCCTAAGTCGGTAAATGAGCTGTCTGAAAGGGTTAGAACATCGGTAGTATCAAGCAAATAGATGGCTCCACCCCGACCCGCATCGTATGTACCACTGCGACCGGTAAAGCTGGCATTCGATATGGTCAGGCTACCGGTACTGTAGATGGATCCACCATAATCAGTTGCAGATGCAGGTGCATAGTTACTGGTAAAGGTATTGGCAGTACCATTGATGGTTAGCAGGTTGTCTATGTTATAGATTGCACCACCATGAGCATTAATTACGTGGTTGTTGGTAAAGGTGACATCGGTCAACGTACCGCCAGAGGAGGAGATCGCTCCCCCATAGTGAGCGGCCGTACTGTTAGAGACGGTTGAACTATCCATGGTGATCGCGCCACCTGAATAGATGGCACCACCAAATCTGCTGTTTGCAGTAGAGCTACAGCTATCGATAATCGAGCTATTTATGGTGATATCACTGGCGGCATTGATACAGCCTCCATCTACGGTGATCTTACCAAACTGAACCCTCATCGCTTCGAGGGTAACGGCGCTGCTGTTGGTAACATGGAAGATACGATCTACCGCCGATGCTAGATCGGTACCTTCTTGGATAATGGTTAGGCCTGAACCCGCACCGACAATATTTACATCATCGGTAATATCGAAGTCACCCAGAGCATTGGTATCATCACTACCCACAAGGGTGATGGTGTAGGTGCCCGATGGGACATTGATCTGATTTAATCCAGCAGAATCGTTTGCAGCCTTAATGGCTTCACGTAATGAACAGTCAGCATCACAGGTGCCATCGTTGGTGTCGGCTGTTTTGGTTACGTCATATGATGCAGGCCCTGCTACTTTTTCGTAAGCACCAATATCACAGTTGGATCCTTGTGGGCGTACAGTATCTCGTTGGTCAACATTGCCAGTTGCTGTGGTACAGCTTGCCGGGCCGCCATCAACTGCTGGGCCGGAACTGATGGCATGTGTTTTGGTTAGGCCGCCGTTGTCAGCTAAGGCAGCGAGAAGAGGGTCAGTTGTTACGTCGCCTGTTTGTATAGCGAAGCCACAGTAACCGCCGTGGTCGATGTTGTAGCCCGCGGATGTTTTGCCGGACCAACCGCAGTGATCACCCACGCTATTTGAAGTGTTGCCTGAATAAATACTCCCTTCAGTAGTAAGAGTGTCGGCAAGTACAGCACCACCTGAGTTTCCACTAGTGGAACTATTATTATAGAAGGTGCTGTATTTAATACTGGTGGTTGTACCACCGCGTATCGCACCACCACCAGAGTTTGAGCTATTGCCACTAAAGGTGGAGTTGGTAACGGTAACGCTACCGTAACGCGCTAAAGCACCACCAAGTCCAGCAGAGCTGCTATTGCCATCAAATGTTGACCCATCGACAGTAACATCAGGTATAGAGAAAACCGCACCACCATCACCCGTTGATGAGTTACTGGTGAAGGTTGAATCAGTGATGGTATGGGTGCCCGCATTAACATATACCGCGCCGCCGCCGCCAGAAGCATTTGAGTTTGTAGTGAAGGTTGATGTATCTATGGTGGTATTGCTCAGCGCATATACTGCACCACCACTACCCCCAGTAGTAAGCTGGTTGTTGGTAAATGTACTGCTGGTTATTGAAAGAGTAGTAGGAGAGTAAATTGCTCCACCCCTTCCGCCTGCTCCTGTGGCGGCATTGCCACTGAAGGTGGAATTGGTAACGGTAACCTCTTTGGCCTGGATTGCACCACCACCGTGCGTGGATTCATTGGAAACAGCTGAGTTACCGCTAAAGGTAGAGCCACTGACAGTAACCGTGATAGCTTGATCAGAATAGATCGCACCACCACGTTTGCCTTTACAGTTTGAAAAGACACTGTTGGTGACGCTTATGTTTTGATTTTTCATCCATACACAGCCACCATAGCTAGTTCCCGCATCACCTTGGGTAAGGGTGATATCGGTGAAGGCCATTCCCGCTGTTGACCAGCCAGTATCAAAGATGCGGGAGGCATTATTGCCATCAATAGTCGTTGTGCCAGAGCCTGCCCCGATAACATTCAGAAGGCCGTTGTTGCTGGTTATCTGTCCAAGAGACAGGACGTATGTTCCAGCCGGAACCTGAACGGTATCTTCACCCGCACTAACTGTGGCAGCCGCGACAGCCTCACGTAGAGAACAATCGGCATCACAAGTGCCGTCGTTGGTGTCTGCGGTTTTGGTTACGGTATAGGTGGCAGCAGAGCTTATCCCAGGAAAAGCGGAACCGAAAACCAATACCACAAAGGCGAGCAGAAGCACGGCCAGGTTGTGGCGCATTGGATTTATCTTGTGAATTGATCGGTTCATAACACTTTTTTATATATACCTATTTATATGTCCGCCTAAGTGGCTTAGTTCTTTAGCCATTCCAGGCCTTCTTTCACCGATTGTTGATCGAACTTGATACGGAACTTCATAAACCATCCTTCGCTGGTGTAATTGCTGCGCGAGAAGTCTTCATCGCGGAAACCAGTGAAGTTATAACCCAGGCTGATCCAGATATTCTTAGCTAGATAATGACCAATAGAGAGGCCACTGTTGTAATCGTATTGGTTCAGCTCTCTGCTACGCAGTACATTGCCGTGCAGGCCAATGTCCCACTTACTGGTTAGATCATAACGGGTTTCAAAACCTGTCAGGTCGGTAAAGCTGCTGTATGTTTTCAGCTTGATAATCTCGCGAATTGCCTTGGCACCATATTGCAACGACAACTGCCAGCGGCCTGTTTTGTAGTTGGCGTGAAACATGTTGATGATGCGTTTGGTTTCATTATCAAAACTGCTGCCGGTAGTGTCATCTCTTTGCAGTTCAAGCTTGTCGAGCAGAATCCATTTTGAGGCGCTGGGGCGATAGGCCAGGCCCAGGCCAATGTTTGTGCTGGTCTGTTTTGTGCCTGCAGCTTGGTTGCTTTCGCTGTATTGCAGGCTGGTAAGGGTAGAGAGTGATGCATTAGGTGTCGTTTGGACTGAGGTTGAAAGTGAACGACGGTCTTCCATATCACCATTGCGGTTCTCGATGCGTGACGCCCACATCCAGTCACCGGCCATATAGGTCAGTCCCACCGAGGCAGCAGTAAAGTCTTCGCCTGCGCCACTGGCAAAGGGCATATTGTTGTTGAGCTGGTTGCCGGCTGAAACGCTTAGCAGTTTGGATTGCTCGGCGCCGATATCCAACGACCAGGCATCAGACAGCTGCCAGGTTTGTGTGCCGGCGATATTGGCGCTGGTGGATTCACCCTCATTAGATTGTGAATTGGTCACGCCGGTGTAGAGTGTGCCGCCATCCCATGGGCTGGACTTGATGCCTAGCAGGGTGCTGCGTGTATCACGGGTTTGGCCGTCGCTGATTTCTTGTTCGGCAAACAGGGTGGTGTTGTCGCCAATGCGTAGATCGACGCCGAGGCGGGTGCGATCTGGGTAATCAATGCTGTTGTCGTCATTGATGTTTTCTTCATGGTCGATGCGAGTAACCAGTTTGTTTCCAAAAAAGCCTTTGCTTGCACCGGCAGTGATCTGTTCTGATTTCTGTTCGCTGCCATCGCCTCGTTGATCTATGGCTGTGCGGGCACCTAAGCGTAGTGTGGCTATATCTAGGTTAAGTGATGCCTCGGCTTCGGCCAGGTCACGGGTAGCTTTGGTGGCCGTTTGTTCCTGGCGATAGGCCTGAGCGTTGATGTTAACTTTATCAGTGATTTTTACGCTAGTCTCGGCGCCGATCTTGCGGCTGCTGTCTTCCGAACCATTGGTTTGTCCCAGGCCAAAACCTGTGTCGGTTTCGCGGACATAAGCTTTGCTGTTGCTAGTCTTGGTCTGATGTTCTATCTCAGCGGTATAGGCATCACCCTGGCCATTGGCACCAAGGATGTTGTTATCAATTGTTCTGGCAGCTTCAATATGAATCTTGGTGTTTTCAGTCGCTTTATAATCTACATCCACACCACCTAGTTTGGCTTCGCCACCAGTGCGGCCTTCATTGACGTGGGTGACGCCGACACTGAGATTGTCATTGATCTTAAGCTTGGCACGACCGCCATAGGTGGCCCGTTCATCGGCATCATCAAATGCTTCATATTTGATGACGACAAAGACATGATCCATATTTTCATTAATGCTGAATACGGGTTTGCGGAAGGTGATCGTGCCGTTGCGGTAATCAATGTCATAGTCGCTGTGACGTGCCAGTTCGACTGTTTCAATAATTTCTTCACTGCGGAAACGGTCTCGTGTTTCTATCACCACCTTTTCGGTGTTCATGGCGATGTTGCTGCG
The DNA here is from genome assembly GCA_965602225.1 of uncultured Gammaproteobacteria bacterium. Taxonomy (GTDB): domain Bacteria; phylum Pseudomonadota; class Gammaproteobacteria; order Tenderiales; family Tenderiaceae; genus Tenderia. The sequence goes on along the minus strand of CBFCYE010000033.1, from coordinate 5,787 downwards.
CGAGAGCGGGTAGGGGCCTGAACGTGATTCGCCGCGGAACTCTTCTTTTACAAATGACTGATTGGTCTGGCTGGTGAAAATGGCGATGTCGAGATTGTCACCCTCAAAGCGTGTCTTGATGCCGGTCAGGGTGCGGCTATAACTGGCCAGTTCGGTTTGATTAAAGTCAGTGGCGTAGTCACCAAATAGTAGATAGAAATTATCACGCTCTATCATCAGATAGAGTTTTTCACTGCTCTGGGCATCATTGCCATTGTTGCTGCTGTCACCGTAGATGGTGTAGTAGCTGCCTGGATCAATGCTTTGATTGATGTTGGGGTCTTCGCCCTCGATGCGTTGTTTGTCGCTGTCATAGGCCATGGTTAATAACCATTTACCTAATACCTGGCCCTTGGCAAAGAAGGCGATGCGGCCATCCTGATAGAGGTGATCCTGTTTGGTTGCGGCACCAAGTGCCTCTTTGTTACCCAACACGGTGTCATAGCCTGTGGTGCCTTCGGCCAGACCAACCAGAATCCAGTCACGTTGTTCTGTTTTTAGTTTTGCCTTGATGATTTGTTGGCGTTGATTTGGCGTGACCAAATCAAGTTCAACCTCACCGGTTTTATTGGTGGGTTCAAGTTTAATCAGGGCGATGCCATCGGCTTCAACAGTGAAGCTGTGTTTGTCTTGCATGGCAGTGCCGGGCATGTTCTCAATATTGAAATTGCTGTTGCTGGCGATCTGATAGGGTGGTTTGATACTGATCTGTCCGCGCATGCCCGGGCGTAGTGGTTGGCCGTCTTTATCCAGCACTTTTAATGCAATGATTGGTTGGCTACGACCATCGGCAATCAGTGTGGATTTGTCTTTTACCAGTTGTGCTGTGTCAGCAGCGCCAGAGACATGAACCTGGCGTGTGATCTGTTTAATAATGCTGCCTGATTTATCTGTAATGGTGGCTTCAAATACGTTACTGCCAATCAGTAAATCGACACCCTGCCACTGGCTCAGGCCAGCTCCATTATTGTTTTTGAGCATGCCTTCATAGTTGACACGCTGCACAGGTTTACCATTTAGCATGACATCGAGTTTGTGGTCTTTATGATGTTTGATGCTGATCTCTGTGCTGGTTTGTTTAGGCAAGACATTGGCAGCAGGTTGCAACCATTCGATTTTGTCATCTTTATCTTTTAGCCAGTTGGCATCATAGATCATGTTGTGTGCTGGGTTTTCCTTAACACTAGATGCGGTGGTTGATACGCTTGCAGGGTCTTTGCCCTTGGTGGTGATTTCGAGACGTTTTCCTTCGCTAGCTTTGATGGGAAGACTATTATCAATCTTGCTGTCAACTCTATATATATAGATCTCCACCCGGCGATTGGCGGCACGGCCAGCTTCTGTGGTGTTGTCGGCGATAGGCTCATCAGGGCCGCGACCTTCTATGGTAATTTGGCTGGGGGGGAGATTTAGCAGGTCGCGCAACTCATTGGCAACCACCTTGGCGCGATGGGCAGAAAGGTTGTAGTTGTCGCCGAAGCGTTCCACCGAACCGATCCATTTAACCGGCAGGTTGTCTGAATGGCCAACAGCGTGAATTCGCAGATCCTTTAGAACTTTGGCTTTTTCTGCAAAGCGGATGATGGTTTGTTTGTCCTCAGTGCTGATTTGATCCTCACCTTTTTTGTAGCTGATATCTAGCACTACTTTTTTAACCACCAGCTGATCGAATTCTATTTGATCATTGACGATGACATGATCAGTCACGGGGGTACGTTGGTTGCGTTTAGATGCTGTATTGAAAAGCATGAAGGCTTTGCTGATCATTTCATTGCTTTTTTTAGATGCTGCCGGGGTGACAGTGAAACTGAGTGATTTGTCCCAGTTGCTAGCCTCGGCATTGCCAAGTCGGTAAGTGAGCATGTTGTCACTGACGCTTGGATCACTGATTGCTTGGTCATCAAAAGTGCTGCTGCCAGCTTTGTAGCTACTGCCTTCAGGGATCAAAATGTTGAGACGCATATTTTCAATGCTAACGGTTTCGCTATGAATATCTATCAGGTAGGGGATATCACCGTTAATCCGTTGTGTCTTGTTGCTGATCTGGATTGAGATGTTTCCTTCTGGAACAGGTTTGTTGGCAATATGAAAATCTGTGCGCCACAGTGTGCCACCCTGAACGTCAACGAACTGTGACCAGGCGCGACCGGCAAAGCGGCTGTTATTTTCTTTTAACAGCACCTCATATTGTTCTGGGATTGTATCGAGATCGAGTTGTAGGACATGACTGCCTGGGCTGACATCTTCAAAGTGATACATGCCGCGTTTGTCGGTGACTGCATAACGACCATCTTCCATGTAGATACGTGCACCGGCAAGGCCTTGGCGTGGCCCATTCTGGTTTTCATCGTCACGAGGATTTATTATTACCTGGCCCATCAGCAGGGCGTGACTGCGCATCAGTTCATCGAGGATTTGTACGTTGTGTTCTGCTGCATTTGAGCTTGCGGCGCCACCATTGGCAGTGGCATGGCTGCTGCTTGAGGTGCTGCGCTTGTTTACTGCGCCGACAGCAGCAACATACTCAATGGTGTTGATGTCGCCACTATTTATATTGCCGAGGTTGAAAGTGATTTGCTGGCCGTCTTGCGAAACGGCAGGGCTTGCAGCTGCAGCGTCATTGATCAGCAGTGAGTCAGTCTGAACCCGGAAACCATGTGGCAGGGTGTCAGTGAGAATTACATCGTTGATTGCAACGTTGGCGACATTTTCCAGGCTGACGTTGTATTGGATAAAGTCACCGGGAGCAACCTTGTCTTTGCTGGCGCTGCGCTGGATATACATCTGCGTGTTGATTGCGTCGACCGGAATATCAATGTGTAGTGGTGGTCCGGCCACCAGAGGAAAGTTTTCACCACGTGAACCAAGCGTGATTGAATATGGTGCATTGGGTAGTTGATTAATCAGATCTGACGCTTTGTTTGAAGGCCAACGATATTGGGCGGCTGCGGGTGGCTCGATAACCAGTTTGTAATTGCCTACCGGTGCAAAGGGAAAGCGGTAGGCGCCATCTGAGAAATAATAGATAGCACCACTGCTATCGGTAACGCTGCCACCCGTCACAACAGTGGCAGGGTAGCTGCTAATGCCATCATCACTATAGACTGCTGCAGGTTGACCTGTGACTGTGTTAATCATGTGCACGGTATAGCCATTCAGGTATTGACCGGTTGCGCTATCAAATAGGACTCCAAAGGGGTCGACCAGCACAACCTGCAGACTGGCATCGCTATTATCAATCAGATCGGTGTAGTTAAAGTCGACTTCGGTATCAGGGTGAACTTCCAGCATGCCGTCGTTCTGTTTTACCGTGTCAATATCCAGAAGCACATAACCGGTGAAGACACCACTATTGGCATCATTTTCTGTCAGACGAAATGTTTCGGACTCACCATCTTTGGTAATTGAGAATGCAACCTCTATTACCTCAGCAGCGGATTTGTTGGTGTTTTGATCATGGTCTTCAAGGCGGATATAAATAACCTGGTTGTGATTAAATTTACGCGCCTCTTTTAATGTGATTGGCGCATCTGTTATCAGTGTACTGGCTGAGCCTTCCAGTTTTGGTATGGGTAAGTTAACAAAAATGCCATCCGTGTTTTTGTAGCTGGGTTGTTTGATCTGCAATGGTGTGGCATCAGCATCAGTTGAGTATTGCAGCAGTTGCAGCTTGCCTTCGCTACGTGAGCTGATGTTTAGCGTAGTCTCTTGTTGGCTAATGTCCTGGTTATTGGCTCGGTATTGGATAGTGACGAGATTGCTATCAGTACTGATATCCAAAGGCAGGCTGATCACAGCCTGGTAGGTCTCATTGCCTGCCACTGCAATATTGTCGATGGAGTATTCGCGTGTGGTTGTGGCGCTGTTGGTGGCAAATGCGCGTGTATTCATGTTGCTGTTTGTTGATTCGCTGACCAGTGTTGCACCAGCGCCACTTAGATCGAGCTGGACATTTGCGGCGGTGGTAATGGTGAGGAAACCATTTTCAAGCGTATTGTTGCCGCTGTTTTCGAGATTGATGTTTAGTGTTCCACCAGAGCCGGGATAGAGGTTGGTGGTTGCGAGCCCAGTAACTGCAAGACTTCCAGTATCTGCCGGCAAGATGGACTCGACTATGAATTCGTCTGTGTTTGTTAATAATGTGTAAGTTGTTGAGCTGACATCGAAACTGATTTCGGCTGTGTTGCTGATAATGGTACCAGCGGGTACTGCAAAAGAAAGGCCTGACCACAAAGTCATTGTGGCCAGGCATGTTAGTAGAAACAGCGTTGGCAGACGCAAAGCAGCCTTCAGGCTGGCGGTGAAGCCAGCGCTGAAAGTCTGCAATGCATGTGCTAAAAGGGCCATCATGGTTTAGTCGATGGTGACCCGAAACGCAACGCGTGTTTTGGTGCCCGCAGCGACCGTCAGGCCGGAGACGGTGACGGTATTTGCAGTGGTTTCGTGGTAATCACCACCGTCGGCACCAGCTAGCTCTTGGGTGCGGGTTGTAACAACCGGCGTTCCATCGAGATCTGCAGTGACCTCAATTTCATCGGCACCGGTATTATATTGACCCACCGCGAAGGTGATATTAGCCAGTTCACCAGACAGGTCATCGGCAATCGTTACGTTGGTCGCATCTGTGCCACCGGTATTATCGATATCAATACGATATTCGACTATCGCCCCCGGGATACGCTTGAAGTTTGATGCACTGAAACCATCGCTGATGACCACCGATGATTTGGTAACGGTCAAACTGGCACTGGCAACCTTCCACTCACCTTGCAAGGTGTGTTTACCATCACGAGCGGCATCACTGTTGTCACCAGTGCTGTCGGCAAAGACGATATCGACACTGCCAGCAGTATCGACCGTGCCGTCACCGGTCGCCGTTTCAGCGGCACCTTTAGCAGCGGCGCCACCACCTACACCAACCTGTGCTTCCAGGTAGTACGAGGCGATTGATGCATCAGCCTGAGATGAAGGAACAGTACCGACCAGGAATATAACCTTGGTCCCCGCGGCTGCCAGCTCATCGATATATGGATCGGCAGTGATGTCCGTTTCAGTGCCGGTACCATTCCAGGTTTCGTTATCACTAACATCATCCTCATAGACTTTGAAGGCAGTAACATCAAAGTTGTCGGTTCCGCCATATTTGGCTGCAGCACCGGCAAGGGCAGTGGGGGTCAGACGTATGTCTTGTACATCGTTACCCTGGTTGGTAATACGAAATTTCAAGACCACGGTTGTCTGAGCTGGTGCAACTAATACGGCTGCACCATCCAGATTTTCCACCAACACATCGACCTTTTTATCGACGACAAAAGTAGCCGCCCCTGAGGTTATTTGTGTCTGTGCGACTGAGCTGATTTCATAATCCACCGTTGCCGTATTGCTGACGGTGATGTTTGAAGCAACCGCAAAAACCTCCTGCGGTATTGCTGTTATTAACAAGGCTGCGGTGCATACACCGGCTAGCCTTGTGATGGACCTTGGAGTTTTCATTGTATTTCTCCTAGTTGTTTGCCAAATCCCTGGCTGGATTTTTGATTTCAATTTCAAATGTTGATTAATGTTTTCTGTATCTTGTTCCTGCCTCGTTTTCATGGCGGTGACCCCCGTACTAATGTCAGTACTTTGATGTGCAAAAACGCCCAGTGGGCGCCCTCAAAAACTTTTGTCTGCGTTGATCGCATGGTTTTAATCCTCGTTAACTTTGCTTAAAAAACTGACGAGGCCTGTTTCGCCGCTGTTAACGTG
>CBFCYE010000032.1:0-28090 GCA_965602225.1 uncultured Gammaproteobacteria bacterium | reverse complement strand
AGATATTCGGGTTTAGCTGTTTGGCTGTCATGAGTATGGAGAGATTGTCGGCATCGTCATTGGTGCCGGCGACTATGCCTGTGGCATCCTTTATTCCTGCAGCCAGCTGGGTGATGGCCTCCGTGCCTTTACCTTCAATGCATTTATCGACGCAGGCTGTTGCCACCGGATCCGCTTCTATAACGGTGGTTGATACACCCTGACGGCTTAGGTGTTTTTGCATGGAACGACCGAAACGGCCATAACCACATAAAATCCACTTCCCTTGTGGTGTGGGCTCATGTCGGGATAATTCAGTGTGTGGCAGTTGAGTCAGCCACTCAAACAGTGTGTGCAGCTCAGGTGAATGCAACGCTATGGCCATTTGTTCGGCAAAAGCCTCGAATGGGTTGATGATATGGTCGGTACCGAACGAGGCCATATTGGCGTGCGTGGACTCTGTTTCAGCGCGACAGATGACTCGTAGCGAAGGGTTGAGCAGCTTGCCTATGATGGCAATTTCGAGGTTGGTATGATCATGATCCGTCAGGGCCAGAATGCCGACGCAGAAAGGTGATTTGAGGCCGGCAGCCTTGAGGTTGTTGGGGTCGCCGGCATCGGCACACAGGCCTGGCACATAGACTTCCAGTTCAGTCAGTAATAACTCATTGATTCGATCCTGTTTGATGTCGACGGCAACGGCGCGCAGACCGCGTTGAGTCAGTGCTTTGGTTACCAGGCTACCGGTATCACCATAACCGCAGACCAGATAAAACGGTTCGCGAATATGGTGGACGCTACGGTAAAAGCGGTTTTCGGTCACTGCCCGTTGTAAGGCTGGGTCCTGTATCAGGCCGAGAATTTTACCGATGGCATAGAGCCAGGAAATCACGGTCAGGTACAATGCCACCGTGGTCCAGAGTCGTTGGCCATCAGTGAACTCAAATGGGATCTCACCAAAGCCGATGGTGGTGGCCATGTAGCTAACGAAATAAAAGGCGTGGAAAAAACTCATCTGCCAGGGATTGCCCTGGTCATCGACGCCGGGAATCAGCACCAAACCAAGGATGGAGATGGCATAGGCCGAAATCAGGACGATCAACGGCGCGCGCATGCGCCGCAATACCAGCGCAAAGATTTTATGGATGGTTTTGTGCGAACGTATCAGCATTAGCGTCGCATGGTGACGGTTTCGATAATCAGCAGCACTACCGAGGTGAAATTGGCCAACAGGGCGCCGCCGGACAGAGAAACGATAGAGCTCATCACGCTGGAGCTAAGTCCTAAATCGGTGACATAGAGGGCAAAGCCCCACAGAAAGGCGGCGGCGATCAACTGCAGGTCAGCCACCAGGCTGGTGGCAAGTAACACGGCGCCCATTTGAGTTCGTTCACCCAGTTTCAGAACAGTGGCCACCAGGCTAACGACAAGGGCAGCAAACAGTTCGTAGACGTTGTGATGATCCGGGTTGTCTATCTCGCCAATGAAAAAACCAAAGTTCAGGGTTAGGGCGAGGACGATAAAAAATCCGAAGACGACCTTTTCAAAATTCATGTTGTTGCTCCTGTGGCGGAATTATCGGTTTACCTTGTCACAAGAGTAGTGTCAGATGCAATTATTAACAGCCGCCAAACAAAAAGCCCCGCAGTGCGGGGCTTGATGGATATTACTGATGGTTAAGCCTGTTGTTTATTAAAGGCCTTTGAGCACTTTATCAACAACCTTGGCTGGCAGTGGGATGTAACCATCTTTGACGACAACCTGCTGGCCGGTCTTGGACAGTACCATCTTGATGAACTCACGCTCCAGTGGTGCCAGTGGTTTGTTTGGGTGCTTGTTGACATAAACGTAGAGGAAGCGTGACAGTGGATAGTCACCGCTGATGGCGTTGTCAGTGGTTGCTTCAACATATGGCTTGCCCGCTTTTTTGGTCAGTGGCACAGCCTTTACACCAGAGGTCTTGTAACCGATGCCTGAGTAGCCAATGCCGTTGATAGAGGCGGAAACAGACTGTACGACAGAGGCAGAGCCAGGCTGTTCATTAACAGTGTTTTTGAAATCACCTTTGCATAGTGCGTGCTTTTTAAAGTAACCATAGGTGCCGGAAACAGAATTGCGGCCGTAGATCTGGACGACCTGATTTTTCCAGTTACCAGTCATGCCCAGGTCGCCCCACTTGCTGATGTCTTTATCGCCTTTACATTTGCGAGTGGAAGAGAATATGGCGTCGACTTCTGAAATGGTCATGCCCTTGATAGGGTTGTCTTTATGGATGAATACAGCCAGGGCATCGATAGCAACAGGAATAGCGGTAGGCTTGTAACCGTAGCGCTTTTCAAAAGATTCAATCTCTTTGCTCTTCATCTTGCGGCTCATTGGGCCCAGGTTAGAAGTCGCTTCGGTCAGTGCTGGTGGCGCAGTTGATGAACCAGCCGCCTGGATTTGAATATTGACGTTAGGGTATTCGCGTTTGAATTCTTCTGCCCATAGGGTCATCAGGTTGGCCAGGGTGTCAGAACCGACACTGGAAATATTGCCGGATATACCGCTGGCGCGGCTGTAGTCAGGCAGGTTGGCATCAACCTTGGCAGCGGCCATGGCACCATTAGATGCTAGAGCCAGACCTGTGGCCATAGATAGCATGATATTACGAAGTTTCATTGATAATTGCTCCTGCAATGTTTAAAAGTAAAACCGAAAATTAACGTTTAATCTGAGGGGGATTATGCGGCCCGTTTATTAAGCTTTTATGACGGTTTTCTGTTTATTGATTAAACTTTTGTGACAGCTTGCTGTTCGTGACGAATAATATTTTCCGTCGGAAAGTTGCAGCGGAAGGTGCTGCCCCGGTTGACCTGGCTGGTGATGCCCAGGCTGGCGTTATGGCGCTCAAGTATGTGTTTGACGATAGCCAGTCCCAGCCCCGTGCCGCCGATATCACGTGAACGGCCGACATCAACCCGAAAAAAGCGTTCGGTCAGGCGGGGGATGTGCTGTGGCGGAATACCAATGCCGGTGTCCTGCACCTCAAAATGGGCGCCACTTTTGTCCTGGTACCAACGTATGGTGATATTGCCGCCTGTTGGGGTGTAACGCACTGCGTTGAATACCAGGTTGGAAAAGCTGCTGTAGAGTTCGTTTTGGACACCGAAAATCCCCAGTTCAGCATCGCATTCCAGGGTGATGTTCTGTTGTTTTTCAGCGCTCAGTGCCTCTGCTTCATCTTTAATCATATGTAACAGGCTCGGCACGGCCACGGCTTCTCGAGAGGCCTGTTTCATTTCTTCATTTTCCAGGCGTGACAGCATCAGCAGGTCGTCGACAATGTTCTGCATGCGGTTAGACTGGCGCTTCATCATCTCGATATTTTCTTGCCACTCATGTAGTGAATCGTCTGTTTCATCCTGCATGCTTTCCAGGTAACCGTGAATAACCGTTAGCGGGGTGCGCAGTTCATGAGAAATATTGGAGATAAAATCACGACGCATCTGCTCAAGTTGTTTCAGACGGGTGATATCTCGGGCGATCAAAAGGCGTTGATCCTGGCCATAGGGAATGATGCGTATGCTGAGTATCTGATGTTCGTCGGCAGGTGAGGGAAGTTCTATGGGAGAGTCGAAGTCTTTACGGGTAATGTAGCGGATGAAACCAGGGTGGCGAATCAGATTACTAAGATGCTGGCCGACGTCCTTGGCTGGTTGTAGTCCCAGAGCTTCCTGGGCAGCCTTGTTGATCCACTCGATTTGATCATAACGATTCAATACCACGGTGGCATCGGGCATGGCGGCCGTGGACTCTCTAAAACGGGTGATGTACTTGGCCAGTCTTTTTTTACGACTGCGGTTTTGTTTTTGTAGATGATGGATACGGTCAAAGATCTCGGCCCAGATGCCGCTGCCCTGTGGTGGGTTGGACTTGCCCGGTTTGTTGAGCCATTTTTCCAGGCGTTTGATGTTGTTGATATGCCAGCCAAGATAGCCGGTGCTGATGATCAGCAGGCAGGCAAGTGTGGCGTCACTGAAAAAACCAATAATCAGTGCCAGGCCTGTTAGCCCGATTAGACGCCAGATTTCTTTACTCCATGGGGACACTATTATTCCTCAGCCGACAACCGGTAACCCGCTCCGCGCACTGTCTGTATCATACGGTCATACGCCACCGGTTCAAGTGCTTTTCGCAGTCTGCGGATATGCACATCGACAGTGCGTTCTTCTATATAGACATTGCTGCCCCAGATGCGGTCGAGCAGCTGGGCGCGGCTGAATACCCGTTCCGGATGGGTCATCAGAAATTGCAGCAGTTTGAACTCGGTAGGGCCAAGGATGATCGCTGTATCTCCCACATGGACACGATGCCCTTTCTGATCCAACTCCAGGCCGCTGATGCTGACGATGTCCTTGCCGTGACTCAGGGTGGTGCGACGTAATACGGCATTAATCCTGGCGCCTAACTCGCGGGGTGAGAAGGGCTTGGTAATGTAGTCATCGGCACCGGCATCGAGGCCGCGGATTTTGTCGTCTTCCTCGCCACGGGCAGTGAGCATGATGATTGGGATGTCTTCATAGCGCTCATCGCCTTTCAGGCGGCGGGCCAGGTCGACGCCGCTGATGTCCGGCAGCATCCAGTCCAGCAGGATCAGGTCAGGCAGGATCTCGCCCAAGGTCTTGAGGCCGGTCTGGCTGTCTTCAGCGCAAATGATGTTAAAACCCTGGCGCTTGAGTGTGAACGAGACCATTTCCCGGACGCCGGATTCATCATCGATGATTAGGATGTTTACTGACATAGAATTTTTTGATTCACCATTTCTGTTTCAGGCATTAGAAAACAGATGTGTTACAGGATTATGACAGATTGTTTCAGGGGGAAGACACCAGCTTGTCTGACTGGGTCAGTATCCAGCTGAAAGCAAAGCCAATGATATGGTAATTACGTGTCTGGAATAGCGGGCTGTCGCTAAAGGCGGCGCCATTGAGGCTGTCGAGGCGAATAAAGGCGGCCAGTGAAAAGTTTTCGATACGTTTTTGCACCAGCAGGGTGATGCGGCTGCCGTTGTAGCCGCTGTGTCCCTGGTAGGCAGGTCTGGTTGGGGTGGCGTAGGCTGGGCTGACGCCATAGAAATAGTCGTGATAGGCCGCATCGGCGAACATCGGCCCAAGCGAGAGGCTGTATTCCAGTTTGGCTGCATGGGACTCACGGCTGAATTCCAGGTAGGGGGCGAATATCCAGCCCTGATGGGCAGAGTCACTACCGTCAATAGAATAGGCTGCCCGCAGTGGCAGGTGTAGCCACAGTTTTTGACCTCTATGTCGATCTTCATCCCAGAGGCGTAGATCTAGCGATGGGCCAAATTCAATACTGGGTTTCAGGTAGGGCATGCCCTGGCGTGGGCCATTCTGGTCGCTGGGGACGGGCACACCACCGGCCAGGCTGATGTCCAACACGGTGTCCTTGCTGCGATAGAGCAGTCCACGCACACCATCCTTGTCGACATTGAAATATTCGCCGCGATAGATCAGATAGGGGTAGGGCAGCAGGTAGCCACGCCCCGATTCACTGCCCCGGTAATAGGGCAGCTGCATGGCGGCACTGCCTATGCCTAGCTCCCATAGTGGTTTTTGCTGTGCCTGTCCCTGAGCAGGCAGACATAGCAGGGCCAGCAGACCGATCAGGCTAAAGGCGCTGTTGCAGGATTTCGCGAATTTCATCATCAGTCAAAACGATTGGGTTGGTGGTCATGCTACTGCCGCGGCTATTGGCAACAATCCGTTCAAAGTCACTTTCTGTGATGCCGTAAGCGCTTAGATGTTCAAGTCCAAGTTGGGCGGTCCAGTCATTGAGGATATTTACCAGGCTGTCATGGGCCTGGTGCTCGCTGGCATCCGGCAGGTCACAGAGAAAACGGCCTACCTGGGCATATTTGGTCAGGGCCGGGTTGTTCGGTTCGCGTTGCTGCATGGCGCGGATATTGATTTCGGTGGCGGTTGCTACCAGAGTGCCACAGACCACGCCATGGGGAATGGGGAAGAAGGCTCCCAGCGGCGAGGCCAGGCCATGCACCGAGCCCAGGCCAACCTGGGCCAAAGTGATACCAGACAACAGTGCCGCATAGGCCATGGCGGCGCGGCCGTGGCTGGCTTGTGGCTCCTGACCCGACCAGACAGCAAAAAGGCCTTGTTTGACTGCCTCGATACCACTCCAGGCCAGAGCATCGACCATCGGGTTGGCCTTGAGTGAGACATAGGATTCGAGCAGCTGGGTAAAGGCATCCATGCCATCGGCAGCGATCAGTTCAGATGGACAGCTGCTGAGCAGATCAGGATCAATCAGGGCGTATTCAGGCACCAGGCAGTCGTGGCGAAATGACTTTTTGAAACCTTGTTCGCCGTGAATACTGAGGACGGCGTTTTTGGTCGCCTCACTGCCGGTGCCGGCGGTGGTCGGCACGGCGATAAATGGCAGCGCCGGGCCACAATATTCAATGCCCTTGCCGACGCCTTCGAGATGATCCATGACTGAGTTGCCATGCGGTAGCAGCCCGGCAACGGCCTTGGCGGCATCCAATACGCTACCGCCGCCGATGGCGACGACCAGTTCAATCTTGTTAGGCAGATGTGTTTGGACGATTTTATCTACCAGGCTCGGTGAGGGCTCGCCGCTAACAATGACGTTAAACCAGGTAGTGTTTTGTTTTTCCAACGCCTGGGTTAGGACGCTCCAATTTGGGCTGCCCCGGAATGAAGACTGGCCGGTGACCAGTAACACGTTCTGACCATATTGGCTGATCAGTCCAGGCAGCTCGTTGATGCGGCCCTGACCAAACAGAATGCGCGGCAGGCGCGAAATATTGAAATTGTTATAGCGCATTGCTTAATCCTTAAAATGCCGCTGATTTAACGTTTAATCTTAATCAGAGCAGTGTGCATGCCCATATCCTACCCATATCCTACTCAGTACTGTTTTTCGGCTATAGTGCTTGGCGGAACCAATTTAACATAGCCAGTTGATGGCAGGAAAAAGGATAGGAGAACAATATGAGTGATTGCCTGTTTTGCAAGATGGTAGCTGGTGACATACAGCCTGATACTGTTTATGAAAACGATGACGTGTTGGCATTTCGTGATATCAATGCGCAGGCGCCAACCCATGTCTTGGTGGTGCCAAAACGGCATATTGCCACTATCAATGATTTGAATGCTGATGATGCCGAATTGGTGGGTAAGCTCTACCTGGCGGCCAAGCAGGTGGCTGAGCAGGATGGTATTGCCGAGGATGGCTTTCGCACGGTGATGAACTGTAATGCCGGGGCCGGGCAGACGGTGTTTCATATCCATCTACATGTTCTGGGTGGCCGTGGCATGCAATGGCCACCAGGTTAACCTGTTTATGAATTTACAGCTATGTTGCAGGGTTGGATGTGCGGTGAAGCTAGTTGTGGCGGAGTAATTTCAAAGTATGAAATAAAAAAAGGCGGGATAATCCCGCCTTTTTTTATTTGGATATCAAACCGGTTTATGAGTTTGAATCATCCTTGTGATCAGTTTTATAGATCTGAAAGACCAACAGAATCATCAGGGCACCAACAACAATTGATACGCCGATCACCAGATTGGTAAGTAAGTCTACATTTAGCATTGGTGGGTTCCTCCCGTTCGATAATCTTTATCCGCTCTATCTTAGCACCATAGTAGGGAATTATGGCAAGCGTTTAATAATTGTTTTTCAGTACCAGGTTGATGATGAAGTCTGGCGTGGTGTCGGTAAGCAGGTTCTCACCCACTCCTAAATCCAAACGGGTTGTGGGGCTAAAATGGATGGAACCGCCGACTGTCAATTGAACGGTGTTGCTGCCAAGTTGATCCAGCCCGCTGTCATAAATGCTGCTGTGAAAATCCAGCTGAGTCTTTAGGTCGATGAGGTGGTGCTTATCCCAGATCAGGCCAGTGCTGCCAAAGCCGACCAGGCTATTTTGCATGTTGCTCAATACATCGCCTTTACCCAGATAGATCAGGCCAGCATTGGCAAAGCTGGTGAGTTGCAGTGGACTGAGCCAGTTTCTCTTGATATGGGCAATCGAGACCGACAGATCGGTGGCGCCACTGCCATGCAACTGCTTGGCATCACCGCTAGGTAGTTTCAGGCTGAGATGCAGGCTCAGGGCGCTGCCTGTTGTGTGTTGAAGTTGTCTGGCAGCAAACAGGCGGATATCCCCTATGCCTTGAGTGGCGCTGTCTATGGTCGTGACTGGGGTGTTATTGAGGCTGTATTGATAGTTCAGGCTGTTGCTAGGGGTTTTGTCGCGTTCGCTATTGGTTAGACCAAAGGCGTCGTGCCAGCCTTCAATAAAATTATCCATGAAACCGCGGTTATGGGTAATCCAGGGAACTTCCATTCCTATCTCAGTGTTGGCATTGAGGCCATAGCGATAGCTATAGGCCAGGCGGTAGGTTTCGCCATCGAGGCTGATGGCCTCATTGCCGCGATTGGTGAGTATGGAGTTGTTGACAATGTCGAGGTTGATGGCACTGGCGTGATCGCCCTGTGTTTTCAATTCAGCAGCCTCTGTAACCGGCAGGCCATAGACCAGAATAAACGGGTTGAGGTTTTTGATTGAAAACGGCGTGGCATGGTTGTTGGCGCTGGCAGTCGTGCAGTAGAGACCGGCGCAGATTAAAACAACAAAAAGCTTTAGCTGTTTGAACATGTTGCCCTGCCTACCATCGGTACATGGCCTGGACGCCCATCAGCTCGATGGTGTGGTTGTTGTTTTGGTTGAGACCAATCATGGGAACCAATTCCAGGCTGGACTGATCTTCTTCATCTTTGCCAAACCATTGGTTTACCTTGGTGTTGATGCTGCCCAGAGGATCGGTTAGAAATAGCAAAACACTATCCGAAGTAGTGCGGTAACCCCTGGCGGCGATATTACGTTTCATCTTTTCTCGGCCAATCATGAAATATTCACCAACCACCGCGCCGCCTACCGGGGTGAAAATTAGATCCTGGATTGAGACCGGCTCGAACAGCGCCTCGATACCATATTCGTAGATGGTCGACATGATTGCCGAATACCAGAATGAATCCTGGCGGTCATAACCACGATGGCGGGCGCGGACATAATAGGCTGAGCCGAAGTAAGGGTGACCAATGTAATTGATGCCCCACTCATCCTTGTCCTTGCGTAGGTTATTAACGTTGTCGTTCCACTTGTCGAAGATATTGCCCGTTTTGTCTTCAGTACTCCATTTCGATATGCTTTCTGGCATCAGGTATAGGGTACCGACAACGCCGAGCTGATAGAGCAAAAACAGTTTGGTGTCGTCGGCCAGGCCGTCACGATCAGGTTCGACGGGGATGAATAAACTGGGGTATTCCGGGGCGTAGCCTTTAAGGCTTGTTGTCTTAGCGGTGGATAAGCTCAGGTCATCGGCCGCGGCTAAATGCAGGTAGTCATGACTGAGGCCCAGCTGAAGCTGCTCAGTGACAGCAGGCTGAAGGGGGGCGGCGGAGTCTAGACACAAACCGGGCACAGGGATGAGCGCCAGGAGCAGCCCCAAAATATTTCTAACAGTCATTCGAATCTTAAATCTTTAGGTGGCTAAAATTGAGCTGGGTCAAGCCCAGTCGATATCCCGCTAGATATCAAAGCGCCACATGATACCTTTTTTGGATGTTGATTTCCATGTTTGGGAAGGGGGTAGGCAGGTTACTCAGTGTCGATAAACCATGTCTCATCATTAGGAAATATTTAAAGCTAAAGAATAATTTACGCCGCCTGATGATAGATGTATAAAACTAATGAGTTAATGCCAAACGGAGATTGTAATGACCGCTGTGCTGAAAAAGATTTTATATGTTGAGGATGAACCGGATATTCAGGCGGTTGCCAAGATTGCACTGGAGGCAGTTGGCGGATTTGAGCTAAAGGTCTGTAGTGGTGGTGAAGAGGCAATTGCAGCAGCAGCGGGGTTTGCGCCGGATTTGTTGCTGCTGGATGTGATGATGCCGGGGATGGATGGGCCAACCACGCTGGCCGAGTTGCGCAAGCTGCCCGGGCTGGAGAATACGCCGATTATTTTCATGACAGCCAAGGTGCAGCCGCAAGAGATTGCGCATTTTAAATCCCTCGGTGCTGTGGAAGTGATTGCCAAACCATTTGACCCCATGGGTTTGGCGGATCAGGTGCGTGAGGCCTGGAGCAGGGCTTAGTATTTGAAAAAGCGGGAGCGGATTGCATGAAGATCGGTGTGCCAAAAGAAATCAAGGATCACGAGTACCGGGTAGGTGTTACGCCAGCCGGGGCCAAGGCGTTGATAGATGCCGGGCATGAAGTGCTAATTCAAACCCTGGCTGGTGAGGCGATTGGTTTTCACGATGAGATGTATCAGGCGGTGGGGGCGCAGATTGTTGCAACGGCCAAAGCGGTCTACCAGTGCCCAATGGTGGTCAAGGTAAAAGAACCGCAGAGCAGTGAGTTTGCGCTGATGCACGAGGGCCAGATCCTGTTTACCTATCTGCATCTGGCGCCCGATCCAGAGCAAACCCGGCAGCTGTTGGAGCAGAAAGTCATTGGCATCGCCTATGAAACAGTCACCGATCAAGATGGACGACTACCGCTGCTGGTGCCCATGAGTGAGGTGGCCGGCCGTATTGCCATCCAGGCAGGTGCCTTTGGCCTGCAGATGATTAATGGCGGTCGTGGTGTCTTGCTTGGCGGTGTGCCTGGTGTGCAACGCGGCAAGGTGGTGGTGGTCGGTGGTGGCGTGGTTGGCACTGAGGCGGCCAAGATGGCGCTTGGCCTGGGGGCGGATGTCACCATTCTTGATAGCAATCTGACTCGTCTGCGGCAGCTGGATGATCTGTTTGGCCCAGCGCTAAAGACTCGTTTTTCCGAGGCCCATGCCCTGGAAGAATTGGTTTCAGACGCTGATCTGGTTATCGGTGCGGTGCTGTTGCCTGGTCATGCGGCACCCAAGCTGGTCAATCGAGCGCTGGTGCAAAAAATGCGCAAGGGGGCGGTGATCGTCGATGTCGCCATCGACCAGGGCGGTTGCATCGAAACCTCAAAACCCACCTCTCATTCTAATCCGATGTATGTGGAAGAGGGGGTGGTGCACTACTGCGTCACTAATATGCCAGGCGCCTGTGCCCGTACCGCTACTATGGCCCTGACCAATGCCACCTTGCCCTATGCCTTGCAGCTGGCTGATCAGGGTGAGCAGGCCTTGCGCAACAATCCTGGTCTGATGAATGGCCTGAATGTCTACAAAGGCCACGTTACTAATCAGGCGGTGGCTAATGATCTGGGGTACGATTATGTGGCTGCTGACACACTGTTATGAATTGAGTCGTCTGCTTTTAGAGGGGAAGAGTTAAGTGGAAATAAACAAGGTTCAGTACAAGTTAGTCTTCACCGATGAATCGGAGAAGGTCTTGGAATTGCATCTGCGCACTGACAACTTGGCATCTGTAGCCTGGGCGCCAACCAAGCCACCCGAGTGGGCAGCTTTGGATAATCACAAGTGTAGTCATTGTCCGCTTAATTCAGATAAACATGCCTATTGCCCGGCAGCGCTGAACCTGGCCAAGTTGGTGGACGAATGTAATGATATGGACCTGCTGGATACGGTCAAATTGGTGGTCAAAACCTCTGATCGTGTGGTGGTGGTATCGGCAACGGTACAAAAGGCGTTGGGTTCTTTTATCGGCCTGTTGATGGCTAGTAGTGGCTGCCCGCCAACCTCATATTTTCGTCCAGTGGCGCGTTTTCATCTGCCGCTGGCCAATGAAGCTGAAACTATATTTCGTGCGGTTAGCACCTATGCCGCGGCACAGCTTCTGCTCCGCGAGCAAGGCAAAGAGGCCGCTTCTGATTTGAGTGGTTTGTTTGATATTTATGCCAGCCTTGAGATAGTCAATACAGGCGTTTCGGCGCGCTTAAAAACTGCAGGCAAGGATGGCGCGGTTGCCAGGAGTTTGATGGAATGGGATGTCTTTTCGGGGATGTTTCCTATGCGTGCGGAGGAGGTGATGGATAAAATGCGCCCTCTGTTCTCTGCCTATCTGTCTGAAAAATAAATTCTAAAGAGTATTACGCTTGAATAGTTCATATAAAGAAGCTGCTGCGCAGCTCAATAGCATTGTTGATTTTGTTCGCTGGGGTGCCAGTCAATTCAATCAAGCCAAACTCTATTTTGGCCATGGCAGCAACAATGCCATCGACGAGGCCCTGTTTCTGACTCTGCATGCCTTACATCTGACACCGCCGCTGGCACCAGAGCTGCATCATGCTCGCCTCACCGAATCAGAAAAAGAGACTGTCTTGAGCCTGTTTCAACGCCGTATCGATGAACGCCTGCCAGTGCCATACCTGACCAATGAGGCCTGGTTTGGTGGGCTGGGTTTTTATGTTGATGAGCGGGTGCTGGTGCCGCGTTCGCCGATTGCCGAGCTTATCGAGCAACGCTTTGCCCCCTGGGTGGATGAAGAGCGCACCGAACATATTCTGGATCTATGCACGGGCAGTGGTTGTATCGCTATCGCCTCTGCCATGGCCTTTCCCTGGGCTGAGGTCGATGCGGTAGACATCTCGCCCGAGGCGCTGGAGGTGACCCGTATTAATATCGAGCGTCATCAGATGCAAAGCCAGGTCCAGGCGGTTGAGTCGGACCTGTTTAGTGCCCTGCAGGGCAAGTCTTATGACCTGATTGTCTCTAATCCGCCTTATGTTGATGCCGAGGATATGGCCGCACTGCCAGCAGAATTCAGCAAAGAGCCTGAACTGGGCTTGGCGGCAGGTGAGGATGGCCTCGATTTAGTGCTGCATATTCTGGTTCAGGCATCGGATTGTCTGACGCCGCACGGGGTGCTGGTGGTTGAGGTGGGCAACAGTGATGAGGCGGTGGTGGAGCGGTTCCCAGAGGTGCCGTTTGAATGGCTGGAATTCGAACGTGGCGGTCACGGGGTGTTTTTACTTCATGCTGAAACCCTGCTCGAATATCGCGAATTATTTCAACAGGCGTGTAGCGCTTAAACAAAAGGCCAAATTCCCTTATACTCTGCAAGTTCAACTGAAGTGTTTTTAAGGAGTAGAGTGTGGATCAATCCCTGGTATTCGACCTTGACCTGATTAATCGTTACGACAAATCAGGGCCGCGCTACACCTCATACCCGACGGCGGTACAGTTTCACGAAGGCTTTGGCGAGGCGGAATACCGTAACATCGCTCAGCTGAGCAACGCCGACAAGCCGCCGTTGTCGCTCTATTTTCATATCCCGTTTTGTGACACGGTCTGTTTTTACTGTGGCTGCAACAAGATTGCTACCAAGGACCGCAGCAAGGCTCAGCCTTATCTCGACCGGGTCTATAAAGAGATGGCCATGCAGGCCGAGTTGTTTGATTCTGATCGCATGGTGAATCAGCTGCATTGGGGCGGCGGCACGCCAACCTTCATCAGTCACGAGCAAATGCGTGAGCTGATGGCCGAGACCCGTAAGCACTTCAGGCTGCATGACGATGACACGGGTGAATATTCCATCGAGATCGATCCACGCGAGGCCGGTGCCGACACCATCGCCATCTTGCGTGAACTGGGTTTCAATCGTATGAGCCTGGGGGTGCAGGATTTCGATGAGAAAGTGCAAAAGGCCGTTAACCGCATTCAAACCGAAGCCGAGACCATGACTGTGTTGACCAATGCCCGCAAAGAAGGCTTTAAATCCATCAGTATCGATCTGATCTATGGCCTGCCGCTTCAGAGTGTGAAGGGCTTCAGTAATACCTTGGATAGAGTGCTGGCAGCCGACCCTGATCGCCTCTCGGTATTTAACTATGCCCATCTGCCGAGCATGTTCCCGCCGCAGCGTCGTATTAACGAGGATGAACTGCCCAGCGCTACTGAAAAGCTGGATATCCTGCAGATGACCAATGAACGTCTGCAGCAGGCCGGTTATGTCTATATCGGCATGGATCACTTCGCCAAGCCTGATGACGAGCTGGCAGTGGCGCAGCGAGAAGGTCACCTTTATCGTAACTTTCAGGGTTACTCCACCCATGCCGATTGTGATCTGGTCGGTCTGGGCGTGACCTCCATTGGCAAGGTTGGCAACAGCTATAGTCAGAATGTGCGCACCATGAGCGAATACTGTGACGCCATTGATGCTGGCAAGTTGCCAGTGTTTCGCGGTGTTGAGCTAGACAATGACGATCTACTGCGGCGTGACATCATTACTGAGATCATGTGTAACTTCCAGCTCGATAAGCAGGTCATTGCCAGCAAATACGCAATCGATTTTGATGAGTACTTCAAGCTGGAGCTGACTGATGTTGCCCAGCTGGAGCTGGATGGTCTGATCAAGACCGAAGGCAGTGAGATCAAGGTGCAGCCTGCAGGGCGTTTCCTGATTCGTAATATCTGTATGGTGTTCGACAAGTATTTCCGTCAGAGCAAAGAACAGCGATTCTCCAAAGTTATCTAAATCACTTTAATTACGAAAGAACCCACGTATGTCTGGAAATAGCTTCGGAAAACTTTTTACGGTCACCACCTTTGGTGAAAGTCATGGCCTGGCGCTGGGGGCGATTGTCGATGGTTGTCCGCCTGGGCTGGAGATTAGTGAAGCGGATTTGCAGCTGGATCTGGATCGGCGCAAACCCGGCACTTCGCGACATACCACTCAGCGGCGTGAGGCGGATGAGGTGCAGATCATGTCCGGCGTGTTTGAAGGCAAGACCACCGGCACACCGATTGGCCTGATTATTCAAAATACCGATCAGCGCTCCAAAGATTATTCCAATATTTCGAATTCTTTTCGCCCAGGCCATGCTGACTACACCTATCAGCAAAAATATGGTCTGCGTGATTATCGTGGTGGTGGTCGATCTTCGGCGCGTGAAACGGCGATGCGTGTTGCTGCGGGTTCTGTTGCTAAAAAATATCTGAAAGAAAAATGCGGTATCGAGATTCGTGGTTATCTGTCGCAGTTGGGGCCGATCAAGGCGGAAAAGCTGGATTGGGATCAAGTCGGACAAAATCCATTCTTTTGTCCTGATGTCGACAAGGTCGCCGAGATGGAAAGCTATATGGATGCCCTGCGCAAGGAGGGTAACTCCATCGGTGCGCGCATCAATGTGGTTGCGACTGGCATGATGCCGGGACTGGGTGAGCCGATCTTTGATCGCCTGGAGGCGGATATTGCCCACGCCATGATGAGCATCAACGCCGTTAAGGGTGTCGAGGTGGGGGCGGGTTTTGACTGCATCGAACAAAAGGGTACCGAGCACCGCGATGAGATTACCCCGGCTGGTTTTCTGAGTAATAACGCCGGTGGTGTGCTGGGGGGGATTTCTTCGGGGCAGGATATTACTGTCAGTATGGCCTTGAAGCCGACCTCAAGCCTGCGTCTGCCGGGGCAGAGTGTTGATCTGGCGGGTAATGCTATCGATGTGGTGACTGAAGGTCGTCATGATCCTTGTGTTGGTATCCGCGCCACACCGATTGCTGAGGCGATGCTGGCGATTGTGTTGATGGATCATCTGTTGCGTCATCGCGCCCAAAACCTGGATGTGAATTCGCAAACGCCGGTGATTCCGGCGGGTAAGGCTTAATCAAAGCCTGACTAAGGTAAGGCCTATGCCTTACTGGCGCTTCTCTAATTTCTACTTTTTCTTCTTTGCATCCATTGGGGTGTTGGTACCGTATTGGTCGCTGTATCTAAAATCGCTGGGTTTCGGCCCCGCTGAGATTGGCGAGTTGATGGCGGTGATCATGGCCACCAAGATCGTTGCCCCGAATATATGGGGCTGGATTGCTGATCATACTGGTCGGCGGGTGCAGATCATTCGTCTGACAACACTGTTTGCCCTGATTGCTTTTGGTTGTGTGTTTTTGGGGCATGGCTATTGGTGGCTGGTGGCGGTGATGTGTCTGTTCAGTTTTTTCTGGAATGCCGCCTTGCCCCAGTTCGAGGCGGCGACCATGAACATGCTTGGCGATCAGGCGCATCGTTATAGTCGTATTCGTCTTTGGGGTTCAGTGGGTTTTATCGTTGCTGTGGTGGCGCTTGGGCCAGTGCTGGATTTAGTCGGCCCTAGCATCATCCCTGTGGCCATATTGTTGATGTTGCTGGGGCTGGTGGTGTCGGCCTGGTTGGTACCGCTGGAAAATGGTTTGTCGGTTGAGCATGTCGGTGGTTCGATCTGGCAAGTATTGTCTCAGCCGCAGGTGATTATCATCCTGCTGGTGTGTTTCCTGTTGCAGGCCAGCCATGGGCCCTATTACACCTTTTACACCATATATATGGAAGAGGCTGGTTATAGTCGCAGTCTGATTGGTCAGTTGTGGGCATTGGGGGTGGTGGCCGAGATAGGTGTGTTTGTGGTGATGCATCGCCTGTTGCCGCGCTACGGCGCCAAGGCTTTGTTATTGCTGAGCCTGGGGCTGACAACTCTGCGCTGGCTGCTGACAGCCTGGTTTGTGGATTCGCTGGCGGTGATGGTGTTTTCTCAGTTGTTGCATGCCGCCAGCTTTGGTCTTTACCACGCAGTGGCGATTCATTTGATTCACAAAATCTTTATTGGCCGTAATCAGGGCAGGGGGCAGGCGCTTTACAGTAGTTTGAGTTTTGGTGCCGGTGGTGCGATTGGTAGTTTGATGAGTGGTTATCTGTGGGGCGGTGTTGGGGCGGTGATAACTTTTCAGTTGGCCGCTTTACTGAGTGCGTTAGCTTTTTTATTGGCATGGCGTGGCCTGCGTTCAGAAACTTTATAAGTTTGTTGAAAACATTGTAGATTGTGCATTGACGGGTGGGTTTTTGCCGAGTATTATTGCCCACCTTCAGCGCAGGCCGAATAATTTTATCGGTTTGCTGCACTAGAAATCGGGGTATAGCGCAGTCTGGTAGCGCGCCTGCTTTGGGAGCAGGATGTCGGGAGTTCGAATCTCTCTACCCCGACCATTTTCTAGTTCGGTTGGCGAGTGGTTTTGTTGTCGTTGACGCGGTAGAGTTTGTGAATCATGCGCCCGTAGCTCATTCGGATAGAGCATCGGCCTTCTAAGCCGAGGGTAGCAGGTTCGAATCCTGCCGGGCGCGCCATTTCCATGTTCAGTCGAACATAAACGCTTTATGGTGGGCGTAGCTCAGTTGGTAGAGTCCCGGATTGTGATTCCGGTTGTCGTGGGTTCGAGCCCCATCGTTCACCCCATTTTTTTTGTCTAGTTTTGGGCCGTTAGCTCAGTTGGTAGAGCAGGTGACTCTTAATCACTTGGTCGAAGGTTCAAATCCTTCACGGCCCACCAGTTTTTCCCCTCCAAAATAAGCCTTGAGCTGTTCGTGCTCTTTGAAGTTGTCCCTGTGTTTGGTGTCGATTATTCCCCTGTTGTTTGTGTCTGCTTTGTGGCCTTTGTTTATAGTAGTATTCTCTATCAAACTTTAACGCTTCGGGATATTTCGCAGGTGGATACTTAAACATGGCGCAAGATCAGTCCGCGCATCCGGCGGTGGATGCTTTTATTGATGTTTTGAGTGCGCTGACTAAAACGGCCGTTGATTTGGATGACGGCGGTTCTGATGCGGAAGCAATTCAGGTTAAGTGTCAGTCTCTGATCGATAGTATTTCGGCTGCAAAGGATGGTGGTCAATTTGATCTTGACTGGGAAGAGGCGCGTCAGCTGGCTGTAAGCCTGGTGGTGCGTGAGCGTGATTTTGCGGTCACTCGCTTTGATGACTTCAGGCAGATGATCTGGGTGGTTATTCAGGGTTTGCGTGAGGCATTTCGTGATGAGCAGAGTGCTGATGATGAGGTGGCTACGCACCTTACGCGCTTGAATCAGGTTGTCAGTAGTGACTCTATTGATGAAATGCGTGCTGAGGTAGTTGCTGCGGTAGTTTTGATTAGTCGGGCCATTGAAGGGCGAAAAACTCGTCAGCGGGCGCAGCTGGAGGAACTGGGTGCCCAGCTCAATCGTATGCGGCATGAGTTGTTGCAGGCGCAAAAAGAGTTGGCGTTGGATCCGATGACGCGGCTTTATAATCGAGCTTCTTTTGATGAGTTGCTGGCAAAAACCATTGAGTTGAGTGTGTTTTCTGGGCAGGCATCTTGCCTGTTGATGGTTGATATTGATTATTTTAAGAAAATTAACGATACCTATGGGCATGTAACGGGGGATGCTGCGGTATTGCACGTGGCTCAGCAGTTACAGAAGACTTTTCCGCGTAAAACGGATTTTGTGGCTCGTTATGGTGGTGATGAGTTTGCGGTGATTCTTCAGGATACCGAAGCGCGCGACGGCGAGATGCTGGCCAAGCGGTTGTTGGCTGATCTGAAAGGTCATGTTTTAAAGCTGGAAGATGGCGAGGTGCTTGATATTTCTCTGTCGGTGGGAGTGTCGCTCTTGTCTAGCCATGATGAGCCTCAGGATTGGGTCTCGCGCTCGGATCAGGCGCTTTATCAGGCCAAACGGGCTGGCAGAGGCTGTGTTTGGCTGGCTCGGCCTGAAAATTAGGTAATTTTCCTTTCCTGTATAAAAAGTTTAAAACTGGGGTGAAGAAACGGTCAAGTGTCTGTATAATGCGGATTCGCAATAATTGTTTGCACGAAAAAGGTCACGGGGATGTGGCGGAATTGGTAGACGCGCTGGTTTTAGGTACCAGTGCCGTAAGGTGTGAGAGTTCGAGTCTCTCCGTCCCCACCATATTTGCGAGAGAGATTTAGGTGCCAACTGGGTAACCTTTAGTGAGTTCAAGTCTCTCCTTTCGCACCATATTTTCTCCAGGCTGTGAGGTCTGTGATGAAGGTTGCGATGACGGCTGTTAGTCATCGAAATGATTAATCAAGTGACGTCTAAGGCGTCCTTAAGGAATAGAGTTATGCAAGTATCAGTGACATCAACTGAAGGTTTAGAACGTAGCATGACGGTGGAAGTGCCTGCCGACAAAATCAATTCTGAAGTGCAAACACGCCTGAAGAGCATGGCGGGTCGCGTTAAGATTGATGGTTTTCGTCCGGGTAAGGTCCCTTTTACTGTTGTACAGAAACGTTTTACTGCTCAGGTGCGTGAAGAGGTTGAGTCTGAAATGCTGCGTACTAGTTTTTATGAAGCAATTCAGCAGGAAAATCTTCGTCCAGCCGGTACCCCGAAGATTGAAACCGCTGCTTCTGTTGATGATAAATTTGCCTTTACTGCGACCTTTGAAGTCTATCCTGACGTGAAAGTTGAGATCCCAGCTGACATGGTTGTTGAGAAGCCTGTTGTCGAAGCCGCTGATGTTGATGTGAATAACATGCTTGATAAGCTGCGCAAACAACGCGCTGGCTGGGAAGAAACTGATCGTGCCGCTGAAATTGGCGATCAGCTGGTGTTTGATTTTCTGGGCAAGATTGATGATGTTGCATTCGACGGTGGTGAAGCCAAGGATTATTCGCTTGAGCTGGGTAGCAACCGCTTCATTGCTGGGTTTGAAGAGCAGCTGGTTGGCACCAAAGCGGGTGACAACAAAGATGTGAGCGTTACATTCCCTGAGGATTATCAGAGTGAAGCACTAGCGGGTAAGCCCGCTGTTTTTGAAGTAGTCATCAAAAAAGTAAATGCACCTAAACTGCCTGATCTTGATGATGCGGAATTTCTGAAAGCACTAGGCGTCGAAGAGGGTGGTGTTGAAGCTCTGCGTAACAATGTTCGTGAAAGCATGGGGCGTGAGCTTAAGCAGAAGATTGCTGCGTATGTAAAAGAACAGGCGCTTGATAAGTTGCTTGATGCCAATCCAATCGACCTGCCATCAGCTTTGGTTGAAGATGAGATTAAACAAATGGCTAACCAGGCGCGTCAAAGTATGGGCATGCAGGGTGAGATGGAATTAACTGATGAGATTCGTAATGCCTTGGGTGATCGTGCCCGTCGTCGCGTAGGTCTTGGCCTGCTTGTTGGCGAGCTGATCCGCGAGAAAGGCTTTAAAGCTGACGCTGAAGCGGTTCGTGGTCGAATCGAAGAGATGGCGGAGTCTTATGAAGACCCGCAGTCTGTGCTGGCTTGGTACTATCAGGATAAAACACGATTGTCTGGTGTTGAGGCGCTGGTTCTTGAAGATCAGGTGGTCGATTGGCTGCTGTCTGAAATTAAAACTGAAGATGTCGCTAAAACGTTCGATGACATAATGCAGGCTCAGTAATAAAAAGGGGCTTTGCCCCTTTTTTTGAGTCTGATTTTTTGTGTAACATGTGTTTAAGTTAGTGTTTTGTCGTAAAGGGATATTAAACGATGATCGATAATATGGTGACAGGAGCAGGTTCGGGAGCTATGGCTTCAGGCTTGGTGCCAATGGTGGTGGAACAGACTGCTCGTGGTGAGCGTGCCTATGATATTTTTTCACGTCTGCTGAAGGAGCGAGTCATATTTCTCACCGGCCAGGTCGAAGATAATATGGCGAACCTGATTGTGGCTCAGTTGTTGTTTCTTGAGTCAGAAAACCCTGATAAAGATATACATTTGTATATTAACTCTCCAGGTGGTGTTGTGACTTCCGGTTTGGCAATTTATGACACTATGCAGTTTATCAAACCCGATGTTAGCACTATGTGTATGGGCCAGGCTGCCAGTATGGGCGCGTTATTATTGGCCGGTGGCGCAGCAGGTAAGCGTTATTGTCTGCCTCATTCCCGAGTCATGATTCATCAGCCCTTGGGTGGTTTTCAGGGTCAGGCATCGGATATTGATATTCATGCTAAAGAAATTTTGTCTGTTAGGGATCGTTTGAATGCAATATTGTCTAAACATACAGGGCAATCGCTGGAAAAGGTTCAGCAGGATACTGACCGTGATAATTTTCTCAGTGCCAATGATGCGGCAGAGTATGGCCTGATTGATAAGGTTTTGGGTGAGCGTGGTTAAAAGCCTTGAGCAGGAATGGATCTTGCTTTAAAACTGTGGATAGTTGATCACATAGAGGTGGAAGTATGAGCGACGACAATAACAACACTGGTGAAGACAGCAAAAAACTGCTGTATTGCTCGTTTTGTGGCAAAAGCCAACACGAAGTAAGGAAGCTCATTGCCGGTCCATCGGTATTTGTTTGTGACGAGTGTGTAGAGCTGTGCAACGACATTATTCGTGAAGAGCTGCAGGAAGGTAGTGTTGTTGGTAAAGACAGTAAGCTGCCCGTGCCTCGTGAGATTAATGAAAGTTTGGACGAATATGTTATTGGCCAGGCACCCGCTAAAAAGGTGTTGTCGGTTGCTGTCTATAACCATTACAAACGTCTTGAAGCTGGACAGAAGAAAGATGATGTCGAGCTGACCAAAAGTAATATTTTGCTAATTGGCCCAACAGGTAGCGGTAAGACTCTGTTGGCTGAGACGCTGGCTCGTCTGCTCGATGTGCCATTCACCATTGCTGATGCAACGACGCTGACCGAAGCGGGTTATGTGGGTGAGGATGTTGAAAATATCATCCAGAAGCTGTTGCAGAAGTGTGATTATGACGTCGAAAAAGCCCAGACGGGCATCGTCTATATCGATGAGATAGATAAGATTTCACGTAAATCTGATAACCCTTCTATTACTCGCGATGTTTCAGGTGAGGGCGTTCAGCAAGCATTATTGAAGTTGATTGAGGGCACGGTTGCCTCCGTGCCACCACAGGGTGGTCGCAAACATCCTCAGCAAGAGTTTTTGCAGGTTGATACCTCCAGCATATTGTTTATCTGTGGTGGTGCCTTTGCCGGTCTTGATCGGGTTATTCGTGACCGTTCTGAAAAAGGCGGAATCGGTTTTTCGGCCGAGGTTAAGAGTAAGGACGACAAGATGAACCTCAGTGAAGTGCTGCATTCGGTTGAGCCTGAAGATTTGGTTAAATATGGTTTGATTCCTGAGTTTGTTGGCCGTTTGCCTGTTGTAGCAACGCTTGAAGAGCTTGATGAAGCATCATTGATTAGTATTCTGACCGAGCCGAAAAATGCCATTACTAAACAGTATGCAAGGCTGTTTGAAATGGAAGGTTGTGAAGTTGAATTTAGGGAAGATGCGTTGCGTGCAGTTGCTAAAAAGGCAATGGATCGCAAGACTGGTGCGCGTGGTTTACGCTCCATTTTGGAGGGTGCGTTGCTTGATACTATGTACGATCTGCCATCTCTAGAGAACGTCACAAAAGCTGTTATCGATGAAGGTGTTATCAATAATACTTCAGAACCATTGTTAATCTACGGTCAGGGCGAACAGCAAGCTCGCGTGGCCAGTAAAGACAGTTAAAATATCTTTATAACCGGGCTTGTTTTTCTCAAGCCCGGCCTCCATAGTAGTTTCAAATAGATTTCATGTAGGGAAAAATTCAACGTGGTTCGTGAATTTTCCTTCCTCTTGGGACCGCCGTGGTCCGTCTAAAATAACAAAGTTGTGGTTGAGGTTTTTAATATGAGTACCAATGATCAAGATGAAAGTGCGTTGATCGTGAGCAAAGTCTTACCTGTGCTGCCCTTGCGTGATGTGGTGGTTTATCCGCATATGGTTATTCCGTTGTTCGTCGGCCGAGAAAAGTCTATCAAGGCCCTGGAGTCGGCAATGGAGCAGGATAAAAAAATCCTGCTGGTGGCACAGCAAAGTGCAACACTTGATGACCCACAACCCGACGATATTTACACCATTGGTACGCTTTCAAATATTCTGCAGTTGTTGAAGCTTCCAGATGGCACTATCAAGGTGTTGGTTGAGGGGATTGAGCGTGCGGAATTAACTAAGTACGTTGATGATAAAGAATATTTTACTGCCGAAGTTTCGGTGCTTGAATGTGAAGATTTGGAAGAGCGTGAGTCCGATGTGCTGGTGCGGTCACTGCTGAATCAATTTGATCAGTATGTGAAGTTAAATAACAAGATTCCGCCAGAAATATTGTCATCACTTTCTGGAATCGAGGATGGTGGTCGACTGGTTGATACCATCGCCGCACACATGTCCATGAAGATTGATGAGAAGCAGGCTGTGTTGGAGCAGGTCAATGTCCGTGATCGTCTGGAAAAGATGATGGGCCTATTGGAATCTGAGATCGATCTGCTGCAGGTAGAAAAGCGCATCCGTGGTCGAGTTAAACGACAGATGGAAAAGAGCCAGCGTGAGTACTATCTGAATGAGCAGATGAAGGCTATTCAGAAAGAGCTTGGTGATATGGATGAGGCTCCTAATGAGATAGAAGACTACGCCAAAAAAATTGATAAAGCGGGGATGTTGAAAGAGGCCAAGGCCAAGGCGACCTCTGAGCTGAACAAACTTAAAATGATGTCGCCGATGTCGGCTGAAGCGACCGTGGTGCGAAATTACATTGACTGGATGGTCAGTGTGCCGTGGAAAAAAAGAAGCAAGATTTGCAATGACCTGGCTAAGGCAGAAGCGGTCTTGGAAGCGGATCATTATGGACTAGAGAAGGTCAAGGAGCGGATTCTTGAGTATCTTGCAGTGCAGCAGCGGGTTAGTAAATTAAAAGGGCCGGTGCTGTGTCTGGTTGGCCCTCCTGGGGTCGGCAAGACTTCACTGGGGCGGTCAATTGCTCGTGCAACAGGTCGTGAGTTTATTCGCATGTCGCTGGGTGGAGTACGTGACGAGGCTGAAATTCGTGGCCATCGTCGAACCTATATTGGTTCTATGCCTGGCAAAATTGTTCAAAACATGTCGAAAGCAAAGGTGCGTAACCCGCTGTTTCTTTTGGATGAAATTGACAAGATGGCGATGGATTTTCGTGGTGACCCGTCTTCGGCAATGCTTGAGGTGTTGGATCCAGAGCAAAATAATAGCTTCAACGATCATTATCTGGAGGTTGATTATGACCTTTCCGACGTTATGTTTGTTGCCACGGCTAATAGCTTGAATATTCCTGGACCACTGTTGGATAGGATGGAAGTGATTCGTCTGTCTGGTTACACAGAAGATGAGAAGGTTAATATTGCTCAGCGTTACCTTGTCTCAAAACAGATCGAGGCAAATGGCCTAAATGAAAATGAGATAGCTATTAGTGAGTCGGCTATTC
Organism: uncultured Gammaproteobacteria bacterium; assembly: GCA_965602225.1. Taxonomy (GTDB): domain Bacteria; phylum Pseudomonadota; class Gammaproteobacteria; order Tenderiales; family Tenderiaceae; genus Tenderia. The sequence continues at coordinate 4,109 of CBFCYE010000032.1, read as the reverse complement.
GTGATGTGATTCGTTTTTACACTCGTGAGGCGGGTGTGCGAGGTCTAGAGCGCGAGCTTTCAAAGATTTGTCGCAAAGTCGTTAAGAGCATCTTGTTGCAAGGTAAAGATAAGGTTGCAAAAAAGGTCTCGGTTACTCCGCGCAATTTGGAAAAATATCTAGCTGTAAAACGTTTTCGTTTTGGTAAGGCTGAAGAGAATGATCAGGTTGGTCAGGTCACTGGTTTGGCCTGGACTGAGGTTGGTGGTGAGTTGCTTACTATTGAAGCCGCCTTAGTGCCTGGCAAGGGCAAACTGACAATTACTGGCCAGTTGGGTGATGTGATGCAGGAATCTGTTCAAGCGGCAATGACGGTGGTTAGAAGCCGGGCTGAAGCCTATGGCTTGGCAGATGACTTCTATCAAACGCAGGATATACATATCCATGTTCCAGAAGGTGCAATCCCTAAGGATGGCCCTAGTGCAGGCGTAGGGATGTGTACGAGTTTGGTTTCTGTTTTGACGAATATTCCGGTTAAGGCTAGCGTTGCGATGACAGGTGAAATTACCCTGCGGGGTGAGGTGTTACCAATTGGTGGTTTGAAGGAAAAACTTTTGGCGGCACACCGTGGTGGTATTAAAACGGTTTTGATTCCGCATGAGAATGAGAGAGATCTGGCAGAAATTCCAAAAAATATTAAGGAACAACTTGAGATTCACCCGGTAAAGTGGATTGATGAGGTGTTGCAGCATGCCTTGCAATATATGCCTGAAGCAGCCCCTAAGGATCCGGCTGGAGGAAAAGTTGCTTCAAAAACAAAAAAAACTAAGCAGGAAGGTCTCAGGCATCACTAAATATAGGGCTTGAGTGGTTATATGCTTGACATTCGTTGCTGAGAAAAGTATAAAATTCAGCTCTACTGAACTGACCCAAAGATGGTCGGTCAATAATAAATAGAAAACTGACATTCCTAAGTTGCCATACCGTTACAGTGTTTGGATTTAGCGTACGATCTGATCAGCGCGCTAAGGATGTTAACCGTTATTTTTTTTAACGGGGCAGGGTGGCCAAGAGAAAACTTTTTTAGTTTCATGTCTGTATATTTACGGTGCATGGATAATGATTTTTACATAGGAGTATTTGTAGTGAACAAAGCAGAATTGATTGAAGCAGTTGCCGAGCATGCAGAAATGACTAAAGCAGAAGCCGGTCGTGCTGTAGATGCAGTTGTTAGCTCTATTACAGCGGCAATGAAAAAACAGGATGATGTATCTCTGATTGGTTTTGGTACTTTCACTGTGCGTGATCGTGCTGCACGTGCTGGTCGTAATCCACAGACTGGTGAGACTATCCAGATTGCCGCTGCAAAAGTTCCAGCATTTAAGGCTGGTAAAGCCCTTAAGGATGCTGTAAACTAACCGCTCTTTTGAACGCGGGTGTTTAGCTCAGTTGGGAGAGCGTCGCCCTTACAAGGCGAATGTCGGGGGTTCAAGTCCCTCAACACCCACCAGACATTTAAAGTTTAAGTGTGGAGTGGTAGTTCAGTTGGTTAGAATACCGGCCTGTCACGCCGGGGGTCGCGGGTTCGAGTCCCGTCCACTCCGCCAACAGTCTTAGAGAAGGGCGCAGAGCTGTTATAGCCTGCGCCCTTTTTTATTTATATTCAAAAATAACTTTCATCAAAAGAATTTCAAAAAGCCATGCTGCAACTAATACGTGAAAAAGCGCAAAGTTGGATTGCCATTGCCATTGTTGGCTTGTTGATCCTGGGTCTTTCAACCGTTGCCTGGGACGCGTATTTTAGTCCTGACCCAGAAGTGCCAGTCGCCAAGGTGAATGGTGAAAAGGTTACCTCGAATGAGTTTCAACGTGCCTATTCGCAACAGCGTGCCAGGCTGCAACAAATGCTGGGCGGCGCTGACATCAGTCAGTTTATTCCTGACGAAGTTGAGTTCAAGAAAACCATTCTTAAGCGTCTTGAAGAAGAAGAGCTAATCTTTCAGGCGGCAGTTGCCTCCGGTTATCGTGTTAGCGATGCCTTGCTATCACAGCAGATTCGTAACTTTAATGTGTTTCAGGCCGATGGTCAGTTTGACTCAGCGACGTATCAGAACTGGCTGAGACAAAACTATATGTCTGCGGGTGAGTTTGAAGAGATACTTCGTCGTGATGTCCTGTTGCAGCAATATAGACTAGCCATTGGCGCAACCAGTTGGACTACTGAGTCAGAGCGCGATGCATTGTTGGCGTTGCAGGAGCAAAAACGTGATGTTGGTTTTGTCACAATCGCGGCATCGAATTATCTGGATAAGGTCAGTGTGTCCGATGAGTCTGTCCAGACTTATTACGATACTAATGCAAGTAAGTTTTCAACTCAGGAAAAGGTCAGTATTGAATACTTGGAATTGAAAATTTCAGAAATCAGCAAGGACGTTGATGTTGATGATGCCAAGCTGCAAGAGATTTATGAGGAGCGTAAATCTGACTTTGGTGTTCCTGAAGAGCGGCGCACCCGTCACATCATGATCGAGGTGGCTGGTGATGCATCAGAAGAGCAGCTAAATAGCGCTCGAGAGAAAGCGGAAGCCTTGTTGAAACAGGTTGCTGATGGCGCCGCATTTGAAACACTTGCGCGTGAAAATTCAGATGATATAGGTACTGCCAATGATGGTGGTGATCTAGGCTATTTGAGTCATGATTCAATGATCGATCCAGTCTATGCAGACGCTGCATTTGCTCTTAAAAAAGGCAGCGTCAGTGAAGTTGTTAAATCAGCCTATGGTTTTCATATCATCAAGCTTGAAGGGATTAATGCTGGCCAGGTTAAGACTTTTGCTGAGGTTAAAAATGAGCTTGAGCAGGAATATCGTCGCCACCAGGCTGAAGACAAGTTTTTTGAGCAAGGCGAAATACTTGCCAATATGACTTTTGAAAATCCAGACACATTGGAAATTGCGGCACAGGAACTTGGTTTATCTGTAGCTACAAGTGAACTGTTCGGTCATGACGCTGGTGTTGGTGTTGCTCAGGATGATCGAGTTCGTGCAGCCGCTTTCTCAGAAGAGGTCTTGCAACAGGGTTTGAATAGTCAGCCATTGGAGCTTGCTGGTGATCGTGTGTTGGTGTTGCGGATTAAGGATCATCAACAATCATCGGTTCGCCCATTTGATGCTGTCAAAACTGAGATTGTTAAAGCTCTGAGTCAGCAGGCAGCAGAAGCGATGGCTGAAAAGGAAGGCAAGGCTGTTATTGCGTTATTGGCTGATGACAAAACGCTTGAATCAGTTGCTACTGAGCGAAAATTGAAATGGTCCCACCCAGAGCCTGCTAAGCGTAATTCAACAACGGTAGCGGCAGATGTTATCCAGAAGGCCTTTCGATTGAATCGTCCTGATGAGGCTAAGGCCGTACATGCAGGTTTGCGTATGAGTTCTGGCGACTATGCTGTTGTTGCTTTGTTCAAGGTGCTTGATGTTGATGTTGGCGCCGTTGAGTCCAGCGCAGTGCAGTCAATGAAGGATCAGCGTGAGCGTTATTATGGCAGCAGTGAACTGTTGGGTGCGATGGCCGATATGCGTCAGTCAGCTGAAATCAAAGAGTATCCAGAAAACTTCTAAACAGTTAGTCAAAACACTGACCACTGGTCTGGAACGAACGGTAGCGAATAAGTCGTCACCCTTATTACAGGCATAAAAAAAGGCGAACCATTATGGTTCGCCTTTTTTGCTTTTAGTGGCTTGGCTATTTAGATATCAACGGCTAAACATCCATCGCCATGCCGACAATATTGTAGCCAGAGTCAACGTGGGTGATTTCACCGGTGATGCCTGCGGCGAGATCAGAGCAGAGGAAGGCGGCAGTGTTGCCGACATCTTCTGTAGTGATGTTGCGTCGCATTGGTGCAAAACTTTCAACGTGTCCCAGCATCTTACGGAAGTCGCTGATGCCGGCAGCGGCTAGGGTCTTGATTGGGCCAGCAGAGATGCCGTTGACGCGGATGCCGTCAGGCCCGAGGCTTTCAGCCATGTAACGAACATTGGCTTCCAGGCTGGCCTTGGCCAGGCCCATGACATTATAGTTGGGCATGGCACGCTCAGCACCGAGATAGCTCATGGTCAGCATGGCGCCAT
>CBFCYE010000031.1:0-28230 GCA_965602225.1 uncultured Gammaproteobacteria bacterium | reverse complement strand
TTGATCAAGCGAGTAAGTTGTGGGCCAACGGCGCATTGCACCTGTATATGCCGGTCGAGATCTTTACCGGACTGAGTTTTACTTTGTCATATAACACCGGTGCGGCGTTTAGTTTTCTTGCTGGTGCCGGTGGCTGGCAGCGCTGGTTTTTTATTACCTTGGCACTGCTGGTATCGGGTTACATTATTCATTGGCTGAAAAAGCTTGGCCGCGCAGAAATTAGTCTGGCCATTGCGCTGGCTTTGATTTTGGGTGGTGCTATCGGCAACGTGATTGATAGAGCCTACCTCGGTTATGTGGTCGACTTTATCGACGTCTTTTATCTGGCCAATGATTGCCTGCCATTTTTTGGCAAGTTGTTTAGCGGCGGCGCGGTGTCATGCCATTGGCCAGCATTCAATATTGCCGATTCAGCCATTTTTCTGGGTGCGGTGATGTTAGTGATTGATAGCTTTAAAGCACGCAAGATTAAGGAATAACTTTATGTCTGTTTTGCTCGCTAATCCACGTGGATTTTGTGCTGGGGTCGATCGTGCCATCGGTATCGTCGAGCGTGCCCTGGAGCTGTTTGGCGCGCCTATCTATGTTCGTCATGAAGTGGTGCACAACAAATTTGTGGTTGATGGTCTGCGCGAACGTGGAGCGGTGTTTGTTGAAGAGTTGGATCAAGTGCCAGACGACGCCACTGTCATCTTTAGTGCTCATGGTGTGTCGCAGACAGTCTGGTGTGAGGCCAAACGACGTGGACTGAAGGTGTTCGATGCCACCTGTCCGTTAGTCACCAAGGTGCATTTGCAAGTGGCGCGCTTTGCCCGCGATGGCTATGAGGTAGTGTTGATCGGTCATGCCGGTCACCCAGAGGTTGAAGGCACCCTGGGCCAATACGATGGTGAATCCGGTGGTATTCATTTGGTGGAAACACCGGCTGATGTTGAAACTCTTAAAGTGAAAAGTCCTGACAAGCTTGGTTTTGTTACCCAGACTACTCTTTCGGTTGATGATACCCGTTCGGTGATTGATGCCTTGAGGCAACGCTTCCCCGAGATTGTTGGTCCACGTAAAGATGATATCTGTTACGCCACTCAAAATCGTCAGGATGCAGTCAAAGATCTGGCCGGGCAGAGTGATTTGATTCTGGTAGTCGGTTCGCCTAATAGCTCAAATTCAAATCGTCTGCGCGAGATTGCTGAGAAGACAGGCGGCAAGGCCTATCTGATCGATAACGCTGCTGAGATCCAGCAGGCCTGGTTGGAAGGTATTAGTAGTGTTGGTGTTACCGCTGGGGCTTCAGCACCAGAAGTGTTGGTCAACGAAGTGGTTGCCCAGCTTGAAGCGTGGGGCGTTGGTAAGGTCGAACAGCTTAGTGGTAAGGAAGAAAATATCGTTTTCTCCATGCCCAAAGAATTGAAATAAAAAAGCGGCTTAAAAGCCGCTTTTTTATTTTGATAGATTTACATTTTAGTTGGGGCGTAATTCACGCCATGAGATGCGTCTGCTGGGATTGCTGCCACCCAGATCGGCTTCGTGCCTGTCAATGCCATCATTTGTATGGATCAGTACTGAACCGCTTAGGTCCAGGGTTGGACTAGCGAGAGTGTTATTTGTTTTTAATCCTGATGGTGCTGTGTCAGTGAAATCACCAATAGAGACATCATCCTCCTCATTGACCATAGAGTCTCTATTAATATTGATGATCGGGTCATCAGGGTGCCCACCATTAGCGGCATTCAGGAACATGAACCAGCCATCACCACCTGAACCACAGGCATTATCATCTGGGATATAGGTGGTGAAAAAGACGGTGTTATTGAAGACCACTGCATCACTGGCAACCCGTTCGCCGGTCGATGCACTGGCCGTGTTCAGGTCTATATACCAGCCAAAACGCTGACTGTTGCCGCTTCCGTTATAAGGTACGTAGGTGTCTGAGGTAATGCGAGCTTCAACAGCATTTTGCCCGCCGTCTGTGCCTTCCGTGATGGTTTGCGCAATTAGTTTGTCGGTTCTGGGTTCATCATCTGTCATCACGATAGCCTGACCTTTGTCCCAAACGCCGTAAAAACTTTGAGTCTGGGTGCTGTCGAGATCATCGCGGGTCAGATATTGACCAGTGCCGAACAATACCAACAGATTAGGTCTGGTGTTGCTAAGGGTTGGTTGCGATGGATTACGAATGACGCTGGGTTTGACCGTGATCGGTTGCACATCGCCAGCAGCATTTTTGGCCTGATATAGCGGTTGCTTGATTGAGTTGCTTTCGTAGGCAACATTCCAATTATCGATGTTACTGCTGTCAGTCAGGTTAAAGGCCCACATATTACCTTCCAGGTCACCGGCATAAATACGGTCTACTTTACCATTGCCATTGCTATCGATAGCGGTGGGTGATGACAGGCCGTTCTTGTCGGCGTCGGCAGGCCCACCAACCGTGGTGCTGATTTTGATGTAGTCGCTACCTTCCTGCCAGCCATTGGCGTCGGTAGGGTTGGCATCGAGATAAATGATAAATAGGGTAGCGACGCCTGAGTCTGAGTTATAGCCATTACCGATGATCGCTGCCCAGCGACCATTTTCCATCAGCCCGATTACCGGCTGGCCGAAGGTGTGGCCGAGATCTGAGTAATCATCGGATGTTTCCACGTTGTCCAGGTTAATTGTTTCATCGGCAGCATTAAACTCCCACAACACAGTAGTTGCTGCGTTGTCGTTAGAAAAGCTGGCCGGGTTGGTGATGTCCAGTGCAAATAAACCTTTGCCACCGGCACCCAGGCCACCAACAAGCACGGTTTTCCAGTTTGCGGTACCCACACCATGTTGAGCGAAAAAGGCATCGGCAACGGATGGTGTTTCATCAACAAAGAAGCGGTGTGTGTAGTCAGGGTCGGTGAGTTGATGCAGATTGGGTACGACTGTTTCTGGCACATAAGCCATTAATTCTGCGCCGGTCTGGGCATTGAACCCATGTAACATGCCGTCATTGGCGCCAACATAGATAACCGGGGTACGGTCTTGGTTGCTGTTCCAGAAGCTGAAATAGCGGTGATTGTCATCGCCAAAAGGGTAGGTGTCAGGGTAGCTGCTGGCAGGTGCGCCGACATGAACCGGGCTGGAGTTGGCAATGTCACCCAGCAGAGAGCTGCGCTCCCTGAAACCGGCAATGGTTTGACCACGGAGATAATTGAGGCGTTGTTGGCCTTTTTCGGTATCTGGGACATCTTCAGTAACAGTATCGCCTGCAATCAATGCCGATTGCATCACTGGGCTAATATCGTTCCACTGAAAGGCAACACCATCCTCACCATTGAAGCTGAGAATAGTGCGGCTGGTTGAGTTGTTTGGGTTGTTATCAAGTACGGTTGCGGCATTCCAGCTGTCGCTGAGGCTGCCATCAGTGTCTATCTGTACTGCAAATAGTTCGCCGGACCAATCAACCGGATCGAAGCTGCTGAAATAGAACAAAGAATCCGCTGTAGAGCGGAAGGAGGACATGGCAATAGAGGTAGCGCTCTGGGTTCTGCTGGAAATATGCTCCACCACTGATGTCAGGGCCTTGGTTAGTTCTTCAGAGTCGTTGGCGCTAAAAAACTTTCCTTCACTGTTAACAGCTGCGTGCCAGAGGTCGTCGATTTTGGCTGCGTTTGAAGCTGTCGGGTCAGGCCAACTAAAATCATCAGCAAAGACATCGGTGTCAGGTTCCAGCGTGCCCTTGACGCCGAAGGCAACGGTGTAGGTGCTCATGTGCTGATCACCGGTGTATTCATTGCCAGGCCGTAAGTCGTTGTAATATTGCGCCGCAATACTGGCCAGGTTGGTGGAGTCGGAGCCATCGGTGTAATAACCATCGGTCATGAGGATGGTGTTGTTGAACTGGCAGGTGCCACCTGCATCGACAGATGCAATGGGATCGCTATAGCTGCCGCTGTCGCCGAAAAAACTGCCATTTTCATTCTTGAAATATTTGCCTACATTGTCGAGGTTGTCGACTATAGGGGTGGAATTGTCGGAGCTGGTTAGAAATAATTTATTAAGCAAGGCCCGCTTGTTGCCGGTGCCGGGGTTCAGATTCATAGAGGCGATTTCAATATTGTTGCTGTTGTTATTGTTGATCGAGCCATAACCCATTCTGATGCCAGTCATGTCTTTGATTGCAGTACTGAATGCATATTTGGCCACATATTCACGTTTGCGATGATAGGTAAACCAGTTGGCGAAGTTTCCCTTTAGCATTCTTGCTGTGTATCCAGCCTCACCACGTGCAGTGGCGGCTTCAGTATTCGTTATTGAGCCAACGGCATACTCTATAACGGTATCACCAGAATTTTGGTTGTCAAAGTTGCCATCCGCGTCTGTATCATCCCAGGTGTAAAAGCGAAAACCACCAGTAAGATTGCGGAAAGTGGTGCCATTACGACCAGATGATTTTTTATATGGATTGATAGTGTCGCCAGAATTATAGGGGTCATCTGGGAGATCAAGGTTGTTAAAGTGTGTTTCGTTTCTGTAATCAGTGTAGGGGGCGTCGTTGCTATCGACACCACCCCAGGGGGCATAATCTTTTGTTGGGTCAAAATATAAGGGATTGAAGTCACTGTTACGGGCACGCCATGCTTCATCATCGGCAACGTTACAATTATTGGCTTCGCTGTGTAGGTTATTGCTGTCAAAGTCGACGATATACATATAGCCATAACGACCACCATCACCTTCGCCTTCGCCACTACTAAAATCACAGTCGGCAATACCATCATTATCGTCATCGCGGTGTTTAATACTGCCGGCATCGGCAACATCTGTGCCGTTGGGTTGATTGGCAGTAAAGCGACTATCTCTTTCGCGATCCAGTGTCAGCATATCCCAGTCCATACTGCGTGAGTCATCAGTGAGGAAAAAGACATTGGACTCTGCAGCATTGGTGTTAGTGATGAAAAGCGGCTCTTGCCACAGCGTGCCGGGTGCGGCATGGGATGTGGTTGGCAGGCCGACAATAACCGCCGTCAAGGCGTATGCCAGGCTTGAATAATAGAGTTTCTGTTTCTTCATCGCAGAGCCCCGTGTTTTATAAATCATAATTTTTACTCTACGAGTTTTTGTGCGCTGGCCTGCACCATGCTGACAGTAGCGCCGTTGCTGCCGGTACTGCGGGCGGTGATATTGACGATGCCGTAGCGGGCATTTGCCTGGTTGAACTGGCCATAACCGCCACCGGCTTCCAGTGGCGGTGGTTCACTGATGATTTCATAGAGATAACAGGCCTGATTGCCAGCCTGGTTGTTTGGCATTGCATTACAGTTTTGCCAAGTGGCTGCATTGTAATAGCCAATGTTTGAGTCGATATCGTGGCCGAGCGGGCCTCTATCACTTTCACCGTCAACCTTGAGGCTTGTTTTCATATCTTCATACCAGTCAAGGTCGGGATTCAGAATGACATCTTCACCGTCAACTAGGGTTAGTTCGGCATTCTGAAAAGCAACCTTCTGATTGCGGTCATTGGCGGCCATCTTTTCTTCTAGGGTTGAGGTGCTCATGCTGGAGATGCCGAGCAGGGTCATCACCAACAGCATTAGCAGGCTGATTATCAGTGCCGAGCCACGTTGTTTGTTCATGCGTCAAGGCCTTGGTTGCGGAGTTTGATAGTGGTGGTGAAGCTGCGGAACAGACGGCGATCAGTGCTGCCATCGGTCGGTGGGATTAACTGGCCAGCGAACCAGTAACTCTGTGGTTCGGTGGCCAGGTTGTCTTCCTGAGTGGCCAGCAATAAATGGATGCGAACGCTGCTAACCTTGCTCCAGTCGAGGCCGGCAGTATCGGCAGGTACATAGCGAATTGCAGTGCCATCACGATTGATGTCTTCACCATAGAGAATCTGCATGTTTTCGACCCCCTCTAGCAGAGGGGCTGGGTCTACGCTGGTAACGTTAGTTCTGCCATTGACCGTCGAGCGATATAAGTTGTTTTGATTATTTGTTTCGCGAATGTAATAGGCGTTGTAATTGAGCCGCATCAATTGTGAATTGTCGTTATAGGCCTTGCTGAAACTGGATGTAATAATGTCATCTTCGATCGCATCGACTATGATCAGGTCAGCGTTTTCGCAGTCGCTTAACAGTAGTGGGTCTCCTACGTCGATATCTTCGATTTCATCGGCATCCGGCACGGTGATAGTCGTTATGGTGTTATTGCTGCTGACGCGAATGGGGTTGGCCGAGGCACTTAATATAATAATGGTGTCTGTAGCGGCAACGATGTTGTCTCTATCCGGCTTGTCATTATTGACGACCAGGGCTGAATCTGCTGCTGATGTACCTGCCGGCAGGTCAGCATATTCATAACCCATAATGCTGGCACCGTGGTTGGCTAGTTCGCCAGCATAGCTGAGGCTGGAGCTACCATTACAGCCGAGTTGCCCCGCCATGCGGATGTCGTGAGTCAGAATATCCAGGGCAAAACGGGCATTTTCCTGCAGCCGGGCCAGCGAGTCCTGAACCCGACTGGTCTGTTTGCTGGAACTGAATATTTGGATTACGCCCAGGGTCAAAATCATGCTCAGACCAATGGCGATCATCAGCTCGATCAGGGACAAACCGTTTTGTTTCTGTCTTAGGCTAATCATGGCTGAAAACTCATCTGGAAGCAGGCCATATCAGCGGCGAGACCGGCAACGCCACAGGTGTTACGGACCATGCCTTCATAGGCTATCTCGCGCCAGACGATGGTGATGGTGAATTCGTCACCGTTTTGGGTGACAAGGCCCTGGCCATCGGGAAGTACAGGTTTGGTGGTTTGAGTGACAGCAGTGTTTTTGCCTAGAATGGGGATGCTCCATTCAAACATGTCATTGTCAGCCAGGTCATCTGCTGAGCAACCATTATTATTACTAATGCAGCCTGGATCAGGAGGGATAGTGCCACTGGTGTCAAAGCCAGCGTAGTTTGTTCTTCCTTGAGGGTTGGCGCGAATCCGGTCGGCCATATCCATGGCCAGATTGGTGGCCTGGGTCTTGGTGTAGGCGGCGTGATTATTGCGCAGGCCGCTGGCTTGCATGCCGGCGACGCCGAGCAGACCGATAGATAGCACCACCATAGTGATCAGCACCTCGATCAGACTGAAGCCTGCCTGGCGGCAGTGTGTTGTATCCCCATACATAAGCTGTAGCCATTTATTGATTTTGGCCAAGACTAGCATGGGGTGGGTTTATTTATGGGGTGTGACTAAGGCTGATTCGACCGAGTGGTGGTTTGCAGCCGACGAGTGGTTATTTATTAAAGTGGCGGTGCATGCTTGATAAGTAGGTGTGAATATTATAAAAAATATTTATTAATAAAACGAAAGGCCCGCGCAAATTGTGCCTTGATATGCGCGGGCCTTGTTTATCAAGTTATTGTTAACTACCAATCGGTTGTTGCGCCGGTGCAATCGTCATTAGCATAGTGTTTGCGGTTACCTATAGAATCCACTGACAGTCCACCATCACCTAATTGGCCGTTTTTCGGGTCAGCGCATAAAGTGTAGGTGGAGGCGGTGGCAGCTTTGATGGTGAGGTCATAATATTTGGTGCTACCGTCTAACGGTGCTTCAGTTTCAAATATCCTCGGTGCCCCAGTGTCTGCTGGTGTTCCAGCTGTGCCAGCCGCACCAGTGTAGTTATTGTTTTCAGTGTAGTAACGCTCCATCGTATTTGCAAAAGACATTAAAACCCCTTGAGCATCGGCGCGACGAGCTTTTTTAACTTGATCTTGATAGGCAGGATAGGCGACGGCAGCCAAAATGCCGACTATTGCTACCACTATCATTAACTCAATTAATGTGAAGCCTGCGCTTTTTTTTATGTTCATGATTCTGGTTCCTAAAATCTAGTCGTTATTGATGCTTATATTATCGTTCAGTTAGTTGCCTGAACTAAATTTATAGCTGTGCTGCTAATCATCAAAATGGTTAGCAGGCAAAATCCAGACTTCAGAGATGGTTTGCATGCCAGCTTCCTCGCCAAGGCTGTAACCAATGTTCGTTCCTAAGTTTAGGTCGCTTTTGCTGGCATTGCGCGTTGCCGGGCTACTTACCTTTACTGATGTTGAAAGCTGTAGCTGCTTGCCTCTAACAGAAATTGCACCAGTGCTTAAATTAATGTTTTGAATCGAGCCAACGTTACTGAAATTATTTGGGTAATAATTCGGTAACTGGGATGCCATGATGGTGAATGGCAGGCCAAACAAAAACAATATAGCTGTCAATTTTAGTTTGAATGTATTCATTTTTAAATCCTGTTAGTCAGTTTGTTTAACTGCATAAACTATTCGCTGTAGAGCTCCTGCCAGGACATGCGGCCAGAATCATCACTAATACCTGCATCTATCTTTCTGGCATCGACATTACCTTCATCGTCCGGAGTATACATAACATCCCCCAGGAAGTTGGAACCGGCCGGGATGTCGCTAAGTTTGACGCCAGCGGTTTGTCCGTCAGTAGCATCAACGTTACCGTCACCATTAATGTCAAAGATTGGTGTGTCTGACATGGCGCCATCGCTCTGCTTTACGGCCATTAACCAGCCAAATCCTTCTGGTTTGCATGGGTCGGTATCCGGGATAAGGGTGTTATAGAAGACGAAATTGCCACGGGTTTTGGGGTTGACCACAACACGCTCGCCACTTGCCAAGTTGTGATACCAGCCTTTATTTGCATTATTAGCGGCATCGTATACGACAGAAGCATAATCTGTATCTCCTTGGACGTACGTGGTACGGGTCGTGCCGCCATCAACGAGTTCCTGGTTGGTCAAGTCAGAGATGGTTAGCTCTTTGTTGCCTTCATCCCAAACACCGTAAAAGCTTTGTGTGGCTGTGGTGCTGATGTCGCCGTTGACAAGGTACTGACCCGTGCCGAAGAACACCATCAGGTTCGGGCTGCCGGCAGTGCCAGTGACAGTGCTAGCCTGCAAGGCAACAACCGGTTTGGAGGTGATGGCCTGATTGGCCTGGGCGGTAAACATTGGTTTGGGGGTGCTGCCGGTTTTGTAGGCTACATCCCATGAATTTGAATTGGTGGCGCTGAGGTCAAAGGCCCATAGGTTGCCCTCAAGGTCGCCGGCATAGGCGCGATCTGCCTGACCATTGCCATCGATATCAACTACGGCAGGGGTCGACAGACCATTGGGACTGCCTATTGTGCCGACACCTGTTTTAATTTCTATGTAGTCGGTTGCGGCCCACGCACCATCCAGACCACCATCAATATAGACAATGAATAGCGATGCCTCACCATCACCAGTGCTGTTATAACCATTACCAAAAATGACCGCCCATTTATCATTTTCCATCATGGCTATGGTGGGTTTGGCGAAGGTGTAGCCCAGGTCGGCATCGTCACTGCTGTCAAATTCCCACAACACCTTGCTGGCGGCATTGGCATCGGTGAATGGGTTGGCTGCAGTGATGGCGGTGCGGTGGGTGACATCGAGGGCAAAGATGCCACGGCCACCGGCACGTAGACCACCTACCAGTACGGTTTTCCATGCGGCAGCGGTAGAGGGAGGATCGAGGTAAACATCGGCCACTGTTGGGCTAAGGTCAACATAATAACGGTGTGAGTAGGCTGGGTCGGTCAGGTAGTGCAGACCTCTTCCAGATGCGGATGAATACACCGCATTGGGTACATAGGCAATGGCTTCATCACCGCCAGCATGACTATTTGCGGGGGTGACCGCGTCGGTAAAGTCCTCTTCGTAAAAGCCATGCAACATGCCATCGTTGGCTCCGACATAGATAATGCCGTCCCGGTCTGTATATGTGCTTTTAAAATCAGAGTAGCGCTCGCCTGCTGTGCTTGTGCCGAATGGATCGGCATCGGGATAGCTCATTTGTGGCTTGCCTACATAGACGGGATTTGAGTGGACGATATCGCCTAACACATTGGTGCGGTCGCGGAAGAACAGGTTCTGAGATTCATCATTGTTATCGCCACGCAGGTAATCAATACGTTTCTGACCCTGAGCATCGGCAGCCGCTGGTCCCATATTGAGGTCTGCTTGTTGTGTGGCTGAAAGGTCACCTAATGTTTTAAATGCCACGCCTGTTGTTGTGTCTTTTCTGTAGGTCCAGACAACACGTGATGAGTGATCGCTAGGCGTTAACTGGTCACCTGCATTCCATGTAGGCGTGGCGGCAATAGAGCCGTCTGCAGCCAGATCGGATGAGGTAAGTTCACCTTTCCAGTTTTCAGCTGGGTTAAACAGGGCTTGATAGACCACGGAGCCTGTATCCAGTGCGGTGGTGTTAAAGGCCACTGCAGCGGCCGAACTGGTGCCTTTTGAGGCACTAACCAGTGCAGATGAAATCGCTGTGCTGAGTGCTGCAGGGTTTTGGGCGCTGAAGAATTCGCCGCGACCGTTATAGGCGGCATGCCAAAGATCATCAATTTTTTTGGCATTGCTGTTGGGGCTTGGCCAACCGGCAAAGCCTGCATCTGTTGGCACCACACTTGTATTCAGTGTGCCGAGCACGCCAAAGGCAACTGAGTATGTGGTCACATGTTGATGTGGCGCGGTGTCCAGACCTGAGGCGGGTACGTTATTGCCCTTGGTGGTGTCCAGATCGGTTTTATAGTAGTACATGGCGATGTCGCCTAAGGTGTCGGAGTCGCCGTCTGCATAGACGCCTCCATCATAGATGTTTGCCGTGTTGGCATCGGCATTGTCGACTGCGGCATTGAATGCGCCGGCATTGGCAGAACCATCGGCATTGAATGCGCCGTCATTGTAATAACCATCGGTCATTAGCACGCTGAAGTTCTTTTGACAGGCCCCCCCTTCAGCTGAAGAGAGGATGGGGTTGGTATAGTCGCCAGTGTTGCCAAAAAAACTGCTACTGGCGTTGTCGAAATATTTGCCTACTTTCTCAAAGTTTTCGATGATTGGTGTTGAATTGCTAGAATTGGTCAGAAACAGCTTGTTGAACAGGGCGCGTTTGTTGCCTACCAATGGGTCCAGGTTCATTGAGGCGATTTCGATGTTGTTGGTGTTGTTGTTGTTAATGGTGCCATAACCTACCCTGGCGCCAGTCATGTCTTTCAATGCAACGCTGAAGGCATATTTGGCCACATATTCACGTTTGCGGTGATAGGTGAACCAGTTGGCGAAGTTGCCTTTCATCTCGACTGCGGTATAAGCCTCACCTCGTGCAGTGGCGGCTTGAGTATCATCTATTGAGCCAATTGCATATTCTATAACGGTATCACCAGAACCTTGGTTGTCAAAGTCGTCATCCCCGTCTGTATCTTCCCAGGTGTAAAAGCGAAAACCACCAGTAAGATTGCGGAAAGTGGCGCCATTACGTCCAGATGATTTTGAAAATACCTTGATGGTGTCGCCAGGATTATAAGGGTCATCCGGGAGAGCAAGGTTGTTAAAGTTTGTTTCGTCTCTGTAGTCGGTGTAGGTATTGCCGCTGCTATCAACGCCACCCCAGGGGGCATAGTCCTTGGTTGGATCGAAATATAGGGGGTTAAAGTCGCTGTTGCGGGCACGCCAGGATTTATCATCGGCGACGTTGCAATTGTTGGCCTCAGTGTGCAGGTCGTTGCTGTCAAAGTCGACGATATACATATAACCATCGCGGTCACCATCACCAAAGCCACAGTCGGGAGTACCATCGAGATCATCATCACGGTGTGTAATGATGCCGGCATCAGCAACATCAACATCAGTACCGTCGGGTTGGTTGGCGGCAAAGCGGCTGTCTCTATCACGGTCCAGTGTCAACGTGTCCCAGTCCATGCTGCGTGAGTCATCGCTTAAGATGAAGATGTTTGGGTTAACCGCGGTGCCGACATACAGAGGCTGGTCGGCCAGGGTGCCGGGCGCGCCAAAGGCCTGGGCCTGAAATAAGGCCAGGCAGACTGCGGCGGTAGTAACGCTCAGGTCATGTTTGATGGTGTTGTTAGAATATTTCATGGACCTTCTCCCGGTCATTTTGGCGGGTAAAATTAGATTAGAAACGTTTGGCATAGTAGGCCTGCAATAGTGTCACTGTGCTGTCTGAGCCGCCTGTACCTCTGGCGGTAACACGAAAGCTGTTAACAGAGCCTGCGCCAGATGATTCGCCATAACTGTTGACGTTAATGTCAGTGGTTGCCGTACCGATTTCACCTGTAAGTTCGATGACATATTTTGGAGTGGTGGTGACATTGATGATGGATCCACCTTGATAGCTTCTGGCCGTTGTCCAAGTGGCATCTGCATAGACATCAACGTTGGTGCCGTCAGGATAGAGCCAGGTCGTGTTGCCATCAAAGGCAGCTGCTGGTGAAACAATGGTTTCAACATAGGCCTCAGCTTCGCGTAGCGCTGCCTCTGCTGCTTGTAAAGAAAGTGACACGTCCTTGCTGTTGCCTGACATCTTTTCTTCGAGGATATTGGTTTGCATGGCGGTTACGCCAAGCAGAGTCATGACCAACAAAATCAGCAGGCTGACGATGAGTGTTGCACCGGCCTGTTTTGTCTGTGATGGAATGATGTTTTTGTTCATGTGCAAAGCCATCCGATTTAATTAACTCGATTGCGGATTGTGATGGTTGATGAAAAGTCTCGGCTGATTCGGCCACTGTCTACAGTGGTGTCTAGAGCTATATTGTCTTCAAGAGTTCTGGCAGTTAGGGTGAGGCGGACACTGACGACATCATCCATTTCGGTGACTGAGCCCGAGTCACTATATATATTGGCTGTGCCATCGCCATCGGTATCCTCACCGTATTTGATTTGCATGTTTTGTATGCCTTCGACCAGTTCCTGATCAGTACCATCGATATCGCGGAACAAGGCGGGTTCACCCGAGGCGCCAGCCTTGATTGAGTAGGTAATGCTGTGAGGTAAATGAACAGTCGCATCACCTTTATATTTTTTTGATAAATTTGAGGTGGCATTGCCAGGGACGCCAACGCCAGTGTTGTGAATGAGTGTGCCATTAGAAAATGTGTTGTTTCCGGTGTTCTGCATGATGTCACATGCTTCGCAGTCACAAACCATTACAATGTCGTCGTCTTGCAATGTGTTCGGTGTGCTGAGATGCAGGGATGATGATACTAATGGCATATATGGGGTATCAACGGTCAAGCCCAGGTTTCCATAGGAACCCTGTATGGTGATTGTGTCTGAGGTATTTAAACCTGCGTCATTAGTGCCGCTTACTCCTCCACTAGCATAATCAATATATCCAGCTCCAGCACTGTTAAGTGTGTTGTTTACTTGAGTAGCGCTACCGACACAGCCCCAGAAATCGGCCATGCGAATGTCTCTGGTTAGAAACTGCATGCCAAAACGGCCGTTTTCCTGCAGGCGTGACATTGCTTCCTGTACTTGGTAGGTCTTTTTATTATTAACGAAGATCTGGATGGTGCCAGCCATTAGCAGTGAGCTGATAACAATCGCTACCATCAGTTCGATAAGGGACAGACCTAGCTGTTTATTTATTGACTGTTTGTTCATAGCTGAAGCTCTACTTGGAAGCATTTGAGGTTGAGTGCAGCGGTGCCAGCGCAATCGGTCAGGGTGCCTTCATTATCGTCGTCCCACATCACAGTGATGGTGAAGATGCCAGAGGCAACGGCTATTTTGCCTTCGCCCTTAGGAAGTTTGTCGTCAAGTTCAAAATCCCAGTTGGCGTAGTCATAGATAGCCATGTCTGCAGGAGTGCAGGTTACGGCATCACAGTTAGTAGTGGGCGGGTAAGCTGGAGGGGCTCCTGAGAGACTGTTGTAATTGCCAGCGGTGACCCCGGCCATATTGGCGCGCATGCGGTCGCTCATGTCATAGGCCAACAGGGTGGCTTGGCTGCGCATATAGGCCAGATGATTGCTCTTTAGCCCATTGGCTTGCATGCCGGCCAGGCCGAGTAGGCCGACTGAGAGAATCACCATGGTGATTAACACCTCTATCATGGTGAATCCGGCATTGTGATGTTTGAGTTGCATGCCTGATGATCTCCTAAGGACAGGTGAGGTTGGCGACACTGGGGCGGCCGGTAAGCGAGACTGATATGGTGCGACCGGTTTCGCCGGTGCGGTCATCACAGAGGGTGTATGTAATGACTGCAGCACCACTTAAAAAGCCTGTGCTCTTGTAGGCCATGCTGCTGGTCGAGCCGACCAGTGTGCTGGTGCCATCAAAGGCCGCATGGTTGCGAAGGATATTGTTACCACTGTCTTTCACAACCCAGCCGTTGTGCCAGTTGGCCGAGGCGTCGCTGCTGTCGACAGAGACATTGGCGCCGCGGCGTATTGCTTCGCTGCGGGCATAGTTGAGAGTGGATATGAGTTCGTTGGCCTGGGTGGTGAGGCGGTTGTTTTTAATGGTGGTGGTAAAGCTGGGCACGGCCAAAGACATCAAAATGGCGGCGATGGCCAGGGTGATCATCAATTCAACCAGGGTGAAGCCCTTGTAGTTGTTTAATTTTAATCTGTTGTTTTTAAAGTGTTTCATTTGCATAGCCTTGGGTGTTTCAACTGCCTGATTCATTTCTCACGTAACGGTTATCGGTCGGTGGTGAGGCAGAGTTGAGTCAATAATGAGTTAGCGGTAGGTCTAGCCCGATAAATGGTTTTGGCCGCCGTAACTGCTTGGAATATGTGATAATTGCGCCATGGTGGATTATCTGATTATTGGTGGCGGCCTGACAGGCTTGTTGGCGGCGCGTGAATTACGTTTGGCTGGTGCGGAAGTGATGCTGGTTGAGCGGGGTGAACTGGCGCGTGAGTCGTCGTGGGCGGGTGGTGGCATTCTCTCACCTTTATATCCGTGGCGCTATCCTGAGGCGGTGTCGGCCCTGGCGAGTTGGAGTCAGCGTCATTATGTCGGTTTGGCGGCTGATATTCAGGCTGAATCGGGACTTGATCCCGAGTTTGTTCTAAGTGGTTTGCTGATTCAGGCGACGGACGAAGTCGAGCAGGCCTTGCTGTGGGCAGAAAAACATAATACCGAGATGCATCGGGTCAGTGCTGCTGAGGCGGCTGAGATTGAGCCCCAATTGGGCAAGGCAACTGATGGTCTGTGGATGCCGCAGATTGGCCAGGTGCGTAACCCGCGTTTGTTGCAGGCGCTGATTGAGGCGTGTCGCCAGTTGGGGGTTCAGTTCAGGGAAAATTGTGCGGTTGAAGAGCTGATCTGTCAGGACGGTAAGGTCACTGGTGTGAAAACCGCTGCGGGTGATTTGTCTGCCAAAAGTGTTGTGGTGGCGGGCGGTGCCTGGAGCGATCAGATTCTGGCCGAACTGGATGACGGGCTGGGGGTTGAGCCGGTTAAGGGGCAGATGTTGTTGTATAAGGCCGAGCCGGGGTTGGTGCGGCGGGTTGTTCTTTCTGGCGGGCACTATATAATTCCGCGCCGTGATGGTCATATTCTGGCCGGTAGTACCATGGAATATCTGGGTTTTGACAAGACCCTAACCGAGCAGGGACGGCGGCAATTACAGTCTGCCGCTGAGGCGGTTGTGCCGGCACTGGCTGATGTGCCGGTTGTGAATCACTGGGCCGGACTCAGGCCGGGTTCACCCGATGGCATACCTTATATAGGTCAGCATGCTCAGGTTGAGGGTTTGTTCATCAGCGTTGGTCATTTTCGCAATGGTGTGGCTATGGGCCCGGCATCTGCGCGCTTGCTGGTGGATTTGATGCTGGGGCGTGAGCCTATTGTTGATCCCGCTCCTTATAGATGGAGTGTGTAGTTTTGTGTGTTTTTTATATTGATAATCCTTAGTGTTTTAGTAAGATATATTAGGGTTAGATTATTAGGCTGAATTGGTAGGGTGAATATGAGCGACAAATTTCCACTTTCACGCGCAGAAGTGATTGATTTAATGAGAACTAAAGGGGTTAACCCGACTCAACAGCGTGTTGAAATTGCGCAGGCGCTGTTTGTTGAGCCGCAGCATGTCTCGGCTGATCAGGTGTTGACCATGGTCAACAAACAGCGTGCTCTTGTTTCCAAGGCGACGGTATATAACACCCTGGGCCTGTTTGCCCGAAAGGGTTTGGTGCGCGAGGTGATTGTTGACCCGAGTAAGGCTTTTTATGATCCGACCATGTCACCTCATCATCACTTTTATAATGTTGATACCGGTGAGTTGATGGATGTGAAACATGGGGAGTTGTCGCTGGGTGAGTTGCCTGCGTTGCCTGAGGGGACCGTGGCTGAGACTGTCGATGTGGTGATTCGAGTAAGGAATATTGATACCCGACATTAACAGTTACCTGTTGTATTTTATAGATATTCAAGGCTCGCATTTGCGGGCCTTTTTCTTTTTTGATGCAGAGTTCACATTTTTTAACATTTATAGGGAAATCCCCTAAAGCCAGTTTAGATTGAGTCGATACTCCTTAAGTAGGTTTAATAAAGGCTTAGTATAAGCTTAATACAAGGGGTTTTATTATGATGGAACAAAATTCATCCTCTCGCGTTGAAGTGATTGATTTGATGCGTAAAAAGGGGATTAGTCCAACTCGGCAACGGGTCGAGATTGCTCAGGCGATGTTTTTCAAACCGCAGCATGTTTCTGCGGATCAGGTGCTGTCTCTGGTTAACAAACAGCGGCAAGGTGTATCCAAGGCGACGGTGTATAACACGCTCGGTCTATTTGCCCGTATGGGTTTGGTGCGAGAGGTGATTGTTGATCCAACCAAAGTGTTTTATGACACCACAACATCACCGCATCATCATTTTTATAATGTTGATAGCGGCGAGTTGATGGATGTAGAGCATGATGCTATGTCGTTGGGTGAGTTGCCGGTGTTGCCGGATGGCACGGTTGCCGAAGCGGTTGAAGTTGTCATCAGGGTTCGTAATTCGGCTGCAAATACCTAAAAATTGTTGCTAAACATTGTTTAAAGGCTCGCATTTATGCGGGCCTTTTTCGTTTCTGGGGGATGTTGATAGGAGTGAATTTTGTTGTTTGTAACTATAAACTGTAGGGATATTTTCAGGTAGACTGAGGTTTTCCCAATTAATGCATATAGTTAATGACGGCATCGATTGACAATGGTTGGCTGAGTATTGCGCGACGGGTAGCGTCGCCTAACTATGACGTCCGTCCGTCGGAGGTCGAGATAGACTTACTAGTAGTGCATGGCATCAGCTTGCCGCCAGGACAGTACGGCGGCCCTGAAATCGAAGCGTTTTTCTGTAATTGTCTAGTTCCCGATGAGCACCCCTATTTTGCCGGAATTGCCGCGGTGCAGGTGTCGGCACATTTCTTGGTTCGTCGTGATGGTGAGTTGGTTCAGTTTGTTGCCCTTGGTGATCGGGCCTGGCATGCAGGTAAATCTTGTTTTGAGGGGCGTGAGCGCTGTAACGATTTTTCTATAGGTGTTGAGCTGGAAGGCTGCGACGATGAAGCCTATGAGGCTGCTCAGTATGAGCGGCTCGCCGAGCTCAGTGTTGTCTTGATGGCGGCCTATCCTGGGATTGTTCCAGAACATATTGTTGGCCATTGTGATATTGCCCCGGGTCGCAAGACTGATCCCGGTCAGGCATTTGATTGGAGCTACTTTCGACGATTATTGGCGGGAGCGAAATGATGACTATGCGGATAGGGATTGATTTGGGTGGTACTAAAACCGAGGTGATCGCCTTGGCCAATAATGGTGAAGAGTTGTTTCGCCATCGTGTGTTAACCCCGCGCGAAAATTATGCGGCGACGATTGAGCTGATTGCTTCGCTGGTTCATGAGGCGGAGCAACGTGCTGGTATGAAGGGGACTGTTGGGGTCGGTACGCCAGGCGCGATTTCACCTGCAACTGGCTTGATCAAAAATGCTAATTCGGTCTGGTTGAACGGTAAACCCTTGGAGCAGGATATTATTTCGGCTCTAGGTCGACCTGTCAGGCTGGCCAATGATGCCGACTGTTTTACCCTGTCTGAGGCAACTGATGGTGCAGCCCAAGGGGCGGCGAATGTGTTTGGTGTGATTATTGGTACGGGGACTGGCGGCGGCCTGGTTATTAATGGTCGGCTGGTCAAGGGGCCAAACGCTATTGCCGGTGAGTGGGGCCATAATCAGTTACCGTGGCCACGCTGGGATGAGCACCGCGGTGCGCCCTGTTACTGTGGCAAACGCGGTTGTATTGAAACTTATCTCAGTGGTGCGGGTTTGAGCCGGGATCATTATGACCTTACCCGGCAGCGACTAACGGCAACAGAGCTAGCTCAGCGTTGCAGTAAGGGTGACCATTTGGCCGAGCAGACCATGGCCCGTTATGAGGATCGACTGGCCAGGGCGCTGGCAGCGGTGATCAATGTTGTTGATCCTGATGTGATTGTGTTGGGCGGCGGTGTTTCAAATATCAACAGTCTTTACCGGCGGGTACCCAAACTGTGGGGGGAGTATGTCTTTTCCGATACGGTGGCGACGCATCTGCTGCCGGCCAAGTTTGGTGACTCCAGCGGGGTGCGTGGCGCCGCCTGGTTGTGGCCGGCGGAATAGTCGAGTTGTTTTTTTGATATCCAGCTTTAGTGCTTCACGACGTGGTTTGTCTCAGTTTTCATTGTGGTGGTCGTGCGGCATGGTTCTGGTCGTGCTGGTTTTTTATCTCTCATTAACGCCTGTGCCTATTGAAGTTAAAAGCCTTGAATACAGCGACAAGGTCGGTCACTTTTGTTCCTATTTCATATTGATGAGTTGGTTTGTCCAGCTCTATCAACGGTCGCGTCATTTATGGTTACTGGTTTTGTTTGTGGTCATGGGGGTGTTGATCGAGCTATTGCAGGGGCAGACCACGTATCGTCTGTTTGAATATGCCGATATTGCGGCCAATAGTTTTGGTGCCGTGTTTGCCTGGCTGCTGGCCAAGACGGCTTACGCCAGCCTGTTGCTCAGGCTGGAACAAAAAGTCTTAAAGCTGGTTGGTTAGCAGATTTATTTTCTGTCTTTGTATCTGGCGGTGATAGACATAAAGGCTAGCTAGCAGTATCAGTCCCAGGCAAAACCAGAGTGGATAGATTACGGCATAGACCAGTGGCGCCAGGGCGAGGCGTGTCAGCCATGTCAGGCTTTCATAGTCAGCGATCTGTTTCGCCAATCGTGGTGAGTATTGGTAATAGAGATCGACGAAGGCTTTGCCGGCGGCGTTGCTGAGTAGGTATTCATCACGAAAATCACGCAGGCTGCTGACATGGGGGTGAAGGAATGAACCATAGGCTGCGGTGGCGATAAAGCAGCGGTCGATGGTAATGGTTTGATCGGTGCCAACGGTGTTGTTGCTGAAGTCTGGATCGCGTTCATCGGCCTTGGTGCGGGCGATGTTGCGCAGATTGATCTCTATCTGTTGTGGTTCCATTGAGATGGTGATGTTGACCTGTTCATCAATCTTTATATCGCCAATGTTGCAACGCACGACAGGTGGATCCAGTTCTGATTTTTTGCAGCCCCCTTGGCTGAAAGATGTATGGCGATAAAGGGCATTAGGTGGCAGCCAGTCGGTTAACTGGACGTTGCTTGCCGTATCCGGGCCATGATTGATGACGCTGAGTTCATAGGTCATGGGTATGCCGGACTTTAGTGTTTCTGGTGTGGTGTGCATACGCAACTCTAGATCAGCCAGGGGAACATGCTGGCTTGTAGCATTTACTGTGGGTATGTATAGAAGCGGAGTCAACAGGTAACCATGCGGCTGACCATTGAGATTGCCCCAGCCGACAATGTGGCCCATGTTGTCTATATCTGTGGCATCGCGCAGATCCCAGTCGCTGTCGTTGATGATGTTGTTGAGGGCCTGCATCTTGTTGACTTGTGATGTCAGTCCTGTGCTCATTAATTCCCAGTTACCACCTGCTGTCACGTCATGGGTTTTATAGACGCCGTCGATTTCAGTGCCAGCAAAGTAGTGGGTGATGGGGGCGGCAGGGGCCGTAAGATCATAGCCAATGGCAACGGCAAAGACGCTGGTATTGTCCAAAGCCTCTGTGTTGGTGCCTACCGTATTGAGTTTTGCCCAGTTCCAGTTGGCGCCAAAGGCGCCTGTGAGTTTGTAAATGCCACCCTTGGTGCCCACAATGAAATCACCGTCGATATTGGCTGTGCCATCTGCTTTTGTAGAGTCATGGGCAATATCAAAGATGTTGGCATTGCCTAGGATAGTGGTGGTTCCACTGTTAAGACTGACCCAGTTCTGGCCCTGGTCACTGCTGCGCCACAGCCCTGTTGAGGTACTGGCGGCGATGATCATTGTTTCATCTGCGGGGTTGATAAACAGTTTGACGATGTCGGTGTTCTCCAGGCCGATGTTGATTGGCACCCAGTTACGGCCCTGGTCACTGCTGCGATAGACGCCATCGGCTGTGCCGGCATAGAGAATCTTGGGTGTGGTAACGGTGTCCAGCGCCAGGCTGTAAACCGACAAATTAGCCAGCCCATTGCTTGATGTCTGCCAGCTGGCGGCACTGTCGGTGCTGAGGTAGACGCCGTCAAGTGTGGCGGCATAGAGGATTGCCGGTGTGACGGTGGTATCGGCTTCGAGAGCGAGAATGGTGCGATTGTCCATGCCTTTATTTTTTGCGATCCAGGTTGAGCCATTATCATCGGAGGCAAAAACTCCTTGATCAAACGAGCCAGCCCAGATCAGCGTCGTTGGGTTTCTGTTGTCATAGGCCACTGACACAATTTGTGGGCCACTATGTGCAGCCTGCCAGGAGGAATCAGCGATGGCTGTGTTCGATTTAGTTGAAAACAGACCCCTGGAGCCGCCAGCGTAGACTTTGCTTTCAATCGGGTTGTTGTGAGGTATGACGGTTAGCTTAAATATATCGCTTGAGGAAACGCCGGAGGTGATGGATGTCCAGCTTGTACCCAGTGTTGAGTTGGCATCGTCAGTGCGTTCTATTTCAGCATCGAAACTCGATGCGTAGAGTCTTTTGGGGCTGCTGTTTTTGGCAAGTGATAGCGATAAAACGCCCCGACCGACAAAATTTTCAATTTGTGTCCAGGATTCTCCTGGCAGGGTGGTGCGGGTATAGAGTGAGTCGTTGGCGCCGAGGTAGAGTCTGGCGGGATTAATGCTGTCGTCGATTTCTAGGCTGTTTACAACCAGGGTTGTCAGGCCGTCATTGATGCGTTCCCACTCAATCGATTCAGTAATTTTTCTGCCGATGTATAGACCGCTGCCATTGCTGCCAGCATAGATAACGGACGGGTCATTGCTATCAAATTTTACCGTGGTGATGCTGCGACTGAATAGGCGTGTTGTATCCTGGCCATTGAGTTGATCCCAGCTGAGGCCATTATTGGTAGAGCGGTAAACGCCACTTGAGGTGGCGGCAAAGATGTAGCTTTTACCGGCCTCCGGGCTTGGCTGTGCAGCAAATACAAAGCTGCCGAAGGTGTTTGTGTCTTCGCTTCGTGCCCAGGTAACACCATCATCTTGACTATAAAAGATGCCGACAGCACTGCCAACGTAGATGTGGCCGGGGTTGTTTGTGTCAAAGTAAAGCACATAGCAGGTAAAATCTTTTGCAAAGTCTTCTGCTAGGTCGGTAACACCGTTGGTGATGTCTAAAAATTTCCATTCATTGCCGCTGTTGATGCTGAAGTAAACGCCGCTGTTTGTGGAGGCGTAGAGCTTGCTGCTATCGTTTGGATAAAAGGTGAGGTCATTGATGGGTACTGCAGGCAGGCCGCTGTTGATTGTGCTCCAGCTTTCGCCGAGATTAGTGCTTTTGGCAATACCTCTGCCGCTCGTGCTGGAGGTGTAGACAGTATCTGTTCCCTGAGGGTCGGCATAGATATAGAGCCTGTCGATGCCTGCGGTGTCATAGAGAAAGGCACGTTGGTCGCCATTGTGACGAGTGGATTGGCCAATAATGACGCCTTTGTTATTAAGCGCTTTGGCGCTGCTTTCAATGTCGTGATTGATCGTGCCTAGGTTTACCAAACCCTGAAATTCAGCCGCATAGATGGCGCGCTTGCCGGTGTAATTATTATTGCTGTTGAACGCTGTGCCGACCACGGTGTTTTGTTCGTTGATGTCTAAGCCTTCACTATGCTGGTAACCATCAAGTCTACCGAGATTATTTAGTGTGCTGCCGTCGAAGCGAAATGCCAGGGTGTTGCCTTGTTCGTCTTCTGCTCCGCCGGTTATTTGGCCGCGATCATTAATCTGGTTGGCCCAGGCATTGGCACCCCCCAACGTGCTGAGTGTGTTGAGGTTACCGCTAAAAATGTCATAGCTGAAAATGCGTTGATAGTTGTCTTCTGTTTGACGCATACCGACGATTTCACTAAAGCTGTTGATGCTGTGAGCCTCTAGCAGGCTGCTGAATTGTTGTAGCTCGACAGATACCTGTTCGTTATCCCATAGCAAGGCCTGGTTGATAGGGGTGTTAATTTCATAACCGACTGTGAGGCCGCTTTCATTGCCATCAAGGGCGTAGCTTTGACTGTTTAGCGGAATGAGGCTTGAGTCACGATAAATCACTGCGCCTGGAGGGGTGGTGCTGGTGTCGATACCCGTAATGAGCCCGTTTTCATTAATGCTCAGGGGTTGGAAGTTGGCGCCAAGGTCGGTGATTGCGTAATCATCGGCACTGCTGATACCACTCAAGACCAGCGTGGTCAGCAGTGCTATCAGCTGTCGTCCGGTCTGTTTGAACTTATCCGGGTAGTGCGGCGGTCTGCTTTTCATTATTAGCTTGATTTATGAAACGTCATGCTGACATTGGACATTCTGAATAGTAAGAGATTCACCGATTGTATTCGTTTATAGCTGTTCGTTAGCGATTTGCTTGAGACTTGCCGCGTCGAGTCCTGCTTGATTGGCTAGTTCCAGCGCACGTCGCAGGCGTGCCGGGGCGGAACGGCCCATGCACTTGTGTTCTGGGTCACCCTCAAAGGCCTCCAGCATGCCTTCAATCAGACGTTCTCGAGGTGGCTCTTCGTTGATCAGAGTTTTCTGGATATCCATAACATCGCTGGCAACGGCGCGGGTCAGCTCTTCATGGTTGCGCCATAACTCGGAAACGGTGCCGCCAACCTTAAGGCCGGCGATATTAGTGGTGACGATGTAGACATTCTTGCGTACCAATTCGTATTGCATCTCTGCGGCTGAGTCGACTTCATGGCAAGGGATATCGAGACTGCCAAGTGCCTGTTTAATTGTATTGGCGTGAGGGCCAAAGACTGGCGAGCTGATAAGCACCTTGCTGTCCTGCCCTTTTTTCTTTTCAAACCAGACTGAGATGATGGTTAGATTGCTGAATGGGTAGGTCTGCCAATCTCTAGGTAGTAGCTCGTTTTGCAGTAGGGCCAGTTTGTCATGCCATTGACTGGGAATCTGTTGCAGCGTCGCCTGCAGGTCTGCTTCTCCTACCGCAACTAGCACAAATTCGGGCTCAGGGGTGGTATTTGCCTCTGCCTGTAGGTCCATGTGACGGGTGATGGGATAAACCGGGTGCCCGGTGCGCAGAAAGCCGCGGGCAAACACTCCGGCCATTTCTCCAATGCCAATAACGACGATGGGTTTGTTCATGGTTAACCTTATTCTTAATTGATGGTCTGAACTGGTCGCTTAGTATACCCGGGTCATGAAATCAATTCATTGTGGTTTGTCGATGCGCCAGGCGAAACGTGGCTGCTGAAACGGGGAAAACTCACTGTACACCTGCCCCAGAAAATTCGCCTTGATCGAGGTGGCGGTGAACAGGCGTTGCTGCACCTCGGTCTCCCATTTGCCCTGATTGATAATTAGCAGGGTGCCGCCGGGGGTGAGTAGGTCATAGGCGTGTTGCAACAGGGCGGTGGGCTGGTAAAAACGGCGTGGCAGCCCCCAGGCCTTGAGTGGTGTTTCGATGATGAAGGGTAAAAACCAGGTGATCAATTGGTAGGACTGTGAAGGCTTTAAATCCAGTAATGCCCCCGGGATGTAGCGGCAGTCGAATGGCTTCGCCATAAAGCGGCCGTGGTCACGGCGCGAGGCCAGGTTCCAGTAGCGGCGATAGGCATCAAGTTCAATCCCGTCCCAGCCAGAACCTGTGAAACTGGCCAGGGCAGGAAAGTAGGCGCCGTATTTGCAGCCGATGTCGAGGCAATGCTGATGAGTGCTGGAGCGGCCTAATAACTGGTCGAGCAGGTCAAGGATGTAGATGTTTTCCTGCCACTCCTCGGCGGTACAGACCGATGGCCAATGGTTTAGGTCGTATCGCTGTTCCAGAAGGCTTAATCGTTCACAGGTTGAAATGGGGCTGCAACGTTGGCCCAGAACAGCTTTAAGCAATAGCGGAAATGCAAAAGTGAATTGATTGCGTATTTTCCAGCTCAGTGTGCGGGTAAGGTTGTCGGTCAGCATTGAGACGTATAAAAGGGTTTGGTGTGTGCCGGTATTTTACAGTTAAAGCGTGGCCTATGTTTGGTGTCGGATATTTTTACAGTGATGGTTGAAGTGTTCTTGGTGAGGCTGTGAAATGTAGATCTATTTTATTTAAAACCTTTAAAATACAGTCGCTTGCTTTGTCTGGGTATGCTTCTTGCAATGTTGCTAATATAGGGTTGAGACCACATTCGGAGTGCTTGAAATATGGTACAATCAGCGATATTTTTCTGAAACACTAGGCATATCAGGAGTACACAGGTTATGAGTGACGACATTCGCAAGGGTCAGGATTCGTCGGATATCCATGATGGAAGCAGTGCGTCTCCAACGGAGAACAGTGGCGCTGATCTGTCACGGCGTAAATTTTCTAAAACAGGGCTGTTGGCTGCTCCTCTCATCTATACTCTCGCTAGTAAACCGGCTTTTGGAAATCATTGTTCGATTTCTGGCCATCTGTCAGGCAATTTGTCTAAGCCGCATGATCATGAATGTGGAGGATGTACTCCGGGTTATTGGGGGCAGCATCCTGAAAATTGGCCAGATTTGTCAACAGTTGCTTATCATCCTGGCTCGTGTACAGATGGGATGGCTGGCCCCCACTGTAAGTTTAATTCCTACAATAATGATGGGACGATGTTTCATGATGCGACCTATGGTTTTGGCGGCAGCCTTTATCCGGGTGATTCAATGATGATCGTTATCCAGAGGGGGGGGAATGAAGACTTTTACCAGCTTGGTGCGCACGCGTGTGCTGCATTGTTAAATTCTATCGTTTTGGGTGAAGAAACTTATGGAATGACGCCAGAGCAGGTGAAGCAGTTGTTTTATGACAACTATGCGGTTGATCCTATTGGCTTGAAAAATACCTTTCAGATGATGAATGAGCGGTTCTGTCCTTTATAAAGTTTCGTGCGTTGTTAATCCTGTCTAGTCAAACTCATATCAGCCTCAAGTCGGATGTCTGTTTGTGTATAGTTAATAATTTTTAGCTTGATTGAATATGATGTCGTTAAATTATCCACGGCAATGCTGGGGTGTCACGCCAGGGTTCTCACCCGAATGGCGTGAGTGGGAGGGTGAGGTTGTTGTTTTTGACAGCTACTCTGGTGATACCCATGCTTTTGATCCAATAACAGCGTTTGTGCTTCAATGTCTTTCGACACAATCACAAGATATGGAAACCTTGATGAAACAGGTTGCTGAGCAGTTTGGTGTGCCTGTTGACTCCGAGTTAATGGTTTATCTGGAAAAGGTGCTTAATAAGCTTTCGAGTCTCTGTCTTGTGACTCGTGTTCAGTAGTGAATATATCAACGCTCTCTGCGATAACACTTGAACAGCGATTAAAGAACGGCGGACTTTGTTTTCGTACTGGGCCTATTACCATTCGGCTGCAGTCCTCTATTGCTGCGATCGCTGATGGTATGCGGCTGCTCTATGGCGAATACCCTTTGGTCGATGAAGATGAGTTTATCGATTTCCATGTTCGTTTTGAGTCGCCAAGGGGATTGAGGCGCTGGTATCGTCCTCAAGTTGAGTTCGAGTTTGATGGCCATCGACCATTTAAGCCTTTACCGTTCAGTCAGACCTTCCCCATGCTTGAGTGGGCGCTTAATTGGTGTATTGCTAGCCATTATCATCATTATTTAATTATTCATGCTGCAGTGGTGGAGAAAGATGGCCTTGGCGTTATCATGCCGGCTCCGTCTGGTTCGGGTAAGAGCACCTTGTGTGCTGCTTTGGTGAATAAGGGTTGGCGTTTATTCTCTGATGAATTGGCTTTGATTTCTTTGAACGATGGCATGTTGGTGCCATTACCACGACCGGTGGGTTTAAAGAATGAGTCCATCGATATCATTCGAGACTTTGCTCCGCAGGCAGTGATTAGCCAAAAGGCGGTAGACACTGCAAAAGGGGCGGTGGCTCATATGAAGGCGCCAACTGCCAGCATTCAGCGTTCAGCAGAGTTGGCACGACCAGCTTGGGTGATTTTTCCTAAATATGAAAAAAATGCAGGCGTGAGTCTTGTGCAGCATTCAAAGGCGCATGCCTGTGTCTATTTGGCTGAGAATGCCTTTAATTACAATGTGCTGGGTCTGGATGGTTTTCGTTCTGTGAGTACGGTTGTTGATCAGTGCGCTTGTTACGACTTTACTTATAGCTCTCTGGATGAAGCAATTGATCTATTTGATAGCCTGGAGCGGCCAGGATGAGTGGTTATGAAAAACTGCTTCTTAACGCATTAGTCAAGCCAAATACTGTTTTGGCGCTTTCAGCAACGGATTGGAGCTTGTTGATTCGTCTGGGTAGAAATGCAAACTTGTTGGCTTCAGTTGCTAGCCGGCTTGAAACCGAAGGGCTGTTGGCGCAGATTCCGAAAGCGCCGTT
Source organism: uncultured Gammaproteobacteria bacterium (assembly GCA_965602225.1). Classification (GTDB taxonomy): domain Bacteria; phylum Pseudomonadota; class Gammaproteobacteria; order Tenderiales; family Tenderiaceae; genus Tenderia. Next base: position 1,508 of record CBFCYE010000031.1, on the reverse strand, counting down.
TGCACACTTGGATGCGGCTGTGAGGTTGGCTGAAAAGCAGGTGCGAGGTGTTTATTTCGAAGTTGACCGTATTCAAGAGGCATTGGCAAAGTTAGATACCTCTGTAGTGGTGTTGAAAGGGGCGGCCTATGTGATTGCTGATTTACCACCTGCCCAGGGGCGTCTGTTTTCGGATATTGATATTTTGGTCTCGAAAAATAAACTGGAAGATGTGGAACGTACCATGATGTTGCATGGTTGGATGTCAGGGCAGCACGATGCCTATGATCAGCATTATTATCGAACATGGATGCATGAACTGCCGCCATTGAAGCATGTGACACGTCAGACAGTGATAGATATTCATCACGCGATATTGCCGGAGACAGCACGGCTGCATCCTGACTCGCAAAAACTGTTAGCCGATGCGGTGCCTGTTGATGGTAAAGAGGGTATGTTGGTTTTGTCGCCAGTGGATATGGTGCTGCACAGTGCTACCCACTTGTTTAGTGATGGTGAACTTGAGAATGGTCTGCGTGATCTGGTTGATCTGGATGCACTGCTGCGCCACTTCAGTAAAGATGAAGATTTCTGGGATCAGCTGGTTGAACGTGCTGCCGAGATGGATCTGACGCGTCCGCTTTATTACGCCCTGCGTTACACACAACAGATGCTTCAGACCCCGGTGCCGGATGCGGTGATGAAGGCGGCAATCGCTATTGGCAAGCCGCCAGCAGCTCTCTCGTGGCTAATGGATACCTTGTTCGGTCGTGCCTTGCTGCCGAACCACCCCAGTTGTGATAATGCCTTTACGCCATTGGCTCGATGGATGTTGTACATCCGTTCGCATTATTTGCGGATGCCGTTTCATCTGTTGATTCCGCACCTGGTACGTAAGGCCATCAAAAAACGTTTCCCTCCAACTCAGACAGCCGTGCCGAAGCTGGAAGACAATTAACTGTTATGAGTCAATCTACGACCATTGTTGACCTGATCCGTCACGGCGAACCTGTCGGTGGCAGTGGTCGTTATCGCGGTAAGATAGATGATCCGTTGAGTGAAAAGGGTTGGCGGCAGATGCGTGAGGCAGTGGCGGATCATTGTCCTTGGCAGGCTATTGTCAGTTCCCCCTTGAGTCGTTGTGCTGCTTTTGCCGAGGAGTTGGGGCAACATCACGATCTGCCGGTGTCATTCGATGATCGCTTAATGGAAATCGGTTTTGGTGAGTGGGAAGGAAAAACCAAAGACGAAATTTCAGTCCAGAATCCGCAGGCACTGCAAAACTTTTATAACGATCCGATTGGTTTTTGTCCGCCTGGGGCTGAGGCCTTAGCCGATTTTGAAAAGCGTATCACCGCTGCCTGGCAGGCACTGTTGCAGGATTATGCCGGTCAGCATGTGTTGGTGGTGGTTCATGCCGGTGTGATTCGTATGTTGGTGCGTCATGTCTTGGCGGCACCGCTGGAAAGCATGTTCCGTATCAGTGTTCCCAATGCCGGGATTAGTCGTTTTCGTGTCGATGCCGTTGG
>CBFCYE010000030.1:0-29318 GCA_965602225.1 uncultured Gammaproteobacteria bacterium | reverse complement strand
GTGGCTGGGGTACCTTTGATCTTGGGATGTTCTCATGGCACGAACCGATCGAGCGGTTTTTGATTGCAGCTAATCAAGCTCGGGTCGATTATCTTACGCCTAAAATTGGAGAGGTTGTCATTCCTGGGAAAGTAGGTGGCCGCAAGGCATGGTGGAAACCACTTATCAAAAATAAACAATAAACTAGTAGAAATATATGATTGAACAACCAAAAAGAGAGCTAACAATCGCTTGCACTAGGACAAAAAAAGCTGCGTTCGTTTCTCACTACGCTTTTATTGACAGTGAAGCAAGGTGTTAGCTTCACAATATGCATATGGACATTGATACTTATTTAGAAAGCACACTCTCAGAATTGGGCGAGTTGTATCATGAATTTTCAGACAAAATAGTCCCGCCAGTTTTCGTAGATATTGGTGGTATTAAGGTGTGGCGTTATCAAAATATATCAGAGTCACTAGCTTGTTATCTGAAAGGTGTAAAACTTATAAGCACCCTCAATGCTTCCATGGTTCTCCTCCGCACAGGTTACACACAAGAAATTGGTGCTTTGTGTAGAATGGCTGATGATTTTTGTAATGAAATATTTTACCTGCTTGCGCCCCAAGATGGAGATGAATTCAGTAAAGACCAGTTGCAATTTCTTACTGATTTTTTTCAAGAAGAATTAGATAAGCCAAAAGACCCATTAGGCTCTACACAAAAAAGAGCGAATGTTTCAGTTCGTAAAATACATGCAACATTCGGTAAATTAGCTTCTTCTGAGTTAAATCAGTCTGATGCACAGGAACTTTTGCGGTCCACTCATCAAGTATTCTCTGGGTACGTGCATGGTGCGTACCCCCATATAATGGAAATATTCGGTGAAGCTCATCCTCATTTAAATGGCATGTCTGGCACACCGAGAGTAGATGAATGGAGAGGCAACTTATAGGATCCGTATATAGAGCAATCATGGTTTCGGTCTTTGTTGCCAGAAAATTAGGCTTATCCGAGGGTGAAAATAAAGCTCGTGAATTGGTTATTAGATTTGAAACAGATACCGGTAGCAAATCTGCAAAAACCGCCGCAGAATTGCTTCGAGAAATGAAGAAAAAAAGAAGCTAACAATGCGCTCGTTCGGATGCTCCTTACGTCGCACCGCACAGCTTAAACGTTATAAGCATCAGGAAGATTTATGAAGCATCATTTTGGAGACCATCTAGATCGAAATGGTGACTATTGGACAATAGTGCCTAATAGAGAACGTTATCTGTATGGTATTGGCGATATTCCAAGTGACAGCAAAGAAATTACAATCGTCACCATAACCAAAGAAGATGAAAAATGGGAAACAATATTTTCTCTTCCCAATTTAGAAGAATTAACACTCCATGAGCCTAGCAAGGAACAACTCGAAGGTATTTCTAAACTAAGGGGATTAAAGAGATTAAGAATTACTCATGCCAGACCAAAAAATATTGAATTCATTAGCCCGTAGGTTGGGCAGAATGAAATGAAGCCCAACGGCTCACCCTACCTCGTTACCAGATCGCTGGGCTTCGTACCTCAGTCCAACCTACGCGTTGATTTGCCATGGCTAATTGTTTTACCTAGACTCAAAGCTGGCTCTGTATAAGCAGCAACAAAGGATGTCACATTGAACACCCTGCTTGAATTCAGCATCGCTACCCTACTGGCTGGTATTGTTGTATTAATCCATTACGAAGCACTGCGCCTGACTTCGCTGATGGAACTCAACTTTGCGCCACGTAAGCGCATTCTGGTGGTTATTTACGCCGCCTTTATTGCCCACCTGATTGAGATCACGCTCTATGCCTTCAGCTATCTGGCCATTGCAGAATGGATCGGCAGCAGCAGTCTCGGCGGGCAGGCAACAGCAGGTTTCTATGATTATTTCTACTACTCAATGGCCACCTATACCACCCTGGGCATTGGTGATTTTTACCCCATGCAAGGCTTACGCATTCTGACTGGAATGGAATCATTGATTGGTTTGATGATGATTACCTGGACTGCCTCCTTCACCTATCTCAATATGGAGAAGTTCTGGAAACTGCACTGATTGCCTTCTGATTCCCGGGTATAATGCCCGCCATGAATTCCAGCCTCCCCAATACCTCCCCTGCCCTGCACATCCTGCAAACCGTCTTTGGTTATGAGCAGTTTCGTGGTGATCAAGCCGAGATTATCGATCAGCTCGTCAATGGCCATGACGCTATGGTGTTAATGCCCACGGGTGGCGGTAAGTCGCTCTGTTATCAGATTCCGGCGCTGGTGCGTGATGGCGTCGGCATTATTGTCTCGCCGCTGATTGCCTTGATGCAGGATCAGGTGATGGCGCTGCGCCAGTATGGGGTTAAGGCGGCCTATCTCAACTCCAGCCTCAGTGGCGCTGAGATGAATGAGATAGAACGGCAGCTGCTCAATGGCGAGCTGGATATGCTGTATATCGCGCCAGAACGGCTATTTAATGGCCGCACCATGGAGCTGTTCAGTCGGATCAAACTGGCCTTGTTTGCCATCGATGAGGCCCACTGTGTGTCGCAATGGGGCCATGACTTTCGCCCTGAATATATTCAGCTGTCGGCCCTGCATGAGCGTTTTCCTGACATTCCGCGCATTGCTTTAACCGCCACAGCCGATACACCGACCCGCAACGAGATCATTCAGCGGCTAGCGCTGCAAGATGCCCAGCTCTTCAACAGCGGTTTTGACCGACCCAACATTCGTTACCGCATCACTGAAAACTCAGGCAATGCCCGCGATCAGCTGCTGCGTTTTATCCGCAATGAACACGAAGGTGAGGTGGGCATTGTCTATTGCCTGTCGCGCAAACGGGTTGAAGACACCGCCAAGTGGCTGACCAGCAAGGGACTGACGGCACTGCCCTATCATGCCGGCTTGTCACAGCAAGTGCGTCAGACCAACCAAGAACGCTTTCTGCGCGAAGAAGACATCATCATCGTTGCCACCATCGCCTTTGGCATGGGCATCGATAAACCGAATGTCCGTTTTGTCGCCCATCTTAATCTGCCCAAGAGCATCGAGGCCTATTATCAAGAGACCGGCCGTGCTGGTCGCGACGGCCTGCCCGCTAACGCCTGGATGGCCTATGGCCTGCAAGACGTCATCACCCTGAAGCAGATGCAGGAAAACTCTGACGCCGACGAACAACACAAACGGGTTGAGCGGCACAAGCTCGACTCGATGCTGGGGCTGTCTGAACTGACTAGCTGTCGCCGCCAGGCGCTGTTGCAATACTTTGGCGACAGGATGGACGAGCCCTGCGGCAACTGCGATAACTGCCTGACTCCGCCCGAGACCTGGGATGCCACCGTGGCAGCACAAAAGGCGCTGTCATGTGTACACCGCACCGGCCAGCGGTTTGGGGTGAATTATCTGATCGATGTGTTGCGTGGCAGCGACCACGAACGCATCAAACAGTTTGGCCATGACCAGCTCAGCACCTATGGCATTGGCAAGGAACACTCAACCACCGAGTGGCGTGGTCTGTTTAGGCAACTGATCTCGCGTAGCCTGTTGAGTGTTGATATCGAAGGCCACGGCAGCCTGCGCCTGACCGAATCTGCCCGACCGGTGTTACAGGGCAAAGAAAAACTGCTGCTGCGCAAACTGGCCAAAGCGACCGGCAAGGCTGAACGCAAACGCAACACCACCCAGTTCAACAAAGAGGCCGATACCCGGCTCTGGAATGCCCTGCGCGACTGTCGTAAACGGCTGGCCGATGAACAGGGCGTGCCTGCCTATGTCGTCTTTCACGACGCCACCCTGGCCGACATGGTGGAACGTCAACCGCAATCCTTGGAACAGCTGGGACGTATTACCGGCATTGGCGTGCGCAAACTGGAAAACTACGGCGACACCTTTCTCGATGTCATCCTTGAATACAGCCAACCTGCCGCGGTCACCGACACGATAGATGAAACCATACAGCTATTGAGCCAGGGCTTGGCACCGCTGGCGATTGCCCACAAACGCGAACTGACCCTGACCACGGTTTACAACCACCTGGCCAAGGCCATTGAACAAGACGAGATAGAACTGGCTGATGCCATCGAGCTGGATGACAAACAGCTCAAGGCAATCCAGTTTGCCTTTGATCAAAATGAGGATGGCAAACTCAAACCCGTCTATGAAGCACTTGAAGGTGAATACGACTACGGCGTGCTGCAATGTATCCGCGCAAGCCTGCCACAATAGGCCTGCCACAGAAATTTCACATGTAATCCCGAGCAAAATCGTGTAGAATGCGCGCCGTGAGATTTTGGTGGCAGGTCTAACATTTCTGGTTTGAGTAATCGACTATTGTGCATAACCGCACGGCAAGGCTCGATTGTGGTGCGAAAGCCAACCTGCAAAGCAATTTCAGCCCACACCTCACAATGCTAACCAGCTGAATTAAATCGTTTTACTGCACTTCTGGCAGACATTGGTTTGACTGGTACAAAATTTGCTCTTTTAACACAAGTGAACACCCATTTAGGATTACCGATGTCCAGCAGTATCAACACACCTCGTCACCCAGTTGTTCTAGTCATACTCGATGGTTTTGGCACCAGCCCCTCAAAAACCAACAATGCCATCGCCCAGGCCAATACCCCGGCACTGGACGCCTACTTTGCCAACTATCCACAGACACTGTTGCAAGCCTCGGGCAGAGCTGTTGGTTTGCCCGATGGTCAGATGGGCAATTCCGAGGTGGGACATATAGCCCTCGGTTGTGGTGACGTAATACGACAAAATCTGGTGCTAATCGACGACGCCATCGAAAATGGTGAGTTTGCCAATAATCCAGTCTTTAACCAGGCCATCCGCCAGTCCGCTGAAAGCGGCCGCCCACTGCATCTGCTTGGCCTAGTGTCAGACGGCGGCGTTCACAGCCACCTGCGCCACCTGATTGCCCTGATCGAACTATGCCAAAGCCACAACGTCAAACCCCTGTTGCACATGATCACTGATGGCCGCGACACCGCGCCTCAATCAGCACTAGAGTTTCTTGCCGAGATCGAACCTGCACTTGAAGCGGCCAATGGCAGCATCGCCACCATCATGGGCCGTTATTACGCCATGGATCGTGACAACCGCTGGGACAGAATCCAACTCGCCTGGCAGGCAATTGTTCAGGGTAAAGGCCGCACCGCGACCTCAGCCTATGCCGCCATCGAAAGCGCCTACGCCATGGATCAGAATGATGAGTTCATCAAACCCGTAGTCATCGCCAAGACAGCCTGCTTTGAAGATGGCGACCAGCTAATCAGTTTTAACTTTCGTAAAGACCGTGTTCAGCAAATCATGCCAGCTTTAGGCCATGCCGAATTTAATGAGTTTGAACGTGGCGAAGCAAAACTGGCCAAGATCAGCTGCATGCTGCCCTACGCTCAGTCGTTTGATTATCCTTGCGCCTTCTTTCCTGATCGCCCCAGCACCACCCTGGGCGAAGTCATCAGCAAGGCCGGACTGAAACAGTTTCACTGTGCCGAAACCGAAAAGTATGCCCACGTCACCTACTTCTTTAATGGCGGCCGCGGCGAACCCTATGAAGGTGAAACACAAAAACTGATTCCCTCACCGCAAGTAGCAACCTATGACCTGCAACCCGAGATGAGCGCCGCCGAAGTTGCCGACGCTGTGATCGAGGCGATTCAAGACAAACAATATGACTTCATCCTGGTCAACTTTGCCAACGGCGACATGGTCGGCCACACCGCCAACATGCCTGCTGTCATCAAGGCCGTTGAGGCCCTGGATCAAGCCGCAGGGCGTGTACTCGACGCCGCCCAGAATGCTGACTACTCCATCGTAATGACAGCCGACCACGGCAATTGCGAAGAGATCATTGACCCAGGCACTGGCAATCCACAAACACAACACACCACCTACCCGGTACCCTGCCTGGTAGTTGACGAACAGGTTTGGCAACTGTCGTGCAGTGGCGGACTCGCCAGCGTAGCACCGACGGTACTACAGCTGATGGGATTAGAGATCCCCGCTGCCATGAGTGGTGAAACTCTGTTGCTCAAGGCACGCACTATCAACACTCATTACAAACACATGCAGGGTGTTGCTTAAAACCATAACCACACTTTAATTCCTAACATGTGATCTGAACTAGAATGACGCGTGGGCACAACAACGTGCCCACTAGCTTGCCAGCCACCTTCCCACTTCCAGTAAAAAACGCAGCACGCCCGCGACCACCAATGCGGTACCTACCGATAACATTACCGAGAACAATGCCTCTTTCCTGCCAATGGTTTTCAACATCACGGCGAAGGTTGAGATGCACGGCACATAGAAGGTGAGGAAGATTAGAAAAGTGGTCAGTTGCAGCCAGTCCATGTGCTGACTGACCTCCATCGTACCCAGCGCCTGATAGATCATTAACAGTGACAGTTCTTTGCGCAACACACCGAACAGGATCGGCACCCCTAGCACCAGCGGCAGACCGAGCCACCAGACGGTAACGGGGGTAAACAACATATTGATCACTGCATCAGCACCGTAATGACTGAGCAGCGCCATAACCACACTACCGCCCACCAGCAATGGCGTGACAATGGTGAGGACATCGCTAGTGCGCGCCCAAGTGGTGGCGAACAAGGTTTGCATCTGCGGCAGGGCATAAGGAGGGATCTCCTGTACCTGGCCGGGGCCGCTCTTGGGATAGCGGCGCGTGAGCAGGTGACCCATCACGGCGATGACAATCAGCGTCAGCATGAAAATGGCGAATACCCCTAGCCCACCTAGATACTTACCCGCTAAGGCGAGGATGACAGCCGATCGCGCTGAACAGGGCACAAAGGTAATCAGCAAAGAGGCGATCACCCGTTCACGTCCAGTGGTGGACAGTGCCGCCGCTGAGATGGCAGGAACGTTGCAGCCCAGACCAAGCAAAAAGGAAAACGCCACACCGCCATGTAGGCCGAGATAATGAAAGCCGCGGTCGACCACAACGGCGATGCGATGCATGATGCCTGTTTGTTCCAGCGCCACCAACAACATCACCAGCGGCAGCATATAAGGTACGACAATGCCGACCAGACCGATTAGGCCATCAAGCACGGCGTGGGCGATTACCCCACCGGTGCCGGTCGGTTGCCATTCCGCCGCCCATGCTGCCAGTCGTGCCGAGGTGACGCTGTCTAGCCAGCCGCTAATCTCGAACACCACGAACAACACCATCGCAAACACCGCCAGACTGCCAAGCAGTCCTAGCTGGGGATGGAGAAAGAAATCATCCAGCCGTTTGCGCCAGTCGCGTGGTGCTCGACCGGAGCGCGTTACTGCCTCACCGAGCAAGGCGGCCTGATGATGGCGGTCAGCGTGCAGCTCATCATCCAGGGTGCGCGGCAGCGCCTGTTCGGCGACGCTACGCAATTGTTTCAGTTCCGGTAGCAATTGTGGAAAGTGCTGCTGTAACTCATCCATGATGTAGGGACTGGCTTCGGCAAACTGGGTCAACAGAAAGGCGTGTGGCACCTTAAACGCCTCATGCAGCTCACTGTTATTAAGCAGCTTGGCCAGCGGTTGCAAGGCTGCACTGATGTGCGGACTGACCGGCTGCGGTAACAGGCAGCGTTGTTGGCGCACGCTGTGAGCAACAGCGTTGAAGAGTTCGCTAAGCCCCTGCCCCATCCGCGCATTGGTCGCTATCACAGGAATATCGAGGCGCTGACTGAGCGCTTCTGTGTCGATATAAAAACCACGCCGCTCCGCTTCGTCGATCATATTCAGACCAAGAACCATTGGCCGTCCCAGCTGGCTCAGTTCCAGGGTCAGCTCCAAATGACGTTCGAGGTTGCTGGCATCAACCAGCTGAACAATGACGTCCGGCGGTGAAAAAGGTGCTGGCGGTGCGCTTGATTCATGGCTAGAAACCGGCGGCCGCTGGTCGCCCCAAAGCATGAATTTAATTGTCTCCAGCTCATGGGCTTGAGGGTGATACAGAGAATGCAGCGAAGGCAGTTTGATCAGACAGGCCTCATCCAATCCTATCTGCACATCACACTGACTATAGGCCTTGTTGGTACCGCTCAATTCGCCGATATGCGGCGCGGTGCTGGAGACTGCCTCGAAGAGCGTGTTTTTACCGCTATTGGCCATACCGACCAGGGCGATGTTAAGGCGTCTATCACCGCGAAAAGGCGGCGCTTGAAAATGGATAATAGATTCTTTGGTTTTGATCACCGGACTCCACTTGCTTACATCCAGGCTACAGGTAATTAGGCATCAGTTCTGAGTATGTAACTGTCAACACAAAAGCAACTCTGAAAATTTTATCATCACGGCCAACGATCAAACAAAACCTTGCTTAGCTGTTAAACTATCAAATCAAACGCAGAGCTATTCCCTGAATCAATTCTATAGTTAAAAACACTAGCAACTCTAGGTGATACATTAACCTAGAGACTCAAACCTGACTACTTTATAATCAGTCTTGATTTCAATAAATGAAGCGCGAATTATCTAATGACAAATCCTGTCAGCAAGATCGAAAGTGAACGTCTACTCAAGCTTGCCACCCGCGCCTCGGTTGTCACTGCCGCCATTCTGATCATCGTAAAACTAATCGCCCATTGGCAGACCGGTTCGGTCAGCATACTGGCCTCGCTGATCGATTCACTCATGGATGCCGGCGCCTCAATCATCAACCTACTGGCGGTTAGCTATGCCCTGGCGCCACCCGATAAGGAACATCGCTTTGGCCATGGCAAGGCTGAGTCACTGGCGGGACTGGCCCAGGCCACCTTTATTGCTGGTTCTGGTCTGTTTTTGATTCTGGAATCCATTCAACGCCTGATGAACCCTCAACCCATTGAGGCGATAGGCGTCGGCTTGGGGGTGATGATCTTTTCCATCATCGCCACGCTGATCCTGATGGCGATACAACGTCACGTCATCAACAAGACCAACTCCGCTGCCATTCGTGCTGATTCCCTGCACTATAAAACTGACCTGCTCACCAATGCGGCCATCATCCTTGCACTGCTGTTGTCACAATTTGGTTGGCTTGGTATCGATCCGCTATTTGCACTGACCATTGCCGGTTACATCCTCTACAGCTCCTGGGAGATTGCCAATGAGGCCTTTCATGACTTGCTAGATAGGGAGCTGACAGAAGAAACACGCGAACAGATTATTGAGATTGCCAAGGCCCACCCAATGGTTCGGGGCATTCATGACCTGCGCACCCGCTTGTCAGGACGTACCGAGTTCATTCAAATGCACCTGGAGCTGGATGACCAACTACCGCTGATTGAGGCACACAATATTGCTGATGAGGTAGAAGAAAAAATTATGCGGGCAATTCCAACCGCTGATGTCGTTATCCATCTTGACCCTATCAGTGCCGTTGACCTGAACACCCTGCCGCTATTCAAACGAACTGATTGAGGGCAGCTCTAAAAATCCACTGAAGCAGCGCTGCCTGCTTGATTAAATTTTTAGAGATACCCTGATATTCAAAATCTAAATTGAAAAACAACCTGGCCACAGCCGATAAAGCTGCGGCCAGGTTATTACGGCTGGTTCCCTCGGTCCTCCGTGGGAACCCATACCAGACATTACACCTTGCCCACCGTATGCGTTCCCACGCGGAAGCGTGGGAACGAGAAAATAGGGGTGTAAAAAGTCCCCTCCCCATTTAAGGGGGAGGGTTAGGTTGGGGGTATAATGCAAACGCTATTGCTAATTCTGAATATTACCCCCATCCCAGCCTTCCCCCTTAAATGGGGAAGGAGCAGAGCGACTTTCAGTCACACTTAAACAACCTATGAGCTTTTAGCCCATAGTCGTTGAGCTTTATAACTAGGCGACTTTATTTTCTGCTTCTGGCAAGGCGATATTAAGCTCCAGAATTTCGCAATCACCGTCTTTTTCAACATTGATTTTGATGTCATCAAGATCAATATGCGTGTACTTACTAACTACCGCCAACAGTTCTTTCTGCAGCGCTGGCAAATAATCAGGGCCACTAGAGGTCCCATGTTCGCGAGACAGAATCAGCTGCAGCCGTTCTTTGGCAACCGAGGCGGTCTTCTTACGATTGCGGGTTAAATAATCAAGAATCGACATAATTTAGGTTCCAAATAAACGTTTCAGAAAGCCCTTTTTCTCGGTATCGAGAAAGCGCATAGGCAGGTCTTCGCCAAGAAAGCGGCTGATAAGATCCTGATAGGCTTGGCCACTGTTGCTAACTTCATCGCGCACCACTGGCACACCAGCGTTAGAGGCCTGCAATACGGCGCCTGACTCAGGGATGACACCCAACAGATCAATGCCTAGCAATTCCTGAATATCTTCGATGCTAAGCATCTCTCCGGTTGCCACACGACTGGCTGAATAACGGGTGATAACCAGATGCTCCTTGATTGGCTCCACCCCGTCTTCGGCACGTTTGGACTTGGCGCCAAGGATACCCAGAATGCGATCTGAATCGCGCACCGATGAAACTTCTGGATTGGTAACAATCAAAGCCTCGTCAGCAAAATAGAGCGCCATCATTGCACCCTTTTCAATACCCGCTGGAGAATCGCAGATAATGTAATCAAAGCTCTCACGCAGTTCGTCGATTACCTTGCCAACACCTTCAGTGGTAAACGCATCTTTGTCGCGTGTCTGTGAGGCTGGCAGGACGAAGAGATTGTCGTGGGCCTTGTCACGGATCAGGGCTTGTTTCAGACTCGCTTCGCCGTTGATGACATTAACGAAGTCATAAACCACGCGACGTTCGCAGCCCATGATCAGATCCAGATTACGCAAGCCTACATCAAAATCGATAACGGCAGTTTTGTGACCGCGCATGGCGAGGCCGGTGGCAAAGCTTGCGCTAGTAGTGGTCTTACCTACTCCGCCTTTGCCAGATGTAACAACTACAACCTTAGACAAGTTATGTCTCCTTTAAAGTTAAACAAGATCAAGCACCCTTAAATCCACCACCAGCTTCACAGTTGGCGGCAATGATTAAACCAGGGGCGAAACCTTGATGTGTGTATCGTCGAGAAAAATGCGTACCGCGCGGGCGTGAATATCTTTTGCAGGGCCGTCTTCAAATACCTGATAGTTTCCGGCAATGGCAACCAGCTCAGCTTCCATCGACTGGGTGAAGATGCTGGCGTTGGTATCACCCAGCACCCCGGCCAGTGCGCGACCACGCAAAGGTGCATAGACATGGATATTGCCGTCGGCAATCACCTCAGCACCAGCGTTGACTGCCGCCAGCACGATCAGATCACCACCACGGGCATAGATTTGCTGGCCTGAACGCACCGGCTGGCGTATCACCTTGGCGGGGATGGCCTCTGCTCTTGGGCTGACTATTTCAGCTTTTGTGCTTGGCGCAGCTGTCGCTTTGGTTTGGCTGTTCGTTTGGCTGGCAGGGGCGGCAGGTTCACTTCGTGGTGATGCGCCGCCACCTTTCAAAACAGCCAAGCCAGCGTCAATTGCTGCTTTAGCCTGCTCAGGACTAGCCTGCCTGACGCCAACGGGAACCAGATGGGCCTGTCGCAGCAAGACACACAGCGCAGGCAAATCAAGACTGTTGGCCTGATCATCAAGATGATCGAGTTCAATCACCACAGGGGCATGTTCAAAAAAGCGCAGATGCTGGGCCAGGCGCTGAGACAGGTCCTTGGCAATCAATGCCATATCGCTGCTGTGCAGTCGCAACACTGGCAAGGTAAACATGGAACCCTTGATCTCAAGTGCCGGAGAATCGGCATCTGAACGCGGCGCGGCGGTGGAACTAAAATCGAAATTGAGGTTTTCGTCGACAGGAAGCCCAGCTTCCACATTATTTACGTCAGACTGCAATCTTTTGCTCCAAAAACACGGCTGAAAGCACGGTGTATCACTATAAAAACAGGGCGTGACTTTAGCATAAGGCGCCAGTCTTTGGGCGAACAAATGTTGAATTTAATAGCAGAGAAATAAGAAAATTTCAGTTTGTTTCAAACCATAAAAAATCAAGCGAGCTACGCAGAATCTAGCTGGTAACGCACCGGCACAATCACCTCACCTGCTACCGCCATACCGGCACGTTTTGCCGCCTGAAAACGCCACTGCCAGACGGCTTTGGTGGCTTCGCGATCCAGAACATTGAATCCTGACGACTGCTTAAGATCGATAGAGACAGGTTTACCACGATTATCCACCATCACTCTAAGCTCAACCACACCTTCCATGCCACGGCGTTTGGCCGCCATTGGATAACGCGGCTTTGGGTTCTGATAATAGGCAACATTACTCGAAGGCGGCACATACGACTCTTCAGCCATCGAAACTTCACGCGGCTGTGATTCTTCAAAAACCTCATCAACAACATTACTCATAACCTGCTCTTGAATAGCGACAGGCTCAACAACCGGCTGAGGTTCTGATGGCAGACTGGGTTTTGGCTCAGACTCAGGCTTGGAAACTTTTTCAGGCAACGGTTTTGGCGTTTGCACAGCTACTGGCGTTTTTACAGCTTTGGGCTTTGCAACTGCTTTGGGCGCCATTATCAGAGTTGCAGTTATAACCTGTGAAACAGGCATCATGATCTGCGCTGGCTCTGAATTAAAACTGAAGTTAATAAAACCGACAAACAAGGCCAGATGCAGCACCAAGGCCGTGACAAATGAAATGCCAAAATTACGCTGACTGCGTAATTCCTGGCTTGTTACTTCAGTGTTGGATAAAACTGCGCTAACCATTGCTCTACCCTAGCTTGTTCAACTAAACCGCTGACAGCACCAACCTGTCCATCTGGCGAATGAAAATAGGTTCTGGGTAATTCGCCATACCAACTCTTATCAATCTCGTAGCGTAGTTTCTGTGTATGGCTATCGGCGAACCGCCACGATTGCAGGTGTGCCACACCTGTCTTTTTCAACACTTCGACCACTTCCTGCTCGGCATCGATCTCGTCTGTTGAAACCAGCACCAGGTTCAAGGCTGGCAAACGTGTACTCAGCTCACGCCACATGGCCAATTCTTTGTAACAAGGAGGACAATCGATAGACCAGAAGCTGACGATCATAGGTTTGTCAGCTTGCGCCGCCTTAATCTCTACCATCGAACCCATGACAAAGGGCTTAGGCGTCGCCGCCAGCAATAGATGTGGCAACAACAAACACAACGCCACCAGCAGCCTCATTCTGCCGTCTCGCTAATATCAAGCAGGTGATAGCCTTCATCCACCACATGCCATGACAGGTAGAGATTAGCGTCGTGCTGCAACAGGTAGGGATAGTCAGACTGTTTGTCAGTGCTGGCAATAGCAACCGCCTTGTTCCAACTTTCACCACTATCTTCAGACTGCATCAGCCAGACCGTTGTCTGCTGACCATCGAAGGCCTTCCATACTAAATAGACGCTGCCATTGAACTCCAGCACATCTGTATGCTGCGCTTGATCACTGCCACCAGCAAACCTATAGGCAGTTGAAACTGTTTTGCCCTGATCGTCTGAATAGCCGTAATAGAGACCGGGCTTGCCATCTTCGATATTGAACCAGGCCATGTGATAACGACCATCTGCACCAATCGCTAGTGCCGGGCCATGATGAGGACAGGCTTCCGCTGCCCAATTTTCAAAACTGACACGCTGAAGCGTGCTGCCTTTACTCAAGCTGAGAATGGCATGATCACGGTTGATGCCATCGCCTGAATCATTTGCAAAAATATGCCGCCACAAAATCACTGGCTGTTGTTTTTCATCAAGAGTCATAGCAATGCGACAGCACTGACAGGTGTAATCTGCCAATTTCTGGTTAGCCTGAAAGTTGGCGCCATGATCCTCAGAAACACTGTAATACAAGGCTGAACCGTTATAGTCCTGGCCTTTATTTTTCGCGACCATAAAGTCACGACCATCTAGCCAGACAAGGTGCAACTTGTCATCGGCATCCAGCGCCATTGAGACAAAACGATGACTGATCACCTCAAGGTTGTCGTTAACTGTGACGGGCGCAGAAAAGCTCTTGCCGCCATCCACTGAACGACTGAAACGAATATTACCGGTAAACCGTTTCGGCAATTTTTGGGTATAGGCAACGAAGATGCGCCCTTGCCTATCAACTGCTATTTTTGGTCGTGCCTCACCATTGTGATGAATCTTTTCCGGCTCAGGGTTTACCTTGACCGGCGAGCTGAAGCTCTTGCCCAGGTCATCGGAATGATTAACGTAGATATGCTGACCATGCAGCCAGGCCAGCCATAGCCTGCCGTTGAAATCAAAACTGGCCGTGGGAACACGGCCAGTAACGATTGATGGAGGTCCACTCACCACGGCATCATTGCCGCCGTGGTGAGTGTGTTGCTGGGCGTAGCCCATGGGGGGGAAAGTAAGGGCAATCAGCCCCAGCAACAAACCTCTAAACCATTGCATACAAATTACATCCAGTTGTAACTAACACCGGCATAGACAGTGCGCGGCAGACCTGGGGCAAACTGCTCACCACCAAACTGGCTATATGAAGCACCAGTGGCATAACGCTCATCGGTCAGATTCTCGACCCGGCCAAACAACTCCAGCTGCTTGCTAAGCATATAGTTGCCACGCAGATGATAGACATCGTGACCGGCATAGCTATGAGTGTTTTCATTATTCAGCCAGTAACGCCCCAAGTGTGTCCAGTTCAATTCAACCCGGCCACCGTTCATCACAGTCGGACGCCAGTTCAAACGCACATCAGCAATCTGGCGTGGTGCTGAACTGATCTCATTACCACTGTAATCAACACCGGCCTTGGGACTCCAGGACTCATAGGTATGCTCGGCATAGCTAAAGCTGACATCCAATGTAACTGTCTCGGCCAGTTGACGGTCATAACCCAGCTCGATGCCTTGGTGTTGGGTCTTACCGGCATTCAAAGTTTCACGCGTATTATCTGCTGCAGTGTAACTGACTATGTCATCCTGTTTGGTCATGTGATAGACCGAGACTTCATAGCCACTGCCACCCGTCTTGCCACGCATGCCAACCTCAAAGCTGTCGGCATCAACCGGCTTGAGTCCAACCGTGTTAACCGCCTTGCCCTGGCGAAACAGCTTGCCCTGGCTAGGAGCACGGAAGGTGTTGCGATAAGAGGCAAAACCATTCAGTTCATTGCTAAAAGCATAAGTGGCGCCCAGTTTGGGACTGATATGATCGAAGTCCACTGTGGTGCTGGCGGGGCGATTATGCTTAGCATCTCCACTTAGCACCGTAAGATTATTGTCATAGTCGTAAGACATGTAATCAAGACGCAAACCACCTGTCAGTCGCAACTTGTCGCTGGGCGAGGTTTCAACATGCAGATAGGGCGAGACACCGGTGTATTTGACATCATAGTCATAGGTCTTGGCGCCTTCGCTGTAAGCGGTATAGATGCCGTCCACCTTAGTCGTGGTGAGTTTGTTCTCGACATAGCTACCGGGACTGTAGTCCAGATCCAGACCAACAATCATACGTGTACGCTGTGGCGCAAAGTCACGCCGGTATTTGCTTAGCAAGCCAACCGATTTATTTTCAGTTTTATAATGCTGCTTATCATAGCCGAGTGACCAGTTGGGAAGCATATCCATACTGTTGAAACGTGCGTACGGAGTGAAACTAAACAGACGATCTTGTTTCTCTTGTTCATAGGCACTGGAAACACGTAGCGCCTGTACCTTACGAAACGAGATCGGCGTGTAGTTGATGGTCGGGTTATTGAGATAATCCGTTGCTGACAGACGTGAAGTACCGGCCGTATCCTGATCGATGTTGGAACCACTAACGACGGTCTTCAGTGAAGCACCACTGTCGAGAAATCTATCCCAGCGCAGGGTGGCGCTTTGACGATCATACTCGGTGCCATCACGCCAGCCGTCGGTATGAGTCAGATTCACATCGGCACGAATCCCATCATCACCCATGCTATTGCCGCCGCTAAGCAACACGCGCTGCCAGCCATGCTCGCCCACCTCGGCTGTCACTTCCGCTTCAGGTTTGAGTGGCGCCGGACGGGTCAAAACATTGATCACACCACCAATGGCATCACTACCATACAGAGCCGAACCCGGCCCCTTAGTGACTTCGATACCGCCGGCCTGGGGCAGGTTGATTTCATAGAGGGCATTGTGATTGAAGAAACCGGTGGAACGGGTTGGAATGCCATCTTCCAAATAAAGATAAACCGGCGCAGTGGTAATCGGCTGACGAATAGCGGTCATGTGACCTTCACCACCAGTGACATTGACATATACACCGGGGACCTTGCCCATGATCTCACTCGGATGAGCCGCTTTCAGCTCATCAATCTCCTGGCTGTCGACCACACCAACAGAGGCCGCAGTCTCAGAGATGGCCTGAGCCTCGCGCGTCCCAGTGACGGTAACCTCGCCAAGGGTAACTGGCTCAGCGGCAACACTCAGGCCAGACATGGCAATGGTCAGCAAGCTTAATGAAAATAGAGCGACAGGTGTTTTACGTAACATGGTGATTCTTTCTCCCAACAACTTTATTGATTTATTTATGGGAGAAAATATACCGGCTTACGGGCCAGCTGAGAATGTGACAAAGTGTCGCAGCCTGCCTCCAGCCTCAATAGAATGTTCACTAAAAAATGACTTGGTCGAGGTAAAAATTCAGCCGGGATAGGCTGTACGCAAGGATAAAAAAGCGTCAGTAAATCATGATGACACTTAAAATTAAAATCCTTGAAAGGCAGGTCGCCAAAGAAATCTGTTCAGTCATCCTGAACATGGAGAATATATTGCTGAGTAAAATAACGATATTGCATCGTAGTTGGCGGTAGTCGGCCAAAAGCGAACATTCAACGTAGCCGTAGGGTGCGCATTGCGCACCATTGAGTTCGGAGTAGCACTCACCGACAAATGGGATGAGTGTTAATTGAGTTCAAAATAAAACATGAGACGGAGGAGCATTTAAAGTGAAAGGTGCGCAGTGCGCACCCTACCTGGCTGTCGGTCCGCAATGACAGCTCGCAGCGCTGCAGATTGTTGATTTCAATATCGGCGTGCGGTGTATCAAAATCTCAACAGCCCACAAATGAATCCGACAGGGATTGTGCGCAACAACTTTGAGGTAGTGGGACTACCGATGAGCTATCTGATTGGCCGTGACGCTAAGATATCCGGACGGGTGCTGGGCAATAAGGAATGGGACAGCCCTGAGGCATATAGTTTAATCGAGGGCCTACTGGAGCCGGAATAACTTAGCTGGCCTGTTATCCAGAAGGAATATCACCAGCAGATGAACTGTTGAGATCAACCCAGAACTCACTGCCCTGACCAAGCTGGCTCTTCACGCCGATGCTACCGCCCATAGCCTCTACCAGACTTTTAGCTACTGAAAGGCCAATGCCTGCGCCCTCGACATGAGAAAAGTGATCAATCCTTTCAAAGGGTTCAAACAGTTTATCTAAATCTTTTGCCGCAATTCCCTGACCTGTATCGGCAACGGTTAATCTAATCAGATTGTCACCACGAGATTCACAACTGACTCGGACTTCACCGCCTTGTTTATTATATTTCACTGCATTGGATATCAGATTAATCAGCACCTGCTTTAGACGGACATTATCTGCTTGAACCAGGACATCCTTCTGGTCACATAAATCATTTACCAGAGCTACAGCCATTTGATCTGCCAATGGCGCTATTAAGGCAAGTGTCTCATCAACTTTATTGCTGATAGAAATGTCTTGTATATCTAACTCCAACTTACCGGTCTCAATTCTGGCTAGATCAAGCACATCGTTAATCAGCTGTAGTAGATGTTCACCGGCAGTCAATATTTCTTTTAAATTGGAACGATGCTCATCAGGCAGGGCGCCCCCTACCTCCATCTCCATTAACTGTCCAAAGCCCATAATTGCATTCATTGGTGTACGTAGCTCGTGACTCATACTTGACAAAAATTCTGACTTGGCATTATTGGCCTTCTCTGCTTCATCTTTTGCCCACTCTAATTCTTTGGTTCGTTCCTTTACCCTATCTTCCAGATGAGCACGTGCCTGCTTAAGATTAGACTCCACCAATTCACGCTTAAAGAACTGTGACAAGCGTTCTGAAATTTCATCAATCAAACTCACCTCTTCGGTAAGAAACACATCACAGCTTTTATCCGCATTATCTTTGTAATAGACCTCGACCCGACCACAGACCATGTAATCAATCCAGACATCACGCCCCAAACAACATTTAGATTCGATAAAACCTGACGACATAAAAACAGTACCCTGATATGTAAGTCTGACATGGGTATTATCCGGAATCTGCCACGCCAGCTTCATTACATTAGCTATCTCTTGCAACTTCAGCGCCGTCGAACTTTCTGAATCACCCAAGTGTCGGGAAATATTGTAGATGCAATCAAGTTCTTTGATTCGCTCAACCAGGCTGTCATTACTCAACTGCAAATTCTGCCTTGTTTCGGATAAACGACGATTGGCCTTTGCCACCAGAACCAGCGCCAGACATGTCAACAAAAACAATACTACAATCGTCATTATCCAATAGAAATACTCGGCCACCACATCAGCTAAAGTAATCTCTCCATAGCCCTCGTACGGACCAACCTTTAGCTCTCGCATCAAATCATGAACAGAACTGTAGTCCAACGGAACCGTCCAACCTACATACTTGCCTGCCAGCGCCGCCTCATCTGAGGCCGACATGGACAACAGGGCAACCGCAACCTTTTGTGCCAGCACTGAAGAGGTGTTGTGAAACTTGGCGAAGGGCCATTCCGGATAAAGCCTCGTGCTATGCACAAAAGGAAAGTCCTCGGTCAGCTGTGGATTCAGGACACGAATATCATTTAGATCAATCAGCCCGGCTGCCGCCATCCGCTCCAGCATATCGGTGCGCACTGTGCCGGCATCGGCACGGCCATCCATAACGGCAAAGACGACTTCTTCCTGCACACCACTGGCAAAAAGTAGTTCTTTGAAATATTCAGCCGGATTAACCCCTTGTTGATGCAGTTCCCGCCAGGCCACACGCCAACCGCCAAAGGCCTTTTCCGAAACGGCTATAAAGCGTTTATCTTCCAGATCAGCAATATTTTTTATGTCACTGTCCGCTCGAGTAAACATCACTGAACCGAACTGGGTATAGGCGCCATCCTGGCGTTTATTCTCAAGCGTTAGGATTCGGCTAGCACCATAGTCCAACTCCAGCGCCACGTAGGAAGAGGGGTTGGTAAGCACAAAATCGAACTCTCCCATGCCTGCATGCTGGTTTAATTCCGCAAGACTAACAAAAGGCACCATGACAAACTCATAGCCGGGAATCCTGGCCGTTAGATAGTCAGCCGTGGGCTGCCACTGCGCCAGCCCCTTCTCAACACCACTATGGGCACGCAGGCCGATACGAACGGTGTCAGCCAAGGCCTGACAGGTGGTGATTGATAGCAATGTAAATAAAAGATAACGGACTAACATTTAGATCTCACTGAAACCTCGTCTACAATTAAACTATCTCTAATCAATTCGCTGCGTCAAATCCAGAGCAATTGTAAATCCAGAATTAACATTTAGCCTTTAAAAAACAATAACATCCAAAACAGGCGCAGATAAAAAAAAGCGGCCCGAAGCCGCTTTTCTAAACCATTAAATTAGTACTGATTAACCCGTCATATTACCCAAAATGGCTTTCTTAACCGTATCCACGCTGGCATCTACAGCCGCCATGAGTTTAGTGCTTTGCTTGATGGCAGTGTCAGGGTTGCCGACCATTTCACAATGCATGAATGGCGCTGAACCAGCAGCCTGATAACCAACCATACACGGCTGGCTTTTTCAGTTATCCCTCGTGCGGTACAGCAGTGACCATCCGGAATTTATTTATCAATCATGCAGCAAAAAACCTAAGCACCCAGGAAACTTAGAATCTCTTTTTCAATATCCTGCTTATCAATCACCATTTTTTGCGTAATCTCTTTGTCAAACAAAGCCGCGATCTGGGTAGGAATTGTGATATTCGCTTTTTTGGCGATCATTTCCAGAGCATCAATATCATGCTCAAAAGTTTCGCCGGTTAAGGCACTGGCGATGACAGGCGAAAACTTGGTCCACTCCGCAGTTGAATAGGCAATGGTCTTGATAGACTTGTCATCACGACATGTATCGTAGGCTTTGAAGCAGGTCGCGGTGTGAGGACACATGAGATAGCCCTCTTGATTAAAAGCCTGCTTGATGTAGCTCAAGCCCTCTTCATCAGTACAGAAGTCAGCCGCAAAGAACGCTTGAAGCTGGCTTAATTCGTCCGCCGTTAATTCATAGTATTTTTCGCTATCAAGCTTGTGCATCAGATCTTTGGTTCGTTCAGCGCCATACAAATCAAACAAAATACGTTCAACGTTGGAAGACTTTAAGATATCCATCGCCGGTGAAGTTGTGGCAATAACGCTCGTATCTCTTATGTTATAACGCCCAGTAGTAATGAGCTGTGTCAGTACATTGTTGTTATTCGATGCGATGTGAATCTGTTTAACCGGCAATCCCATTTTCCAGGCATAGTAACCGCCTAAGGCGTTACCGAAGTTACCACTTGGAACATTCAGGTAGACCTTTTCACCTAACTGAATCACCTCTTTGCGCACCAGTTCAAGGTAACTATGAACGTGATAGATAATTTGGAAAATAATGCGACCGAAGTTAACTGAGTTCGCGGCGGACAACGAGATATCATGCGCTTTCAGGGCATCAGCAAAGACATCAGAAACCAGCAGTGCCTTTAACGCATTTTGGGCATCGTCAAAATCACCATGGATACCAATAACTTTTAGGTTATCCGCATCTTCAGTCACCATCTGTAAACGTTGTACATCAGAGGTTCCACCGTCTGGATAGAGACAAGCAACCTGGACGTTTTCACGATTCTTAAAGGTCTCCAACGCGGCTGGTCCTGTGTCACCACTGGTTGCTGCCAGAATCAGATATTTATCACCACGCGATTGGGCAACGGCAGACAAAACCTTGCCAAAAGGTTGCAGCGCCATATCTTTAAATGCACGTGTTGGACCGTGGTATAGCTCGCTGACATAGAGATCATCGTAGACTTTCTCCACCGGCACAGGATTGTTTGGATCGTCAAACTCATCATAAAGGCTCAAGGCGGCGTCAATCACTGACGTTTCGATATCCACGTCAAATGCCTGCAATATATCTTTGGCCAGAGTTTTATAGCCAGAGTCGATATGCGCCTTAAAAAAGGCATTGTCCAAAGCAGGCAAGCTTTCTGGTGAATAAATGCCTCCAAACGAAGACATTGGACTTAAGATTGCTTGGGAGAAAGTGATAGAGGCAGGTTTTTTGCCGTCATTACCCCGGGTTTCAATAAACTTCATGTTGAGCCTGTCTGTCGATAATTGAATTTGTGCAAATTATACAGAAAACTAACCCACGTTTGAGCCACGATCCGGCATATTGAGCACATACCAGCAAGTTAAAGTCTCTGAGCTGATCAGTTGGGCTTCGCGATGCGAAACCCAACCTACATTAAGAAATAGAGAAATAATTAAGCATCCAGCGCTTCTAGGCGAATGCGCGTCACCTTGCCCTGAATAGTATCCAGCTTCTCTATCTGACTGATAGCCGTGTCCATCTGCCCTTCGCAAACGCGATGACTGAGGATGATCACTGGCACACTGGTTTGTCCTTCAGCTGGCTCTTTTTGCAACATGGCTTCGATGCTGATGCCCTGGTCAGCGAGGATGCGAGTCACTTCGGCCAGCACGCCGGGTTTGTCGCTAACTTCCATACGCAGGTAGTAGGCAGTCTCAATCTCAGCCACAGGCAGAATCGGTAAATCCACTAGCGCATCGGCCTGAAAGGCCAGGTGTGGGACACGATTTTCAGGGTCGGCGGTCAACACACGAACCACATCAATCACATCAGCAACCACTGCCGAGGCTGTGGGCTCGGCGCCAGCACCGGGACCATAATAAAGTGTTGGGCCGACGGCATCACCCTTAACCAACACGGCATTCATGACGCCATCGACATTGGCGATCAAACGACGCTCAGGGATTAGGGTTGGATGAACACGCAGCTCGACACCCTTGTCGGTACGACGCGCGACGCCCAGATGTTTGATGCGATAACCCAGCTCTTCGGCATAGACCACGTCTTCACGGGTGATATGACCGATGCCCTCGGTGTAACACTTGTCGAATTGCAGCGGAATACCAAAGGCAATTGAAGCCAGGATGGTCAGTTTGTGGGCGGCATCGATACCCTCGACATCAAAGGTTGGATCGGCTTCGGCATAACCGAGGCGCTGTGCCTCAGCCAGGACGTCGGCGAAGTCGCTGCCGTTGTCACGCATTTCGGTGAGAATAAAATTGCCGGTGCCGTTGATGATGCCCGCCAGCCATTCGATGCGGTTGGCAGACAAACCTTCACGGATGGCCTTGATGATGGGAATGCCTCCAGCAACTGCCGCCTCAAAAGCGACCATCACACCCTTCTTTTGGGCGGCGGCGAAGATCTCGTTACCATGTTTGGCGATCAGGGCCTTGTTGGCTGTGACCACATGTTTGCCGTTGGCGATGGCCTGCATCACCAGCTCGAGTGCTGCATCAGTACCGCCGATCAATTCGACTACAACATCCACTTCTGGATGGTTGACCACGGCCTGTGGGTCAGTGGTCAGTTCAATACTGGAGGTATCGAATGAACGAGTCTTGCTAACATCACGCGCAGTAGCAATGGCGATCTCAATACCACGACCAGCACGACGCTGAATTTCTTCGGCGTTACGCTGTAAGACACTAACCGTGCCACCACCAACGGTGCCTAACCCCAACAAACCAACTTTAACTGGCTTCAAGATACTTCTCCTATCTCTTTGTTATTATTTAGTTATTCACCAGACTCTTGTGCATCTTTGCGCAACATATCGCGAATACCGCGAATCGCCTGACGGCTACGATGTTCATTTTCAATCAAACCAAAACGGACGTGGTCATCACCATAATCACCAAAACCAATGCCTGGCGAAACGGCTACCTTGGCCTCTTTCAATAATTTCTTGGCAAATTCCAGCGAGCCCATATGCCGATACTGTTCCGGAATTGGCGCCCAAACAAACATGGTGGCCTTGGGTGGCTCAACCGTCCAGCCAATAGAATTCAGGCCCTGACAAAGGACATCACGGCGCACCTGATACATATCGCAAATTTCCTGAACACATTCCTGCGGCCCTTCAAGCGCAGCAATTGCTGCCACCTGAACTGGGGTGAACATGCCGTAATCGAGATAGGACTTCATCCGCGCCAGTGCACCAACCAATTTCTCATTACCGACCATAAAACCAACCCGCCAGCCCGGCATATTGTAGCTCTTGGACAGAGTAAAGAATTCCACAGCGACCTCTTTGGCACCGGGCACCTGCATGATTGATGGCGCTTTATAACCATCGAAGACAATATCGGCGTAGGCCAGATCATGAATCACCCAAATCTGGTGTTCCTTGGCGATGGCGACCACCTTCTCGAAAAACTCCAGCTCAACACATTGAGTAGTTGGATTACCGGGGAAATTAAGCACCAGCATTTTGGGTTTTGGATAGGAGTCCTTGATGGCCTTTTCAAGCTCGTCAAAAAAATCCACACCTTCAATCATCGGTACATGGCGGATATCCGCGCCAGCGATAACAAAACCATAGGGGTGAATCGGGTAAGACGGGTTAGGTACCAGCACCGCATCTCCTGGTCCTACCGTAGCCAAAGCAAGATGTGCCAGGCCTTCTTTTGAGCCTATAGTAACGATGGCTTCTGAATCCTGATCCAGTTCTACGTCGTAACGTTTTTTATACCAACCGCAGATAGCGCGACGCAGGCGAGGAATGCCCTTGGAGATAGAATAACGATGGGTATCACCACGCTGCGCCGCTTCAACCAGCTTTTCGACAATGTGCGGTGGTGTTGGCTGATCCGGATTGCCCATGCCAAAGTCGATAATATCTTCACCACGGGCCCGGGCCTTGGCCTTGAGGTCGTTAACGATATTAAATACATACGGCGGCAAGCGCTTAATTCTTGGAAAATCTTCGATCAAAGTCTTACTTCCACTAGATAATTATCAGAACCCTGGGCCAAAGGGCGTAACATACTGTTGGCCTGAAAAGCTGTCAATTATCTTACATATTTAAGCTTGAACCTAGAGCCTAAGCCGATAAAATGACCTTTTTGGCAAATTATTAATTTAGGGAAGCGGACTAAGATGCAAATCCAACAAGACCTGGACATTCATCACTACAGCATCAAGGGCTATAGCAAGGGTGAAATATTGGTTCTGGTACCCCTGCTGGCCGAGCTAAGCAAAGAAACCGATGCCAGTGGCAATCCGGCCAGAGGCCTACAGCAAGAGACGCTGACATCCAGCATTATGCTTACCTCAACGCACCTGGAAAGAAACTGGCCACCACAAAATATTGATGAGTTGCGCGAAGAACATGTGCAGGCGCTGGCAGAACTGAAACCCGAGGTAGCCATAATAGGCACTGGTGCTAATCTAAAATGGCCAGAACGGGCCTTGCTGAAACCCTTGATCGACGCTGGCATCGGCTACGAGATTATGGACACGGCTGCGGCTTGCCGCACCTTCAATGTACTGTCTTATGAAGGCCGAACAGTCGCAGCGGCGCTGATGATAATCTAGGCAATGACTCAGCCCAACAGCTGTTCCATTGCAATCCCGTCTTTATCCAAAATTTTACGCAGTTTTTTTAACGCTTCCACCTGAATCTGTCTAACCCGCTCACGCGTCACGCCGATGCGCTCACCAACCTCTTCCAGGGTAGCAACATCGTCACCATTAAGACCAAAGCGCTGTTCCACTACCTGACGTTGTTTTTCGTTAAGCAGCGCCACCCACTCATGCAGACAGGCATGCACCTCTTCATTATGTAATACCGATGAAGGATCAAGCTGTTTGTCGTCGGCAACGGTTTCCTGCAGCAGCTTGTCCTTATCGAGCGTCGATGACTCGACGGTGGAAAGCTGTTCGCTAAGGCCGAGAATGTTCTGCACATCCCTCAGCGGCAGATCAAGATTATTGGCCACCTCTTCTGCAGTCGGTTCATGATCCAGGGTCTGAGCCAGTCGGCGAGCAGCCTTTTGATAACTATTGATTTGCTTTACCACGTGAACCGGCAAGCGAATGGTACGAGTCTGGTTCATCAGCGCCCGCTCTATGGTCTGACGAATCCACCAGGTGGCATAGGTGGAAAAGCGAAAACCACGTTCGGGATCAAACTTTTCTACCGCATGAATCAGGCCGAGATTACCCTCCTCAATCAGATCAAGAAAGGCCAGGCCGCGTTTCATATAATAACGAGATATTTTGACCACCAGACGCAGATTGCTGACAATCATTTTCTTGCGTGCCGCCTCATCACCCTTCAAGGCCAGACGAGAATAATAAACCTCCTCTTCTGCACTTAAGAGTGGTGAAAAACCAATTTCATTGAGATAGATTCTTGTAGCATCAAGCGATGCTTCTGGCGGTTGCGATAAAGCCTTATCGTCATTATCTTTGCCATTTACGACAGCAGGTTTTGATGATGTTGATTTGCTTTCATCTTTACCAGCAATGCTGTTCTGCTGCGTTTCAAACTCTTCATCAACGCCCTTCAATTCAACATCATCGTCAGGTACGTCATCGACCATCTTATCTACCACTACAAAGCTCCCATTATGCCTTGCGTGACATACAGGTGAATATACAACTTCACCACTCACGTCCAAACAAAATTACATTAGATATATATATTTAGCGATTGAGTTAACGATGTATCAAGACTAGCATGAAAATTACTTGGGGAGATAGCGCAACGGATCAACCGGCTTACCATCAACTCTAACCTGAAAATGCAGCTTAACTTGCTTAGATTCAGTAGCGCCAACACGGGCGATTTCCTGCCCCTGTTTAACCATTACCCCTTCTTTCACTAATATAGTTTTATTATGGGCATAAGCACTTAAATACTTATCGTTATGCTTAATGATAATTAAGTTACCGTAACCCCTTAAACCATTGCCACTATAGACAACCTTACCGCCAGCAGCGGCATATACCAAGGTGCCAGCAGCGGCAGAAATATCAATCCCTTGCTGACCTGGATTGTTAGCATTAAATTTTCTAATCAGTTTACCTTTAAGCGGCCACCGCCATGCAACGGCTGCAGATGATGACGAGTATGGCCTCTGTTTAGCTAAGGCAACTGATTGCCTACCTGTTTTTTTAGACTGATTTTTTGTGTTGTTATTTTTGGTTTTTCGGGCTTCTAGTTTTGCCGCTGACTTTGCATATACAGGCGGCTCTAAACCTGCGTCAGGACCTGGTGGAGCAACACGTAACCACTGCCCTTCATTTATCATGTAGGGAGAACCAAGACCATTCCATTTCGCTACCTGGCGATAATCCTGACTGTAATGCCAACTGACTGAATAAAGCGTATCACCCGGGCGAACTTGATGATAAACATGCGCACCGCAAGCAGACAACAATAAGGCAAGCAAGACACTGATGCTTGAAAGAAGAAGAGTATTTATGCGCTTGGTTTTAAATACCATTAACGATTAGATATATCACGATCGCTAACACAATAAAAACCCAGCCAAGGCGATCGATGTACTTACGCATCATACGATCCATACGCTCCCCGCCCCAGTAGATCAAAGCCGCCACCAGGAAGAATCGCGCACCACGGCCGATGGCTGAAGCCAGCACAAAAGGCAAAAAGGCCATACCAACCGTTCCGGCTGAAATGGTAAATAACTTATATGGAATAGGCGAGAAACCAGCCAGGAAAACTACCCAGAAGCCCCACACTTCAAACCAGTCGATGGCCTTGTGGAATCGATCAGCATAGCCGAACTCCTGAATCCAGGGTTCAATCAGTTCAAAGGCAAACATTCCTATCAAATAACCAAACACCCCACCTGCAACCGAAGCGATTGTAGTAATCCAGGCATAGCGCCAGGCCTTTTCACGCCGAGCCAGCGTCATTGGCGCCAACATCACATCTGGGGGAATAGGAAAAAAAGAAGACTCTGCAAAACTCAGCCCACCCAGAAACCAGGCGGCATGCTGATGCCGGGCCCACACGAGTACCCAATCATATAAACGAGAAAAAATCCGCATCAACGATTCCCCGGTAGCAATGGGACGAAGCTCACGTCCTCAATGACGCTGCACTCATAGCCTTTATCAGTGCGACTGATCAGATTGAGTTGCTGTTTGCCATTGGGGCCAACCGGCACAATCATACGCCCTGTTTCATTCAGCTGAGCGAACAGTTCTTCTGGGATCTCTTCAGGCGCAGCCGTAATGATGATCACATCATAAGGGCCATTCTCTTTCCAGCCCATGTGGCCATCGAAATGTTTCATACGCACGTTATAGAAATTGAGTTCACGAATGCGCTTGCGCGCCTTGGTCAGCAAAGCGGCAATTCGCTCTACACTGAAGACCTGACCAACCAGTTGGGCCAGCACTGCCGTCTGATAACCAGAACCAGTACCAATCTCCAGGATCTTTTCGCAAGGGCCTGTCTCAAGCAGAATTTCGGTCATACGGGCAACAATATATGGCTGGGAGATGGTCTGACCAAAACCAATGGGCAAGGCGGTGTCATCATAGGCACGACTGCCAAGCGCCTCGTCGACAAAGATGTGCCGCGGGGTATTAAGCATTACGTCGAGAACTTTTTGATTACTAATTCCCGACTCACGCAGGCGACTGATTAAACGTTCACGGGTGCGCTGGGATGTCATCCCTATGCCGCGATGATAACTGACAGACAACTACTCTACTCCTTGCAACCAGCTTGCCACTTGATCCAGTGCACTATAACGGGTTAGGTCAATCTGAATCGGTGTCACAGATACCCGATTGTAACGGATTGCATGGAAGTCTGTCCCGGGGCCGGCATCTTCTTCGCCACCGGCAGGACCGACCCAGTAGATCTCACGACCACGTGGATCAAGGGCCTTGATTACCGCCTCAGACTTATGCCGGCGGCCAAGCCGTGCGGCCTCAAAACCTTCCAGCTGCTCCCAGGGGATATCAGGCACATTAACATTAAGAATGGTATCTACAGGTAGTGGATCGTCCTGTAACTGTTTGATTAGACTGATAACAGCCCGTGCAGCAGTTTGATAATGAGTCAGATTATTCCCAACCAGGGAAACCGCAATCGCCGGCAGCCCAAGAAAGCGACCCTCAGTCGCTGCCGCGACAGTACCTGAATAGAGCACATCATCACCCAGATTGGCACCGGCATTTATCCCAGCAATCACCATATCGGGTTCAAAATCAAGCAAACCTGTTAACGCCAAATGGACGCAATCAGTCGGTGTACCATCAACAGCCGTTACATTGTTTGAAATAGAAGTCGTACGTAGTGGCTGCTCCAGAGTGAGAGAGTTACTGGCGCCACTACGATTGCGATCTGGCGCCACTACGGTCACATCTGCAATCGACGCCAGGGCCTCTGCCAAACAGGCGATGCCAGGGGCTTGATAGCCATCATCATTACTTACAAGAATTCGCATGGCCATGCCCTCTCACCATGCCGGCTGAGTTTTGTTGAAGAAGTATGAAACTGATGGAGCAGCCTGCCAGAAATGCGCATGGCTAACTCCCATGAGGGGTTATATTACCGCGATACACCACTGCATTAGCGCTGCAGGGAATATCCCCAGCGCTAGCATACCAAGGCTATTAGCAGAGATGACAATGCGCATATCCATACCGGCATCAATCTTGGCAGTATCCAGGGGTTTATCAAAATACATCAGCTTGATGATACGCAGATAGTAAAAGGCACCGATGACAGAGAAGACAACTGCGTAGACAGCCAGCCAGACCATATCAATCTGAACTGCTGCCTGTAACACAGACAGCTTGGCATAGAAACCAACGGTAGGCGGCACACCCGCCATGGAGAACATCAGTATCATCATCATTGCAGCCATCCAGGGACTACGCTCGTTCAGACCTTTGAAGTCATCCAGCTTATCCGCCTCAAAACCAGAGCGGCTGAGTAAGATGATCATACCGAAACCCCCCATGCTCATCAGCGAATAAACCACCACATAAAACATGGCCGACGAATATCCATTGTCTGTACCAGCCAGCAAACCGATCAGGATAAAACCAACATGAGAGATAGTTGAATAAGCCAACATACGTTTGATGTTGGTCTGCGCAATAGCAACCACATTACCAATGGCAATCGACAGCACCGCAAGTGCCATAAACAATGTCTGCCATTCACCGTGCAGATCACCCAGCCCTTCAACCATCAGACGCA
>CBFCYE010000029.1:0-31395 GCA_965602225.1 uncultured Gammaproteobacteria bacterium | reverse complement strand
GGGCACGGTGCTGACGATTGATCAGATTTTCTGAAGTAAGCACCAGGTCAACTTATGCATTTGTCTCTGAGCGGCCAGAAAATGACTGCCAAAGCAATATGCCGGGATTTTAAACATGGGTAGTGGAAGGATGCTCTGTGCTTATAAACCGGTTTAACTACTCCACTTCATCCACGCTATCACAGCAAAAAACACGATTGTTGCCACTAGCAGGGCCTGGCTAGACCAGCTGTTAGCGTGCTTGCCCAGATCCCTGACGCGATTATTCATTAGCAGCAAGGCAATGGCCAGTAGCGGTAAAAATGCGGCACCAACGATGGCATAGAACTGCTGCACTTGTTTAAAGCTCATCATCAAACCAAGCATAGGGATGAATGCCAGTGCAAACAAAAAACCGCGATATGGCCAGCCTTGGGTATCCACCGTGCTGTCATGTTGTTTGCTGATGAACAAGCGATAAATATCCGCAAACAAATACGGTACCGCTTGCCAAACGCCTAGCAGGCTACTGAACACAGCACCAAAAGCACCGACGAGAAACAACCAGCGACCGCTTGTCCCCAAGGGTTTTTCCAGTGTGTCAGCCAGATTCACCAGCAGCCCAGCACCCTTGCCCTGAATCTCCAGATGACTGCCTATGATCACCATGGCAATTCCAAACAACGCTGTTAGTGCGTATGCGGTGGCTAGGTCAATGCGACAAGTAACGATGTGTTCGGCCGAGTCACGGCCTTTTTCACGTATCCAATACCCATAACAAAGAATGGTGAGTGTCCCGCCTACGCCACCGATCAGTGCAACGGTCCAGTTAATGCCCTTGCCGTCTGCATCGGGAATGCTGGGCATGGTGAGTCCTTGTAAAACCTCTGATGTACCTGGCCACAATACGCCAGCAGTGACTAAGACCACAGCAAACATGACAGCGATGCAAGCCGCCATGACTTTTTCAAAGAGTTTGAAACCACCTAGCAACACCATCACCAAGCCAGCCAAACTACAGCCTATGCCGAATATCACCTTGGCCCAACTAGCATCGTCAAAGAGAGGAAAGATTGCGTGCAAGGTGACACCACAGGCACTCATCAGTGCAGAACCCACAAAAAATGACCACAGCAATAAATACGGCAGAAACAACCAAGCGAAAACTGGGCCTAAGCGTTGAGCCAAACCTTCCAGCAGGGTGTGCCCCGTTACCAGTTGCCAGCGTGCCAGACCTTCAGTGAGTATCAGTTTAAAAATACTGCCTACTACCACAGCCCATAAAATGGCGAGTCCTAATTGGCTGCCAGCAAAACTGGCAGTGGCCAGATCACCTGCACCCACCCCTGTGGCGGCAATAAGAATACCTGGCAGAATAATGGCCATTAGGCTGGGTTGCCGTCGGTGTACCTTGGCATTCGACATAGTGTGCTTGTCCATTGTTAATACAGAACACTTAATTTCCGCTTCCACAGCAAAACCTTATTCAGGTATTCAGTGCAATGATGGTCTGCGCTACCTTTTTTGTTTCAGTCTCAATCCAGCCGCGCAGCATTTTATTCGAACCAACCATAACAAATGATTTCAACATCATTTTATAAATCCAGTTGCGGTCGACTTTGATTGTGGCATCGACATCAAGCCAGTGATTACTGGCAGACAGTTTTTCCAGCGTGCCCAGGCCAATCATCAGTGGCCACAGCGCTGCCAGGCGCAGACGAATGCAATGCCGCGGAATGGCCAACACATAGTGCTGTGCGGCTTGGTAATGTTGCAGTGCCAAGCCTATGCCTTGTTGTAATAGTGGCTTTGCCAAAGCGCTGTTGGATTTATCCAATAGTTGTTCGATGCTTAGCTGCTGTTGATCAAGCCAGGCTTGCGGCAGATAACTACGGCCGATACGCAGATCACGCGGTAGATCACGGAGGATATTGGTCATTTGCAGGCCTTTACCAAAACGCACACCCAAGTCTGTCAGCCTGTTGCTGTCCCAGTGTGACAAGGCCGCCACATGGACCATGCTGACCTGGGTCCAGAATTCACCCACACAACCGGCCACCAGATAGGTATAACGATCAAGTTCGCCTTGCTGCTGCAACACCCCAACCTCACCACTCTCTTCCGCCGGAAAGGCATTCAGGTCAAACACCATGCCATCGGTCAGTGTCGTGACCACCTGACGAATCAGCTTCTGGTCCTGTTCAGATTGCATGCCTAACAATAAAAACAGCTGCGGCAGCAGTGCCAACAGCCGTTTCTCATCCGGGTTTTCCAGCTGGCCCTGTAATGCTGACTGAATATCAGCACAGTCAGCGGCTACATCAGGCAGGGCAACATAAGACTTGAATTTATGTAAATAGGCCAGGCGCTGTTCACTCGGCAGCACGGTGGTGTCCGCCAGGGTATCGGCAGCGCGCGCCAGCAAATAGGCCAGACCAATCGGCTCACGCACAGCTGCAGGCAACACCCTCAGAGTGAGATAAAAACTACGCGAAACCCCTTTCAATACGTCTTGAAACAGCAGTTTTTTATCCGGCTGATGATTCATCACTGGATTCAACCGAGTTTCAAAAATGGATTAACGGAAATATAAACAAGCACAGCAGCAAACAGCAGATACAACACATAACGCAGCGGCTGTTCTTTAAATAGGTCAAAAACAGTTCGGTGCAGGCCTTGTTGTTTGAGCAACTGATACTCCGCCCTGGCCTGTTGTTGACGCTGTAGTTGATATTCGTCCAATAGTTGTTTGGCCTGATCAAACTGACTCTCGTCATTCACCCATAAGGCTGGCATGGACATACCCCAGCTGCCCCCTGGGGTCTCATAAAAATCGATCTGCTGCTCCGTCAACAAGGCACGTATCTCATCCACCTCATCGTCCGGCACACCCCGCAGAATGAATAACTGCTTTGCCATCTGCTTAGTTGCTCATTTATTCAGACTTGCTTTGGCTCAAGACATACTCACTCAGTTTTTGTAGTGAACCACCCTGAATATTGGTAAAGGCAGGCATCATAAAACCACCCTGACTGACCTTATTGGCGATTGCGGCCGCGCTGGCCATCTCTTTATCCAGTTCGAAATAATGACCACCATCCATAGGTTGATGGCACTCAACACAGGCCGTTTTAAAGACATCCTCGCCTGTGGCACCACTAACAGGGCTATAGTCGTTACTTTTAGAGCAACCAACGGCCAGCAACAGAGTCAGTGGCAGCCCAATAATGATTCGTTTCATAGTCTTATTCCTGTTAAT
This sequence comes from uncultured Gammaproteobacteria bacterium, assembly GCA_965602225.1. Lineage (GTDB taxonomy): Bacteria > Pseudomonadota > Gammaproteobacteria > Tenderiales > Tenderiaceae > Tenderia. The sequence continues at coordinate 28,157 of CBFCYE010000029.1, read as the reverse complement.
TTATACGACCCGGAGGCCATGCTACTAAATCAGTCAACAAATAGAAATCAAAGCCATTCTACCAACCCCGCGCATGCGCTAATATGGCAAGACAATAACAATGGCAGATAACGCATGACCGCACTTACACTACAGGCTCAGCCCTACACCCCCGGCCGAGTCAAAGGCCCCATCCGGATTGGCTTGGAAAACGCCACACGCGATGGCATATCGATCATTGAACAAGACGAGCTGACCAGCTTTAATGGCCCCTGCAACGGCCTGGCGGTGATCAACGGCGCGCCCTTTTCACACATCATGATCCGCGCCCAGAGCCACGCCATTCCCACCATCATTATCAGTTCAGACCAGGCCGCACAACTCAGCGCCGATACCGACATGGTGCTGGATGGTCAACGTGGGCTATTGTTTGCCTCTGAGCTGCTGGAGCAATATCCACCCCTCGATATCACGGCACCAGCGCTGTTTAGTCCGATAGAAACCAGTGACGGTGAACGCATCATGATGCGCGCCAGCGTCAGCAATCGCCCCGGGGTAATGCGCTCACTCAGTTGTGGCACCAGTGCCATTGGCCTGTTGCGGATGGAATATCTTGGCAGCCAGAGCAGCACAGCACCCGGACTTGATTTTTTCGTCAATGAACTGGGCACCTGCTGCGACGAAGCCGAACCCCTACCGTTAATTGCCCGCCTGCCAGACTTCACCAAGGACAAACTACCCAACTGGTGCAAGTCGCTTGACCGCACTTTTGACGCTGATAGCCGTGGCTCGCGAATTTATGATCAGGAACCATTTAAGACCCTGATCGACAACATCCTCGAGGCCGCCAGTCAGTGCTCGGAATATTACGACTTGCGCCTGCTAATCCCCTACATCGACTCCGCCGAAGAGTTTGTTCGCCTACGCGATCAACTCAGAACCAAGCTATCAGGCATGTTTTCCATTGGTGCCATGCTCGAAACCGTCAACGCGGTTAAACAAATCGATAGTCTGCTAAAAGAGTCCGACTTTGTTGCCATAGGCACCAACGACATCATCGCCAACCTGCTCGACTGCCCTCGCGACAGCGAACAGATGAACGCCTATGAGCCAGCCATCTATCAACTGCTGCAACAAGCAACACAACAGGCCGGCCCGAGAACACGCGAAATCCAGCTCAACGGCCAACTGATAAGAATGCCAGCTGTATTACCTGTGCTGATTGGAATGGGCTATCGCATCTTTTCGATTGATCCGCTGCTAATCCCCTTTCTGGCAGAGACCATCAAACAGACAGATACAGAAAAAGCGGCACAGCTGGCACAACAGATTTGTCAGGCAGCCGATGATAAGGCAGTCAAAAAATTAATGGCCATTAAATAATCAGGGAGAGACATTGTGACCAAGATTGAAGATTTGAATAATTGTTTTGCCATTGCAGATCAACTGACATTTGCAACTGACCCCGGCGGCCTGACCATCGCCAACATCAACAATGCCTACGCCAGTGCCTCTATCGCCTTACAGGGCGGCCACCTGATGACATGGACCCCCAAGGGTGCCGAACCAGTAGTGTGGCTTTCACCTGACGCCAAGCTGGCGCCGGGCAAATCCATTCGTGGCGGCGTGCCAATCTGCTGGCCCTGGTTTGGCGCCCACGCCACTGAAACCAGTTTCCCGGCCCACGGTTTTGCCCGTACCACCCTGTGGCAAGTGGTCGAAACCAGCACACTGGCAGACGGCGCAACCCAACTAGTGCTTGAACTCGATCCAGCCGACATGCCCAAACAACAGTGGCCCCATGCAACCACCGTGCAATGCGTCATTATCGTTGGTCACACACTGCAAATGGAACTGGTAACCAACAATCGCAGCGAGGATGAAATCAGCATCAGCGAAGCACTACACACCTACTTTGCCGTCAGCGACGTGCGTAACATCAGCATCGACGGCCTGGATGGCTGTCACTATTTAGACAAGGTGGATGGCTTTAAAGAGAAGAAACAAGCCGGGCCAATTGGATTTTCATCCGAGGTCGATCGCGTCTACGTCGACACCCAAGCCGACTGCATCATCAACGACCCCGGCCTGTCACGCCAAATCCGCATCAGCAAAAGCAGCAGCGACTCAACCGTCGTCTGGAACCCGTGGATAGAAAAATCAGAACAGATGGGCGACCTGGGCGAAGACGGCTATCTGCGCATGGTCTGTGTCGAAAGTGCCAACGCCGGGCAAAATAGCGTCACGCTGCCCGCCGGAGCAGAACATCGCCTCAAGGTCTGCTACTCCGTCGAAAACGCCTAAGCAACAACAGCCGGGGTTAACACCCCGGCCTTAAACACCACCGCCCACAATCAAGCGTGAGTAACCTGGCCAAAACACTGAGCCTTGGTGCAAATGGAAGCCGGCATTTCACGATGAGCAATCAACGCCGAACCACCGCGAATCAAGCGATAAAACCACCACGAAACTGCTGCCGCCGCAATCACAAAGCCAAACACATAAACCATCGTGCCTAGTGCCGCCATCGACAAAAACAACATGCCAATAAAACTACGCACCAACCACTCATGGTGAGTCGCAATCAATAAACGTTCATGACTGATTGCATCAGCGTCCCGTTCCGCCACTCGCTTAAACTGATACACCTTAAGTGCACTAATGACAAAACCAATCGGCGCAGTCACCAGCAAAATATAGAGTGCGTAAACAAAGGCGAGCAAAACGATTTCAGACCATTCAATGGTCTCATGCAGTTGAGTATTCATGAGAATGTCCTCCTATGGTTATGGGCCGTCAGCATTTCCGACGCTGACAACAACTCATTGAAGCACTGCTATTACCAGTATAGTTCCTGAGCGTAGGAATCAAGTATTTTCGCCATTAAATCGAGGCGCTATAACCAGTGTAAAAAAGGCCAAATCAACTCCCCTAGCAAAACAGCTGCAGCGGACAAACAAATCAGCCCAGCCCTATAAATAAATACAGTTTGATTGTGGTTGTTGCAGGAGTAAGATTTTGGGGTATGGGATGCTTTGGGGTGATTAAACACACCAAGGTGGTATCCAATTAAAATGTTAACTTGAGCAAGGAAATCGCATGAAGTCTCGATCTCGACTAATGCTGGAAAAATCTGTCGCTGCAATGCTTTCAGCAATTGAAATTTACAACAAGCCAGATTTTAAATATCGCGAAGAGACTTTTTCAGTTCTGTGCATAAATTCATGGGAGTTGCTCTTCAAGGCGAAAGTACTGAACTTGGCAAGCAACAAGCTAGCTTCACTGTACGCAATGGAGATCCGAACACTCAAGACAGGAAAAAAGTCTTCCGTTAAAAGGCCAAAGCAGAATAGATCTGGCAACCCAATGTCTATAAGCTTATTTGACGCATATAGAGTTGTTAACGAAGAATATGGCGTGAAAATTGAAGGGGCTGTAAATGATAATCTTATTGCGCTTACTGAAATAAGAGACAACTCGATACACTTTGTAAATGATGATTTGCTCCTATCTTTGAAAATACAAGAACTCGGTAGTGCCTCACTACAGAACTATCTTCATTTGGTATCGGCTTGGTTTGGGGATGTATTGTCTGGCTACAATTTCTACCTAATGCCTCTTTCATTTTTTAGAAACTTTAGCGAGGCTCCTGGCGTCTCTCTTAATTCAAGCGAAAGAAAGGTTTTAGAGTACATAAAAAAGTCTGAAGAACCCTATGATAGCAGTGAAAATATTGGCGACTACAATTTAACCCTGAGAATAGATGTCAAATTTCAGAAGGTGAAAAGCACATCTGGAATTCCTGTTAAAATTACGAATGATCCTAACGCTCAAGCAGTGTTCTTGTCTGAAGAGGATTTCACAGACAAGTACCCGTGGGATTATGATGTATTAAGCACGCGTCTATCAAAACGTTATTCTGATTTTAAAATGAATGCCACATATCACAAAATAAGGAAAAAATTAGAAACGGACAAAAAATATGCATACGAGAGACTTCTCAATCCTAAAAACCCAAGTGGCGGGAAGAAGACCTTTTATAACCCAAATATACAGAAGGAATTCGACAAGCACTATACAAAAACAAGTTAACAAAGCATTGCAGCTGGCAAGCAGCTGAAAGTTTCTCCAGCTTTAAATAAGGAAAAAAACTATGCGTAAGCGAATCATTACCCCGGTTCAGCAGGAAACAGCACTTCCTGATCTGGAATGGTTAAATATTGAAGAACTCGCAGAAGTGGAAATCACCTCGGAGGACGCTGCTCATCCAATTGAAGCTGCGTTGCTGCCCGGCCATAGCTCGGGCTGGTGTGCTGCAGGGCCAGGCAAGCAGACGATCCGACTGCTCTTCAGCAGTCCGCAACAGCTTCAACGGATCTGGTTAAACTTCGTCGAGACCGGCACAGGGCGAACACAGGAATTTATTTTGCGCTGGTCAGCAGATGGTGGGCAGTCATTCCAGGAAATCGTGCGACAGCAGTGGAACTTCAGCCCAGAGGGTTCAACCAACGAGACAGAAGATCTTCACGTCGAGCTAGCGGCTGTGACTGTGCTCGAGTTGAGTATCATTCCGGAGATAAGCGGCGGCAATGCCCTCGCTACTTTGGCACAGTTGCGACTTGCCTAAGCAGAGCATCTAACAGACAACGCGTAGGTTGGGCTGAATAAAATGAAGCCCAACATCTCATCGCTCACCGAACCCAGCGGTTAAACCCTCCACCTGCCCACCCCAATCTGGCGACACCATTCCCCGTTCAATATATCTGTGCAATGTTGAATGAGGCCAATCCGCAGGGCTTACAACCAAGCCATGTTTTACCGGGTTGTAATGGATGTATTCGACATGTCGCGCCAGATCGTTCTCATCCCGTATTTGATGTTCCCAATAGCGTCGCTGCCAAATACCGCGTTCGCGTTTAGTATGACGACTGACGTTGATATGTTCGACCTTTGGTAAGCGCCGCGAGAACCCCGCCTTGATCTGTGACCAACGCAATGGATAATCGACATCATCAGCTGGCAAACGCCAGATTGCATGTAGATGTTCGGGCATGACCACCATTGCCAGAATTTCAAAGGGGTGTGCGTCTTTTACCATTTTTGTCGCTGCACGCAGTGCGTCGATATGTTGCACCAGGTAGTCGGAACGTCTATTGGCAAGGTTGACGGTGAAAAAATATATTCCTCCTGTAGCAATGGCACGCCGGTAACGCATGTTTCACCCTCAAACAATGTTGGGCTTCATTGCATTCTGCCCAACCTACACAACCACAAAAGCATCACAACATCCGCTTACGCATAAAGGCGTAATACATCACTGGTATCACCACCAGCGTCAACACGGTTGAAACAAAGATACCGAAGATCAGTGAGATGGCCAGGCCGTTGAAGATTGGGTCATCGAGAATAAACAGGGCACCGATCATCGCCGCCAGACCAGTCAAGACTATGGGTTTGGCCCGCACGGCACCGGCACGAATCACCGCCTCTTCAAACGCCACACCGGCGGCGACCGTTTGGTTGATGAAGTCCACCAGCAGGATGGAGTTGCGCACAATAATCCCGGCCAGGGCTATCATGCCAATCATTGAGGTTGCCGTGTAGTTGGCACCCAGCAGGGCGTGGCCCGGCATAACACCGATGATGGTCAACGGGATTGGCGCCATGATGATTAGCGGCACCAGATAAGAACGAAACTGCGCCACCACCAGCAGGTAGATCAGGATCATACCGACGCCATAGGCGATGCCCATATCGCGGAAGGTTTCGTAGGTGATCTGCCACTCGCCGTCCCACTTGAGGCTATAGCGATAGGGATTTTCCGGTTGGCTGAGCAGGGTTTGATCGAGGACGTTATCGCCCTGCACTTTTGTATCCGCCAGGGTGCCGAAGATATTGAACATGCCATACAAAGGGCTGTCGGTTTTACCGGCGACATCGGCAGTGACAAACACCACCGGCAACAGGTCTTTGTGATAGATAGTGTATTCACGTTCGCTCTCGACCAGCTTGACGATCTCTGACAGCCGCACCAGATCACCGCGCTGACTGCGCACTTCCAGATCAAGCAGAGCATTGGCGTCGGCCTTGCCCGCTACTGGCAGTTCGATACGTAAGGGCATGGGATATTTATCGGTGGTGCCGTGCAGGTAACCGACATCCTCACCACCAATGGCCGTGGTCAGTGCCGCCACTACCGTTTGTTGCGCCACGCCCAGCAGTGCGGCCTTTTGTCTGTCGACTTCGACGATTAGACGCGGCGCACGATGTTCAATACTGTCGTCTACGTCCACCACTTCATCTGTCTGTTCAAAGATGCCGCGCACCTGCTTGGCAACGGCAATCTGGCCCTGATAATCAAGCCCATAGATCTCTGCGACCAACGGCGACTGCACTGGTGGGCCAGGTGGCACTTCGACTATTTTGACGTTGGCATCAAAACGCTGGCCGATCTGCTGTAACGGTTCACGCACAGACAGTGCAATCTCATGGCTCTTACGATCACGTTCTGAACGATGTTGCAGGTTGACCTGGATGTCACCAACATTGGCGCCGCTACGCAGATAGTACTGCCGCACCAGACCATTGAAATTGATCGGCGCGGCGGTGCCTGCATAGAGTTGATAATCAGTCACCTCAGGCACTGTGGCAATGTGTTGTGCCAGCTCTTGCAAGACACGATTGGTCTGTTCGACGCTGCTGCCCTCGGGCATATCAACAATCACCTGAAATTCAGACTTGTTATCGAACGGCAACATCTTGAGGATGACCAGTTTGAAACCGGCCAGGCTGACAGCCATCAGGATCAACAACATGATGCCGCCAAACAGACCCCAGCGCCGACCACGGCCGGCATCACCAGCCAGGAATGGGCCGACACCACGTTTGAACAGGCCGTAGAGTTTGTCATCTGTTTCAGACTCAACGTGTGCGGGTTTTTCCTTCTGTTTACTGAACACCTTATAGGTCAGCCACGGCGTAATGATGAAGGCGACCGCCAACGAGATAAACATACCCATGCTGGCATTGATGGGGATAGGACTCATATAAGGCCCCATCAGACCTGTAACAAAAGCCATTGGCAGCAATGCCGCGATAACGGTAAAGGTTGCCAGTATGGTTGGGCCACCGACCTCATCGACGGCCCGCGGAATGATTTCCAACAAGCTCTTGCCGCCCTGTTGCTGGCGACGGTGGATGTTTTCCACCACGACGATGGCGTCATCTACCAATATCCCAATCGAAAATATCAAGGCAAACAGCGACACGCGGTTGAGGGTAAAACCCCAGGCCCAGGAAGCAAACAGGGTGAACATCAGCGTGACCACCACTGCCGCACCAACGATAAAGGCCTCGCGTTTACCCAGCGCAAAGAACACCAGCAACACCACTGCTGAGGTGGCGAAGATCAGTTTCTTGATCAAGGTCATGGCCTTGTCGGTGGCAGTGGCGCCGTAGTTGCGCGTGACTGTTACCTCGATGCCATCGGGGATAAACAGACCACGCAGTTGATCGACCCTGGCGATGACCTGGTCGGCAATCGTGGCCGCGTTGGTGCCCGGTTGTTTGGCGATGGCGATGGTCACCGCCGGGAATTCACCCTTAATAGTTTGCGCAAATGCCGCACCGGTGCCGAACCAGACAAACTGTTCTGCCTGATCAGGGCCGAGCGATACTTCTGCAACGTCATTAAGATAAACCGGCACGTCGTCGTGCAGGCCGATGATCAAGGCCTCAACCTCTGCCGGACTGGTAAGAAAACTGCCGGCCTGGATTTCGATCTCGCGATTATCAGCCACCAGCTCGCCCGCATCGCGGGTGGCGTTGGCCGCCAGCAATGCCGTGCGTAAATCATCAAAGCCAATGCCATAACCGGCCATGCGTTGTGGATCGAGCAGGATGTGCACCACCTGCTCTGGCCCACCGATGGTGTAGATGTCACGAGTGCCCGGCACACGCTTCAGCTCGGCCTCAATGGTGTTGGCCACCTGTTGCAGTTCATAACCGGCGCGCGACTCATCCTGGGTCCACAGGGTCAGGCTGACGATGGGTACATCATCGATGCCCTTGGGTTTGATAATGGCACGACCCACACCCAAACCGGGGGGCAGCCAGTCATCATTGGAATAGACCTGGTTATAAAGATTAACGATGCTCTGGGTACGGTCTTCACCAACTTCAAACTGCACCGTCAGCACCGACATGCCAGGCCGCGAAACCGAATAGATGTGTTCTACGCCTTTGATCTCGGACAACACCTGCTCAGCCGGAGTGCTGACCAGATTTTCCACCTCAACGGCCGTGGCGCCCGGATAAGGGATAAAGACATTGGCGAAGGTGACGTCGATCTGCGGCTCTTCTTCACGTGGTGTTACCAACACCGCAAAGATGCCCAACAAAATCCCGACCAGGGCCAGCAGCGGTGTCAACTCGCTACGCAAAAACTTCTGCGCAATCGTCCCTGAGATGCCCAGTTTTTCCTTGTCCATGAGCTGTTACCGCTGTTGTTTGAGTTCGATGCCGGCTGCAATCGGATCGACCGCAACCTTTTCACCTGCTGTCAGGCCTGCCAACACTTCCATCTGCTCGCCTATGCGACGACCAATACGAATCTGACGCAAGCCAACCTGGCCATCCTCAGCCACCACGTAGACAGCGGTCAACTCACTACGCTTGACCACCGCAACAACGGGAATCAACAGCCGTTCAACTTCACCGGTAACAAAGGCAACTTTGACAAACATGCCGGGGTAAACACCGTAATCCGCCTGGGGCAGATTGACGCGCACTCTGAATGAATGACCCTGTTCATCGGCATAAGGGAAGACACGAAGCGACTCGGCGTCGACACTCTGATCATCTTTCAAGATGACCCGCGCCTTGCCATGCTGGCGCACAGAATCAACAAAGGCCTGTGGAATCTGTGCCGTGGCACGCAGGTGTTCGTAGGAAAAACCGCTCATCAGAGGCTGGCCAACACCGACAGTTTCGCCGACCTCAACATGGCGCTGGGTGACATAACCACTAAAGGGTGCCTTGATGACAGTGTGATCCAGCTGTTCTTTGGCCTCGGCCAACCTTCCCTGCGCTGCGTCAAACCGTGCCTTGGCAGCCTTTTGGCCGGCCGCGGCCCTGTCCAGTTCGGATTGCGCTACCAGCTTCCTGGCATAGATATCCTTAACGCGCTTGTACTCGTCATCAGCCTCTTTACGCCGCGCCTTTGCTTCACCCAGCCCAGCCCTGGCCTGATCCAGACGGGCCTGCTGTTCGGTATCGCGAAAATGCAGCAGCACACTGCCCTTGGGGACAAAATCATCGACGTCATAATTGATCTCAACCACCCGCCCCACTATTTGTGATGACATGGTTGATTGATGCACCGCCTCGATAACAGCATCAAACAGACGTTCCTGTTTACTGAGCTGCTGTTGAGCGGTGATTAGTTTCAGTTCTGTTGCCAACGCTGCCTGATTCAGGCCGAGAAAGGCTATTCCGATCAGCCAATATTTAAGGTTCTTCCTCACCTTGTGTTCTCCCTTGAAACGTAACTACTTAAGTAAAGCATATATAAACTGAAAAGATTATATATTAGCAATTACTTATATAAAACCCTATAAAAAAGCCCCATTTATTGGGGCTTTAAATTTACTGCTCAGTATTTGAAGCGCGACACTAATTTTTGCAACTCATCCACCACGCTTATCAGATTGTCGCTGGACTGGGTCAACGAACTCATTTCAACCACCGTCTCATCAGAAACTTCACGGATGCGCACGACACTGCGGTTGATTTCGTCCGAAACAGCGCCCTGTTCCTCTGCGGCACTGGCGATCTGAGTGTTCATGTCGCTGATATTTGTCACCTCAGAGGTGATCAAATCCAGCGCCGTACCGGCCTCGGTAGACTGCTGGACACTGACATTAGCCTGAACACGGCCCTTTTCCATTGCTTCGACCGCCTTGGTGGCACTGGATTGCAGTTGTTCAATACTGGTCTGGATCTCCAGCGTAGAATCCTGGGTACGCTTGGCCAAGGTACGCACCTCATCGGCTACCACAGCAAATCCCCGCCCCTGTTCACCGGCACGCGCCGCCTCAATCGCCGCATTCAAGGCAAGCAGATTGGTCTGTTCGGCGATGTCACTAATCACATCGGAGACCTTTCCGATGTTGGCGGTATGACCCTCGACTGACTTAATCACCTCAGATGCATTTTCCACATCAGCGGCCAGGGTGTTGATCCCCCGCATAGTCTCGCTGACTACAGCATTGCCGTTCTGCGCCTGTTCATCTGCCTGACGGGCGGAGTCTGCTGCATTCGCAGCATTCTGGGCTACTTCGTTGATTGTGGAAGACATCTCGTTGATGGCTGTGGCTACCTGATCAGTTTCAGCCTGCTGTTTATCCATGATGGCACAGGTGTTGTCGGTTGAGCCTTTTAGCTGAACAGCAGTGGCGGCCAGCTGATCTACCGTTGCAGCAACACAACCGACCTGCTCCTGCACCTTGGCAACAAAGATGTTGGTCAATTTGGCCAAAGTACCCAGCTCACCGAATGCCTTTTCCGATAATCGCTTGGTCAGGTCGCCGTCGCCTTCGGCCAGATCCTTAAACATCATTACAGTGTGGCAAAGCGGTCTGACCAACAAGGTTCTGGCGCCAATAAACAACAACACCAGTATCACACCATAAAGAATCGAAAAACCCAGCACCATATTACGACTCATGTGGGCCTGCTGTTCCAAAAACTGCTCTTGAATGAGGGTCTCTGCCTCAATGGTATGAATCATTGGCTCCAGACGCTCATGCAAGGCAGCCGCCGCCTCATCGAAGGCAGCCATCATGGCATTACCACCGATAGGGCCTTGATCGACATAGGCTTGAGCCATCGCCTTACCCTGACTGTAATAGACCTCAAAGGCCTGTTTGATCGGCAGGTATTGATCTGCATTGTCTTGATCGAGCTTGATCAACTGGTCTAATTCAGCGCGAAATAGATTGGCGTGCTTTTCGGCCTCATCAAAGCCATCATTCAAGCCATCCAGACCGCGTGTAGCACTGATATCTGTCAGCCATTGCTGCACCTGAACAACATTCAGCTGAAGCTCTTTAGCCTTGGCATGCATGGGAATACTGCTGTTTATCAGCCGAGTGGTTTCTGCCTCTACAATGGAAGTTTGCCTCAGGCTGAAGAAAGACTGACAAAGCACCAGCACGGCTATCAATACGATCGTTATCCGAAAAATTGTTTTTATAGTGAGATTCTGCATTTTTTCCTACTTCCCTTCTTGGCCTGAACCAACAGCAATATATTTTCCACAAAAATCTGCGAATATGATCCCCACTACCGAAGCATGTATCGGCCAAATTAGTAAAGTCTGAATAACATAAATAAAAGGGAATTGATCAGATGTTAAGATTATCTGACTTAATGAATTTAAGCGCATGCTTGAGCTTTAGAAGTTTATCTCAACAACCGGCCAACTATTAGTGATGTCATTATTGATGGACTGCCCTAAGAGCAGCATAAAAAAGCCCAGACTAGCTGGGCTTTTTAGTAGCAGAAGTTTTACTTATCTTAGTATTTAAAACGATCTATCAAAGTCTTTAGATTCGAAACAACACCAAGCAGGCTATTACTGGCATCTGTTAAAGAGCCCATCTCAGTAAGGGCCTGATCAGAGACATCACGAATACTCACCACACTGCGGTTAATCTCGTCAGAAACAGCCCCCTGCTCCTCAGCCGCACTTGCGATTTGATTATTCATGTCATTGATATTAGTCACTTCAGTGGTAATCATCTCAAGCGCATTACCCGCTTCAACCGCCTGCTGGACACTCGCCGCTGCCTGAGACTGACTAGTCTCCATAACTGAAACTGCCTCACTAGCACTACTCTGCAATAGCTCGGTAATGGTTTGAATTTCCTGGGTTGAATCATGGGTACGTTGTGCCAGTGCTCTAACTTCATCGGCAACGACAGCAAAACCACGCCCCTGCTCACCTGCACGGGCGGCCTCAATCGCCGCATTCAATGCCAACAGATTGGTCTGTTCGGCAATATCCCTGATTACACTAGAGACCTGGCCAATTGAAACCGAATGTTGCTCTAGTGACTGAATAACAGCTGCCGCCTTTTCAACCTCAGCAGCAAGACTGTTGATTACATTGACCGTATCATTAACTACTTTATAGCCGTTTTGCGAATGCTCATCAGCCTGCTGAGCTGATTCAGAAGCGTTAACCGCATTACGCGCCACCTCATTTACCGTTGCCGACATTTCATTAATGGCTGTCGCCACTTGATCAGTCTCTGCCTGCTGTCGCGCCAACACCTCCTGCGTGCTATATGTGGTTGTTTGTAGCTGATCTGAAGTGGTCGCCAGATTAATGATGCTATCGCCAACCTCACGAATCTGATCCTGAACCTTACCGACAAAGGTATTAGTCAGATTGGCCAGTTGATTAAATTCAGCTACCGGACTGGCAGACAGACGTTTGGTCAGATCACCATTGCCTTCTGCGAGATCTTTATACATCGCCAGTGTGTTATTTAAAGGCTTTAATAAAAACAGTCTGGCGCCAAACACGACACTGACCAGCATCAGCCCATACATTCCGGCAAACATCATCATCAACTTAAGTGTGAAGTGTGAACCTTCGGTCAGTAAAATCGCCTGCGTTTCAGTCTCAGCTATTTCATAGGCAACCAGTGGTTCAAGCTTTTCATGAAGAGCCGCAGCGGCTTCATCAAAAGCCGCCATCATGGCATTACCACCAATAGGTCCCTGATCGACATAGGCATGGGCCATGATCTTGCCTTGGCTATAATATTTTTCAAACGCCTGTTTAAGTTCGCTATGAAGTTGCTGGTGATCAGTATCGACATTCTTGCTCAAATTTTCTAATTGACTACGAAACATCTTGGCGTGTTTGTCGGCCTCATCAAAACCATCGTTCAGGCCATCCAGCCCCCGTGTGGCGCTGATATCAGTCAACCACTGTTGTACTTGAATAACATGTAACTGCAGATCTTTTAGCGCATGCGATGATGGGATGTTGACCTGGGTCAGCTGTGCCACATCCTCATCTACCTGTGTGGCCTGTTTAATACTAAAACCAGCTTGAACCACGACGGCTATCAACATCCCCGCAGAGGCAGCCCAAACCATCGTTTTAATAGATATTTTTTTCATTTTCCCTTCTCCAAGGTCAGGCAAAAAAACATGACCTCACATCACCACAACAAAGATATATTCAAGATATATTATTAAGCCCTTAATTACTTAAACGGCTATTCCCACAAAAACTTTACAATAATTAACAATTGATAAGAATTACAGGTACAGAGCAACACAAACCCAGCTTAAATGAGTATTTTTCAATAAGTTAAGACGTAAAGGGTATATTGAGAAAACAGTGGCAGATGAGACAGTTTTAAGTCTTTTCCACCACATAAATGAATTTACCGGCCTCGACTCTTGACTCGAGTAGACGATGACCGGTCTGGGCGGCAAAGGCAGGGAAATCAGACTGGCTACCGGGGTCGGTGGCAATCACCAGCAACCGCTCACCACTTTGCATGGATTTGAGCGCCTGCTTGAGTTTTAAAATAGGCATCGGGCAGTTCAGACCACTGGTATCAAGCTCTTGGTCTATTTGTTCAGCCATCAGATTTCCACAGTCGTTAAAAGAAATGAACTGACGATGATATCATTCTGTCCAACACATCTCATTGCAATACTTAGGCAGGTCATAGTGATTATTTTTTAATGACATCAGTTTTCCACAAAAACATTTTGCCAGGTTTAAAGGCCGCTCTTTTTAGCTGTTTTTTGGTCTTCAGCTGCCTTGCCCTTCCGGCCAAGCTAGCTGCATCAGAACTGCCAGAGCTGGGGGATTCATCAGCCAGTGTACTCAGCGCCGAAGATGACTATCGCTTCGGCCAGCTGTTTATGCACAGCCTGCGTCAGAATGTCGATATTATTGAAGACCCCGAAATAAACGCTTATATAAATGCCCTGGGCTATCGTCTGCTGTCAGCCGCGAACACGCAACTACCATTCAGTTTTTTTATTGTCAACGAAGCAAACATCAACGCCTTTGCCGGCCCTGGTGGCCATATTGGCTTTCATTCCGGACTCATTCTGGCGGCAGAATCTGAGGGTGAACTCGCCGCAGTGATGGCCCATGAAATTTCTCATGTCACTCAACGCCACCTGGCCCGCGCTTTTCAAAAGGCCTCATCTGCCCAGGTTCAAACCTATGCAGCAATTCTGGCAGCGATCATTCTAGGTTCACCTGAACTGAGCACAGCGATGATTGCCACCGCAGCCGCGGGCAATATTCAGCAACAACTCAACTTTACCCGCAGCCATGAACGTGAAGCGGATCGTGTCGGTATCGATATCTTGGTCAATTCCGGTTTTAACCCTAACCATATGCCCGGATTTTTCTATCGACTGCAAGAGGCCTATCGTTATATGGAAAGCAACTTGCCAGAACTACTACGAACCCACCCAGTCACCCCTAGCCGCATTGCCGATTCGCAAAACAGGGCGCGCCAATATCCACAAACAACAGAAAAATTATCGTCCAGCTTTCCTTTTATGCAGGCAAAACTGCGTAGTTATGACAAAAAAAACCAAGCCCACAATATGAAAAGGCTTGAGGCAAAGCTGGCTGACTCACAAATCCTGACAGCAGCTGAACAATATGAATACGCCCTGCTCCAGCTAAAATCGGGCAACTTGGATGCTGCCGACAAGCTGACTGACAAACTACTCGACACGGCTAAAGAGTCGGCAACATACATTGCCCTAAAGGCTCAGGTTGAAATCGCGCAGCAAAAATATAATGGGGCTGTTACGCGCCTGCAGCAGGCCTTGTTACTATTTCCCAACCACCCCCAGTTGAGCGTCTTATACAGCCAGGCCCTGATTGACTCGGGCAAGCCGGAAATGGCTGCCGACAACATCAGGGCACTGATTCAGCAACAACAAAAATTCACCCTGCCCAGCTATTATCAGTTGCTGGCCAAGGCCGAGAGCGCGGCGAAAAGAGACAGCAATGCACATATGGCCATGGCCGACTATTACTACATGATTGGCCAAACGCGCACGGCCATCGAACAATTGGAAGTCGCTCTCAAACAAGCAGACAATTCATCCTTCCAGACTGAACGGATCAAGGCACAACTAGACCGTCTCAAGCTTGAACTACTTGAAGAAGAACAAAAGCCTGACTCTGCGGGCAATTAAGCATTGACCGACAACAGCAATGTATTTAAGTTATTCTCTATATAAATAAACGGCATTAGAGAGGAAAATAATGGCCCGAAATATCGCAACAACCACGTTTGCCATCGCCATTATCTGTAGCGGCTGTGTTTCGACACCAACCAACGAATCAAACCCAGCGGCTACACAGACGACTCAACAGTCGACAGCGCAAGCAGCCATTCCATCAGGCCCTCAGCCTACATGGGTGACGGGGGAAAGTAGCGATTACCCGCGTGTCGATTTCATCACTAGCCGCACTCAGGCAGACACTGTCGAACAAGCATCACAACAGGCACTTGCCAATATCAGTCGCTACTTTCTCATCGACACCACTGAATATGAAATGCCCGTTGAACAGGCCGTGGTTGGTGCCGGCTATGAATTGATCACAACCAACCTGCCCGACACGGCACTTACAGTCGCATCTCCTGAGGTTAGGCGTGTGCTGACAAAGATTAAAATTGTGGCACAATGGTTTGACAGCACTAACAACCGCTATCACGCTCTCGCCGCCCTGCCCCGCAATGCCGGACGCGGTTATCTCGATAATCAGATCAAGGCCCTTGATGAAAAAACACGCGAGTACATGCAAGCGGCACGCAGCAATCCTGACCCGTTTATTCAGGCCGGTAAAATAGCCATGGCCTGGCGCTGCCAGCAGTTGCGCGGCAAGATGCAAGATGCAATGCATGTGGTTGATCTAACTGCTCGCGGCATAGCTGCAGAATACAAACTGAGCCTGATGAAAAAGGATGCCATCAATCTCATCACTACATTACAGATAGAACCCTCTGGCCTGACCGGTGAAATGAATGCCGCACGAGTAACAACAATGATAAGGGGAGGCCTGACCACTGCAGGCCTACGCCCTACCAATGTTCATCCTGACTACATCATGAGCGGCACCCTGGAAACCTCCATCATTGGTGAACGTAACGGCTGGGCGATAGGACATGGGCTGTTAAAACTGGTGTTGGCTGACAAGGTAACCAGTGAAGTACGCGGCAGCAAGACATGGGAAATTGAAGTGCCTGGTCTTGATGGCAATGCGGCCATCCGCCGCGTTTACGAAAAAACCGAATACAAACTGAAAAAGGATATGCGTGACCTGTTGATGGAAATGGCGATGCAATAATCCCCCTGCCCCTAAGCCAATTTTATTTGGCCAGGGGCAACGTCATTAAGCTTCAATTATTTCCGTATCTTCGTGACTATAGGCCGGGCTACAACAACAAAGCAGGCGCAACTCATCCACGCTAATATTTTCAATACAATGCGCCTGCCCAGGTGAAATACACATCGTATCCCCTGCCTGCACTTCAAACAGCTGCTCATCGATAGTCATCATGCCCTTGCCATGGGTGATGTAATACAACTCCTCTGTCCGCCGATGGCGATGCAAAAGCGTTTTTTGGCCAGCCACCAACCGTGCCTCCGCCAGGCTTTGCGCCTGACTGGCGTGATGAAGTGGATGCATTAATTCCCGGATCACCGAGCCATCTTTGGTAACAAACGGCTCAACCTCAGCGTAGTGGATTAAATACGGTTTAGACATAACTACATAAATCCCATATCTGTCAGCAACTCAAGCGTGTTTTCCTCAACGGCCATTGAACGCAGTGCCAGGCCGCTGGCCCAGGCGACATCGGCAACCTGCTCACCACAGCGCAAGTCACCACTGAGATAGGTCGCCTCAAAATCCAGCATTACAGTGTGACTATCCGCCTCTACCTCAACCAGGTCATAGGCCTGAACAATCCCACCCGCCTCAACCCTGATAGCTGCCTGTTCATAGACAGCCCGCTCAATGGCATCAAGCATGGTTTCATGCCAGCCCTGCACCAGCCTTGGAAATTGCCACTCACCATCAACATCAGGCTTAACCAACAAGATGCTACCAAAATGGTTTACCACCACTCCTATAGAGAGGGTTATTCCCCTATCTGCTTGTTCATTCATATTTTTATCGCTGAAATCCATACTAATCACGGTTATGCAATCTTACGTCCATTGCGGCAAAACAGGCAATCAGGATGCGCCCTGCTTGAAACTAGCGGGTGAGGTGCGTAAAATTGCCTTTTTTCGGAAAATTCAAAGAGTCATTGCCATGCAGATTGCAGCAAACAAAGTAGCCACCATCACCTACATCCTCAAAGATAACGATGGCGTCCTGATCGATCAGGCTGATAAAGACGCACCCTTTGCCTTCATCCTCGGCGTTGGCAGCATCATCCCTGGTCTTGAAACCGCGCTGGAAGGCAAAGGCGCTGGCGATAACATCAATGTCACCATCGAACCTGCTGAAGGCTACGGTGATCGTGATGACAGCATGATTCAGATCATGCCTAAGAATATGTTTGAAGGTGTTGATGATGTAACACCTGGCATGCAGTTTCATGCCCAGACCGGCGAAGGCATGAGTGTTGTCACCGTCACAGCGGTTGAAGACGATAATGTCACCGTCGATGGCAATCACCCATTGGCTGGCGTAACCCTGAATTTTGAGGTTGATGTGATCGAGGTTCGCGATCCTACAGAAGAAGAACTTGATCACGGCCATGTCCACGGTCCAGGTGGTCACCAGCACTAGAAATTATTCTGCTACAAGATATTATTAAAGGAGGCTATGCCTCCTTTTTTATCGCCTGATGAAACTCAAAATCAGCAGTCAGATTTTGGATATTAGAGAGATTAATGGTGTCAAAGACGTAACAACAAAAGTGGGGGCGAATGAAAAAGCATGTTCAAATTCTAGCCTGCCTTATCCTTTGCAGTAACCTTAGCGCATGAAGGAACAATTATGAGCAACCCAGACTATATTGAAAAGGCCACCCTGGCAGGCGGCTGTTTCTGGTGTATGCAGCCGCCCTTTGATGCCCTGGATGGAGTGATATCGACCATCTCTGGCTACGCTGGCGGCGTGGAAAAAGATCCCAGCTACGAGCAGGTTGCATCAGGCCAGACCGGCCATGCCGAAGTCATCCAGATCAGTTATGACCGGCGCAAACTGAGCTATAAGGAAATACTCGAGGTCTATTGGCAGCAGGTCGACCCAACTACGGCTAATCGTCAGTTCGTTGATGTCGGACCGCAGTACCGCAGTGCCATTTTTTACCATAATGAGGAGCAGCGCCTGATTGCCGAGCAATCTAAACAACAACTGCAAGACAGCGGTGTATTTTCTAAGCCTATCGTTACTGAAATAAAAGCCATGACAGCCTTTTATCCAGCCGAGGATTACCACCAGGATTATTATCAACTCAACCCAATCCGTTACAAATTTTATCGCAACAACTCGGGCCGGGATCAGTTTTTAGAAAAGGTATGGGGTAAGAAATAATAAAACTGCCCGGCTATGTTTCCAGGGTATCCATCAGATCAATCATGAATTCGGTATCTTCTGGCTCTACCCTGGCCCAGGCAGTAAAACTCAATGATTCAAGCAGCGATTGTCCGGCAGGTGTTGCCGTCATATCCAGCAACGCTTGCTGAAGTTCTAGCTGCCGGTGTTGCAAGGCAGGCCCAAGCAACAATACATGATTGATCACCTGAATCTGACTTCGCACCAAGGGCTTTAATTGCATTTTAACCATACGAGACAATTTGTCGTAGGTCTCTTGCAGGAAAAATCCAACATCAGCCTGGCCTCGAATCAGATCCTTGGCCACCAGCACATAACTATCACAGTGTTTGGTGATCGTATTGTCACGGCTCAGATCGGCAGGCTCAAGCATAATCATACACATCATGTTGACGTCAGGGTCTTTGGTCGCAGAAATACGAACCCCGGCAGACAGGCCCTCGATTTCATTAACCTCATTATCCACAGCAACAATAACCATAGCCTCGTCCGATTTTCCTGCCGGACAGGCAATGGGGACAAAACCCTTTTCCCGCACCAAAACTGCAGCGTCATAGGGATTTGCATAAATCAGATCAAACTTGTCTTCGGCAATGGCCTGGCGCTGCAGATCAAAATCATCGTATAGATCGAGGTGGAATGCCTCGCCTGTCTGGCGCTGCAACCAGGTATTAAAGATAAACCAGCCGGAAAGATAACTGGGATTGAAATCAGGACTTACTGTGAAATTATAGGTCATACCACATCCTGCTCATTGCCTACGGCACTACAGCAACGTTTTGTAGAGCGCCTCGGCCTCCTCGACCTTGCGCCTTGATGGCTTGCGTCTCACCGAGGTAAAACCAACCACTTCATTATTTCTGACATTGGCTATCACTGTTGCATAGACCCAATAAAAACCGCCATCCTTGCGCAAGTTTTTAACATAGCCATGCCATTTGTTACCTTCTTCCAACAAGGTCTGCCATAGCCCTTTAAAGGCCACGGCAGGCATGTCAGGGTGACGCAAAATATAGTGCGGTTTGCCAATTAACTCTTCACTGCTAAAGCCAGACATCTCAACAAACGAATCGTTAACATGAGTGATGATTCCTTCCGGATCAGTACGCGACACAATCAGGCGACCATCAGGTAAAGGGGTTTCGATATCACTTACCAAAACCGTGCGACTACTGCCATCAAAATATTGCATCAACACTTCGCGGCAGTCACCGACAACATCTGTCAGCTTCATGTCATCCATAATCAGATAACCTTGGCGATAGACTCCGCAGCACGTTTTACATCAAGAAAGATCAAGCCTAAACGTGCAGATGATTTTGCCATTACCGACAACACTGATTCGTCACCAGCATGAGTCATCAAGACATAACCGTTATCACCTTTGATCAAAACCTGCTCCAGGTGGCCACGGGCAAGTTCCTGAGCGGTACGGTCGCCCAGTGATAACATGGCTGCTGCCATGGCACCAACTCTGTCCTCATCCATGCTGGCTGGCAGCATGGCAGCCATAATCAAACCATCGGTTGAGATAACTGCCGATGCTTCAATATCGGTAGAACCACCATTCAAGTCACTCAGAATAGAACCTAGTAAATCAGAACGCATTGCGTACCCCCACTGTAACTAAGATTAAAATCAATAACCGGCATTTAAAAATACACGCCTTATTTTTTTAAATACCAGCCCAAATACTAATAACTATCTGGCAGATCCAGATAACGCTTACTCAAGACCCAGATCAAATCAACAAAGGCCTGCTGGTTAAACTGCGGCGCACCCATCAATACGAGATTAAACTGGCAGTTACCGACATACAACGGCCAGATTCCCAACTCACTATCGCCGTGTGAATTTACCAATGCCCACGCTGATGAAGCTATATTTATATTATTTTTTAACAGCCGTTGATGACGCACATACAGAGAGGTCAAATCAGCACTCAAAACCGACAGTTCTTCAGCCAGCTCATAGGAAAAACCGTGCGCCGACAGAAACAGGCCCTGATTATCAACCAGTAAAACTTTTCTAGTGCTGGATAATTTACCCAGGATGGCAGGCAAAACCTCTTCCATGATTCCCACTGGCGCTTCACGTGGTTGCTGCTCTGCTTGCACCCAGCCCAAGCCCTGGGCACGGTAAAGCAATTCCATCGCCTCTTCAGCATCTTTGGAACCCGTCGCACGAATCAAGAATTCCTCATCCAGCACCTGACTGTTTGCCTGCGCTAACAGACTCAACAGGAAGTAACGAGTCTTGTCCTCCGCTTCAGTTGAGACCGCATAAAAGATTCCTGCCGGTGTTGGCAAGATGTGAGCATCTTGAGCAAATTGATATACTGCCATTTTCCCCTATTCCCCTAACCATGGATCTAATGAAAACAGCAATGCCTCTACCAGCTGATTTATATCATTACGTTTACGTGCATCCACTTCAAATATTGGCGGTTTGATACCAAGCCTACTCAACTCGCCGTGATAATCAGCCATTGATGGCGTCTGATCCAGGTCCGTGCGTGTAATACCGATGGCAAGATTAGTTTTGGCAATGAAGTCTTCAAACGAATTGAGGAAAAACCGCATATCCTGAAAAGGGTCTGCGCGCGTGTTATCCAACATCAACACCAGACCAATCCCCCCCTTGGTCAGAATCTCCCACATAAAGTTAAAGCGTTCCTGCCCCGGGGTGCCGTAGAGATGGATCCGTTCACCAGCGTCCAGCTTCATCAAACCGTAATCCATGGCCACTGTAGTGGTCTGCTTACGATTAACCGTCATGTCACTGGCGGACTCATCTGTGGCAATAACAGGTATGTCACTCAAAGATGTAATTGCAGTTGTCTTACCTGCCCCGACCGGACCGGTAAAAATTATTTTGTAATTACTCATACACCAACACAGTTTTTATAGTTGTTATAGATCGACTAGGCAAAGGCTTCGATATCCGGATCAGTGTTCTTTTTAAGGCGCTTGAGAATGCTGCCTAACAGACTATGGTCACGATGCCGTTGCGGCATACACTGACTATCTGCCTCTATAACATTGGCATTGCCACTAGCAATACCAATGGCGTAGGCAGCACTGTAAAAGGCAAACACCCTACCCAGCGGGATTTTTAAAACCTTGGCAATCAGCGGCAAACTACGCGGCTGGTTCACCATCAAAGTTGTCATACGCATAGAACCAACAACGGGATATAAGCGTGTCAGGTTAGGCCAGTGTGTCAAATAGGCAGTATCTTCCAATTTGGTACCAAGAGGTAAGCGGCCCTGACTGGTACACAACGCGACTTTCCAAAGAAAGGCATCAAAACTTATGCCTCGTCCTTCTTTTTCGATTTTGTCCTGAATAATGTTCGTCTCTTTTTCATTGCGTTTATACAAACGGCTATTGATAAGTGACGTGGGCAGCGAACAAAAAGTACGCAACTGCTTGTTATCCACAGAAGTCAGCACCTTTTTAATTCCAGGCAAAATGATTATCTTTTTCCAGTCAGCATCATCATTCAACAACCATAGCTCAACCGCCAGCTCGCGGGTTTTAGCATATTCCATCGCCGAATGAATCTCGCCCTGCAGGTAATCCTTAGGGTTATAGTAAAGCCCGGTCTTTTTCTTGAGATTAACCTTCTTTGCTATTGGCTTAGTCTCTACTTTTTGACTATCAGACAAAGGCTTTGTATCGATGGCAACCTTAGCGTGCTTTTCAATCTCAATGGCCAAATTATCAATTGCGGCCAACATGTCATCGATAGTGGCCGGTTTTTTTACATGCAGAGCATCACTATTTTCAGAGGGCTTTACCGAAAACTTGATAGCTGGTTTGCCAGGATAGCGTTTCGCGTATTCATCCAGCAGACCACGTGAATTGGGCGCATCAAGATTAATAATGCCAAACTCAGCACTGCCTTCATCGACCAGCAGCGCCTTACCTTGCCCTGCCCCTTTGAAGGCCATGCGAAAACCTTGTTCTGATCTTTCGTCAAAACCATAGGCTGCCAAGCGCAATCGTTTGCTATTTATTGTTACCATTATTCAGCCGCCTCTTTCTCTAGAAGCATCTCAGCCAGTGTCTGCCACTCATCGGCAAAAGCCACAGGCAGCCCATCCAGCTGTTGATGTATCGCCGCGAATGCAGCTTTATTTTTTGTGCATCTATATAGCTCGAGCAACTCACGGTTAATATGCTCATCATCAGGTTGCTGGACAATCGCTTGTTCGAGAATCATGCGGGCATCATCAATCAGGCCGGAATCAATCAGGTCACGTGCCTCGTCCAAGATACTGAATTGATGCTGCGATGGCTCACCGGTTTTTATAACCAGGTTGGTGTTACCAACCACACCTTTGTTAAAGCGAGAACACGCACTATGAGGCAAGGATTCAAATTTAGCCGCGCCAAGCATCAGCGCCTGTTTCAATGCTGTTGCTTGATAATCAGGTAATAAGGCAGCGAATTTGTTGAACAGACGCTGACGTAACAGAAAACCCTTTTTATCTAAAACAATGAACAGATCGAGCAAGGCGCCGTATAAAGCCTCGCCCTGTCTAGAGTGATAACTGGCAACAATTCTATGCAGGTGAACCTTAAGGTCCTGGGGAGTTCGACTAACCATATGACTCAGGTGCTCAATGGCTTTTTCCGTCAAGGCAGCGGGCATGCGGACATACCATCCAGGCCACTGTCTATCGACAAAAGCTAGATCCACACTACCGTAGTCAAGAAGCCCAGCGTCAGATTCATTGACACAGAACTTTTCACCAGGCAGCCCAAAGGCATACAAACTGGTCATTTCTCGCACTCACTCTCTTCCCGAATACACGCGTATTTATTGCGTGTTTTTATTATTGGGGCCTATAGTACAAGACAAATCTCAATTTTAAAAACAATTCCGCTAACCAGAAGATAATCAGAATCACCTTTTTGTCGGCTTAATATATTATTAACAATCAAAATAAAACCTGAGCGTTTTACGCATGATTCAGTCAATAACAAAGATTAATCTATAAATCAGCAAGTAATACGGAAGCTTTAAACATAGAACAAGTCTATTGCTTGTTGAGTAGATGGCAGTGAGCAGAATGTCCTGCTGAAATATTATTCGAGTCAGGATATTGCTGCCGACAAACTGGCATCACATGCAGACAGCGAGGATGAAAATAACAACCACTCGGCGGTGAAATCGGTGATGGAATATCACCTTCCAGGCGTACCACCTCCTGCTTGGTTTCCTGATCAATGGTTGGCACTGCGGCCAATAAGGCCTGGGTATAAGGATGTGAGGGGGTTTTCAGCACATCCTCCACCTTGCCTCGTTCGACTATACGACCGAGATACATCACCACGACTTCATGGGCCAAATAGGCCACCACCGAAATGTTGTGCGTAATAAACAGGTAAGACAGATCGTATTCGACCTGCAGGTCTTTTAATAGATTCAAAATCTGTGCCTGTACCGACACATCCAGGGCACTGGTGGGCTCATCACAGACGATCAGCTTCGGCTCCACCGCCAGCGCGCGAGCGATGCAAACACGCTGGCGCTGACCGCCAGAGAATTCATGCGGATAACGGTTGCGCATCTCCGCCGACAGGCCAACCTGTTCCAGCAAGCTGGCAACCCTGACACTTCGCTGCTGGGCATTACCGCCCACGCCCTGGGCAATCATGCCCTCTTCGATGATGTCACCTATCATCATGCGTGGATTCATAGATGAAAATGGATCCTGGAAGATGACCTGAAAATCACGCCTACGTTTACGCAGCTTCTCACCACTGAGATGCACCAGGTCTTCACCTTCAAACAACACCTCACCAGCAGTGGGCCGATTGAGTTGCAGAATGGCCTTGCCGGCGGTGGTCTTGCCACAGCCTGACTCACCTACCAGCGCCAGGGTCTTGCCCGGCTCAATCTGCAGATCAATATCATCAACGGCGTAGACATAACCCGCCACCCGTTTCAGCAAGCCCTTGCGGATAGGAAAATGGACTTTGAGCCCATTCACCCGTAGCAATGGTTTATCAGTAGTTTTTGCCTGGTGTGGCTGGTTCATTTGTGGCACAGCTTTTACAAACTCGGGCCACTGGGCCAACAGTTCGGCATCGGCACGATGGCAACGCACCTGATGATCAACGTCAGCCTGCAACCACTGCGGGATCTGATCACGACAGGGCGTCCAGGCATAATCACAACGCCCCTCAAAACGACAACCCTTAAACTGCTGCGACAAGGATGGCACCGAGCCCTTGATCACCTCTAAGGGCTGATCCCGTTTCTGCATATCCGGCAGTGAATCAAACAGTTTGCGACTATAGGGATGTTTAGGATCGGAGAAGAACTGTTCACGACTGGTCTGTTCCACTATCTGGCCGGCATACATTACCGCCACCCGATCGGCCATCTCAGATACCACCCCCAGATCATGAGTGATCAACAGGATTGCCATGCCGGTCTCTTTTTGCAGATCACGCAGCAGCAGCAGCACCTGTGCCTGAATGGTCACATCCAGCGCCGTGGTAGGTTCATCGGCAATCAATAGATCAGGATCGCCTGCTAGCGCCATCGCGATCATGACACGCTGTTTCATGCCACCTGAGAGCTGATGAGGATATTCATCGATGCGGCTCTCTGGCGCTGGAATGCCAACAGCAGACAACAGTTCAACAATGCGTTTGCGGGCGGCATTACCCTTTAAACCCTTGTGCCGTAGCAGGCTCTCACCGATCTGCTGACCAACAGTCAACACTGGGTTGAGCGAAGTCATGGGCTCCTGAAAGATCATGGCAATGCGATTGCCACGCACGTTACGCATGCCCGACTCAGGCAGGTTGAGCAGGTCTTGCCCTTCAAGCAGAACCTCACCCTCGACAATCTTGCCAGCCGGCTGTGGCACCAACTGCATGATTGAGAGCGAGGTCATGGACTTGCCGCAACCCGATTCACCCAGCAGCGCAAAGGTCTCACCCCGGGCGATGTCAAAGCTAACCCCGTCCACTGCACGGGCAGTATCTTTGCCTACAGAGAACCAGGTCTTCAGGTTACGGACGCTTAATAATGTTTCACTCATGCCCTGCTTCTACTCTATTTTCTCAGGCGCGGATCAAAGGCATCGCGCACTGCATCGGAAAAAAGATTGGCGGCCAGCACCAATACAAACATAAAGATGAAGGCCGCCAACAGCGACCACCATACCATCGGCTCACGCGCCATTTCCAGGCGCGCACCATTAATCATATTGCCCCAGGAATGCATGCTTGGATCAACACCGACACCGACATAAGACAACACCGCCTCGGCCAGCACCAGACCACTGAAATCAAGCACGATAGCAATCATGACGATGTGCATGACGTTGGGCAGAATGTGACGGGTAATGATCTTGCTCTTGCCAACACCAAAGGCCACTGCCGCTTCGATGTAATCCATTTCGCGCAGCTTCATCGCCTCACCACGCAACATCCGGCACAGGCCAGTCCAACTGGTGATGCCAAGGATGACACAGAGGAACAACAAGCGAAGATCAGCGCGAGCAGCATCGGTCTCAAATAGTTCAGGGTGATTGGCAATATAGACCTGCAACATCAATACCGCCGCAGCGATCAACAACACACCTGGGATCGAACTCAGGGTGGTATAGAGATACTGCACCACATCATCGACCCAACCACGTAGATAACCGGCCATAATTCCGAGCATGACTGCAAACGGCAGCATCACCAGGGTGGTCAGGGTGCCAATCAACAGACCAGTGCGAACACTCTTCATGGCCAGATAAAAGACATCCTGCCCCACCTTGTCGGTACCGAGAATATGATACTTAGGACCCAGCAAGGCACACCAGCAGAGCAAAACAATCACAACACCTAGTGTCAACAACACCACACGCCAAGGCACCTCAGTATGACCACCCATAACCAGCTTCATCATTTCTTTAAATGATGTGGATTGACGTTTAGACAACCAGGCCACCAACAACAAGGCAAACACCAACCAGACTAACAAGGCCAGCAACAGCGCCAGCGCAGAACTGGAGACAATGTCGGCCAGCCTATCCTGCTCTGGATTATCCAGATGGGCACCACCGTATTTCAGGCGCGGATAAATGCGTAACTGCTGACCATCAGGTAATTGTTGCATCTCACGGGTAAAGGCATGGCTAGCGAATGGTGCTGAATAGGTGGTTTCGACCTTGGTCTTGATCGACCCCATCAGGGCGTCCAGTACACTCAATACCTCTGCGGAGTAATGCGTTTCGCCAGATTTACTCACCTCATTGGCATTATCCTGATTAGACAAGGCTTGGCGATAATGCACAGAGTCCAGCAGGCCAATGCCAACATAGACCAGCAACACCAGCATTGACGCAACGCCAATTCGACTGCGCATCACCTGACGCCAGGGCGCGCTTAGGTGCTCCTTACCACGGGCATAGATGGCGGCAAACGCGATCGCCAGCAGCAGAAAAAACAGCAGCGCATCGGTCCAGAGCAATACCGGAGTCACACTCATGACAGCCTGATCCTCGGGTCCACCAGAGTATAAGAAATATCGGTCAGGATCAGCCCGAGGATGTAGAGCACCGAGCCAAGAAACACCATGGCTCGGACAATAGCAAAGTCCTGTCGATTAATCGCGTCAATGGTGTAACTGCCGAGCCCGGGAATACCAAAAAAAGATTCCGTGATCAGGCTACCCATGAATAGCAGTGGCAACACCACCACAACGCCAGTCAGAATCGGAATCATGGCATTTTTCAATACATGTTTGAACAGCACCGCCAGTTCGGCCATACCCTTGGCCCGCGCGGTGCGGACATAGTCCTTGCCTATCTCCTCGAGAAAAATGGTGCGATACCAACGAGTACTGGAACCAATACCCGAGACCACGCCGATCAACACTGGCAGGATTAGAAACTTGATTGACTCCATGCCTGTGTCGTAACCAGACACAGGCACCAGGTGTAACAACTTACCCACCAGATACTGGCCACCAATGATGTAGAACAGACCCGAGATAGACATCAATACAACGCACAAAATCACCCCGCCAATATCAATATAGCTGGAACGAAAAAAGGCCACCAACAGAGCAAAGGTAATATAGGCCAACAGACCAAGAATCAAATTAGGTAAAGCAATAGCCAGACTCGGCCACATCCGTTGGCTAATGTCGTAACCAATATCCCTACCACTATCAGAACGACCAAAATCAAAGGCAAACAGCTTGACCGATTTATCGTAAAAAATGGTATCAGTGAAAGTTGCTGCACCCGTGGCCTGATCGTTAATCAATAGCGGCTTGTCGTAACCTCGCTCAGCCTTCCACTTATCTATGGCCTCTTCAGTCACATGCTTGGCGCCTAACTGCATCCGCGCCATATCTTCGGGACTGTTGACGACAAAAAACAACGTAAAGGTGATCAGGTTCACCCCCATCAAGATCGGCAAGGCATAGAGGATGCGACGAATAATATAGGCCAGCATTAATCCAACCTCGCCTGACGATGTTGTAGTTGGTGTTCCTTGCGCCAATAGAC
>CBFCYE010000028.1:0-34322 GCA_965602225.1 uncultured Gammaproteobacteria bacterium | reverse complement strand
CGTACGCCACACAGGCACACCCCTCTCAAAATTGCAGTAATCACTGAGAGGGGCCACTATAAACTGGAAGCTGCCGTTCGTATGTTTTAGTGTCAATGACCGCTATCTCGACATTGCTGTCGTTTTTCGCAGCAGGACCCAACGTCTGCTTCGGGCACACCTGCCAATTACGCAGTAAAAGGGGTGTAAACAACCCCACTAACAAATTCGCGGCAACTGATCTGCCATCAACCAATCCACCAACCTGTTCCCGCCAAAACTGGTCTGCATTTGCACCAGTTGACGCTTGTCGTTTTTCACTTCACCGATGATGGCGGCATCTTGACCAAGTCGGTTCTCACGCATAACTGACAATAGCTTCTGCGCATCCTCAGCGGCGCAGATAGCAACCAATTTTCCTTCATTGGCGATGTAGAGTGGATCAAGGCCTAGCAGTTCACAGGCAGCAGCGACTTCGGTTCTAATTGGAATAGCGGCTTCCTGGATTTGCATGCCAACGCCTGACTGCTTGGCCAGTTCGTTCAGGCTGGTGGCGAGTCCGCCACGGGTTGGGTCACGCAGACAGTGAATCTGTGGCACGGCCTTGACCATCTCTGCGACCAGCTCATTTAGTGCAGCCGAGTCTGATTCGATGCTGGTTTCAAAATCGAGATTTTCACGTTTGGAAAGTACTGCTATACCGTGATCACCAATGCTGCCACTTAGCAAAATAACATCAGCAGGGCGGGCTAAATCACCAGAGATATTCACACCGGCAGACACAACACCGACACCGGTGGTGTTTATAAAAACACCATCGCCCTTACCCTTCTCCACCACTTTGGTGTCACCACAGATGATTTTCACACCCGCATGCCTTGCAGCCTCAGCCATGTTGATGACGATGCGTTCAAGATCGTGCAGAGGGAAACCCTCTTCGAGAATAAATCCGACCGAGAGATAGAGTGGCTTGGCGCCTGACATTACAACATCGTTAATTGTGCCGTGCACTGCCAGACTGCCAATATCACCACCAGGAAAAAACAGCGGCGAGATGACATGACTGTCGGTACTCATTACCATCCGCCCAGCGGACACTTCAAACACGGCCTGATCATTCCCCTGGCGCAGCAGTTCATTATCGAAGTGTTTGAGGAACAGGATTTCGATCAGCTCTGCAGTGGCACGGCCACCGCTGCCATGGCCCATATTGATAACACCATTGCGCAGATCAAGGCTCATGCGGCTGGCTCACAGCTTGGTTCATCCCGATGACGGCCATAAGACCAATAGGCAGCGCAGGCACCCTCTGACGAGACCATGCAGGAACCCATCGGGTTTTCTGGCGTGCAGACTGTACCAAACAGTTTGCACTCGACCGGTTTCTTTTGCCCTCGCAGGATTTCGGGACAGGCACAGCCTTTTACATCGCTGATGGCATGAGTCTCAACGGCAAAACGTTTTTCAGCATCGAAGCTGACGAATTCAGGTTTTATCTGCAAGGCGCTATCAGCAATCAGACCCAGACCACGCCACTCAAAACTGTCGCGCAGCTCAAACACATCAGCCATCAATGCTTGTGCCTTGCTGTTGCCGTCACGCGTTACGGCACGACTGTATTCATTTTCAACTTCGTGACTGCCTTCATTTACCAAACGGATTGCCATCAAGGCCGACTGCATTACATCCAAGGGTTCAAAACCTGCAATCACAATCGGCTTGCCATACTCTTTAGCAAACTGCTCATAGGGACGACTGCCGATAATGGTGCTGACATGAGACGGGCCAAGAAAGGCATCGATAGTCACGGGGTCAGGTGCGTTGAGAATTGCCCCCAACGCTGCCGGGGTAAGGACGTGATTACAAAAAACAGAAAAATTATTTATCCCCTCGGCTGCCGCCTGCTTGATGGCAACAGCAGTCGGCGGTGTGGTGGTTTCGAAACCGATGGCGAAGAAGACCACCTGCTGGTTCGGATTGTCGCGGGCGATCTGCAAGGCGTCCTGAGTGGAATAGATCATTCGAATATCAGCACCGCCAGCCTTGGCTTGCATCAAGCTACGTCGGCTACCGGCGGGTACACGCATCATATCGCCATAGGTACAGAGAATGACCCCGTGTTGTTCTGCCAGTTGCATGGCTTCATCGATACGCGCCGCAGGCAAGACGCAGACCGGACAACCAGGGCCGTGCACAAATTCGACATTGGCAGGCATCAAGTCTTGGATACCATAACGAAAGATGGCGTGGGTATGGCCGCCGCAAAACTCCATCAGCCGGTAATGACGCCCTGTCTGTGCTTCTTGTTTGATAGCCGCAGCGATATGCCTGGCGGTTTTCTGATCGCGAAATTCATTAACGTATTTCATTGTGACTGCATGTCCAGCATGCCGGCCTCGGCAAACAACTCAAGCGTCTTTTGCGCTTCATCTGGGCTAATTTTGCTCAGTGCATAGCCGACATGAATCAATAAATAATCACCAACTTTTACATCCTCCACCAGCGTCAGTGAAATCTGTTTTTTGATACCACCTAGCGAGACCAGCGCATTATCTTGGTCGATAGAAATGACTTCAGCTGGAATGGCGAGGCACATGAATTACGTCTCTTCGCTATAGGCTGCGCCATGCGCAGAAATACTCTTGCCTGGGTGATCACGGCGCAGTTCAATCCATTCATACCATTGAGCCAATCCTTCACCTTTGCTGGCAGAAAGCTGAATCACTTCGATATCAGGATTAACGCGCCGCGCATATTCAATACACCTATCAAGATCAAACTCAACATACGGCAGCAGATCAATTTTGTTAATAATCATCACATCTGCTGCATGAAACATGTCCGGATATTTAAGCGGTTTGTCTTCACCCTCGGTGACAGAAAGAATCACCACCTTGTAGGACTCGCCCAGGTCAAAGCTGGCAGGACAAACCAGGTTGCCGACATTTTCAATGAACAACAGACTGTCATCGTCTGGCTGCAGTTTTTCCAGCGCATGACCAATCATATGAGCATCAAGGTGACAGCCCTTGCCGGTATTGATCTGAATGGCCTGAACACCGGTGGCACGTATCCGCTCGGCATCGTTGCTGGTCTGCTGATCACCTTCGATCACCGTCATTGCATGCGTGTTTTTTAAATCCGTAATGGTGCGCGTCAGCAGCGTTGTTTTTCCTGACCCAGGACTGGACAACAAATTTAAGGTAAGAATGTTTTTTTCAGCCAAGAACTGACGATTAGCCGTTGCGTAGTTATTGTTTGCCGCCAGAATATCGATCTCGATATTAACCCTGCGGCTAGCACATGCGTGTGACTCGTTATCAATCTTTATCTGATCACTGCCGCAACCACAATCAAGACACACTATTCCACCTCCAACTCTTTAATACGCAGTTCTTCGCCTTGCTCAATCAGCAATGCTACGGCGCCACATTGTGGACAGGCATCAAAGCGCTGTTTTACTTCCACCCTACTCTTGCACTGCAAACAAACAGCCTGGCCAATAACATCGATAATCTCAAGCCTTGCACCATCGGCTATAGAGTCTTTCATCACCGCATCGAAACCAAAACGTAGCGACTCAGGTTCTACCGCGGCCAATCGCCCTACTTCCAGAAAAACAGTTTTAACACGCGAGTAGTTTTGCTCTGCAGCCTGTTGTTCGATAATCTTCAACACACTCTGGCAAAGCGATATTTCGTGCATGTAAGGATTCTCAAATAAACATATTCTTTAAACTTACCCCAGAAACGCAAAAGGCCGCAGCACTTTTATTGTGCTGCGGCCTTTCATCATTAGCTTGTTTAAAAACTTATGCGTCGAACGGGTTCCTGAGCACAATGGTCTCTTCACGATCAGGACCGGTCGAAATAATATCTACAGGTACACCTGAGATCTCTTCGATGCGTTTCAGGTAGGCCTGAGCGGCTTCCGGTAGATCTTCGTAACGTTTGGCACCGACGGTGGACTCTTTCCAGCCCGGCATGTCTTCATAGACAGGCGTGCAATTATCCAACACATCCGCAGCCAAAGAAGCCGATGTATATGCTTCACCATCACGCTCATAACCGACACAGATACGAATAGTATCCAGACCATCCATGACATCCAACTTAGTAATACACAAACCAGTCACGCTGTTGACCTGATTCGAGCGGCGCATTGCAACGGCATCAAACCAGCCACAACGCCGCGCACGGCCAGTGGTAGAGCCAAATTCATGGCCGCGACGTGCCAGGTGCTCACCCATTTCGTCAAACAATTCGGTCGGGAACGGACCGGCACCGACACGGGTGGTATAGGCCTTGGTGATGCCCAGCACATAATCCAGGCCACGTGGCCCCATGCCACTGCCAGTAGCTGCGCCGCCAGCAGTCGTATTTGAAGATGTCACAAATGGATAGGTACCGTGATCGATATCCAACAAAGCACCTTGGGCGCCTTCATACATGACACTGTGACCATTATCACGATAATCATGCAGCATGCCGGTGACATCGGCAGTCATAGGCTCTAGCTGTTCGGCCCAGCTGAGGCTCTGATCCATGACCTGCTGAAAATCGATGACGTCAGTCTTGTAATAGTTTTTCAGCATGAAGTTGTGATAATCGAGAACCTCACCCAGTTTGGCCGCAAAACGCTCACGATGAAACAGATCATCCAGGCGCAGACCGCGACGTGAAACCTTGTCTTCATAGGCCGGACCGATACCGCGACCAGTAGTACCAATTGCCAACTTGCCGCGGGCGCGTTCACGGGCCTGATCCAGGGCAACATGATAAGGCAGAATCAATGGACAGGAAGGGCTGATCTTCAAACGCTCGCGCGCTGGCACACCCTTGGCCTCCAGACCTTCGATCTCGGTCAACAACGCTTCAGGAGACAACACCACACCATTACCAATCAGACACTGAACATTTTCACGCAGGATGCCCGATGGAATCAGATGCAAGACCGTCTTTTCACCATCGATCACCAAGGTGTGACCGGCATTATGGCCACCCTGAAAGCGAACCACTGCTGCAACCGTGTCGGTCAGCAGATCAACAATCTTACCCTTGCCCTCATCGCCCCATTGGGTGCCGATGACAACTACGTTCTTACCACTGCTCATTTATTGATTACCATTTGTAGATAAATAAAAATTCTGGCCAATTAATATTCAGCTTCTAAACTGAAGCCACTTCCCAGCCGTTGCTACTTTGCTGCAAGACACGGTCACAACCGAAATCAGCCGCGCCACCACGCTGCCCTGGCAACATGGCAACCACACGCTCACCCTGGCCACGCAATTCCACAATCTTGGCATCAAGTGATTGACCATCAGAGACTGGCGCAAAAATACCGCTAACTGTTGGCATGCCCTTCTGACTCAAACTGACAAGGTTCTTAAGATCGGTACTAAAACCGGTGGCCGGACGGGCACGGCCAAAGGCCTCACCGATAGCATCATAACGACCACCGCGGGCGATCTCCTGACCATGGCCCGGGACAAAAGCAGCAAATACCACGCCGGTCTGATAACGATAGCCACGTAGTTCAGCCAAATCAAAATAGAGAGGCAGGTCGCCGATGTGACGCTCAGCCAATGCAGCAATCTGAATCAGATTTTCAAGCGCAGCTTTAACGCCGTCACTTGCTGAGGCAAATGCTTCACGCGCTTGCGCTAATACGGAGCTGTCACCGTTCAGATTCACCAGACTACGAAGCTGTTCACGCACCGGACTCTTGACTCCCCAGTCTTTAAGATAGGCATGGATTTCAGGTTTGGCCTTACGCTGCATGGCCTCAAACAAGGTCACTTCCTGGTCGGCAGACAAGCCTGCGTCTTTCACCAATTCGCGATAAATACCCACATGACCCAGGTCAATATGAAGATTTTCAACACCGGCCGACCTTAGGGTTTCCACCATCAAACGCAGAATTTCCACATCACTCTCGATGCCGGCATGACCATACAGCTCGGCCCCCACTTGAAGCGGTGAACGAGACCTTTCAAAACCTGATGATTTGGTATGTAAAACGGGGCCGATATAACATAGACGAGTGGGGACATCACGTTTGAGAACGTGGGCATCAATACGCGCGACTTGTGGCGTCATATCAGCACGAATCCCCATCAAGCGACCTGTCAATTGGTCAATCAATTTAAAGGTCTGCAGATCAAGATCACTGCCGGTGCCTACCTGTAATGACTCCAGATATTCCATCAGCGGCGGCATGACGAGTTCATAACCCCAAGCATTAAAATTATCCACCAACAGGCGGCGTAATTGCTCAAGCTGTTGTGCCTGTTCCGGCAGCAATTCGACTATGCCTTCCGGCAATAACCAGCGTTCGTTTTTCTGTGTCACGCTTCCAACCATTTTATAATCTGGGTGCTTTTTAACGCACCAGGCTTAACACGATGAGACCGGCAATCATGCTCGCCAGGCCAGCAATACGCAGGGACTTGTCATCCATTTGCACCATCTGCTGCCAGACGTTGCGCATGCCATTGGGATTAATAAAGGGCAAAACCCCCTCAATCACCAGAACCAGCGCCAGCGCCGTCCACAAGTCTTGCCACATCATCGTTACCAAAAAAAGCGGGCATCACACTAAGTGTCATGCCCGGTTTCGTATTTTACCTGTTTATGAAACAAATTGCCCGTCAGGCTACGCCTTTACTACTTGGCTCCGTCCTGGTCACCAAAGTAACGGAAGAACTCAGTATCAGGCTTGATCACCATTATATCGCTCTTGTTTTTGAACGATTCTTTATAGGCCAGCAGGCTACGGTAGAAAGAGTAAAACTCAGAGTCCTGATTATAAGCCTTGGCGTAAATCTCAGAAGCCATCGCATCACCTTGACCACGTAGTTGTTCTGCTTCACGATACGATTCTGCTAGCAAAACCGTACGCTGCTTATCGGCATCAGCACGGGTCTTTTCAGCAATCTCAGCACCTTTGGCGCGGAAATCAGCAGCAACACGAGCACGTTCAGCCACCATACGATCATAAACCGAGTCGCTGATCTCACCCTTCAGATCGATACGTTTGATGCGCACATCGATCACTTTAACGCCAAACTCCTGCGACTTCACATCTGCAGTCTGCGTTGCGATATCCATGATCTCGGCACGTTCACCCGAGATAACCTCCTGAATGGTACGACGAGCAAACTCTTCACGCAGACTGTCTTTAACAATCTGAGACAGACGGGTGTTGGTACGATTCTCGGTACCCCCCATGGCAGTGAAAAATTTGGACTCATCGGCGATACGCCACTTAACAAAGGCATCCACCACCACATTTTTCTTCTCAACCGTGAGGAAGGTTTCTGGCTGGGCATCCATAGTCAGCACGCGACCATCAAACTTCCTAATATTATTGATAAAAGGAATCTTGAAATGGATGCCCGGCGCAAAATCAGTCGTTTCAATTTCACCCAGACGTAACAGAATCGCTTTCTCACGCTCATTGACCGTAAAAACAGAAAACATACCCAGGATCAGAACTGCACCCAGCAGGATTATAATCCCTAAACCTTTACCCTGATCCATTAGCGTTGCTCCCGACTACGAAGTGAATCACGTTCACGCTGAATAAACTGTTGCGCTGAACGTGCAGCTGAGCCTGCCTGGCTCTCTAGATTAGAAAGGTTGGGGCTAAAACTCTGCCCCTGACTTGGTGCTGGCTGACCTTGCATCATACGGTCCAGCGGCAGATACATCAGGTTGTTTCCACCTTCAACATCGATCATCACCTTGGAAGACTTGGACAATACTTCTTCCATAGTCTCTATATAGAGGCGTTGGCGGGTAACCTTTGGTGCCCGCTTGTATTCAGTCAGGATACTTTCAAAACGGGCAGCCTCACCTTCAGCCTGGGCAACTACTTGTTCTTTGTAACCACTGGCTTCTTC
This sequence comes from uncultured Gammaproteobacteria bacterium, assembly GCA_965602225.1. Lineage (GTDB taxonomy): Bacteria > Pseudomonadota > Gammaproteobacteria > Tenderiales > Tenderiaceae > Tenderia. The sequence continues at coordinate 26,437 of CBFCYE010000028.1, read as the reverse complement.
GATTTGACGTGCTGAGGCACCACGCGCCCTAGGCAAAATATCATTGGAATAAGCTTGAGATTCATTGATCAAACGTTGCTGATCCTCGCGCGCCTTAACCGCATCATCGAATGCATGCTGCACCTGTTCAGGTGGTTGCGCATCCTGCATATTGACACTAATGACCATTAAACCGGTTTGATAGATATCAATAATCTCCTGAATCCGACTCTGTACACCGTTAACGATGTCACTGCGACCTTCTTTCAGAATAAAGTCCATGTCACTCTTACCCACCACTTCACGAATGGCACTCTCGGCCGCCTCGCGCAGGGTTAGGTCTGGATCACGAACTTTAAACAGGTAATCGGAGGATGATTTGATGTTGTATTGAATCGCAAAACTGACCTCAACGATGTTTTCATCACGGGTCAACATCAAGGATTCACTGGCAACAGAAGAACTCTTGCTGCTGGTACGTCCGCCGCCGCCCGCCGCACGATAGCCGATAAGCACATCCCTATTCTGGGCAACATCGACCCGAACCACTTGTTCAACTGGACGTGGCAGACGGAAACTCAAACCAGGCTGTAAGGTGTCAACGTATTTACCAAAACGCATCACCACACCCTGCTCAGCAGGCTGAATGATATGCGCCATGTCATAGACCAGCCAGGCACCCACGGCAATCGCCAGGGTCAGACCCATACCAGCCGCACCACCCTTACCTAGGCTAGGGCCGTTACCGCCACCGCCGTTATTGCCGCTTTTCTTGCCACCGAACATTGCACCAAGCTTATCCTGCATCTTACGGACAACTTCGTCCAGATCAGGAGGACCCTGTTCGTCTTTGCGTTTGTTTCCCCATGGATCATTATCCTTCGATCCACCCGGCTCATTCCAGGCCATGTGCCTCTCCAATCAATAAAAGTCGTAAGCCAGTTCAGTATTTCAAACCAGAACTGGCAATTTTAGAAACCTTATCACTTAGCCGCAAGGCTAAACTATAAATTTATAACCGAATCCAGGTTATTGTCCGCCACTAACTCACATCCATCCTGACGACAAAATGTTTCCATTTGCCGTGGCCAGGTAAGAACGTCTAGCAAACAATCCCCATTTTCCAGCACGTCTTCACGCTCAACCATTTCACGTTCAAACAGTTCAGCCCGTAAACGGCCTGCCGTTGGCGATAGTCTCAACTGATAGTGCTGACGGCTATTCACCATTCCAAACGATGCTTCTTCGCCCCGCTGTTTGGCCTCTTGCCACTGCAAAAGTTCAGTTACAGCCTGTTTAAGCAAGTCGAGGCCATCACCACTCTTGGCTGAAATCCAGATCCTTAAAGGACGGCCCAACTCATCACGATCAATTCTGGGCTCGGCCTCTTGCATCAAGTCGATCTTGTTATAGACCTCCAGCTGCGGCACCTCATGGGCACCCACTTCTTTCAATACTTCGTTGACCTCATGAATCCGGTCATGCCGACCCTCGTCATGAGCATCAATCACATGCATCAGCAAGGTTGCCCCCTGGGTTTCCTCCAGAGTTGAACGGAATGCTGCCACCAGGCTGTGAGGCAAATGACGAATAAAACCGACCGTATCAATCAGAATTGTATCGAACTCAGTCTCCACATCAAACTTGCGCAAGGTCGGATCGAGTGTGGCGAAGAGTTTATCTTCAGCATAAACATCCGCATCAGTCAGCGCATTGAACAATGTCGATTTACCAGCATTGGTATAACCAACCAGTGAAACCGCATGAACCATGGCCTTACGCCGTGAACGACGCCTATCCTCGCGCTGGCGCCGCACCTTCTCCAGCCTCTTGTTGAGCTGTTTGATACGATCAACAATCAGACGGCGATCGGTCTCAAGTTGGGTTTCACCCGGGCCACGCAGACCAATACCACCCTTTTGTCTTTCCAGATGGGTCCAACCGCGTACCAAACGAGTCGACAAATGCCGCAGCTGAGCCAACTCAACCTGCAATTTACCCTCATGGGTACGAGCACGCTGAGCAAATATATCAAGAATCAGACCAGTACGATCCAGCACCCGGCACTTCAACAACCGTTCAAGATTACGCTCTTGAGATGGTGATAAAGCATGATTAAAGATCACCAACTCGGCCTCTTCAGCCGCAGCGATTCCAATAATCTCTTCGGCCTTACCGCCACCTATAAAGTATTTTGGATCAGGAGCACGGCGACTGCCCTGCACAATTGCGACAGGTTCGGCGCCGGCCGAGAGAACAAGCTCTTTAAACTCTTCCAACTCTTCGCGGGCATCCTCGACCTGAAAATCCAGATGTACAAGAACGGCGCGTTCACCCTCATCGGGGCGCTCAAAAAACTCCACTTAAATACTTACCTGCTGACTAAGAACTACTAGCGTCATCATCACTCATTGGCAATTTGACATTTCTAGCTGGCACAATGGTTGAAATTGCATGTTTGTAGACCATTTGATTGACGGTGTTTTTCAACAACACTACAAACTGGTCAAAAGAATCGATCTGGCCCTGTAGCTTGATACCGTTAACCAGAAAAATAGATACCGGCACCTTTTCCTTTCTCAAGGCATTCAAAAAAGGGTCTTGTAACGTTTGCCCTTTGCTCATTCTGCCACTCTCCTTTAGTTATTGTTTATGGAGCGTACAACCTCTTACCAGAGCCAGCCGCCTAACTTACACGCGGGGCACAATTGTCAGGAATACTAACACACCCAACCGCAATCATATATTGAGGCTGGTGTTGATGTATTTCAAGGCCTGCGCCAATAAATCTGGCGATTCACCCTCCAACCAGTGCGCACCCTGCTCGGCTCTTAACCAGGTCAACTGACGCTTGGCAAACTGACGGGTAGCAACAATACCTTTTTGCAGCATCTCATCATAATCATACTGACCATCAAGATACTCCCATACCTGACGGTAACCCACTGCCCGCATGGAAGGTAGACTCATACTCAGGTCGCCGCGCTGGCGCAGCCCCACCACCTCATCAATAAATCCTTTTTCCATCATCAACTTAAAGCGTTTTTCTATACGCTGATGGAGGATGCTGCGATCCTCTGGCGCCACAATAATTTTGGCCACGCGGTACTGCAACTTTTCTTTGCCCGCCTCAGCATGTAGCTCGGTCATGGTCTTGCCACTGACCTCATAGACCTCAAGGGCACGCTGAATACGCTGCGGATCGTTAGGATGGATACGAGCAGCCGAGTCAGGGTCAACCTGCTGCAGGCGTTGATGCATTGCCTCCAGACCATACTGTTCTATATCCGCATCGAGACGGGCCCGTACCTGCTCATCGGCGGCCGGCAGATCGGCCAGACCGTGCTCCAGGGCACGGAAGTAGAGCATGGTGCCCCCCACCAATAATGGAATTTTTCCCGCCGCGGTGATTTCAGCCATCGCTGCCAGGGCATCGTTACGAAAGTTACCGGCCGAATAGGCCTCGGTAGGTTCAAGAATATCAATCAGCCGATGTGGCGCCTGCCGCAACTCTTGCTCAGATGGCTTGGCAGTACCGATATCCATACCTTTATAGATCAAGGCCGAATCGACACTGATCAGTTCGCAACCAAGCTGCTGCTGCAAAGCTACAGCCAGGTCGGTCTTGCCGGCGGCTGTCGGCCCCATGATGAAGATGGCAGGAGGTAAAGACGGCATAGAAGAATTCTTGCTTAGATAAACCAGTTCAAAACAGTCAACACCATCATTAGTAGGAACATACCACCAAAGATAACAATCATCATAATTTTCTCAAGCTTCATGAGAAACCTCCGCTACTCTTTTATTTTTTATAAGTTTTTCGTTTAAACAGATCGCTACGCCGACTCACCAGACGATCCAGAAACAGCAAACCTTCAAGGTGATCCAGCTCATGTTGGATAGCACGCGCCTCGAAGCCCACGCTCTCGATTTTCTGCTGCTCACCAAACTCATCAAAGTATTCCAGCTCAATACGTTCAGCGCGAATCACATTGCCGGTGTAATCCGGCACCGACATGCAGCCCTCACGCCCCTTGGCAAAACCGTCATAACTGATGATCTCCGGATTTACCATCACCATCCGGCCATGCTGTTCAATCTTGGGTTTGCTGGAGACATCAACAATCACCACACGGATAAAGTGCCCCGTCTGCGGCGCGGCGATACCCACTCCACCCGGACCGGCCCGCATGGTCTGCTCGAGCTCAACGATGTAATCACGCAAGGCATCATCAAACCGCTCTACCGGTTCAGACAATTGTTTCAGACGTAGATCAGGATATTGCAGAATTTCTAGCTGAGACATGAATCAACCAATCATCGTCTCGATGGGAGTCAGCTTGGCATCCACACCTTCTTTAATAACTATCTCAAGCGCTGACTCCAGCGCCGCAATACCCTCGCCTGCCACACCATCAATATGCATGACGTAGATAGGGCTTGCATCACTGCCACCAACATCAGAGTCCAGGTTGACGATATTCAGGCCAGCCTCGGCCAGCGCACCAGTAACATGGGCGACAATGCCGGGTCGGTCAGCACCGTAAACCGTAATCTGCACATCCGGCTCAACATGCCGGTGCAGCTTGCCGTCCATCTTATCGATATGAACATGCAGCCCCATGGAGTCAGCCACGGTACTCAACAAATCATGCAAGGATTTCACCGTGCCAGCGTGGCGAACCATCATCATGATGGTAAAGCTGTCGCCCAAGCGAATCATGGAGGTCTCACCCAGATTACAACCGCCCTCATACAGGGCCGCAGTGACATGGGAAACAATGCCCGGGCGATCTTTGCCGACCACCGACAGGATGTACCAATGAGTCATATGAATTCCTCTAGAGAATATGTATTCACAACGATCATATTACCCAGCCTGATCCAACCAAATCAATGAAACCATGCGACCAGTGATGCCGTCGCGGCGATAGGAATAAAATCGCTCTGCGTCGCTGTAGGTACAGCAGTGGCCACCATAGACCTGTTCAACCCCTAGCCTTGCCAATCGTTGCCGAGCCAGCAGATAGATATCCGCCAACCAGCGACCCTGTGCTGATGAAAGCGCGGACGGTTGGAATGCCTCGACCGCTTGTGGGTCTTGAGCAATAAACTGCTGACGTACCTCAGCCCCTACTTCAAACGCCTTGGGTCCAATCGCCGGCCCCAGCCACGCCATCAAGTTGGATGCCGCAACCCCCATCTGTTTAACCGTTGCCTCGATCACCCCATCCGCCAATCCACGCCAACCAGCATGGACAGCAGCAACCACCGAACCGGCCTGATCACACAGCAACACGGGCAGGCAATCTGCCGTCATCACTGTGCAGACTATATTCGATTGATGAGAAAAACTGGCGTCGGCCACGGGGACATCACTAACCACAGCCGCATCCACCACCGCTATGCCATGCACCTGCTTAAGCCAGACCGGTTCAGCAGGCAGCCCATGACCTTGCTTTAGAAGAGAACGATTGGCAGCGACGGCTGCGGCGTTATCACCAACATGATCACCAAGATTCAAACTGTCGTAGGGCGCAACACTTACCCCACCCAGACGGGTGGTAGTACCGGCATGCACGCTGACGGACGCTGGCCAGTCAGGCACAAGCCAGTCGAAATCAGGCATGCTCTTTGGCGTCTGCTTTTAACACCTCAAGTAAGCGAATCATGTCATCAGGCAATGGCACCTCCCACTCCATCTGCTCACCTGTAGATGGATGTTCCAGGCCAAGCTTGGCCGCATGCAAGGCCTGACGTTTGAAATCGCGCATCATCTTGGTCATCTGTTCGCTACTATCTTTCGGAATACGCAGGCGCTGACCATAGACCTGATCGCCAATTAAAGGATGACGAATAAAGGCCATGTGGACACGGATCTGGTGAGTACGGCCTGTTTCCAGGTTGACGCGAATATGGGTATGGGCGCGATAGCGCTGGATAACGCGATAATGGGTAATCGCCTCCTTACCGTTATGTACCACCGCCATGCGTTTACGATCCACTGAATGACGGCCGATTGGCTCATCTACCGTGCCGCCACTGACCATCACACCGCAGGCGATGGCCTGATACTCGCGTTTCATAATTCGCGCCTGCAGCATTTCCACCAGGTGTTTTTGTGATTTCAGATTACGCGCCACCACCAGCAGGCCAGAGGTTGCCTTATCGAGGCGGTGAATGATGCCGGCACGTGGCACCTCATTCAGCTCCGGGGCATGATTTAACAAGGCGTTGACCAGGGTGCCATCCGGGTTACCCGTGCCTGGGTGAACCACCAAACCTACCGGCTTATTGATCACTAGGATGTCATCATCTTCATAGACAACATCCAGCGGTATCACTTGTGGCTGCCATGCCACCTCGACCTCGGTGGTTGCCTCCACCTGTAGCAACTCACCGCCCATCACCTTGTCCCGGGGGCGCAATTGCTTACCATCCACCAACACCTGACCGGCCTTAACCCACTGCTGTAAACGGGCACGGGAATAATCAGGGAAAAGCTGCGCCAGAGCCTGATCCAGCCGGTTACCGCCCATCTCAACTGGCACAACGGCAGAAAGCATTTCTGTTTTAGACATAACTATTTGAAAGTCCGGTATTTATGGAAGGCGGAAAAAAACCAATATTAACAATTCGCCCCCCTATTAGCCACCAGAGAACAGTTCGGTTCAAGACAAGATTTAATGCTTATGCTAGGCTCATCACACCTTTGAAATAACAAGCAAATCAACCAACATGCGTTTAATCATTACGCTCATTACCGCCTTGTTCATCAGTGGTTGCGCCACAATGACATCGCCAACAGCCCCGCCGGCCAAATGGTCAGCCGACATCTACTACAGTGAAGCCCGCAAGGCCCAGTCCAGCGGCGAGCATAAAACCGCCATCAAATATTTCAGCGAACTGGAAATCCTCTATCCACTCAGCCCCTATAGCCAACTGGCGCCAATCGAAACAGGCTATGCCTACTACAAACTAAAAGAGTTTGACACCGCAACCAGAGAGGTCGATCGCTTCATCAGCACCTATCCAAACCACGACAATGTTGATTACGCCTACTATTTAAAGGGGCTGGCGAGAAGCGAACAGGCACATATACCAACTGATACAGTCTCAAAGACAAGCTCGGCCATTATCAATACTGACCTGGCACGACAGGCATTCAGCAGCTTCTCGGCTGTGATTCAACAATATCCAGACAGCAAATATCGTGACAACGCCATGCAGCGCATGAACACACTACGCAATCAGCTGGCCCGCCACGAGCTTCAGGCAGTCAAAGCCAAGCTAAAGGATGGCGACAAAGAAGGCGCCACCCAGCTAGCCAAGTATATTTCCGAGCAATACCCCAAAACACCGGCAGCAGCAGAGGCTTTCGAGATAATAACCAGCGCATCAAGCACCATGGTTTCACCAGGCATGGCCAGCCAGGCGATCATAGCCCAAGCTAAACCTGAACCAATTGCTATCAAACAACAACCAGCCAACCAGGAAATTCCCCATGAAACCTGGCTGCTACAGCAAAATCCAACACATTTCACCTTACAGCTTATCGGCACCAGCAGTCAGGAAAAGCTTGAAACCTATATTAAAAAACACCAGTTACAGGACAAGGCAGCCTACTTCCATCGCCAACTCAACAACAAAGACTGGTACTCACTGCTGTATGGCAATTACAGCAATCGAACCGATGCCGCGACAACAGCGAAACAACTGAAAAAGACACTTGGTCTCAAGAAAATCTGGATTCGTCAATTCATGGGGGTCCAGGCATCGATTGCACAAAACCTGTCTGACAACTAATATTCCACACCTAAACACCAAGGACAAAACAGCGCCGCTATGCTAGGCTACATCCGTCTCAAGAACCCTTTCTTAAGTAATAACAACATCCCCAGAAGTCCCGGAACAAACCAATGCCGTCACTCATAAAACTTATTCCTGTCCTGCTTTTATCCCTGCTGGTTGGCTGTGCATCGACCAGCAATCCGGACACATGGCCAGCCTCAGAATTCTATAACCAGGCTCAGGAATCAATGTCGATTGAAGACTACCAAACGGCCATCAAACACTATGAAGACCTGGAGATCTACCACCCTTTCAGCCCCTACACGCAACAAGCCCAGCTGAATGTCGCCTACGCCTACTACAAATACGATGAACCGGATTCCGCCATTGCCGCAGCAAACCGTTACATCAAACTCTATCCTCGCGCCAAGAATGTTGACTATGCCTATTATCTGCGCGGCCTGATCAGTTTCGAACGCAGCATGAGCACACTAGACCTGTCCCTGGGACTAGATTTCAGCAAGCGTCAGCCAACAACCGCCAAGGATGCCTTTCATCATTTTGATGACTTGATCAAACGCTATCCCGAAAGCAAATATGTCAGCGATGCCAAACAACGCATGCTCGACATTCGCAATCAGTTGGCCCAATACGAACTGCATGCTGCCAATTATTATTACCGCCGCGGCGCTTATCTGTCAGCCGTTAAACGGGCCCAATATGCACTGGCGAACTACCCGCAGACACCAGCAGTTCCGGATGCCCTCATTATAATGATCAAGGCCTATCGCCAACTCGGCATCAATGACCTGGCCGACGACGCATTAAAGGTGTTCAAACTAAACTATCCAGAGCATGAGACCATCAACGAGCTTGGCTAACACTGGCCAGCCTTGCCGGACACACTGAAGGAGAAAGGTATGTGGGACTTTTTTGAAACCGTACGTCATCGTCACTCGGTGCGCAGCTATCAAAGTGACCTGCCGGTAGAAAAAGAAAAACTCAACGCCATCATTGAAACCGCCTGCAGCGCCCCATCAGCAGGTGACCTACAGGCCTATAAGATAATCATCGTCAGCAATAGCGAAAAACGCCTGGCACTCTCAACCGCAGCACAAGACCAGAGTTTTATCAGTGAGGCACCAATCTGCCTAATCTTTTGTGCTGAACCTAATCGCTCAGCCGAAAAATATGGCGACCGCGGCCGTGACCTATACGCGGTTCAAGATACAACTATCGCCGCAGCCTATGCCCAACTCGCCGTTGTCGCTGCCGGCATGGCCTCTACCTGGGTTGGCTACTTCGATGAAAGCAAAGTAAAAGAAATCATTGATCTTGAAGAAGGACTCAACCCCATCGCCATGCTGGTTTTAGGCTATCCCGCTGAGCTGCCGGAACCGACAACGCGGCGGCGTCTGGATGAGATTGTTAGCCACCTCGATTAAACAAAAAATTAGCGCCACAAACTAAAACAGGGAGCCTAGGCTCCCTGTTTCTATATGTGCAAACAAACATCTAATCTAAATATGTAGGCTACGCTTCTCCACACCCAGTGCGGCTTCATGCAATGCCTCTGAAAGAGTTGGATGAGCATGGATGGTTCGCGCCAGATCTTCACTGCTGGCTGAGAATTCCATCGCCAGTACCGCTTCGGCAATCATCTCCGAGGCATTCGGCCCAATAATGTGCACACCAAGAATAGTATCGTCCTTGGCCTCACTAATGACCTTAACCATGCCAGAAATATCACCCGAGGCACGAGCACGGCCATTGGCCATAAAGGGGAAGACACCCTCTTTGAAATCAACACCTGATTTTTTCAACTCCTGTGATGTCTTACCGACCCAAGCAATCTCAGGCCAGGTATAGATAACCCAGGGAATAGTGCCATAGTTGATATGACTAAACTCACCGGCGATATGCTCAGCAACGGCAACGCCCTCTTCCGAGGCCTTGTGCGCCAACATTGGTCCACGCACCACATCACCAACAGCATAAACACCAGGTAGATTGGTACGACACATTTCATCGGCAACAATAAAACCCCGTTCATCCATTTCAAGCCCTACTTCGGCGGCATTAAGTCCTGCAGTATTAGGGCTACGGCCAGTGGCAACCAGAACCTTGTCAAATTTTAATTGCGACTCACCCTTGCCATCATCAATGGTGACCGTCACATGACGGGCACTGGCCTTGGCCGAAATAGTCTTGGTGCCGAGACGAATATCCAGGCCCTGTGAGCTTAGTTCTTTCAATGCCGCTGTCGCCAGATGCGTATCTACTGCTGGCAGAAATTCATCACGACGAATCAGAACCGAGACATCCGCCCCCAGACGACTCCAGACACTGCCCAGCTCCAGACCAATCACGCCGCCACCAATCACTGCCAGGCTCTTTGGCACTTCACTAAAATTCAGCGCACCAGTTGAATCAACAATTCGCTTACCATCAACAGGCAAGGATGCAACCGATGCCGCAACGGAACCTGTGGCAATAATGATGTTATCCGCCTCAATAATTTCGCCTTTAGGCTTTTTCTTGCCCTTGGCATGAGCTGTGAATTCAACCTGATTTTCACCTAGCAACTTGCCATGCCCCTGCAACCAGGTGACCTTGTTTTTAGCAAATAGCGCCGCCACACCACCGGTCAGACTTTTAGTAATGTCATCCTTGCGCGCCATCATTTGTTCGATATCGAGACTGACACCGGTGGTCTTGATGCCATGATCTTCAAATTCATGTTGCAGGCGATGATAGTGATGAGAACTATCCAATAAGGCCTTGGATGGAATACAACCCACATTCAAACAGGTACCACCCAGTGATGGTTTATTGTCAGCGTCCAGCCACATATCGATACAAGCAGTTTCCAAACCCAATTGGGCACAGCGAATCGCGGCCACATAGCCACCCGGGCCACCGCCGATAACAACTACGTCATAATGATCCATATCTGTATTCTCCTTTAAACCTGTAGCAACAGGCGGGCGGGGTCTTCAAGCACTTCCTTGACCTTGACCAGGAATGAAACCGCCTCTTTACCATCGATAATACGATGATCATAAGACATAGCCACATACATCATCGGCCGGGCAACTATCTCACCATTTTCAACCACGGCACGCTGCTCGATCTTGTGCATACCCAGAATTGCACTCTGCGGTGGATTCAGAATCGGTGTCGATAATAACGAACCAAAGGTGCCGCCATTGGTGAGACTAAAGGTGCCGCCACTCAGATCTTCCATCGACAGTTTGCCTTCACGGGCCTTGCCAGCGTATTCAGCCACAGCTTGCTCCATTTCAGCCAGGTTCATCTGATCGGCATCACGAATGATAGGCACCACCAGACCACGTTCGGTACTTACCGCCACACCAACATCAAAGAAACCATGATAGATAATGTCATTACCATCAATGGAGGCATTCACCGCCGGATACTCTTTCAGCGCTTCGCAACAGGCATTGATGAAGAACGACATAAAACCCAGTTTGATGCCGTGTTTCTTCTGAAATTTTTCCTGATACTTGGCACGCAGATCCATCACTGGCTGCATATTGATTTCGTTAAACGTCGTCAACATGGCTGTCGTTTGCTGAGCTTCCAATAGGCGCTCGGCAATGCGGGTGCGTAAACGAGTCATCGGCACACGCTGCTCAGGACGGCCACCCGCCCCCACTTCAGTTGTCGACGGTGCTGTTGGTGCAGCAGCAGGTTGTTTCCCCTGTTCGACATGCTTAAGAACATCGGCCTTGGTGATACGACCATCACGACCGGTGCCACTTATAGCCGCAGGATCAAGCTTGTGCTCAACGATCAACTTGCGCACCGCTGGACTAAAATTCATCGCCACCGCAGGCTGTTCTTCTACCGCAGCAGGCGCTGGCGCTGGTTCTGCTTTTTCAGATTCAGCGACTATTTCTGGTTCTGATTTTTCTTCTGGCTCTTCAGCAGGTTGCTCGACAGAAGAATCAACGATAGCCAACACTTCACCGCTACCCACCACAGCACCAGATTCATGCCTGATTTCAGTCAGCACACCATCATGCGGCGCAACCACTTCAAGCATCACCTTGTCCGTTTCCAGATCAACCAGGTTCTCATCACGCTTGACGTAATCACCTACCTTCTTATGCCACTGGGCCAAGGTTGCGTCAGCTACTGACTCTGACAGCACAGGAACTTTGACTTCGATCAACATCTATTGACTCCCTTCAATCTTGTACGCCATGCAGGCGTAAATATTGTTTACTGTTATTCATTTAACTGGCTGGCCGCAAGGTAGCCCGCCCCTTCGTGACCTCAACACCTCGTAGTGCAGTATCAACCAATTCAGCCTGGGCTGCCTTGTGTGCATACAACAGACCTTCGGCTGGCGCTGCATGCTCAGGCCGACCAGCATAAAATACTCTTTGCTTAGCCGTTGCGCGATTTCTCAGGCGAGAATGAAGGAAATACCAGGCACCCTGATTTTTAGGTTCTTCCTGACACCATACAATCTCCGTCGCCTTGCTATACCCCCCCAGCACTTCTGCCAGTCTTTCTTCAGGCAGAGGATACAGCTGCTCCAGTCGAACGATTGCAACATCCGTAATTTCTTGTTCACGACGTCTTTCCAGCAGATCAAAATAGACCTTACCGCTACAAACCACGACCCGTTTTACCTGGGTTGGCTTGATAGAATCGACCTCATCAATCACTGTTTCGAACTTACCTTTACTCAGGTCTTCAAGTGTCGAAACAGAAAGTTTATGACGCAACAGGCTCTTAGGTGACATGATGATCAGAGGTTTACGATAGGGACGCAACACCTGACGCCGCAGCATATGAAACATCTGAGCTGGCGTGGTTGGATAAACTACCTGCATATTGTCACCCGCACACAGCTGTAGGTAACGTTCCAGCCGTGCGGATGAATGCTCTGGTCCCTGACCATCATAGCCATGCGGCAACATCATCACCAGACCACAGAGTCGACCCCACTTCACTTCACCAGCACTGATAAACTGATCAATCACCACCTGGGCGCCATTGGCAAAGTCACCAAACTGGGCCTCCCAAATCACCAATTGATCTGGTGAGGCGGAGGCATAACCATACTCAAAGCCAAGCACGGCCTCTTCCGACAATAGTGAATCGATGACACGAAAGTGGGCCTGGCCTTCACCAAGATCCTGTAGCGGCACATAGGCCTCGCGCTGTTTCTGATTATGAAACACCGCATGACGATGAAAAAAAGTACCGCGGCCACTGTCCTGTCCAGACAGACGAATTGGATAACCTTCTTGCAACAAACCGGCATAGGCAAGGTTTTCAGCAAAGCCCCAATCCACAGGCATTTCACCTTTGGCCATCTTACGCCGGTCATTCATTATCTTGGCAGCACGAGAATGCAATTCAAAATCTTCTGGTACAGAGGTGAGCTTGTCAGCGATCTGTTTAATCGTTTTTAACGGTATGCTTGTTTTGGCCTCATGAGTCCAGTGAACATTCTGATAAGGGCTCCAATCAACAGCAAATTCCTTCTCAGCATCTTCTGATAATTCGCGTGAAACCAACTTACCTTCATCAAGCATGCTGCGATAATCATTAAGCATAGCTGCAGCAGCATCTACAGCCACCACTCCTTCATCCAGCAACTGTTGGGCATACAGACTAACCGTGGTGTCATGGGCTCGAATTTTTTGGTACATCACTGGCTGGGTCACCGCTGGTTCATCGGCCTCGTTATGACCATGGCGGCGATAACAAACCATATCTATCACCACATCGCGATTGAACTCCTGGCGATAATCCAGCGCCATCTGGGTAACATAAACAACTGCCTCAGGATCATCACCATTAACGTGAAAGATTGGCGCCTGAATCATACGCGCGACTTCAGTACAGTACATGGTAGAACGGACATCAAGAGGATTGCTGGTAGTAAAACCAATCTGATTATTGATGATGATATGCACTGTCCCACCGGTAGTAAAACCACGCGCCTGAGACATATTCAATGTCTCCATCACCACACCCTGACCGGCAAATGCCGCATCACCATGAATCAGGACCGGCAATACCTGGCTACCAGTAATATCACGACGGCGATGCTGACGGGCACGCACCGACCCCTCCACCACCGGATTAACAATTTCAAGATGAGATGGATTAAAGGCTAAAGCCAGATGCACCGTCCCCCCCGGTGTTTTCATGTCTGATGAAAAACCCTGATGATATTTCACATCACCACGGCTAGAACCACTATTGTCGTAGACACCTTCGAATTCCTGGAACAGGTGGGCAGGATTCTTGCCCATAATGTTAACCAATACATTCAAACGACCACGATGGGCCATACCAATCACGGCCTCTTTTACATTCTGACTACCGGCACGCCAGATCAACTCATCCAACAATGGAATCAGACCTTCACCACCTTCCAGTGAAAAACGTTTCTGCCCGACGTATTTGGTATGCAGGTACTGCTCCAAGCCTTCAGAACAAATCAACTTACGCAGAATATGACGGCGCATCTCGGGTGAAAACTTCGGTTTACTGCGACTACCTTCCAGCAGCTGCTGAATCCAGCGTTTCTGAATGGTGTCGGTGATGTGCATGTACTCAGCACCAATAGAACGGCAATAGGTCTCCTGCAGGTGAGCCACAATCTCACGCAACTTCGCCTGTGGCACACCCACCAACGAACCCGTACTAAACACCGTATCCATATCCGCCTCAGTCAGAGCATGATAGGTCGGATCAAGTTCAGAAATGGAGCTTTGCTCTTGTAAGCCCAACGGGTCAAGAATGGCCTTTTGGTGACCACGCACACGGTATGCATTGATCAACTGCAACACCGCCACCTGTTTACTGGCAGCCACGGCTACAGCAGCACCCGAAGCATCTGTTGATGCCGAACCACGACGTGAATGCGATAGTTTATGAAACTGGTCCTTAACCGCGGCATGACTGACATCCGTGGTAGACGGACCTGCTTCTAACTGCAGCTGTTCAAAATAGTCATGCCAACGGGTGTCAACTGACGCTGGGTCTTGCAGATAATTTTCGTAGAGTTCTTCGACAAATGGTGCATTACCACCAGACAAATAACTTTGCGCCAAAAAGCGCTGATAACGATCCTTCGAGTTTTCCTGGCTCATATCCCTCATTCGCCTATTTCTGGTTATTCTCCATACACTTAGTCGTCAATATCAGACAAAACTCAAGTACATAATAAAACTTTTTTGGAAAAAAACTGTAATCAACCTTGTTGGAACATCTAAACCACAATTTTCCAAACACTAAACAGTCAAAAGGCCCATAACCACTAGGGTTGGGCCTTTTGAAAAACACATAAAAAAATAAGTTAGATTTAGATAGCGGATTCGTTTTCCTCACCGGTACGAATCCTGACAATCCGCTCAACCGGGGAGATAAAGATCTTGCCGTCGCCAATCTTGCCCGTGTGAGCCGCTGCTGTAATCACCTCGATACAACGATCAACCTGATCCTCAGCTACCACCGCCTCGATCTTGACCTTGGGCAGAAAATCAACCACATACTCGGCACCGCGATATAGTTCGGTATGGCCCTTTTGACGGCCAAAGCCCTTTACCTCAAGCACCGTCATGCCGGTTACACCAATTTCAGACAGGGCCTCACGTACATCATCCAGCTTGAAAGGTTTAATGACTGCTTCGATCTTTTTCATGGAACTCCCCTAACAAATATCTTATGGATCTATTCTGCCATTGATCAACAAAGATTGGCAGGACTTATTTATATCCAGATGTAATTGGATAACGGCGATCACGACCAAAGGCCTTGCGACTAATACGCACCCCAGGTGGAGCCTGACGGCGTTTGTATTCATTGCGAATCACTAGATGGGCGATGCGAGTAACGACCGCCTCGTCATAACCCTCAGCGACAATATCCTCGATGCACATATCATCATCGACATACATCTCCAGCACCGCATCCAGCACCTCGTATGGCGGCAGGCTGTCAGAATCTTTTTGATCCGGCGCCAGCTCAGCTGAAGGCGGCCGGTCAATAACCCGTTGCGGAATCACCGGCGAAATAGAATTTCGATATTCTGCCAAACGATACACCAGCAACTTCGGCACATCCTTGATCGGCGCATAACCGCCAGCCATGTCACCATAAAGCGTGCAATAACCCACCGACATCTCACTCTTATTACCGGTGGTCAGCACCATCTTGTGTTTCTTGTTTGATATAGCCATCAGCAGAATACCGCGACAGCGAGCCTGGATATTTTCTTCGGTGGTATCCAAGGGCTTGCCTTCAAACTCACCCTTAAGCAGATCAAGAAAGGTATTAAAGGCCGGTTCAATAGCGATGGTTTGGCACTCCACCCCCAGCGCCTTGGCCTCAAGCTCAGCATCTTCATTACTCATATCAGCGGTATAACGTGATGGCATACGCACACCCTCAACCCGTTCAGGACCAATGGCATCCACTGCTATCGCCAAAGTCAGGGCCGAATCAATACCACCCGATAGACCGATGACTACACCCTGAAAACCATTCTTTTCAATATAGTCGCGTGTGCCCTCTACCAGCACTTGATAAACACTGGCTTCAAGCGATAGCGGCTCAACAATCTTGGCCGGGATAGGTTTAATCTTCTCGCCTGTTTCAAACTCAGCCAGATACAGACCTTCAACACAAGACTCGGCCCGCTGCGCCACCGTGCCATCAGCCGCCATCACAAATGACTGACCATCGAAGACTAGTTCATCCTGACCGCCAACCAGATTGCAATAAACGATCGGCATGGCCGCCTCTTCCAGCCGCTCGCGCATGGCCGCCTCACGCTCCTGCCACCTATCAATATGAAACGGCGAGGCATTGAGATTAAGCATCAACTGCGCACCCGCCGCAGCTGTTTGGGCCATGACACCGGGATGCCACATATCTTCACAAATACTGATACCGCAAGAGACGCCCTTGAGTTCAAACACCGTTGCCTCAGTGCCCTCGTGAAAATAGCGCACCTCATCAAAGACACTGTAATTAGGCAGGTACTGTTTGCGATAAACGGCTTGGATCTCGCCATCCTGGATCAAACCAGCGCTATTGAATTGACCATCATTGGTCACTTCCGGATAACCCACCAGCATGGCGATGCCAGTAACCTGCATCAGTCTATCCAGGCCATCCAACACCCGATGCTGCAAACCAGGACGCAGCAGCAAATCCTCAGGCGGATAACCGGTCAGAGTCAGCTCAGGAAACAACACCAAATCAGCCCGCAACTCATCGCGGGCCTGTTCGGCAATAGAAATAATTTTAGAGACATTATTTGCAATATCGCCCACCAGAAAATTCTGTTGGGCGATGGCGATACGGAGAGATTCAGACATATATACCAAGCGGACTGTATTGACTATGAGAATGACAGAATTCTATCACCCCCTATCCAGCTTGTCAGACAAGACAACACCACCCGATCTGAAGCAACACCCTAGCCAAGCACCAGCCTGATAATCCACACCAGCTGACCTCAATCAAACCGACAGCCCAAACGAAAAATGCCGCCACTTTCAATCTGAAAGCAGCGGCATTTTGTCTTGTGGGACAAGCAGATTAGTACACTTGCTTTACATCACTTCCAGCATCTTGTCGCCGATTTCTGCTGGCGAACGCACCACATGAACACCAGCCGCTTCCAGCGCCTTGAACTTCTCTTCTGCCGTACCCTTGCCACCGGCAATAATGGCACCGGCATGGCCCATACGCTTGCCCGGTGGTGCAGTAACACCGGCGATGTAGGCAACTACGGGTTTGGTGACGAACTCTTTAATGTATTCAGCCGCCATCTCTTCAGCGGTGCCGCCGATCTCACCGACCATGACTATACCTTCGGTCTGCGGATCATCCTGAAACAACTCAAGACAGTCGATAAAGTCAGTGCCCTGAATCGGGTCACCACCGATGCCGATGCAGGTGCTTTGGCCCAAACCGTTGTTGGTGGTTTGGAATACGGCTTCATAGGTCAGCGTGCCTGAACGAGAAACAATACCGATCTTGCCTGGTTTATGAATCACACCGGGCATGATGCCGATCTTGCACTCACCAGGGGTAATCAGGCCGGGGCAGTTAGGCCCGATCAGGCGTGAACCACTGCCTTCCAGCGCAAATTTAACCTTCAGCATATCCTGTACCGGAATGCCTTCAGTGATACAGGCGATCACGGCAATACCGGCATCGGCTGCTTCCAGAATTGCATCAGCAGCAAAGGCCGCTGGCACGTAAATCATGGTGGCATCGGCACCGGTCTGTTTCACCGCATCGGCAACGGTATCGAACACAGGCAGGTCGAGATGTGATTGACCACCCTTGCCCGGCGTTACCCCACCGACCATTTGCGTGCCATAGGCGATGGCTTGTTCGGAATGAAAAGTACCCTGCTTACCGGTAAAACCCTGGCAGATAACTTTGGTGTCTTTATTAACTAAAACTGACATCTTAGTTACCTCCTTTAGAAGCAGCGACAACCGTCTGAGCCGCATCGGTCAGGTTGGCTGCACTGGTAATGGCCAAACCGCTGTTGTCCAATAAATCACGTCCCTGCTGGGCGTTGGTGCCTTCGAGACGCACCACCACCGGAATCTTCACCCCAACCTCTTTCACCGCAGCGATGATGCCTTCAGCAATCAGGTTACAACGAACAATGCCGCCGAAGATGTTGACCAATACCGCTTTGACTTTTGAATCTGCCAGAATCAGCTTAAAGGCCTCGGCAACTTTTTCAGCCGTGGTGCCACCGCCAACATCAAGAAAGTTGGCCGGGTTGCCACCATTGAGTTTGATCAAATCCATGGTCGCCATGGCCAGACCAGCACCATTGACCATGCAACCGATCTCGCCATCCAGCGTCACATAGTTGAGACCATGCTGTTCCGCTTCGTGTTCGGTAGGGTCTTCCTGCGAGGCGTCTTGCATTTCAGCCAGTGCCTTCTGACGATACAGAGCACTACCATCAATACCCATCTTGCCATCCAGGGCGACTACATCACCCTGCTTGGTCACCACCAGTGGATTGATCTCCACCAGACTGGCATCCTTTTCGATGAACATCTTATAGAGCCCCATTAACAGTTTGGTCATCTGCCCAGCCAATGCACCCGGCAAGCCCATACCAAAACTGATTTGGCGACACTGGTACGGCATCAAACCGACAACAGGGTCAACCGCCACCTTGATCAGCGCTTCGGGCTGGTTCTCGGCCACCTCTTCGATATCCATGCCACCCATGGCCGAGGCCATAATGACGATACGCTCAGAGGCACGGTCGACCATCAGGCTGACATACAGCTCTTTGTCGATATCACAAAGCGACTCAACAAACACCGTATTGATCGGCAGACCCTTGGCATCGGTTTGATGGGTGACCAGATTTGAACCCAGATAGCCTTCAGCAACCTGCTTTAGCTCAGCAACCGTCTTGACCAGTTTCACCCCACCGGCCTTACCGCGACCACCGGCATGAACCTGGGCCTTAATCACCCAGCCATCACCACCTAACTCCTTGGCAGCGGCTTCAACCTCAGCGACAGACTTGGCTGCCACACCTTTTAATACCGGCACACCGTATTCGGCGAACACTTGTTTGGCTTGATACTCGTGTAGATTCATCACAGTCCCTTGTTTTTTGCTTTTACTGTCTATTCTTATCGACAATTATAAACAAAACTAAAAAGCCCTGATAAACAGGGCCTTAAAGTGTATTTTTTAATTGCAGTCTAAGGTAATCCTTAAAACGGAATATCATCATCGAAGTCATCAAAACCTGAGTTATTTTTCTGCGGTGCAGACTGCTGTTGTGGTGCTGACTGCTGGTTTTGTTGATAACCGCCGCCGCCCTGGTTCTGCTGATAACCACCACCCTGGCCCTGTTGTTGACCGCCGCCCTGGCCCTGACCACCACCAAAATCTGAACCACCACGACCATCGAGCATTTGCATTTCATTGGCAACGATCTCAGTAGTGTACTGATCCTGACCATCCTTGTTCTGCCATTTGCGGGTTTGCAGCTTGCCTTCGATATAGACCTTGGAACCCTTTTTCAGGTATTCGCCAGCAATCTCACCCAGACGGTTAAACATCACTACGCGATGCCATTCAGTCTTTTCCTGGTTTTCACCGGTTTTTTTATCTTTCCAGCTTTCAGATGTAGCCACGGTAAGGTTAGCAACTGCGCCGCCACTGGGCATGTAACGTACTTCTGGATCTTTACCCAGATTGCCGATAAGGATGACTTTATTAATGCCTCTTGCCATGGAAATACTCCTAATAAATATAACGATTATTGTATTGAGACCTTCGTCTCATGTTGTGGGTGAGACTATCACACCAGCACCTTGTCTGCCGCTGGTGTGGCATCTGCCTCTGAATTCAATTCTTCATCCGAGATAGAAAACTTATCCAACGCCTCTTCATCAACCAGCTGGCTATCGATTTTCAGGTAGGCCACGCCGTCTTCCGGAATCACTGTCACCTCGACTACACCAGCCACCTTGGCAATCTCACCACCGAGTAATTTTGCTTTTGCATCATCAACTTGGCCAACATTTATCATGTAGCTGCCAAGGTGACGTGGTGCCTTCATGGTAGCCGCTAGGATCAGCCAGATTGAGGCCAGCAGGCCACAAAACGTAAACACGGCGACATCGCCCATGTACTGGTACAACCAGCCACCCGAGACGCCGCCGACGAATGCCCCCATGAACTGGGAGCTGGAATAGACCCCCATCGCCGTGCCCTTTTTATCTGCGGGGGCAATCTTGGCCACCAAAGAAGGCAGGGAGGCCTCCAGCAGATTAAAGGCCAGGAAAAAGGCCAACAGGGCGATGACGATGCCGGTGACCGAGGTGCTGATCTGGCTCAGCGAAAACACCGCCACCATCAGCAGGGCAATGGCACCGACAAAAATCTGTTTCATCTTGCGCTTTTTCTCGGCGATGATAATGAACGGCACCATGGCAATAAACGACACCACCAGCACAAACAGATAAATCATCCAGTGATCGGCACTGGCCATACCGGCCTGATCACGTAGCGTTAGCGGCACGGCAACAAAGGTCGCGGTCAGGATCATGTGCAGGACAAAGATACCGAAATCAAGCCGCAGCAGCTGAGTGTCACCGAGGACGTTTTTGAACTGGGCTGGCACCGGCTCGGCATCACGATGAAAACGACTCACCACCGGGGTTGGCACTAGCAGCCCCAGAATCGCCATCCCCACTAATGCCAGCACAGCGGTCATCCAGAAGATGCCGTGCAGACCAAACCAGGAATTAAATATCGGCCCCAGGATCAGGGCGATGGAAAACGATACCCCCATGCTCATCCCCATGATGGCCATGGCCTTGAGGCGATGTTCTTCACGGGTCAGGTCAGCCGCCAGCGCCATCACTGCGGCGGCAATGGCACCGGCACCCTGTATGGCCCGGCCGATAATGATGCCGGTAATCGAATCCGACATGGCGGCCACCACACTGCCTATGGCAAAGATAGCCAGGCCGGCATAGATCACTGGCTTACGACCGATGCGGTCGGACAACATGCCAAACGGAATCTGCAAAGTCGCCTGGGTCAGACCATATATACCCATCGCCAGACCAATCAAAAATGGTGTTGCGTCAATCAGGTGCTCGGAATAAAGCGCAAACACAGGCAATATCATGAACAAACCCAACATACGCGTGCTAAAAATACCCGCCAGCGAGAAGGCGGAGCGACGTTCGGTTGGGGTCATGCCTGAATTCATAATGGGATTTCGCTTTGCTTAGTGCAGTGAAAAGGTCGTATATTAACAGGTTCACTAAGCGACGGAAAAGCAGTATGGATACTATCCACATCCGCGGTGCCCGCACCCACAATCTCAAGAATATTGACATTGACCTTCCCAGGGATAAATTAATCGTCATCACCGGCCTGTCCGGTTCGGGCAAATCATCACTCGCCTTCGATACTATTTATGCTGAAGGCCAGCGCCGCTATGTCGAATCGCTGTCCAGCTATGCCCGCCAGTTCCTGTCGATCATGGAAAAACCCGATGTCGATCATATCGAAGGCCTGTCGCCGGCGATCTCCATCGAACAGAAATCCACCTCGCACAATCCGCGCTCCACCGTCGGCACCGTCACCGAAATCTACGATTACCTGCGTCTGCTGTTCGCCCGTGTTGGCGAACCACGCTGCCCCAAACACAATCTGGTGCTCGAGGCCCAAACCGTCAGCCAAATGGTCGACCACACCCTGGATCTGGAAGAAGGCACCAAGCTGATGCTGCTGGCCCCCGTCATCGACGGTCGCAAGGGTGAACACCTGTCGATGCTGGCCGAACTACGCAGCCAGGGGTTTATACGCGCCCGCATCGACGGAGAAATCGTCGAGTTAGACCAAACCCCCGAACTGGATGCCAAGAAAAAACACACCATTGAAGCCGTGGTAGATAGGTTCAAGGTGCGTGAAGATATGAAGCAACGCCTGGCCGAATCATTTGAAACTGCGCTCAACCTGTCTGACGGCATTGCCCGCATCGCCTACATGGATGAGAAAAAACCCGACCTGGTCTACTCGGCCAAGTTTGCCTGTTCCGAATGCGGCTACAGCCTGGCCGAACTGGAACCACGCATCTTTTCGTTTAACAATCCGTTTGGCGCCTGCCCCAGCTGTGATGGCCTGGGCGTCAATCAGTTCATCGATCCAGCCCGCGTGATACATCACCCGGAATCGAGCCTGGCCAGCGGCGCCATTCGCGGCTGGGATAGACGCAACGCCTACTATTTCCAGCTGTTGCAATCCTTGTCGGCCTTTTACGGCTTTGATCTCGACGCACCCTACCAAGAGCTGGATGATGAGATTCGCCAGGTGTTGCTATTCGGCAGCGGCAAAGAAAAGGTCGAAATGACCTTCTTCAATGATAAGGGCCAGGCCAAAACCAAGCTGGCGCCGTTTGAAGGCATCATCCCCAATATGGAACGGCGTTACCGCGAAACTGAATCCAACGCCGTGCGTGAAGAATTAAGCAAATACCTCAGCCACCAAAACTGTCCCGATTGCGGCGGCGCCCGACTACGCACCGAAGCACGTAATGTCTTCGTCGCCGGCCTGACACTACCGGAAGTCAGCCGTATGGCCGTGGGCCGGGCGCATGAATTTTTCAGCGAGCTGACACTGCCAGGCAAGCGTGGCCAGATCGCCACCAAGATCGTCAAAGAGGTACAGGAGCGACTCAAGTTCCTGGTCAACGTCGGCCTTGATTACCTCAGCCTGGAGCGCAGTGCCGATAGCCTCTCAGGGGGTGAAGCGCAAAGAATTAGACTGGCCAGCCAGATCGGTGCCGGTTTGGTGGGCGTGATGTACGTGCTTGATGAACCCTCCATCGGCCTGCATCAGCGAGACAACGAACGCCTGATCGAAACCCTCACTTATCTACGCGACCTCGGCAACACCGTCATCGTGGTTGAACATGATGAAGACGCCATCCGTTGCGCCGACTACGTGGTCGACATTGGCCCAGGTGCCGGCGTTCACGGTGGTGAAATCGTAGCGCAAGGCACGCCGCAACAGGTCTACGACAATCCCAATTCACTCACCGGCCAATATCTGTCCGGCAAAAAACAGATTGCCATACCCGCGCAACGCACCCCGATTGATCCAGAACGACAAATCAAAATCCGCGGCGCCTCGGGCAACAACCTCAAAGGCATCAACGTCGACATCCCACAGGGACTCATGACCTGCGTCACCGGCGTGTCCGGCTCGGGTAAATCAACCCTGATCAACGACACCCTCTATCGCAATGCCGCCCTGATGATCAACGGCGCTGGCGATGATCCAGCCCCCTGCGCCGAGATCATCGGCCTGGAACAGTGCGACAAGATTGTCGACATCGACCAAAGCCCCATCGGTAGAACACCGCGCTCTAACCCGGCCACTTACACCGGCCTGTTCACACCGATTCGTGATCTGTTTTCCGGCACCCAGGAAGCGCGTTCGCGTGGTTACAACCCCGGACGTTTTAGTTTTAATGTCAAAGGTGGTCGCTGTGAAGCCTGTCAGGGCGATGGCGTAATCAAGGTTGAAATGCACTTTTTGCCCGACATCTATGTGCCCTGTGATGTCTGCAAAGGCAAACGTTATAACCGCGAAACTCTGGATGTGAAATACAAGGGCAAGAACATCTATGAAGTGCTGTCCATGACTGTCGAAGACGCGGTGGAATTTTTCAGCGCTGTGCCTGCCATCAAACGCAAACTGCAAACCCTGATGGACGTTGGCCTGAGTTATATCACCCTGGGGCAAAACGCCACCACCCTCTCTGGCGGTGAAGCACAGCGCGTCAAACTGTCACGCGAACTATCCAAACGCGATACCGGCAAAACACTCTATATATTGGATGAACCCACCACCGGGCTACATTTTCACGACATCGAACAACTGCTGGCTGTATTGCATAGACTGCGTGACCACGGCAACACCATCGTCATCATTGAACACAATCTCGACGTCATCAAAACAGCCGACTGGTTAATAGACATCGGCCCAGAGGGTGGCGACAAAGGCGGCATGGTTGTAGCAATCGGCACACCGGAACAAGTGGCCGTAAACCCAGAGTCACACACTGGGCGCTTTCTTTTGCCCATGTTAAACATCGATGCAAATAAAGAAAAACAGGCCTCGTAATGGGGCCTATTTCATCACCGACTTACCTGCAAAGCTGACATGAAGCTAGCGCAACTCATATTCCCGCAAAAAAGCCGCGACTTCAAAGCCAAACGCTGGATCAAGATCACATTGCGCACCGGGCATCTGATTGGCATGGCAGGCATGGCCACCTATGCCCTGAGCGACACATACATCACCGACTGGTTGTTTTACATTCACCTCACTATCGCCAGCGGCGTTGCCATCATGCTGCTGGATATCTGGTCAAACGGTGTCTGGTTGTTTCAGCTGCGTGGCCAGGCCATCATTATCAAACTGATTTTGTTCGCCGTATTACTCACCACAGAGCAATACGACAGCTGGTTATTTTTCAGCATGATTATCATTTCCGGTCTCATCGCACACGCACCCAGCAACATACGCTACTACTCAATCTTTCATCGTCGGCGAATAGAGTCTCTCTACAACATCGACAAACAACCAGTGTCTGCCAAAAAATGTTACTTCGATTAATCAGCGCCATCGCCATAGCAATTGTCATTTCCCAAGCAGCCCTTGCGGCTGACTACAAAATTCAACTAACAGCAAAACAGGCACAAAGCATCGGCCAAAAGATCTGGTTAAACGAAGGCCGAGGCAAGATAGAAAATCTAACCGTCTGGAACAAGGGCGAAGCCTTCCCCTCGTTTGGCATAGGCCACTTCATCTGGTACCCGCAGGGTGTAGAAGAAAGCTTCACTGAGAGCTTTCCACAACTGATCAAACAGCTGCAAAAAACCACCGCCCTGCCCGACTGGCTGATAAAAACAGTTGATGCGCCCTGGCCAAATCGCGACGTGTTTTATGCCAACATCAACAGCGCCGAAATGAACAGCCTGCGCCAACTATTGCACAACAGCATTCCGCAGCAAGTCGAATTTATAGTGCAGCGCATGGAAGCCGCCTTACCCAAGATGCTTACCGCCGTTGCAACAAAGGCACAACGCGACCATGTCCGCAGACAGTTTTACCGTGTCGCGCAACAGCCCAACGGCATCTACGCCTTGATCGACTACGTCAATTTCAAGGGTGAAGGTGTTTCAACAAAAGAACGATACAAAGGCCAGGGCTGGGGATTGCTACAAGTATTGGAGAACATGGATAACAACGCAGCGGTAATACCAGAATTTGTCCATGCCGCAGATTTCGTCCTGACCCGCCGAACAAAAAATGCAACACGTGATGAGGTCCGCTGGCTGCCGGGCTGGCGCAATCGCCTACAGACATATCTAAGGCCATAGGCTTTGGTGGCTTAAAAGAAACACCCTGGCTATACATTCAAATCCGAGTATTATTTATTTAATTGGGGGTTGGGGGGAATATACACCAAAATGGTGTGTTATATCACCCCTGTTTGGTGTCTACTCAGCGTTAGCTCTGTATACCGAGAGAGAATGTGCATTCAAAAAAAAGATTAGTAATTAACCACATCCTCCTTATTGGATTTCTTGTTATACAGATTTCCATGTTTGGATGTAGCACTACCAATGCATCTGATTTGAATCGACAGCAAAGCATAGAAGAAAGCCCACAATGGAATGGTGAAACATTCCAAAATCCGGAACGTGTTCCAGCTACTGAGTGGGGAAAAAGTCTGGTGACCTTCTGGGATTATTTCTTCAATAAACCAGAAGAATACACACCTAGCCCCTCGTTGCCTGCGGAACCATTTGATATTTCCCAGTGGAATACACAGCGTGATTTACAATTCGCCTGGCTGGGGCATACAACCTTCCTTATTAAGATCGATGACAAAGTGATCCTGACCGATCCCATGTTTTCACAACAAGCAGGCACCTATGGATGGTTTAGTCCTGTACGATATTCTAAAACGCTTGCTTCAACGAACAGCCTGCCAGTGATTGATGTGGTTTTGATTACCCATAATCATTCCGACCATCTGGACGAGGATTCTATTAAGATGCTTATTCCTAAG
>CBFCYE010000027.1:0-35409 GCA_965602225.1 uncultured Gammaproteobacteria bacterium | reverse complement strand
ACACCTGCAGAACGATTTAACCAATGTGTTGCATCGACCGGTTGAAACCGCAGCCAAAAGCAGTCTATTGGAATATTTTTTAGCCAACTAAAAGCTAGAACTACTCCCTGATCACTGAAACAAATCTAAGCCAAAAGCGGACATTTAACTATCGAGATCTTCGGACTGCGGCAGTGGGTCCGATGAATTGAGTTGTTATGTCGTTAATTGCTACAACTATCAGAATCTTTCTTTTGATTTGTTTTACTTGTGATGCACAATCATTAGCTAGACAGCAATAGTTAGATACCCTCAACAGGTGGGTCATCTTCCATTAAATTCTGTGCTGCTGCAGAAAAATTGCGTTTCGAGTTTGGGATTTTTAAGAAATACTGAACTGCATTTTCTGCTTCTTCTAGCCATTTATTGGCATCTTGTTCTGACAAGGTGAAAACGCGTTCATTTAAATCAATCATTTCATCGAGCTCCTCCTCTCTACATGGATTGTAACGAGCCATGACGAACTTCCATTTTCGGTTACGACAAGCATCGCTTATAAAGCCTTGAATATCCCCGTATGTGATATTAGCAAGAGTTTCGTGCCACCATAATGGCTTTTTGTCGCCCTGCCTGTAAATACGCACAATAAATTGCAAAATAGGATAGGATTCGTAATTGTAGGTTTTAACTGTCATCCAAACTTTTCCGTCTTGCAATGCTCTCGTAAGATCTCGGTACTCCTTATTCTTACGGTCAAAACGAATGATTCCAACAGATTCTTCACCAGTGGAAATGTATGAAACGCCATCAGGATTTGTCTCCGGATAACGAGAAGATATGATTGTGGTAGAGACTATATTTATATTTGGATGGCTGTGTCGAAGAGACGAGACTTCATCGTGATTAAATGCTTGAACCTCTATTGGTACTTCCTGAAACAAGCTGTTAATTCTACGGTTATCAGATGGAGATACTGCCTCAGGCTTTGGCTCATTTAATGTCTCCATCTGGGGCTTAGCGATGTTATTCGATCCAAACAATTTCTTCCAGAAACTCATTGTTCTCTCCTAAATCAAAACTATGATCGATATACTGATTACATAACGTCACAAATTTTCCGACTGCCGGAACATCGCGGAGGTCGGGCGAACGATAAGTGAGCGAACTTAATTTGTTTTGTTAGGCCAATAGCCATGACCAAGACAGAAATGATTGATGCCGGAGACGACACAGAAAAGAATGATTTTGTATAAATGACTATTGACGTCACACTGGAAGCCCCCGCTGCCCACTACTTTGTATGGATTTCATTACCCTGTTTTTGCATTGACTAGAAATAAGCAGCAATACCAAACAACTAAAAACATTTTAAGAAAGTGCAAAAAACCATACTTGCTGAATACTTTGGCTCTACCTTCCTTAGTTAACATAGACAACCAACTTAACGAAGTCGAGTAATTTGAAATTTACCTTAAATCGGTACCGAAGATGAGCTGAAGGACCTTTCTCTCATACATTGTTTGTATGCATAGTCTTTTTTCCCTGAAAACTCTCAAAAAGTTTCATATGAGATGCAAATGAAAAGGCATCTTGTCTTTCAGTATATTGTTTTATCCAGCTTATGAGCATATTTAAACTTTCATCCTGCTCTTCCTTAGACCTATATTTATGTTGTTCCCAAGGTCTATTTTTAGAATTTACGATGCACTGATCGATATCGAGATTCATGAATATAGCTTCGTTAGCTAAAGGAACTGCTATTTTTAGTAAATCTGTGTAGCAACCCTCTATTACCCAGTTTTTGTTCGAACGCACAAATTTATCAATTCTCAATTTTGACTCAGTGATCGGGGATCTTTCTGGCGGTGTTGTTGGTAGCCAAGCAATAGTGTCTAAATCCAAATGAGCTAGCCCCCCATTTTTAACCAATGATGTGGCTAATGTTGATTTTCCTGAACCTGAGTTCCCAAAAATTATTACCTTACGCAACTACTAACCCCCTGATACATACATTATTGTATAACGAGACCTGATGCCTCATCACACACTTTTAGAAAGTTCTTGTGATTCACTCATTACTAGATGAGTTGCACGACTAATCGCTTCAAGCGTACGTTCAATATCACTTTCAGTTGTAGCCCAAGATGACACACTTAAACGAAAGGCATGCTGACCTTGCCATACGGTAGGTCCAAACCAACATTCACCTTCATTTTGTACAATTGATATGATTCTCTGGATATCTTGTTGCCTGCCAATTGTTACAACAACTTGGTTTAATTCCACATCATTTAAAACTTCATAGCCAATCTCTTTTAATCCATCAGCTAGACGTTCAGCATGTTGGCAGCAGCGATCGATTAATCCAGTGATTCCTTTCTGCCCCATTTCTTTAATGGCTGCCCAAACTTCAACACCGCGTGCACGGCGAGAAAATTCAGGGACCATATCTTTTGGTGGGACACTAATACCTGTTGTTAAATATGGAGCCTGCGTAGTCATGACTTCATGCGCTGATTTAGGCTCCCGGCATATAGAAATGCCACAATCATATGGTGTATTCAACCACTTGTGCCCATCTACAGCCCAAGAGTCCGCAAGTTGAACACCTAAAACTTGGTGCTGCTTGCTTGGCGATGCTGCCGCCCACAAACCAAAAGCACCATCAATATGAACCCATGCTCCGTTACTTTTTGCTTTAGGTATAATTTCAGAGAATGGATCACTAGAGCCTGAATTAACATTACCAGCCTGTAGGCAAACAATTGTATCTTCACCCACCTCTGGAAACGCCTCAACTAGAACCCTCCCTTGCTTATCGCATGGCACCTCAATAATCTGGTTTTCACCAAAGCCAAGTATCTTTAGTGCTTTATGAACGGTTACATGAGCTTCTTTAGATAAAACTATTCGTAAAGGGGGAGCTCCAGCCAAACCAACTTCTGATAAATCAACTCCTAGCTTTTTGTATTGTGCATTTCTTGCAGCAGCTAACCCAACGAGGTTGGCCACTGAAGAGCCTGTAGTAAATCCTACGCTGCTTTCTATTGGTAAACTCATTAATCCCAACAACCATTTTGCTGCTAGTCTTTCTAAGTAAATTGCTGTAGGGGCCGAACCATCTAATATAGCTATCTGATCCCATGCTGCATTAAGCATAGAGGCACCCATAGATGCCGGCGTAGATCCACCAACGACCAAACCAAAATAACGACCACCTGTACTAGCTACAGTTGCTGGTGCTCCATATTTATGAAGCATTTTGATTACTGTAGTAGCCTCACACCCACCTTCCGGTAATGGCTCATCAAATTGAGATAAAGCTTCCAGTTCCTGAGTACTTGGAAATACTCGACGTTCACGAATACTAGAGACATAATCTCTGGCATATTCAGCAGCAAGAGTGACAGCTTCTAGTGATGACAATTCTATATCGCTATTTTTCATTCATAATCTCTTTTGTAAACATCTTGACTGTCACATTTATTCGTATAAATAATCAGTTAGTTATGATTTTCGCGTCTCGTTACACACTCCAGATAAACATGGTGCATATAGACCCAACATCTGCTTTCAGGGGGTAGCTTTGAAAGCTTGTTTACGTATAGTGCCGTAAACAAGGTATCTGCCTGCAGGATAGGCCAGCTTCAAACGTTTCTCCCTGCGTTAGATAGTAATGTAAGCAATACTGATTGCGGACATTAATAGGCATCAAACGATCAATCATCAACGATAAATTACGACAACGTCGAAGACTGAACTAATTACATCATGGCTTCAACAACTCTCTAACGCACCTGCATCTTTCGCCCCACAGCCACTGTTAGCACTACCGCCAGTGCAAACCAAATTATTTCACTGCTAATAATTTCATTTAACAACCAGGCAGATACACACAAAGTTAAAAATGGTTGCAGCAGTTGCACCTGGCTGACACGTACCACGCCACCCAAGGCTAAGCCTTGATACCAGAACATAAACGCCAACCACTGACTCACCAGTGCTACGTAGATGAAGCTGGCCCAGACCTGCCAGGTGAAATCAAAACTTTGTTCTGGCGTTATCCACACTAGAATCAGCAGGGAAAATGGTGCGCTAAGAATCAATGCCCAGCTGATGACGGCAATACTGCCAATCTCTTTCGCAAGTTGCCCACCAGCCGCGTAACCGATGGCACAAAACACTGATGCCAGTAGCAGGACTAAGTCACCTTGGCTAAATCCACCGCTTTTACCATCCCAAACAAACCACAACACCAATGTACTGCCTAACAGCCCCATCAACCAAAACCCGATTGAAGGTCGCTGCCGTGCTAGTACCGCTCCTGCAACGGCGGTAAATAACGGCAATACTGCGACGATTATTCCTGCCTGCGCACCGCTGACACTCTCCATCGCCAGCGCACTCAACCAGGGAAAGCCGATCACTACTCCCAGGGCTACGACAATTAAACTTTTTAGCTGTCTTAAGTTAGGTAGAGGTAGGCGCAACCACCACAAAGTTAGCAGCGCTGGAAAAAACACCAACAGTGATCGCCCCAATCCAAATACCGTAGAGTCCATTTGGGCGACTCCGATTCGAGTAACAGGCAAAGTCACGCTAAAACAGGCAATGGCTAATACGCCCAAGCCCAGCCCTAACCACTCTTGTGATCCCGTTTTATGTTCTGCGACTGATAACGATGGCATGACTGACAACTCAACTAATGTGTGAGGCTTTACATTAGGCAATCTTGGTCTGACAATACATGTACAGTTAGTTAGACAAACTGATGGCCTGTACTGGTCGTCACACCATTACAATTTTCGGGAAAACAACGCGATGGTCATGATCAGCCTAGATAAACAGGCCTTAACCCCATTGGTCGACCAGATCGTGGCAGAGATCAGCAAACATATTGATAATCGCGCTTTACGTAGCAATACCCGCCTGCCCTCCATCCGCCAATTCGCCGTTCAACATGGTGTCAGTCGCTTTACTGTCGTGCAGGCCTTTGATCGTCTTGTTGCGACAGGCTATATAAGCTCGCGGCCTGGCTCCGGCTTTTACATTATTCCGCGCTCCATGCTTCATGGCGGTATCACCAGTCCAGTAAAACTTGATCGCGCTATGGATGAGTTGTGGTTGCTGCGTAATGCGCTTGCCAGCCCCAGTCGCAATCTTATTCCTGGCGGAGGATGGCTGCCGCATGACTGGATGGATGAAGAAGGTATTAAACGTAGTTTGCGTCAGCTGGCTAAACAGACTGGCAGTCATCTTACTGCCTATGGCCGACCAGAAGGCTATCTACCATTACGACAAATACTGCAAAACCGTTTGGCAGACATTGGCATTGGTGCCGACAGCAACCAAATTCTACTCACCAATGGTGCCACCCATGCGCTGGATCTGATCATGCGCTTTTACGTGCGCCCTGGTGATGTCGTTCTGGTGGATGATCCTGGATATTTTATTTTGTTTGGCGCACTAAAATCTCTCGGCGCAAAAATCATCGGTGTACCTTGGAAAAACGATGGCCCTGATGTTGAAATAATGGAGAATCTCATTATTGAACACAAACCAAAACTTTTTTTCACTAATACCATTCTGCACAACCCCACAGGTGCAAGTATCAGCCAAGCTGTCGCATATCGGGTACTGCAATTAGCAGAAAAACATGACCTGATTATTATTGAAGATGACGTATACGGTGATTTTGATTCCAGCCGCCAATGCCGGCTCGCCACGCTCGATCAATTGCAACGGGTAATTTATATTGGCAGTTATTCAAAAACACTGTCTGCTGCTGTGCGCGTAGGCTACATCGCCTGTAAAGGCGAACTCATGCAAGAACTAACGGATCTAAAGCTGCTCTCTGGCATGACTAGTTCTGAAATAAACGAACGCCTGATTTACCAAATGCTCACTGATGGTTATTACAGAAAATACCTTGATAAACTGCACAAAAAATTGCAGCAAGCTAAAGATCAGGCCTTGGATAATTTCCACAAATTAGGGCTAAGCCCCTATGTAGACCCTCAAGGTGGAATGTTTATCTGGATAAAGATGCCAGAGCATATCGATGTAATTGAACTGGCCAACACAGCAAAGCAACAAGACATCACCTTGGCTCCAGGCAACCTGTTTAGCCCAGGCCAGGAACCCAGCCAGTGGTTACGTTTTAATGTTGCATCATGTAATGATAAATCACACTACGATCTATTGAAGTTACAACTAAATTCTGGTCAATGAAATTGATGATTGGCAGTTCTATGTATAAAACGAGTTCCTTAACATTATGTTATCAGTGAAAATTCCGTCACAACAGCACTCCTAAGGTACTAAGTTCTAAATTACCGCCATATAAATGACAGCTTTTAGAGTTAATTTGCATTTGAACTAAAAAGGAAAATACCCGCTTTGGGCACATCTGAGCCTTTTTTCAATCAAACACCAAAACCGATTTAGTCACCGCCACCGCCACGATATAGGCAAATACCGACAAGGCAGCCAGCCAGGCAATGATGCGCACCTGTTTGGTTTTACCTCTTTTCAAGGCCACAGTTCCCAAACCAATATACACCAGCAAGGCAATGATCTTGGCCATCAGCCATGGGTTATCACCAGGGCTAAGCCCATATTGCACCGCCATCCAGATAGCACTGCCCAGCAGCAGTGTGTCGATGATATGCGGTGCGATCTTGAACAGACGTTTTTGCAGCATGGCTGATTCGCGCATCATTAAGATGCCGCGGATCGTAAAACCCGAAATAGATAGCAGCGCGCAGCCGACGTGAATTGTTTTTACCCATTCCATGAATAGCTCCTTTTATGATTCATATGTCCATGTTCGCCATGCCTGCATCATGGGAAAGTACAGTCCCAGTTTGATTGGTCTATCATCTTGCAGCCGCATCAGTGCAGCATAGCGTTGTAGTTGATTGCGATAACGATCCTGTTCGTCATCAAGATAGGCCTCTATATCGCCGCCTTCATGGCTGCCGGTTTTGTAGTCGATAATCCAGCGGTTGCCGTCGGCATCAATAAAGGTTCTGTCGATCACTACGCGCATGGCCCGGTCACGCAAGATACCTGTTAGTGCATATTCACACTGGCTGTCTTGATGTTGATCGTCTACGATCCAGCGGCCCTGTTGATCTTGCAGGGTTAGCAACAGACTTTTTTCAACACGCTCAACTGCGTCATCAAGCTCTGCCAACATCACCCCCTGCCCTAACAAGGCAGCACGATAATAGGCTTGCAAGGCGCTAATCCGTTGTTCATGCCAGTGTTGCAGGCCCTGCTCGGCTATCCGTTGCAACATGGCATGCACTACCGTGCCGACATGACGCGCGGTTTCACTGGCCCAGATAAATTCCAGATTGGTTTCGTCTTCAAACTGTTTTTTGTTATCCAACTCGATTGAGGGCTGTGGTGTGGGTCGTTGCCATTGCAGGCTGAGACGTTTGAGTCTGTTTTCAGTCAGCGGCGCGGTTGCATCTTCGCAGGCTTCAACTTCAATATCTGACTGAGACTGCATCAAGACATCAAAATCAGGCTCCAGCCTCGACCACAATAAAGACAACAAGGAGCTGGAACGCGGTGGTTTTAGTTCGTCATCTTTTGTAGTGGTATGCCCCAACAGGTGTAGTTGTTGACGCGCCCGCGTGGCAGCGACATACAACACCCGGCCGGTTTCATATTCGGCCTTACGTTTGTCGATGCTCTTTAGATAACTGTAAATCGCATCGTGTTTGTCACCGGTGGCGCGTAGCGGTGCCAACAACAACTCACCATGTTCACCGGCTGACCAGCGCTCCTGCCACATCAACAATGGACTATCATCCGCCGCGGCCTGACGGCCCAGATTGGGCAGGATGACAGTATCGAACTCCAAACCCTTGGACTTGTGGATGGTCATCAGTTGCAACCTGTCGTCGGCATTAATATCCGGCAGGGCATACAGTTTGGCCAGACGTTCAGCCAGTTGCTGTAGATCATCCAGGCCACCGGCACTATCGAGCTGTTGCAGCAGACTGAAAAACACTTCGGCATCTTCCAGGTCAGTGGCATTCTCAACACAGGCCGGGCCACCCAGTTGCAACCAGGTTGATTCCAGCCAGTGCCGCAGACCATATTGAAAGCGCGCCGCCATTGCTTGTGTAAAAACAGCCTGTAGACGCGCCAGCCGCTGTTGACCCTCAGCCGTTAATTGTGCGATCAGTTCGACATCTTGCAACTGCTTCCAGATCACGGCCTTTGCATCCTGCGCCGCGAGTTTATTTAGATCAGCCAGTTCCAGCCCACACCAGGGCGCGCGCAATACGGCCAGCCAGGCCAGTCGGTCACCGGGATGCAACAAGGCACGGGTCAGCACGTATAGATCCTGCACCACTGGTCTATGGCCAAGTTGTTCTATCTCTATGGCGCGATAGGTTAGCGCGGCATCTTTCAGGGCAGCGATGATGTCGACCAGATGACTACGGGCGCGTACCAACACGGCGATAGATCCCAGCGGATTTTTTGTCTGTGCCTGACGTATCAGCTCAACAACCTGAGCAGCCTCTGCTGCCGTGTCCTGTTCAAGGGCGGGATGCACCTGCACCGCCTCGCCATCATGACCATGAAAGGCCACTGATTCAGAATATGCGACGGCGCCAACAGTGACATCCTCTGTTTCAGGAAACACCTCGGCAAAGCTTTGATTGACCCAATCGACAATGCCGGCCTGGGAGCGAAAGTTTACACTTAGGGTCAATGGCGTCAGTGGCACATCAGCAATACCTTCACGACGAGCGCGCAGAAACAGCCCGACTTCGGCCTCACGAAAACGATAGATAGACTGCATCGGATCACCCACCAGAAACAGGCTGCGGCCATCATCAGGCTGCCAGCCGGCGGTGAGACGTTTTAATA
Source organism: uncultured Gammaproteobacteria bacterium (assembly GCA_965602225.1). Lineage (GTDB taxonomy): Bacteria > Pseudomonadota > Gammaproteobacteria > Tenderiales > Tenderiaceae > Tenderia. Next base: position 26,535 of record CBFCYE010000027.1, on the reverse strand, counting down.
ATTCAAACTGGCCAAACGAGGTATCCTGAAATTCATCCACCAACAGATGCTGGATGCGATAGTCCAGCAACAGAGCCAGATCGCTAGGGGCATCTTCATCGCCCAGTGCAGTCAAAGCTGACTGCGACATCTCACTGAAATCTACCTGACCACTGGCACCAAACACCGTCCACAGCCGACCCACAGCAATGATCAGCAACTGACACAGGGCGGCGACTATTTGCCATTGGCCTTCACTGTAAAACGCGGCTGGCAGGCTGCGGATATCCAACAGACTTTGTTGTAGGGCTGGCTGTTCACTCAGCAACCCGACCAGTTCAATGACCTCTTCTTTTTTACGTGTCAGCTTTTCTTTTAGAGCCTTATCGGTCTTGGCGCTGGAGGGTGCTGGGAAACCTTGTTTAGCAGTAATGCCGCGCGGATTGCTGCGCCAATCGCCATCGCTCTTGAGCAACAACTCAGCAATACCCAGCCACTGCGGCAGGGCATCGGCACTGCACTCAGGCAGTTCGGTCAGGCCACGACAGGCTGCCAGGGCATGGGCATCATTAACATTGTTGGCAGCGAAGTCGAGCACGTCGATCAGGCTGGAGACATGCTGAGGCGGGAATGCCTGAAACACATTTTGCAGCGTCTCTTCAATGCTGTTTTGCAGCGCCGCTTCTAGCGCACCGCGCCATTCATCCTCATGACGAATATTGACCAGATGACGCAGCCACTGCTCGCGCCGCGCCAACATGCTGACCAGCATTTTTTCGGCGACGGCCAGATTGTTATCCAGATGCCCCAGCAGCGCCTCAATGGCCGGCGACCAGGCCTCGCCCTTTTCAAGATCTGCCAGCGTTATGCGGGCGGCCTCTTTATAGAGTGCGGCTGGATCATCGCTGATGGCTGGCTGGGCACCAAACTTGGACATGATCGGCAGCTGCCGTGTCAGTGAGGCGCAGAGTGAATCGATGGTTTGAATCCGCAGACGCGCCGGGTTCTGCAACAACTGCCAGCCCTGAGCACTGTCTCGATCCAATGCCGCTCGGGCCAGGTTCCAGGTCTGACGTAGGTAATCATCGGCATCGGCCGGCAGCGCTGTGGTGGCCAGATGCAAGGCTTCAAGCAAGCGTTCGCGCATCTCGGCAGCGGCCTTGCGGGTAAAGGTGATGGCGACGATCTCTTCCGGTAGCTCCACCCCGGCCAGTAATACCAGAAAGCGTTGTGTGATCAGACCGGTCTTGCCGGAACCCGCTGGCGCTTGAACGATGAAGGATTGGTTTGGATCGAGCGCCTGTTGGCGTTGGTCGAGATCGACAACCTGATTTTTCTCGAGTTTACTCATCGCCATCCACTCCCTCTTCATCCAGGCTAGCAATGTTCAACTCGTTGATTCGACACAGCGGCCCCAGGTCGCAAAACATACAGGCCTTGCTGCTGTGGCTAAAGGCATCCTTGGGATCGACCTCGGCCTGACCTTGGCGGAAATTTTCACCAAGGCGATTCAGTTCATCGAGCCACAGCCCCTGTTGCACATACCAATCCACCTCACCGGGTTTAATGCCCTTGGCGATATTTTTATCTCGGCTAACACCTTTCAAGGCCACGTCACCGGTACGCAGGGTGGCAAAGGCCAGCGCGGTGACCTCCTGATCGCTAGTAGCTGCATATAAAGGCAGTTGTGGTTCATTGGGCCGGGTACCAAACCAATCGTTGACGCTGGTCTTGCCGGTCTTGTAATCGATGATCATCTGACCACCTGATTCAAGCTGGTCGATGCGATCGGCCTTGACCTTCATCTCCAGCCCGGCCAACGTCACCTGTCGCTGTTGCTCGACTGCGGCCACCGTAAACGGTGCCCGTTGTCGTTCCAGCTCCAACCAGGCCACGGTCAACTTAACCAGACGGGCCTGTTCCAGTGCAGTAAAACGTTCGCTGAAGACCTGCGGATATTTACGTGCTTCAGCGGCCAGCAATTCCGCTACGACTTTATCAACCAGTTGTTGCAGAGCGCTGTCATCAAGTCGATTGAGTGTTTGTTGATCTTTCAACTCCAGCCACAGTTTTTCCATCAAGTCATGCACCAAGTTGCCGCGTTCGGCGGCATTCAAGCCCAGCTCCGGTTCGTCCAGACCTTCGGCATTGAGTCTGTGCCGACCAAAGGCGCGGAAGGGACAGGCAGCCTGATCTTTGAAGATGCTGGTGCCGCCACGCACCTGCGTGCCCATAGCCAGTTCAGGTGCATTCCAATCACTGTATTGCTGCAGTTGTGCCGACTCAAATAACTGCTCACGAAAACGCGGCTGCACTTTGTCCAACCACGGTGCCTGCTGTAATAGCGGTTTATCGGCAATCAAAGGACTGGGACGCAGATCGCTGTCGCCTTCACGACACGGGTAACTGACGATCACTTCAGGCGCTGCTGCAAACAGCCGTTTGCTGATCTGCTCTGCATAGGCCAGTTCGCGTTCGGCCGAGGCATGGGGCATATTGAAACGCCGTTGCAGCTCGATGGGCAAAAATGGATTGGGCGAGGTAGCCGGCGGCCAGACACCATCATGTAGCCCCATCAGCCAGCAGTGACTAAAGCGCACCCCGGCGGCCTCCAACACGCCCAACACCTGCACCGGCTCGTTATTACTCTGCGCCTGGAACAGGGTGGAATTGGCCAGTTGGCGTAATTGTTTAAGGGCCTGACTAAAGCTGAGATTGGCGGTGACCTGACTCAGGCTGGCAAAACGTGACAACATCTTTTTCCAAGCCTGAATGGTCTGAAAGCTTCCACTATCAAGGCTACGGTCACCGGGCCAACCGGCCTGTTGCAACAACAACTGAAAACTATTAACCCAGGCATCGGGCGACTGCTTGGTAGAAAAATTGGCAATACTCTGCTGTAGCCGCAGTAATAGGGCTGTTAGCAATTCACAGCCGTTTTTATCGGCGTGATACAAGACCTGTTTCAGACTCAACGTTGCCTCACCATGACGACGCAAGGAGGCATCGACCAGCGCCCGCTGACTCAATTCCTCATCAGCACCACCCAACCAGGGCGACAACAATAGACGACTCCAGTTGGCCAGGGGGCTTGGTCCGCGCAACACATCAAACAGGCTTAAGGCAGCGTGGATCACCGGCAACTGCGCCATCGGCTGGCCCAGCGAAATATTATAGGGACGGATGGGTTTTTGATTCAGCTCCAGCACCGTAGCCGGCATGAGCACTTCATCAAAGATACGCTCGATGTCACCACGCAGACCAGACAGATCCGGCACAACTATCCCAATCGGGGCAGCGCTAGGCATCACACCCTGCTCCAACAGATGCCGCAACCACAATGCCACCTCTCTGATTTCAGATTGGCTGTCGGCGCAGGGCTGCAACGAGACGACGGTTGTTGTCGATGATTTAGGCTCGATTAACTCAACGCTGGTGCCCTGCACCTGCAATGCTTCGATGACGGACTGGTGCTGCGGTGTCAGTTCATCAAAGCCGAACAACAGCACCTGTTGCGGCGACTGTAATTCACCTGCCTGCAGAGTTTGGCAAAGCCAGGTCGGCAAGGCGGCCTCGTCGAGCCAGTTGTGGGTTTGGCAACGACGGCGAAATTCTTTGGCCCAGCGGTAAAAAGCGGCGCTGTCGAGATTGTCTTCTGATATCAAAATTTCCGGGGCGAGATTCCACTGTTGCAACAGCCGCCAGGCCTGCATCGCTGACCGTGCCGTAGCCGGAATATTCAACAAGGCCTCGTCAGATGACTGGATCACCGCCTCCCAGACTGCCTGCGACTGCTCAGCCGTCAGCATCACAGGCAGGTTACCGGCCTGATGAAACTCGGCCTCTTGCCACTGCTGCTGCAACCAGGCGCCCCAGGGGATGATCGCTGGCGTGGCCCAACAACTATTACCCTGCTGTCGCTGCCAGACCTCGTAGTCCTTGTGTAAATGCAGGGCGAGACGGCTGTTTACCGTCAGAACGGTACAGCCAGCGGCAATCTTTTCCAACAATTCTGACAAGGCTTGCTCCAGGAGCAGTAAAAATATTAGGCCACAGTTTACTGGAAACTATCTGTCGAACGAGGGAAAATTCCTGGCTATGAATACAGCCACGGCTGTACACACTTATCCCTTTAAAACGTAGGCTTCATTATTACGTCAATAACTAAATTGGGGCTGTCCGGTTTGGATTGACCAGAACAGTCCGTATCCATAAAGCGCCTACCCAAAGATATCCAACAACAAATAAGCGGCAAGAATAATTGAAATCCAGAATACCATGCTCCCAGTAGGCCAGCTTTCTGAGAGATAATATTTGGCAAGTGGAGATTTAGAGAACATCACTCGAATACCCTGTGCAGGTGCAATTACCATCGCCATGGCGGACTCTTTTGTATTACGAAGAAAAATGACTCCCCGTTGAGCCCCCGCTGGCAATAATTTGCGATAAAACCACTCCGCATCCAAATTTATCGAATGTAACTCAGGTGGATATAAGCCTTTTTTGTTTAACCAGACAAACGCTAACGCCGAGAAAAACAACAACTGTAATTGTGCGAGAACATGGGTTGTATCGTATGGCCAGTAATCCACTTCCCAGGGTAACAGCGCATATAGGTATTGAGGTTGTGTACCAATAAAAATGCACAATACAGCTGCAATCGTCATTGCGATTAACATGTTTGTTGGCGCTTCCTGGGTACGAATGCCAGAGTCATGGGCAAAAAATGCAAAGTAGGGAATCTTGATTCCCGCATGATGGAATACACCGGCTGAAGCAAACAACATCAATAGCCACAAGTAACCATAGTCTTCTTGCATCATCGCAGTCATCACCATGGACTTACTGATAAAGCCACTAAAGAGGGGGAATGCGGAAATTGATAACGCACCGACGATACAAAGCACTGTGGTTTTGGGCATGGACTTATAAAGCCCACCCAAATCAGAGCCATTAATATTACCAGCGCGATACAACACAGCACCCATGGACATAAAAAGCAGTCCTTTAAAAATGACATCACTAAAGGCGTGAGCGACTGCACCATTTAATGCCAGTGCGGTTCCAATACCAATACCCGTCACCATGAAACCCACCTGGTTGATCAAACTATAGGCGAGTACTTTTCGCAGATCATTCTCGATAACAGCATAGAAAATAGGAAAGCAGGCCATAGTCACGCCGATATAAATCAGGATTTCTTCACCGGCAAAACCACGCGCCAAGGCATACACAGCAACCTTGGTTGTAAAGGCTGAAAGAAATACCGTGCCAGTCACTGTTGCTTCGGGATAGCCATCGGTAAGCCAACTATGTAAAAAAGGAAATGCGCTTTTAATACCAAAGGCGATAAATATCAGCCAACCTGCAGTGCTCTCCAGTCCAATGTGGTTAAACGCCAATGAACCTGTGTCATGGAAATAAACCAATGCCCCGGCTAATAACAGCACCCCTGACAGGACTTGAAAGATCAGGTAGCGCATGCCTGCCTTGAATGCGCGCTCAGTGCCTCGTGCCCAGATGAGAAACACAGAGCTTATTGCCAGCAGCTCCCAAAAAATAAACAGGGTAATAAGATCACCCGCAAACACGGCACCCAGCGCACTGCCTGCATACATTAAACCGGCGACATGCTGTTTTGTGTCTTTTACGTGGAGAGAGAAAATAGCCGCTATAAAACTGGCAATACAGAAGAGATAAGCAAATAGTATGCTGAGTTTATCCGTTCGCATAACGGTTAACTCATAACTCATAACAGGATGAGTAACTAATGAGCCAACATCAATATTCAACCATAAATGCAAACCTGTAATGACAGGTGTAACCAGCAATATAAGCTGGCGAAGAGGCCCGTGAGTAACGGCTGCTAGTAGCGCTGCAATAAAATATAGAACAAAAGGAGCCAGCTCACTCATCGTAATAATCTTCCTTTCGCATCACAATTTTGCGCATCTTTTTTGCGATGACAACCAACACTACACAGGCTGCGAAACCGTAAATGGCGTAAAAAGCGGGTATTTCCTCCCAACCAAAACCAATATGGCGGTGGACGATAAAATCAGCGATTACCAATAGAACACAAATTACATAAAACCCGTTGAGCAGTCGGCTGACATTTTTGGGCTTATCGAACAAATATACTTTTTGGTTTTGATCAGGCATCTCAAGAGCCTCCAGCAGCTAAATTTGCCAGCTGATAAATTGGGTCAGGGTAAAAAAACAATATGACGCATGCCGTTGAGGTAACAATCATGGCTAATAATATTGTTTTTGGCGCTTCAGCTATCTCCGTATAATGTTCACCACTGGCTGGTTTACTGAAAAAGGCTCGGATAGGAATAGGCAGCAGGTAGACAATGTTTAACAGCGAGCTAATCATTAACACCGCAAGCAGTAATAGCTGACCCGTCTCAGCCGCGCCTAATCCAAGGTACCACTTGCTCCACATGCCACCAAAAGGTGGTAAGCCAATAATGCTTAAGGTGCCAATAAAAAATGCCGCAAAGGTAATCGGCATCGCTCGGCCTAAACCATTCAGTTCACTGACAAGTTTTTTATGCGTGACAACAAAGATGGCACCGGCGGCGAAAAAGAGGGTTATTTTTGCACACGCGTGCATGACAATATGCATTGAAGCGCCAATAAGCCCAGACTTGCTTGCAAGCATTGCACCCAGTGAAATGTAACTTAGTTGGCTTATTGTAGAGTATGCCAAACGCGCCTTGAGATTGTCCTTGGTCATAGCAATCATGGACGCGAACAGTATAGTTGCTGCCGCAATCCAAATTAAACCGCCGGTCACATTATTGGACAAAATAAAATCACTACCAAAAATATAAATCGTTACTTTAAGTAGCGTGAACACACCCGCCTTAACAACCGCCACTGCGTGCAGTAGAGCGCTCACAGGGGTTGGTGCGACCATTGCCGCAGGCAACCAGCGGTGAAAAGGCATAATCGCCGCTTTACCTATACCAAATAGAAATAGCGCATAAAGCAATCCCGCCCATGCTGGATCAAGTTTGCCTGCTAATATCCCTCCTTGCTCGAAATCGACACTACCTGAAACAAACCATGTAACTAAAATGGCAAGCAGGAAGAAGCCAATAGATGTCCCCAGCAATATACCGAGATAAATACGTCCCCCACGTTTTGCCTCTGGCGTACCTGCGTGGGTAACGAGTGAATAAGTGGAAAGTGTCAATAGCTCATAAAACAGAAATAGCGTAAACAAATTATCAGAAAACGCTATACCCAATGTACAGGTGATGGCAATGGCAAATGCAGCGAAAAAACGTGTTTGATTTTTTTCGTGATGACTACGCATGTAACCAATGGCGTAGATAGATGTTACAAGCCATAACAGGCCAGCAACCAGCGCAAACAGCATCCCGAGCGCTTCAATCTTAAAAGCGATGGCTATTCCAGGCAGTGGTTCAATAACGGTTAGCGCAAACTGCTCCCCACTCATGAATCGACCAGCTATTATTACCACCAGAATCGCAATGAGCAAAGCCGTTACAAGTGTTACCCCTTCCCTAAGATTAGGGTTTCGCCCAGTAGCAATAATGCCAACGGCTCCAATCAAGGGCAGAAGAAGCGTTGCTATAAGCAGCATTTCACTGCTCATATATCCATTACTCTCAAAATCGCTACCGCTTTTTCTGCAACACCCACTGTTAATTCAGTATTTAAACCAAAGTAGATATTAGCCAACACTAAAACCCAGGTAGGCACCAATAAAAGTAACGGCGCCTCTTTCACTAATTTTCCGGCGTCTGAGACGGGTTTAAAATAGAGTGCTTCAATTATTTTCCCCACATAGACCACTGCGAGCAGAGAACCTATCAGAATAACGCCAACAGCGATCCACGCCTCGTTGTTCAGCGCAGCTGACACAAGATACCATTTACTTATAAACCCAGCCGTGCCAGGTACACCAACGAGACTCAGTCCGCCAACGATAATGGCACCGAAGGTCCAGGGCATCTGTTTGCCCAGCCCATGAATGTCTCCTATGCGACATGTACCGATACGATAAATAATGGCACCGACTGCCATAAACAATGCGCCTTTCATTAGTGCATGATTGAAAAGGTGAATCAATGTTGCGGTAACACCCATTGCAGATGAAAAGCCAATCCCCAGTGCCATATAACCAATTTGTGCAACACTGGAGTAGGCCAATAATCGTTTAACATCTTCCTGATAAATGGCATAAATTGACGCGATGATAATGCTGCTAATACCGGCGACTATAAATAGCTCTTCGGTGGGCGTTGCAAATGAAAAGCTATGCGGAAACACGATAAACAGTACCCGAAGCATCACATAAAGGGCGACCTTGGTAGCCGTTGCGGCAAGGAAAATCGTTACCACCGATGGTGCATAAGTATAGGCATTGGGCAACCAAAGGTGCAGGGGAAACAACGCCAACTTGAGTGCGATGCCAATGAGAATGAATGCAAAGCCGGTGCTAACCGTTTTAGTGTGAAACACCTCGGGCAGAAGATTTGCCAGATCCTGCATATTCAAGGTGCCGGTTTGTGAATAAATCAGACCGACACCGATTAAGAAGAAGGTAGCACCAATGGTACCCATGATCAGGTATTGATAGGCAGAAGTCAGCGCTTGTCGGTTTTTTCCAAGGCTAATCAGTGCATATGAAGAGAGCGATGATATTTCCAAAAAGACAAAGACATTAAAAATATCACCTGTTTGGGTGATCCCTAACAAGCCTGCCAGACAGAGCAACAAAGCGCTATAGAACAGTGGAATCTGATGCTCAGGAATCTCTTTCTCTACACTGAGTAGCGCATAAGGCAATGTAATAGCCGCAATACTTGCAACAATCAGTGCAACAAATGCATTGACTGCATCAATACGATATTCAATTCCCCAGGGAGGAGCCCATCCTCCCAGTTCATAACTGATCACCCCATCATGAAGCACAGCCCATAGCTGCATGCCTGCAAGAACAGCACACAGCGTAGTAACCACCAAAGTAACCACCCATGGGAGTCGCCCTCGCGGTAAAACAGCGACAATGGGGGCCGCAATAAGCGGTATAACAACAAGCAGCAGGCTAAGGTGATTTTCCATTACAGAGAATGATCTTGCTGATGAATTTCATCTTCTTCGATAGTGCCGTAGGCCTCTTTTATGCGCACCACCAATGCCAGAGCCAACGCAGTCGTTGCAACACCCACTACGATTGCGGTAAGGATCAACACATGCGGCAACGGGTTTGAGTAGAGCGTCACACCTTCAGCAATAATTGGAGCAGCCCCACCTTCCAGCGTACTCATGTTGATATAAAGAAAAAAGACAGACACCTGAAAGATATTCAGTCCGATAATTTTTTTTATTAGGTTGCCTCTGCTGATAACTGTATACAGCCCTACCATCATTAAAAAAATCACAACCCAGTAATTATAATGGCCAATAAAATAATCCATTATTCTCTGCCCCTGCCTGCAAAGGCAAAATAGATAATCAGCATGACCGCAGAAACGGTAATACCTACTCCCAACTCAACCAACAGTATGCCCAGATGTTGCCCGGCAATCTGTGTGCTTCCCAATACACTGTAATCAAGATAATTTCCGCCCAATAACAGAGAAACCACTCCCACTCCGGCATAGATCACGACGCCAAGGCTGGCCAGAATTCGCAACAGGTAGGGGGGGATAATATTTTCTGCGGCATCAAGGCCAAACACCATGGCATAAAGGATGATGGCAGCACTGAAAATCACTCCAGCTTGAAAGCCACCACCTGGCCCGAAATCACCATGAAACTGAACATAAAGAGCAAAAATTATAATCAGCGGAATGAGAAATTTAGAAACAACATGCAGGATCAGGTTAGGCATCTTCTTGCCCTCTTTCATCCTTCGGCTTAACAGTAGATTTTGGACGCCTACCACCTATTAACAGCAACACGGCAACACCTGCGGTAAAGACAACAGCGACTTCGCCTAAGGTATCAAATCCGCGATAACTCGCTAGAACGGCGGTAACAATATTTGGCACACCAGTCTCGGGGACAGAATTTTCGATGTAATATCGTGCAACATGAGTTTGAGCTGGCGCATTAGGATCACCAAATCCCGGGATATCCCAAGTGCCATAAATCAGTGCAGCGCCGGTTATTCCCACGACAGCCAATGGCAACCACGGGCGGTGGGCTCGTGGGGCGGCCTCTTCATAAGGGGATTTATGATGGTTTTTCACCAATGCCAGTGTGGCCAACATTAATATAGTAGAAATACCAGCACCTACAGCTGCCTCGGTAAAAGCCACGTCCGGGGCATCCATCACAACAAACAGGCCTGCAGATAAAAGGCTGAAAATCCCATACAGCATGACGATGGCAAAGAGATTTGTCATGCGCACAATAGCCACAGCGGTAATCGCCAGAAAGGCTAACAAAGCGATGTCGATAACGATCTCAATCATGATTTATTACTATTGCCCATATCCAGTTTAGGCTTAAGACCGCTATGTAAAGCCGCATTTGCCAATGCGTGCGAGGCGGTTGGGCTGGTAAAAAAGAGAAAAACGAAAATCAGTGCTAACTTAAAAGCAGCGAGACTTAAACCAGCCTGCAATCCAAGGCCAAGTAAAATCAACATGGCACATAGGGTATCGGTTATTCCGGCAGCATGCAGGCGGCTATAAAAATCGGGAAAGCGGTGGATGCCAACACCACCAATAATACCCAGTACCCCACCAGTGAACAGACAAATCCAGCTAAGAATGTCAACGATCATTCTCCCTCCACCTTTTTGGCTTTTGCCTTATATTTTTCGGAGGAGTGAAAACCACCCTGAGAGACCAGTTTTAACGCCGCTACAACACCCATAAAATTAATCAGCGCGTAGACCAACGCAATATCCAGCAAATCTGTACTGCCCGACAAAAATGCCAAAACAGCAATCAGCAGCACGGTCTTAGTGCCAAACATATTAACTGCAGCAATGCGATCATAAGTGGTAGGGCCCATGAGAGCACGCGCAAGTGCTAAGCCCATAGTAATGAGAATCGCCAGTGAGACTGCAATAAACATTATTCTTCGAAAACCCGCTTAGAAATTTCTTTGGCCATATTGCCTTCTGCGAGCTCTTCGGCGGACTCCTTTGCTAGGGCATGAATAGTTATTGTGTTCTGGGATAGCTCAACTGTTACCGTTCCAGGTGTTAATGTAATAGCATTGGCATAAATAACACGCCCCAAGTCTGACTTTTGTAGCATTGGCACTTCCACCAGTTGTGGGCTGATTGATTGGCCTCTCAATTTTAAAACTCGTTTAATAACATCAATATTTGCTTTTATGATCTCTTTAAATAGATAAGCAAAAAAAGTGGGAAGTTTAGATGATAGGTGTAAGGGATAACTCTCATGATCGATGACATTCATCCGCTTCGACAGAAAAACCGTTAATGCGACAGATGCTAATCCAAACCCAAGTAACAGGGGTTCAAAATGTCCTGATAAACCAATCCAAAACACAAACAGTAGCACGGCAAAGCTGCAGGTTTTCATCTTGAGGAGATCGTACGTGAAATTGACATCACTGCTGTTCCATTAACTTTCATATCAATGTCATTTTATTGATTAGCATTAAGTGTTGATCAAGATTTTGCCTCAAAAATTGGCCCACCTGAGTGGGCTTGATTATGCACTAAATTTGAGTGCATTTACCAGTACTCCATCCTTTGTTTTGTTCTAATCTAATCCTACCGGACATCTCGTTAATAGAGACAACTACCCAACGAGGTGAAACATATCAACAGTAAAGATACAGCGAAAATTTACGCCTGAGTTCAAGAATAATGCAGCTGCACTGGTCTCTGAACAATGTTCTAGCGTAGCCAAGGCGGCACATGCAGCGAATGTTAGCTAGAATGATTTCACCTATGACAGAAAGAGCATGGGCAGGTAGCCAGTGATCAGTGCCTGAATCAAGATAAAAAGGCGGGGTTAGTGCGCTTGAGACTGGAAGTACAAGTACTACTTATGGAAAAAACCCTAAAATAGCGCCTTCTTTGCGAAAGTAATGAAGTGAAATACGGGTTCATCAAGGAACGGCAGTCTAATTTTCCCACACCCATGCTATGCCGTGGAATGAAGGTTAGCTGCAGCACCTACCCTGATTAGTGCTCACGAGGGGCAATGGTAATCGACAACCACACTTGATAGCTATGCCATCGAATGAAATCATTGTTCACTGTGTCCCGACAGGGTTTGGGCAACCATCAGCCGATGAAACAACAACGCAAAGAAGGCTTCAAAATTGACCCTTATCGGGCCAGGCGCCTGATCAAGCAACCGGGCTTGGAGATTAAACGAAGGTGTTCGGCGTGGGTTGACCAGAACACACCCAGATGTTTTTCTACGGCGTGATTCACTGTGTTGACGGCCTGGGAACCATCGGTTGCCTAGGCATGCTGTCAGAAAGCATGTACGTCGGTCTCGGCCCAACCTGGGCCAATATCCTGGTGGGCATCCTCTCGGCCATCGTCGACAACATCCCGGTAATGTTTGCAGTGCTGACCATGATGCCGGAAATGTCTCACGGCCAGTGGCTGCTGGTGACGCTAACTGCCGGTCTTGGTGGTTCGCTGCTGTCGATAGATTCTGCTGCAGGCGTGTCCTTGATGGGCCAGGCGCGTGGCATATACACCTTCTTCGGCCACCTGAAATGGAGCTGGGCGATTGGCCTGGGTTATGCCGCCAGTATCTGGAGGCACTTCCTGGTCAATGGTGATGTCATCTAAACGGTCTTAATTAAATAAGACCAAACAGCCATAGTTCATATTTGATCAGGATGACGTACATGGCCAGGGTGCCATAGAGCAAATGACTGACTTTAATGCGGCGCATGAAATAGAAGTTCTTCAGCGCCAGCAAAATCAGCAATGACAAGACAGTAATGCTCAGCTTGCTAATCCAAAAGAAATGGATGCACTCTTCCATTACCCAGCGCATGATCGGGTTGGCTTCGGTGGCTATGCCGGCATCGATCAGACTCAGAGTAAACAGGGCATCGACGCCACAGAGCAGCAAAATGCCCAGGCTAACGAAGAGAAACTTCGGCTCATGGCGATCAAAAAAGCGTTTGCTCTGATCGCTGTCACGCCGCCCCAGACTGCGCCTGCCATGCAGGGCATACACCAGAGTGACATAGGAGTGAGTGCGGCGTTCTGCACTACGCCGCTCCGTACCATTCAGGCATGGCTTGCCGTAATCAGTTTCGTACATTTTTGACCCTACATTCATAATACTGATTGTTATGAACACACCGGCTTAAGCCGGTCTTGGGTCATCCATTACCCTACCTACTACTCCAAAGAATATCAGGTATCACTACTATTCTGAAAGAGCTATGCACTTCTCACTGCCAAGCTATTGTTTTTTATAGGCCCAAGACCACATTTCAGCATCAATATCTAGATAGGTCTGGCCTTCAAGCACAGGCAAACAGGCACCTATTTGATGTTTCTTCAGCTGTGAAATAACAGCATATAAAGACCGTTCAGCTTGTTGAAACTGTTCAATCAACATGAGAAGGCGGTCATATTGTTTTTCACTTATTGCTGGTCGCAGCAACCTGGTAATACAACGCAACACCCGTTCATGGCGGCGCTGACTTGCCTGCCGGGTAAAATGGACCATGTATTGCTGGCCATAGGCCTGTAAATGGGATTTGGAAACAACCCCATTCTTAGCAGACTCCACCAGCCACCGATCCAAACTACGCAGACCTTCAATGCCGTGAGCCATCAAACTGAATCTATTGGCTTGATGAAACTGCTGCAGCTCAGACCATCCAGGAGGCTGTTCAACAAACCTGCGCCAACGCTGGTAGGCGGTGACCCTTTGTAAAAAATTGACCTGCTGGGCGACTGTCTCCAGCTTGCTCTCCTCCGCTACCGGTAACAGCGGCAGCTGCTTGATAATTTGTGCCGCAAATAAGCCGGCCCCTTTTTTACAGCTACCGTCGCTGAATTTGATAGGCGTAGTAGTCACACCACAACTAGGCGAACGGGCTTTAAAAACATAACCATCAACATCAGACAACCGCTGTGCTGTCATGCGTCCAAAACGATTTAGCTGACGCGTTACATCTAGATTAGGCTGCTCAACCCCAACTGCCCTCAAGCGCCCAGCCGCTTCACGCAGCTGTATCGGCGGCCGCGGCACCCCCATACCAATCTCAACTTCAGGGCATATTGCCTCCAGGTCAATCCATTTTTGCAATTGCCGGCAAACAAAGGCATGCTGTTTCTGATTACCGTCATAACGTACCCGTTGCCCAAGCAGACAGGCACTGACAGCTACTCGTAGCGGCTTATTTTGTTGTTGATACTGTTTGTTAATGACAATTTTTCTCACCATAAAGAATCACACCGGACTAGCCGAAACAAACCATATGAAGGCGCTTCGAAAATCAGTAATACTGCTCTTCTGCCAACTGTTATTAATTTCATCAGCCAGCGCCAACACCACCACCACAATCACCTTAGCAAGCCAAACCTCAGCAACACAACTTATCAGCCAGCGGGCCAATTTTGTTGCCGCCCGCAACGCCTTACGACAAGGCAAAATCAAACGATTCAGAAAACTGGCCAAAGGCCTGACCGACTACCCTCTTTATCCATATCTTGAATATTGGGACATTAATCGCAACCTGAAAACAACCAGCGCTGAAAAAATCAACGTCTTCTTACAACGCAACAGCGATATCCCTTCAAGTAAGCGCTTAAAAAACAGATGGCTAAAACAGCTGGCGAAACAGGGTAAGTGGCGGCAATTAGTGGCAAACTACAGCCCCACTTCAAACACCGAACTGGAATGCTATTATCGCCGCGGCCTATATAAAAACGGCAACAAGACAGCTGCCTTCGACGACCTGGAAAAACTCTGGTTGGTCGGCAAATCACAGCCTAGAGCCTGCGATCCATTGTTCACTACCTGGCAAGATGGTGGACATTTAACATCGGAACTGGCCTGGCAACGTATTGTGCTGGCCCTGAACAATGGCGAGGTATATCTGGCCCGCTATCTGGAAAAGTTTCTTAACAAACAACAACGGCAGTGGTCCGAAGTGTGGCGAGACATTCATCGCCACCCGGAAAAAGCACTCAAGCACAAGCGACTACAACAAGATATCGCCATCGTCAGAACCATACTCGCCCACGGTGTACGCCGCATGGCTAGAAACAATCCATCGAAGGCGGCTCAGATGTGGGATAAGCTGGTGATGGAGTTTTCCTTCTCCGAAACTGACTTCAGCAAAACTGAAAATTATATAGCTGTTAGGCTGGCGCGAAAGCAGGCCCCTGAAGCCGTACACTGGCTCAAAAATGTCGATGGCGACGATGAAAAAGTACGTGAGTGGCGCATTCTTAGCGCCATTAATCAGGACAACTGGGATGACGCCATCTTCTGGTTTTATCAACTGCAACAGGAAGAGCAACAATCACTACGCTGGCGTTACTGGCTGGCCCGCGCCCTTGAGCAAACCGGCAAGCCCAACCGTGCTCAACTAATCTATGTCGAACTGGCCAAGTCACGCGACTATTACGGCTTTATGGCAGCCGACCGAATTGATAGCGAATATAGTTTTGAAAACCGGCCATTACAGTTCAGCGTTGAAGAACTGGCCGAAGTTGAAAGCCTGCCCAGGATGATTCGGGCACGTGAATTCTATCTATTAGATGACACGCTCTATGCCAGTCGTGAGTGGTATGCCACCATCAAAGAGATGGATAATAGCGACAGCCAGAAAGTCGCCAAGATCGTCCATGACTGGGGCTGGCATGCCCGCGCCATTCACTCTCTGGGGCAGGCACGCTATCTCGATGACCTTGAAATACGCTTCCCTACTGCTCATCTGAAACAGATCAACAGCAACGCCAGCAAACAAAAGGTCGACCCGTCCTGGGCCTACGCCATAGTCCGGCAGGAGAGCGCCTTCGCCTCTGATGCTCGCTCACCGGTTGGCGCAATGGGGCTAATGCAGATTATGCCCAACACCGGCAAGCTGATTGCCCGGGACCTTAATACTCGCTGGAAAAGCAAACTACAACTACTTGATATCAATACCAACATCCGTTTTGGCATCAGTTACCTACGCAAAGTCATGAATCGTTTTGACGACAATACTGTACTGGCAACAGCGGCATATAATGCCGGTAGTCAACGAGTAAAAGGCTGGCTACCCAAAGACGAACAAATCTCACCTGACCGCTGGATTGAAAACGTGCCCTTTAAGGAGACCAGAAATTATCTAAAACAGGTGCTGGCATTCAGTGCCATTTATGATGAACGCCTGCAACGGCCGGTTACGACACTTAAACAGCGGATGCCCATCATTCAGCCACGCAACTCACCATCACGATAAAAAAAGACAAAAAAAAGCCCGGCACATTGCCGGGCTTTTTACTAAAACTCAATGAGTTAAAGTTTTACACAACCATATCTTTCAGTTTCTTCAATGGCAGCACTTTCACTACAGTACGCGCTGGTTTGGCCTTGAATACAGTCTCTTCACCATTAAATGGGTTAATACCTTTGCGGGCCTTGGTAGCAGGCTTACGAATAGTTTTAACTTTCAACAGACCTGGCAGATTAAATGTACCAATCGCACCTTTCTTGACGTGCGCTTCGATTACATCACCCAAACTATCAAGCACAGCACCTACATCTTTTTTGGCAACACCCGTACGCTCAACAATCGTAGCGAGCAGCTCAGTCTTGGTATAAGCTTTTTTCGCTCTAACCAATGGTTTGACTGCAGGAGTAGCTGGAGCAGCAGCCTTTTTCTTTACAACTTTCTTTTTGGCAACAGCCTTTTTGATTGTTACCTTCTTTTTAGCAACAGACTTTTTAGCCACTACTTTTTTCTTGGCTGCCGCTTTCTTTTTTACAGTCTTTTTCATGATTTTGTTTCGCCCCTTAAGGTTGAAAAGGTTAAGCACTTTTAAATTTGATTATCCGTAATCAAAAGGATTTGCCCCATAAACACAGCCCCACTCAACAAACCCCCTCCGCAGTTACTCTTTTACCACTCATTTTTATAAAAATCACTATTATTACGGCACTAAACTAAAAAAATTAATATTTTCTTCGTAAGATTCGCATATAAGCTGACATATGAATATTGGGCGCCAATTTACTGCATGATACACTCGGCGCATGTTTGAAAAATTTAAAATACCACTAATATCTCTATCAGTTCTGTTTGCTGCCATTTTGGCTGCATTCTTGCTTCAACAAACTGAACCTGAGCCGTTTGAGTTTGAAAGCAACATGGGGATTCCGGTCATGTCTCCCGCCGTTGCCTTACCTGCGGTCACCCTTATCGATCAACATAAACAAGCCTTTCCGATGGGCAACCTAAAGGGCAATTGGAGTCTTATGTTTTTTGGTTTCACCAACTGCCCGGACATCTGCCCGACCACGCTAATGACCATGAAACAGGTAGAAAAACGCCTGTCACAGCAGAATTTTCGCTATATCTTCGTCTCACTCGACCCAAAGCGAGACACCAGTGACAAGCTAAAAGACTACATGGATTTTTTTAATCCCGAATTTATCGCCCTGAACGGTGACAAAAGCGAGATAGACAAACTCAGCCAGGCAATGGGGGTTATTTATGACTTTGATGGCGACACCTCCGGCGATGATTATTTCGTCAATCATTACGCCGCTATTCTAGTCATTGATCCACAGGCACGGCTTCGCGCCCACATCCTGCCGCCACATAGTGTCGACAAGGTGGCGGATGCCATCACTAAACTCAGTAATTACTACGGAAACTAGCCATGATAAACAAACTTATTCACACGGCTTTCTGTCTCTGCCTGGTAACACTCTCTGTTGCCCATGCTGAGACAGCAATTGAAATTAATGATCCTTGGGTGCGCAGTGCGCCACCTTCAGCCACGGTAATGGCTGCTTATATGAAACTAACAAACCACAGCCAGCAGACAATCACTCTTAGCAATATCAACAGCCCACAATTCGACAAGGTTGAAGTACACCGTTCGGTTATGCATAACGGCATGATGCACATGAAGAAGATTGAAACTTTAAGCCTGACAAGCCACCAAGAGTTAGCGCTTGAACCTGGCGGTTATCATCTGATGCTAATCAAGCCGCTTCAGGTTATCGCCAAGGGTCAAAAAGTACACCTCAACTTCAGCTTCGACAACGGTGAAAAGCTATCGCTAATGGCTGAAGTGAAGGATGGTGAAGAAAATATGGGGCACGGTGGCGGGCACCACCACTAAAAGCTAAGCCCTGGAAAAACAAAAAGCCGGGTAGCTACTAAGCTACCCGGCTTTTTAATATATGGTGGGCCGTCCGCGATTCGAACGCGGGACCAATGGATTAAAAGTCCACTGCTCTACCAACTGAGCTAACGGCCCGAAAGAGGGCGTATTCTAGCCTAAAGAATTGCCCAATACCAGCCCCAAACACGATGTTTTTCAACAACTTTGCAGCAGTGTACCCAAGACGGAGGAAAAACAGAGCGTTGGCCTGAAAGCCGAGTTAGACTTATGCTGCGTAGCGGGTTGGATCGGCAACACCAGCAGCGGCAAAACCAGCCGCACGCAGGCGACAGGAGTCACATTTGCCACAGGCGCGGCCATCATCAGCGGCAGAATAACAAGAGACCGTCATACTGTAATCGATGCCTAGCGCTATTCCCTGCTGGATAATTTCAGCCTTGGTCAAATCAATCAAAGGGGTATGAATGGAAAATTTCTTACCCTCCACTCCAGCCTTGGTGGCCAAGTTAGCCATTACCTCAAAGGCACGAATGAACTCGGGGCGACAATCTGGATAACCTGAATAGTCCACTGCGTTAACGCCGATAAAGATGTCATAGGCTTCCAGCACTTCAGCCCAGCCCAGCGCTAGAGACAAAAATACGCTGTTACGTGCCGGCACGTAGGTGACAGGAATACCGTCGCTCGGTGTAGTGGGAACATCAATGGCAGCATCGGTCAAAGCAGAGCCACCAATATCACCCAGCCCCAGCTTAATGGTCTTATGTGCCTTGGCAGCAAACGCCGCTGAAACCCTTTGAGCAGCCTCTAATTCGGCCAGATGACGCTGACCATAATCAAAGCTCAAGGCATAACATTCATAGCCCTGACTTCTGGCCATTGCCAGACAGGTGACCGAATCCAAGCCACCAGACACCAGCACAATAGCCCGGCGTCGATTAATGTCCTGGCGCATCGCCCCAAAGCACCTTGTGCAGCTGTAATTGAAACCTGACAGGCAAACGATCATCGATTATCCAGTCAGCCAGCTGCTTTGCATTCTGCTGGCCAAAAGCAGGCGACATCAAAATTTCACAGCACTCAGCCAACTCGGAACGGATAATCACCTCTTGGGCCCACATGTAATCATTGCGATCACAAATAACGAATTTGAGCTGATCATTCGCGCCCATGTATTCCAAATTTTCCAGTCGATTATGGCGCTGCTCAGCAGAAGCTGGCGTCTTCAGATCCATCACTTTAGAAACCCTGGCATCAACCTGACTAACATCAAGCGCACCACTGGTCTCCAGCGAAACGTTATAGCCCGCATCACATAAGCGAGATAACAAGGGCAGACAATCCGCCTGAGCCAATGGCTCGCCACCAGTCACGCAAACATAGCGGGTTTCGTATTGCCCCACCTGTTCGAGAATCTCATCGATCGTCTGCCACTCACCACCCTGGTAGGCGTAGGTTGTATCGCAATAACTACAACGCAGTGGACAACCGGTCAGGCGCACAAACACCGTCGGAAAACCGATGGTTCGCGCTTCACCCTGGAGGGAAAAAAAGATTTCTGTAATTCGCAGCTTGGCCTGCTGCGATGAGGCGGATTCTAATTTAGTCACTACTCGAACCTAAAACTATCGACCTTCTAAGCGCATCTTCTGCAGGCGATTTTCCGCCAAACGTCCGACAGTGGTATTGGGGAAGCGCGTAATCGCACTTTCAAGCGTCTTACGCGCTGATTCCCAATTGCTCAACTCGTAATAAGTGTAACCCAGCTTCAACATCGCATCGGCCGACTTACTGCTATCTGGATGCTGCTCCAGAACCTTGCGAAACTCCCGTTCGGCCACATCAAAACGACGCGTAACGTAATTAGCTTCACCCAACCAATATTGGGCGTTACCCGTAAAATTGCCCTTGGGATAGCTAGCCAAAAACGACTGAAATGCACTAATAGCTTGATCATATTGACCTTGCTTAAGCAGATTAAAAGCAGCTTGATAAGTATCGCGCTCTGCTGCTGGATCAGCGGCTACTGGCACAGGCGTTATTATGGCAACCGGAGCCGCTGGCAACCCAGGAGTCATCGTCATCCCAGGCACTGGCGCAATGCCAGTTGCTGTTGAGGCTGCCGGTGCTACAACCGCCGCAGGTTTACTGGCAGACAATTCCAACTGACGCAGACGCCGATCCATGTCCAGATAGAGATCACGTTGACGCTGTTTTATGCTTTCAATGGCGTGATTCAGACCTTCCACCTCACCCTGCCGTTCCTGGGCTTCCGTCTGCATGCTATCCATACGCATCAACATATCCACCAGCGCTTCGTTATCCAACAGACGCTCCAGGCGCTTAACCCGCTCATCCAGAGAAAGCACCGCTTTTGGCGCCTCCGCTGGCTGTGCTGCAGGACGCGACTGCAGCACACCGCTGGAGCGATCAATTACCGGCGGCAAATATTCTTGTGCCTGAATAGCCAAAGGGGTGGCGGTTGCCAAACCGACAACAGCCACCCCCATCCAGGTCCATCTGGAACGCTTTAACATCAATCAGTCCTAGTAAAGGAACTCAACACGGCGATTCATAGCCCACGCATCTTCATCATGACCCATGGCTGCTGGACGTTCTTCGCCGTAGCTAACCACTTCAACCTGTGAACTTGACACACCCAGCAGCGACACTACTTGCTGAACAGCCTTGGCACGACGCTCACCCAAACTCAGATTATATTCACGAGTACCGCGCTCATCACAGTGACCTTCAACAACGATGCGCACAGAAGGATTAGCACTCAAATAACGAGCGTGTGCCTCAATGATTTTACGCGCATCAGAGCTGATATCACTCCTATCAAAATCGAAATAAACAGTGCGCTTGGCCAGCATACTGTTAGGATCCTGCAGTGGATCGCCAACAAATGCGCCGTTAGCATCAACACCACCAACTTCAACACCACTACCCATGCCGGTACTTCCCATTCCGCCATCAGTGGTCATAGCTGCATCACCACCTGCTGCTGCACCACCATCGGTAGAACTTGGCGTGGTTGAACAACCCCATAACATCGCTACTGGCAACAAAACCGCCAAGGTCCTAGTCAAAGCATTCATTGCTTACTCCTTATTATTTATAGTTAAAAACGGTCCCCAAGCGGGTTCACGCGCATCACCATCTTCATCAAGGGCGATACGTTGCTGTACACGGCCATCCACCGAAACCGCCGCCAGCACCCCTCTGTTTAAATACTCAGTCGCGTAGATGATCATACTACCATTGGGCGCAAAGCTAGGCGACTCATCTAGTCGACTTTTGGTTAGAATTTGCATGAAACCGCTGTCTAATTCAAGTACAGCGATATGAAACTTACCGTTTCGACCACTAACCATCGCAATTCGCTTACCATCCGGCGAATAAGTTGGCTTGGCATTGTAACGACCCTCAAAGGTCAAACGTTTAGGTTTACCGCCATAAGACGAAACCTGATAAATCTGTGGTTTGCCACCACGATCGGAAGTAAAGGCTATATTTTGACCATCCGGCGACCAGCTTGGCTCAGTATCTATGGCCCGGTGATTAGTCAAACGTTGCAACTTACCACTGGCCACATGCATCACATACAACTCTGAATTACCATCTTTCGACAGAGACATCGCCAAGCGAGTGCCATCAGGTGACCAGGCCGGCGCACCATTAATCCCCTTAAAAGCGGCCACTTTACGACGTTCGGCAGTAAAAATATCCTGCATAAAAATCATCGACCGGCGATTTTCAAATGAAACATAAGCCAGTTTGCGACCATCCGGCGACCATGAAGGTGACATGATCGGGTGACGGGAACGAATCACCAGCTGCGGGTTATGGCCATCAACATCAGCGACATGCAGGGCGTAATAGCGGACATTATTGGTACGCCACACCTTGGAGGTGATATAGGCCATCCGGGTATTGAAGGCCCCCTTGTCACCGGTCAGGGTCTCAAAAATGATATCGCTGATCTGATGGGCAATGCGGCGCAACTCTTTTTCTGCCACAGAAAAACTATAACCAACCAGCTGCGCTTCACGATTGACATCAAATAACTGAAACTGAATTTTGTACAAATCACCAACCGCCGTCATCCGCCCAATCACCAGACTGGAAATACCTAGCAAACGCCAGTCGCGATAATTGATCTGCGAACCATCCTGTGGTCGAGACAACATATCGGTTCTCGATAATGGCGCAAACATACCACTGCGACGCAGATCGCCACTAATGATCTCGGCAATGTCTTGGGGTGGATTCATGGCCGGGCCCTGCCAGCCAAATGGAACCACAGCAATTGGCAGGGCACCATCAACACCCTGGGTAATATCAATCGTCAGGCCTGCCCTGGCCGTGCCACTAAGCAGCAAACTGATGCAAAAAACTCGAACTAATTGGGCAAAAAATTTCAAGACTAATCCTCAGGATCAAAATTTAAGTTTAAATTACGGAATTCGTCCATCAGCTCAGGTGATTTTGGAAACGGCAATGGAGATGAACTGTAGACCGCATTCTCAACTGAACGATCAAATAGTGGATTACCACAACTTTTTACTATGCGAACATTAATCACCTGAGCCGTGCCAACACCTGGCACCAGAGTAATCTGAACCACGCAAGAAGTCCCGGCACGCCAGCCTGATGGTCGCGCCCACTTACTCGAAACACGCTGCTTAATTTTGGCTATGATCCTGCTTTGTTCATCCATCAAGGCACGTTGTCTGACAGCATTCATAGCCGCCTGTTCCTCAGCCATCTGCTGCTGGCGAATCATTTCCTCTTCCGCCCGACGCTGCTCATCGGCCTTACGTTGCTCTTCCAACTTTTGCAGACGCTCAGTCTCAACCTTGCGTTTCTTCTCCAGCTCGGCCAGACGCTTCTTCTCAACTTCCTGTTTCTTTTTCAACTCAGCCTGTTTACGTTTCTTATCAGCCTCGGTTTTCTTACGTTTCTCCTCGGCCTTACGCTTCTTTTCCTGCTCGGATTTGCGCTTCTTCTCAGCGACTTTTTTCTTTTTCAGCTCAGCCTGTTTACGTTTTTTCTCGGCATCGGCTTTTTTGCGTTTTTTGTCCTGTTCGGCCTTACGCTTTTTATCCTGCTGCAACTTTTTCTTACGTTGTTCGGCTTTGATCTTTGACTCATCGATCATCACCGCCTGGATCACATTCACTTGAGGCCCAGACAGCTTATGCTTCGAGTTCCAGTCGACATTAAACGACAACGCAGCAATCATTAGCAGGTGAACCACTAAGGCAAAGGCAAAAGCCAGGGGATTATTACGCAGGATATTCAGCATATTTGATTCAGCAACGACAACTGCTTACTTACGATCAAGCTCGGATGGATCAGTTTTCAGACCCACACTCGGCGCACCTGCCTGCTGCAACAACACCATCGCCTTAACCACAGCACCGTAGTTGACGTTTCTGTCCGCGCCCACTACCACAGGTGTATCTGGGGTACGATCCAGCACAATTGCGACACGACGAATAATCTCATCCGCCTCAACGGCCTTTTTCTCATCGCCACCAACATTGAGATAGTAGTTACCCTTGGTATCCACAGTCAGCACAATCGGTTCCTTACTATCCTTGTCCAGCGGTTTGGCACTGGCCTCGGGCAGGTCGACCTTTACCCCTTGCGACAGCAGCGGCGCGGTAATCATAAAGATCACCAACAACACCAGCATCACATCGATATAAGGAACAACATTAATCTCGGCCATCGGGGCACGACGTTGACGTTGACGTTGCTGCGCCATGACTAGCCCTTCTCAGTTACTGGAGTGTGGGCCTGACGCTGCAGGATGGAGGTAAACTCATCGACAAAATTGTCGTAGTGGCTGATCAGGCGTTCAACATCGGTACGAAAACGATTATAGGCAATGACGGCCGGAATCGCCGCAAACAGACCCATGGCCGTAGCAATCAGAGCCTCGGCAATACCGGGCGCAACCATCGCCAGTGTCGCCTGCTGCACATTACCCAGGGCACGAAATGAATTCATGATGCCCCATACCGTACCGAACAGGCCGATATAAGGACTGGTAGAACCCACCGTGGCGAGGAAACCAAGACTTATTTCCAGGCCATCTGCTTCACGGTTGAGCTTGACCCGCATCGCCCGTTGCGCCCCTTCAACCACCGCCATTGGTTCAGGCTCGCCCTGTTGACGCAGCTTGATGAATTCCTTAAAACCGGCCTTAAAGATACGCTCCAGGCCGCGCGACTCGGAATTCGAGTTGGCTTGATCATACAAACGGGCCAGATCACCACCAGACCAAAAGCGGTCCTCAAATGAAGTCATATCCTCACGCGCCTGTTTCAAGGCCTTCGACTTACTAAAGATGATGGTCCAGGCCATCACCGACACTACCAGCAACAGCACCAGCACCAACTGCACCAGCACACTGGCACCAGTGATCAAACTCACTATCGACATATCAGTAGCCACTAGCTTTCTCCATTCTTAAAATTTGGTTCTTAAAAATTCAGGCAACGGACGAGGACGAAAAGATTCAGCACCCAGACAGGCAATCTTCACCTGGCCACGACATAACTCAGTTTTCGTCTCTGCATCCATTCGCGTTATTGTTTGTTCAAAGTTCAAACTGGCTCGACCACGCTCAATCAGCCTTGAGGTGACTTCAAGTTGATCGTTAAACCGGGCGGGTTTGAGATAATTCACATCCACATGACGGACAGCAAACAACACACCTTGTTGCTCAATCAGCCTATCCTGTTCCACACCTAGGCTACGCAACCACTCGGTACGGGCACGCTCCATAAAGCGCAGATAGTTGGCGTAGTAGACCACCCCACCACTATCCGTGTCTTCGTAATAGACCCTGACGGGCCAGTGAAACGTTTCCATACTCTATTTCAATTACATTGCAGTTCGGTTAAGAGACTGCCTTTAGCCCCAAAAAGTTGCAGCTATTGTAATACAAGCCACCCCATTTATGGGTGCTTCCAAAAATCCATGTGAATTATTCGTCTAATTGATCAATCGCATCCTGATGATCCTGATCCGCCGCCACAGGTGCTGCCAGGCCAAAATGCTCATAGGCCTGACGCGTCACCACCCGGCCACGCAGGGTCCGCATCATAAAACCCTGTTGGATCAAATACGGTTCGAGCACATCTTCAATGGTGCCGCGCTCCTCACCAATCGCTGCCGCCAGACTGTCAACGCCGACCGGGCCGCCATCAAATTTCTGCAAAATGGCCAGCAATAGTTTTCTATCCATAACATCAAAACCGTGACCATCGACATCCAATAGATCCAGCGCGCCGGCAGCCACCTCGACAGTTATGCGACCATCGGCCTTAACCTCGGCAAAGTCACGCACCCGTCGTAACAGGCGATTGGCGATACGCGGTGTGCCACGCGAACGGCGGGCAATCTCCCTGGCGCCATCAACCTCAATTTCAACATTCAGAATCTGGCAAGAACGGGTGACGATGGAAGTCAGATCGACGGTGTTATAAAACTCCAGCCGCTGCACAATGCCAAAGCGATCACGCAAGGGCGAAGTCAGCGAGCCAGCGCGAGTGGTTGCCCCCACCAGGGTAAAGGGCGGTAAATCCAGTTTGATCGAGCGTGCTGCGGGGCCTTCGCCAATCATAATATCGAGCTGATAATCTTCCATGGCCGGATAAAGCACCTCCTCCACCACAGGACTAAGCCGATGGATTTCATCGACGAACAACACATCGTGCGGTTCCAGATTGGTCAGCAACGCTGCCAGATCACCGGGACGTTCCAGCACCGGGCCAGAGGTGTGTTTCATCGCCACCCCCATCTCGTTGGCGATGATATGGGCCAGCGTGGTTTTACCCAAACCCGGTGGGCCAAAGATCAGGGTGTGATCAAGCGCCTCGCCACGCTTCTTGGCCGCCTCGATAAAGACCTCCATCTGCTCACAGACAGCCGGCTGGCCAACGTAGTCGGCCAGCTTTTTCGGTCGGATGGCACGATCAATGGCCTCCTCCGCTTTCGAGGGGATGGCGGCACTAATCAGTCGGTCGGTTTCAATCATCGCTCTACACTACTCTCTGGCCTAAGCCGCCGCGCCTTTTAAGGCCTGACGGATGATATCTTCGCTAGTCAAATCGTCGCCCTTAACTGCCCGCGCCATGCGGCTGGCCTCACTTGGTTTATAACCCAGGGATTCCAACGCGCTGATCGCATCACCAACCGAATCATTAAGCTCGGCAGTGACAATCGTAGACGAC
>CBFCYE010000026.1:0-36063 GCA_965602225.1 uncultured Gammaproteobacteria bacterium | reverse complement strand
TTAGCCTGATTGAGTCGGCCATCATCGGTGCGGCGATGATGTTTTCCAGCACCATCATCGGTTTGAAACTGCTGCCTACCACGGTGCTGCATCATCAGCATACCGGTGAGATCATTATCAGCATCCTGCTATTACAGGACATTATCGCCATCGTTATTTTGATGCTGTTGCCAGCGCAGTGGCAGGCGGGGCTGCCCTGGTTGGAGCTGGTGCAGTTGGGTTTGTCGTTGCTGGGTTTGATCGCCTTCGCCTATCTGTTTGAACGCTTTATATTGATCAAGCTGATCCGTCGCTTTAATCGCATCCACGAATATATCTTTCTGATGGCCATTGGCTGGTGTCTGGGCATGGCGGAGCTGGCCTCGGTGTTGGGGCTGTCGGCTGAGGTCGGGGCGTTTATCGCCGGTGTCGCCCTGGCCACCAGTCCGATTGCACTGTTTATCGGTGACAACCTACGGCCGTTGCGTGATTTTTTTCTGGTGATCTTTTTCTTCGCCCTGGGTGCTAGTTTTGATCTGGCTATGTTGACTCAGGTGTTGCTGCCAAGCCTGGTGATTGCCGCCCTGGCCCTGGGGTTGAAGCCGTTTATCTTCAAGGTATTGTTGCAGCGTTATAACGAACCCGCCGCTGTTGGTTTGGAGGTGGGGGTGCGCCTGGGGCAGATCTCTGAGTTTTCCCTGTTTATTGCCGTGCTGGCGCTAGAGCTTAATGTGATTGGCACTGAGGCCTCGTACCTGATTCAGCTCAGTACCATGCTGACCTTTATTTTTTCTTCTTATTTTATCGTGATGCGCTATCCAACCCCGATTGCCATTTCCGACAAACTGCGCCGTGATTGATCTATGAATATGAAATTGTTTGATGAAAAGTTGTTGGATGATCTGGTTAGCAAGGCCAGGGCATCGGCGCGGCTGCGTGCTAATCATAATGTTCATGCCAGTCTTGATGATTTGGTGCAGCGCTTGTTTATCGCCATTGAGCCGGGTAGTTACGTGCAACCGCATCGCCACCCTGAACCGGAAAAATGGGAGTTTTTTATGGTGGTGCGTGGTCGCCTGGCGGCTTTGTTATTCGACGATCAGGGCAAGGTGTTGCAGCGTGAAGAGCTGACTCCTGGTGGGCCGGTGTATGGTTTTGAGGTGCCACCGAAGACCTGGCACTGCGTGGTGGCGTTGGAAACGGATACTGTGTTTTTTGAGGTCAAACAGGGATCGTATGCGCCCTTGAGTGATAAAGACTTTGCTGCCTGGGCGCCGAGAGAAGGCGATCCGGAGTATCGTGGTTTTGTGCAGTGGTTGGCCGTGGCCCAGCCAGGTGAGGTATCACTAACTGTTTTATGCAGCTGACGCCACAACCAACCCCGATCCAGGAAGTTCACGATGTCGCGTTTGATCAAGCCGGGGTGCGGTTGCTGATCAAGCGCCTGGATCTGGTGCATCCGGTTATCTCTGGTAACAAGTGGTACAAGCTCAAATACAATCTGCTGGCGGCGCGCGAACAGGATTTCGGAACCCTGCTTAGTTTTGGTGGTGCCTATTCCAATCACATCCATGCCCTGGCCGGGGCAGGCGCTGAATATGGTTTCAACACCATTGGTGTTATTCGCGGTGAGGAACATAGTCCGCTCAATCCCACCCTGCAGTTTGCTGTTGATCATGGCATGCAGCTGCACTATCTCAATCGTGCGGATTACCGGCTTAAAAATTCACCTGAAATCATTGCAAGACTAAAAGCTGAGTTCGGCGACTTTTATCTTATTCCTGAGGGTGGCAGCAATGGCCTGGCGGTGAAGGGTTGTGCTGAGATCATTGGTGATATTGACCAAGCCTTTGATGTCATCGCCTGTGCCTGTGGCACGGCCGGAACTCTGTCCGGCCTGATCGCTGGCCTACAGGGTGAACGTCAAGCCCTGGGGTTAGCGGTGTTGAAAGGGGCCGGTTTTTTAGGTGGTGAGGTCAGATCATTATTGTCGGAATCGGGTAATAAGCAGTATGAAAATTGGCAGATAAATCTGGATTATCACTTTGGTGGCTACGCCAAAACCAAGCCTGAATTGCTGGAATTTATACACCGTTTTGAGGCGGCGCATGCCATTCCGCTGGAGCCGGTTTATACCGGAAAACTGATGTTCGCTCTTTACGGTTTGATTACTACTGGCAATTTTCAACGCGGCCAAACCGTGCTGGCATTACATTCTGGCGGTCTGCAGGGGCGTGCTGATTTCGGGCTTTAGATTTTTATGTTGATGTAATTGAGTAAAAATCATTCCCCGTTGGAACTAGTGTGTTTTTTATGTGCTTATTGCTTGGCCCTTCTGCGATTGTTTTCATTCTTTTGTGCGAAGCTGCGACAAATTGCTAAATCTTTATTTTTACTTATCTTGGGTTAATGCTTGTCTATTCAATTTGATTCAGTGCGTATTGCGCATTTTGCCTAATAATTTCGTGCGGATGGTCCAGGGCATCTTTCAAAGGCGGGATAGCAAGATGTGCTTTTTTTCCGATAGAACCCAGTGCATGGGCTGCATGGCTACTGATTGCCACGGATCTGCTAGACAAATGTTTGATAATTGCTGGTACTGAAGAAACTGCATTTTGACCAGTCTTTGCTAAGGCAGTTAACACATGAATTAATACCCAGGCATTTCCTTCCCATTCTAGGCTTTCAATTAGCCGATTAATTACATGGTGAGGTGATGGTGCCATATCGCTTAAGCTTGATGCTGACATTTCACGCACACTTACATCAGGGTCAAATAGCGCGTCACAAAGTGCATCTATAAGTGCTTCATCATCTTCTACCTGAAGGCTGCTCGAAAGTGCTGCAGCGGTTGCTCTAATGGTGGCTCTAGAATCATGAAAAGCAGTCATAATAGCCGGGAAAGCATCCTCGCCACATTGTGCAATCTGAACCAGGTCTTCTTGCGACAGCCTCTGATTGATAGTGTAGTTCTGTGTTGGCCCAATAGAATCTGTTTTGTTAAACCGACATACGTCAAATTGTTCCGACGATGTCTCATGACAAATCATATTGTTCATAGCGCCCCCTTGAACAACGCTAGTTTTCAATGAAACTTTTAATCTATGCTCTGAAAGATGCGGTAATACATAACTGCTTTGCTAAGGTAATTATAGTAGTTCGAGAGCTGTGTTAATCAAGTTTTAAAAAAACATTGATTAGGCTTGTGTGTTTTTGAATATTTCTAAACTGTTTTGGAAGTGGTTTTTTCGTTTCCACTGCTTTATTGGTGTATTGATTGATAAACGTAGGATTCGATTAAATTCTTGCTTCCATAAAAAAGGGAAAGCTGATGACGGCTTTTCCACTTTTTCTTACCCGCTGATCATCGGTGTGATTTCATCAAACTCATAAAATGAAACAAACTCATCGGTGTGGCGTTTTTCCTGCTGGCTATCGGGGTGGCAGGCCGCCAGCAGATGTTTAATGCCAAACTGTTTGGCTGTGCGCAGGGCGTGCAGGTTGTCATCTATCAACAGGGTTTGATGTGGTGTGTAGGGGCTGTGTTTTTGCAGTTCGGCCCAAAATTTTGGCTCTTCCTTCGGCAGTCCCAATTGATGGGCCGAGATGATTTCATCCAGGTGATTATCCAACCGGGTGTGTTCCAGTTTCAGCGCCAGGCTGTCCTGGTGGGCGTTGGTGACCAGGACGCAGCGTTTGCCGAGTTGGCGTAGTCGCTGTAGAAATTCCAGCGCACCGGGTTTGATGGCGATCAGATGGGCGACATCATTTTTCAGTTCAGCGATATCCAGCTCCAGCTCCCTGCTCCAGAAATCCAGGCAATACCAGTTGAGTGTGCCTTCGTGCTTTTTGAATCGCGGCACGAGTATTTTTTTAGCTGCGGGGATGTCGAGGCCACGGCTGAAGGCGTAGCGCTGAGGGACATATTCCTGCCAAAAATGGCTGTCAAAATGCAGGTCCAGCAGGGTGCCGTCCATGTCCAGCAGTACGGTATTGATATTGTTCCAGTCGATCATGGGCTGTGTTCGTATGATTGAGGTGGGGCTATAATACCCGCAATGCGCAAAAAACCTGAAATAGTGGCTGCTGAGACTGTCGCCAGAACACGGCTGTTCCATGTCGAACAGCTGGATCTGCGGTTTTCCAATGGCGTCGAGGTCCAGTACGAACGGCTCAAGTCTAATTCCGCTGGGGCGGTGCTGGTGGTGCCGATGTTGGATAATGATACGGTGATGTTGATCCGCGAATACGCCGCCGGGGTACACCGTTATGAGCTGGGTCTGCCCAAGGGCCGGATTGAGCCGGGCGAGGATCTGCTTGAGGCCGCCAACCGTGAGCTGATGGAAGAGATCGGTTATGGCGCCAACCAGCTTGAACACCTAACCGCCTTTACCCTGGCGCCAGGTTATCTTGGCCATCACACCCAGATTGTGTTGGCGCAGGACCTTTACTTGCAGTCCTGTGAAGGGGATGAGCCGGAAGAGCTTGAGGTGGTGTCCTGGTCGTTATCGAATCTGTCTGAACTGCTGATTCGCGATGATGTGACCGAGGCGCGCAGTATTGCGGCTTTATATATGGTGCGTGACTTATTGGGGGATAAGGCGTGAGTCAATACAAGGAGTTGTTGGCGCCAGTCAAGGCGATTGCTCATCAGGCCGGCGATGCGATTATGAAGGTCTATCAGGGTCACTACTGTGTTGAGCAGAAGAGTGATGATAGCCCGGTGACCGAGGCCGACTATGCGGCCCATGAAATCATCAGCAAGGCATTGGCTGAATTGACCCCCGGTTGGCCGGTGTTGTCGGAAGAGGGCGAGGTGGCCGATTTTGAGGAGCGCTCGCAGTGGCAACGTTACTGGTTGGTAGATCCGCTTGATGGCACGCGTGAATTTATAAAACGTAATGGCGAATTCACCGTTAATATTGCTCTGATTGAAAATCATTGCTCAGTATTGGGGGTGATACAGGCACCGGTGACCCGTGACTGTTATTCCGCCGTGACAGGTGGCGGCGCAGTCTTTGAGGAAGGTGGCCAAAACCCTGAGCCGATTCAGGCCAAAAAATGGGATGGCGGCAGCATTACCATCGCCGGTAGCCGTTCACACCGGATGCCGGTGTTTTGTAACTTTCTGGAATTCTTTGATGACTATCGAGTGCTGTCATTGGGTAGCTCTCTCAAGTCTTGTTATGTCGCCCAGGGTCGGGCTGATATCTATGCCCGTTTTGGGCCGACCTCGGAATGGGATACGGCAGCGGCGCAGTGCATTCTCGAAGAAGCTGGTGGTGGTCTGACGGATATGAACTTGCAGCCGCTGCGATATAACACCAGGGACTCTTTGCTCAATCCGCCCTTTTTCAGCTTTGGTGATCCACGCCATGACTGGCGTGATTATGTACCCGAGGTCTAGTCTGTTTTGTCTGTTTTGTCTGTTTTGTCTGTTTTGTCTGTTTTGTCTGTTTTGTTCGAGTAAGGGAGATTAATATGCCCATAACGGATTGCCAGCACAGACAATGCCAATAGCATGATTGCCGAGGCGACGGCGATGATCTTCCAGTCCTCCATGCCTTTTGCATCCAGGGCCAGATAACGGGCAAGGGCAACAATGCCGATGTAGATCGGCATTCGTATTGGTAGCTTGCCAGACTCAAGATAGACGCCAACCATGGCAACAACTTCGAGATAGATGAACAGCAACAATAGATCAGCCAGCGTTACCTCGCCAGCGGCATACATGCGCAGGATTTCCTGGATGCCAGCGATAATGGTGGCAACAGTGATGACGAACAGGCCACCGTATTCGATGAGACGAATGCCCTTACGGCTGATGTGATCGGGTTTGACAGACATAATTAATAATCTCTTCGGCTGAGATTTCATTGTTGATCGAATTTGAGTTGATAACAAGCGCCTTAAAGTGGGATGAAATATTTTTGTAGTGGCGGGTAATTTGAATAATGTGATTGTGACGGCGGCAGATGACACGCTTGTATCTGAGGCACGGGCGATTGCTGAGCGGCTGGGCTTGCCGTTTAGCGCAGACCTGGTTGAGGCCGGCCTGATGTTGCGCCTGGCGGCTGAGCGGCTTGAACTGGTGCAGCTAGGACCTGATGCCCCAGGCCCGGTCTATGTTGATTTTGTTGAAGGTGCCATGGGCCATCGGCGTCGCTTTGGTGGTGGTCGTGGTCAGCTGGTGGCCAAGGCGGTGGGAGTCAAAAAAGATAAAATCCCAACGGTCATTGATGCCACTGCCGGACTGGGGCGTGATGCCTTTGTGCTGGCCAAACTGGGTTGTCAGGTACAGATGATAGAACGCTCGCCGGTGGTGGCGGAGCTGCTGGCTGACGGTATGCGTCGGGCTGAGCACGATGATGAGGTGCGCGAGATTATCGCCCGCATGAGACTGGCTGTTGCCGATGCCCGCCAATATTTGAGCGAGCTGGATGAGGCTGAACGGCCCGATGTGGTCTATGTTGACCCCATGCACCCGGAGCGTACCAAGGCCGCGGCTGTGAAAAAAGAGATGCAGCTGTTCCGTGCCCTGGTCGGTGCTGATGAGGATGACGCCGCCTTGTTGCAGGCAGCCTTAGGCGCGGCGCGTAAACGGGTGGTGGTGAAACGGCCGCGTAAGTCCGAGGCCATCCCCGGCCCCAAGCCAAGTCTGGTGTATGAGGGCAAGAGTACCCGCTTTGATGTCTACATGATTCCGGCTTGAGGTGGGGGAGATTCGCTTCGCTTTTCAACAAAGACCAAGCAAACATAAATCTTTATTTTCGATAGCCCAGTTTGGACTGTAAAGATCAGAGATCACCGGCCCCATACATTAGTACCTTTCTTAGGCTTATTTTTATTCAAATGCTTAGGTACGTAATTCAAAATAGAAACTGGCACCACCTTTTTAACCTCAAAACCTTCAATTTCTTTTCGCGCAATAATATGCCCTAGACGACTTTCGATAGCGCAAAGATTTTTAAAATCATCGTATGAAACAAAAGAGACAGCTTCGCCGGAGGCACCAGCACGACCAGTACGACCGATTCGATGAATATAATCATCACTCTGGAAGGGCAGGTCATAATTAACCACGCGGGTAAGGCTATCGATGTCAATACCGCGAGCCGCAACACCGGTAGCCACTAAAAAGCTAAGTTCCCCCGATTTAAATTCGGCCAGCACTCTTTCACGAGAAGCCTGACTTCTACCACTATGAATTGCCTCAGCTTTAATGCCACGCTTTTCAAGCTGACTCACCAGTTTAGCTGCGGCGTGTTTTTTCTCGATAAAAATCAGCGCCTGATCCCACTTCTGTTCGTTAATCAAATGGCTCAGTAATGCGGACTTTTTGCCCTTGTCTACCGTGATCAGCCACTGGTCAATTTTTGGCGTTGTATTAGAGTTGGCAGAAATCGATATTTCCACGGCATCATCGTTAACGGTATCGGCTAAAAAACGGACATCGTCAGAAAGCGTGGCAGAAAACAATAAACTCTGACGTTGGCTAGGCAGGCGATCAATGATTTTATTGATGTCGTCGATAAAGCCCATATCGAGCATTCTGTCGGCTTCATCCAACACCAGCACTTCGAGTTCGTCAAAATGTAGCGCGCGTTGATGCACCATATCTAACAGCCTGCCTGGGGTGGCAACCAAAATATCAACGCCTTCCAACAGGCGCTGTCTTTGAGGCTCGGAATCAACGCCGCCATACATCGCCATAGAGCTAAGGTTTAAATACTTGCTGTACTCGACAATATTGGCCTCAACCTGCACCGCCAGCTCGCGAGTGGGCGTAAGAATGAGCGCACGAATACGCTTACCACGCAGTTTGCGCTCAGTATTAAATGCCTCCAATATCGGCAACACAAAACTAGCTGTTTTACCTGTGCCCGTCTGTGCGGCGGCAACTAGGTCTCTACCCGATAAGATGATGGGTATTGCCTTTTTTTGGATGGCCGTGGGTGCGGTATAACCCAGATCAGCTACGGCCTTTAAAATGGGATCACTTAACCCAAGTTTTGAAAATGGCATATAAAGCCTCGGAGATATGAATAATTAAGAGACTGCTCTGGCAGGATTGCGCCAAAAGCTGATCGTGAGGAGAACAGAGACGCCAAGTATAACAGCAAGCCTTATGGCGTTGAAACGAGATCAGACAGGAAACGACTTTTCCTTCGAACGCTTTTCTACACACGCACATAACCAGGGAGCCTCTGATCAAGTATGCCTCCGTCATCCTGGCGAATGCCGGAGTCTATCGTGATCAGATAGTTACTAGATTCCGGCATTCGCCGGAATGACTTGCTCAGAGGTTCCCTGTTTCTTACCTATCGAGAAATGCTGAACATACAATAGCTGAGCTAGCATCATTATTTTTGTTGGTTTTACGGCTGCTCAAACTCAGCTATTAAACTTTCTCGTTCCCACGCTCCCGCGTGGGAATCAGGCGTAACATCAGGCCTTAAATTTAGCCACCATGCTCAAGGCCACCGCTTCGGCTATTTCAATACCATCCACCGCCGCAGAGAGGATGCCGCCGGCGTATCCCGCCCCTTCGCCACCAGGATAGAAACCCTTGGTGTTGATGCTCTGATAATCATCACGATTACGTTTGATCCGCACCGGCGATGAGGTGCGTGTCTCTACGCCGGTGAGCACCGCGTCAAACATGGCAAAGCCTTTGATCTTTCGGTCGAAGGCCGGCAGGGCCTCGCGGATGGCCTCGATGGCGTAATCGGGCAGGGCTGTATCGAGCTCAGTTAGATGCACTCCGGGTGTGTATGACGGTTGCACACTGCCGAGCTTGGTGGATGGTCGGCCCTTGAGGAAGTCGCCCACCAGCTGCCCGGGTGCATCGTAATTACCGCCACCTAATTCAAAGGCGCGTGTCTCCAGTTGACGTTGCAGTTCAATCCCCGCCAGTGGCTGGTCGCTAGGGAAATCCTCCGGCGTAATGCCGACCACGATGCCGCTGTTGGCGTTACGTTCGTTGCGTGAATACTGGCTCATACCATTGGTGACCACGTGCCCCTCTTCGGATGTCGCTGCCACCACCGTGCCACCTGGGCACATGCAAAAGCTGTAGACGCTACGGCCATTCTTGCAGTGGTGCACCAGCTTGTAGTCCGCCGCGCCGAGATCGGGATGGCCGGCAAAGTCGCCGAAGCGGCACTGGTCGATGAGT
The DNA here is from genome assembly GCA_965602225.1 of uncultured Gammaproteobacteria bacterium. GTDB lineage: Bacteria > Pseudomonadota > Gammaproteobacteria > Tenderiales > Tenderiaceae > Tenderia. The sequence goes on along the minus strand of CBFCYE010000026.1, from coordinate 26,906 downwards.
GACTGGGGATGCTCGATACGAAAGCCCACCGAGAACGGTTTGGCCTCAACGTAGACGCCACGATCATGGATCATCTGGAAGGTATCGCGGGCGCTGTGGCCAATGGCAAAGACGACGTGATCAGACTCTATCTGTTCACCGCTGGCCAGCGTCACGCCGCGTACCTGGCCATTATCAATGTTGACATCGGTGACACGACTGTCGAAACGGAACTCACCGCCGAGGCTGACGATCTCTTCGCGGATCTTCTCCACCATGCCCACTAAACGGAAGGTGCCGACGTGTGGCTTGCTGACGAACAGGATCTCCTCCGGCGCACCGGCCTTCACAAATTCACGCAGCACCTTCATCCCCAGGTAGCGCGGGTCTTTGGTTTGGGTATGCAGCTTGCCATCAGAAAAGGTGCCGGCACCGCCTTCGCCAAACTGCACGTTCGATTCGGGATTGAGTTTGTGATCGCGCCACAGCGCCCAGGTATCCTTGGTTCGCTGCCGTACCTCCTGGCCCCGTTCCAGAATTATGGGTTTAAAACCCATCTGCGCCAGAACCAGCCCGGCCATAAAACCGCACGGTCCGGTGCCGATAATCACCGGGCGCGACTTGAGCTCGGCAGGGGCGTGGCTGACAAACTTGTATTCAGTATCCGGCGTAGCCTTGATGTTGTGATCAGCGCTGAATTTTTGCAGCAGCTGTGCCTCATCCGCCACGTCCGCATCCACTGAATAGACAAACAGAATTGCACTCTTTTTACGGGCATCGAAACCGCGACGGGCAACGCTAAAATCCTTCAATGCCTCCGGCGTGATCTGCAAACGCTGGATAATTGCCTCACGCAGCGCATCCGGCGAGTGGTCAAGGGGCAGTCTGAGTTCATTAAGTCGCAACATCGAAAAGTCCGTGGTCAGCCGTGGCGGCGGAGAAATATGGATATTTTAACTTTTTATGGGGGGCGCTGTCCTGATTCATGAACGAGTCACGCGACGTATGTTGGTTCTTGCTCGTAGGGCGCCTTACCTGGTTGGGCATAAAAAAAGCCCCGTCTCTGCGGGGCCTTCTGTTAGGTTTGTAAGTATTGAGTTATCAGTAACAGGGTGACTAATTATTTAGTGTCATCCTTCTCCGTGCCCAGGTGCTCCTGCTCCCAGATCCGCTCTTGCTCTAACAGAAAGCTCAGATATTCCCGTTCATCCTTAAAACCATGGTCGTGCAGTTGCATTAGATTGTCCCCATGATTAGAAAATTCTGATTCTCGTGCCTTTTTATAAACAACATCGCATTTCATGACCCACCACCTGTGTAAGGAATTCACCAAGGTCTATGGTTTATCGACCAAAGCCGATCAAAGTGTAGACAAGCTATCTGTTTTTTCTACCAGACTGGAATTGTGGCTGGTTCATATCGTGATTTGTGTTCTTTGCATTAATAGCAATTTGTAATCGTAGCGAAAGAACTGTGGGCATGATTGGTATGTCAGCGTTTATAAATTATCTCTGGCACGGGCGTGAGCTGGCAGTTAGTGAAAAGCTGGGTTTAGAATATTTATCTGACCTCTTTTTCAACATAACAAGATTGCAGATCAACGTAATACAAGCTTCATGCGCCAGTCACATTTTTGTCAAAAAACCTCACTACTGTTCATCGTGCGGCTGAACAATCATTGCCAGCCATTCACATCAAAAACATAAGTCATTCTTAGGAGACGATGAAGATGAACAGTTTTACTAAAAAGGCCGTAGTTACGGCGGTGATGTTGGCAGGTGCGCAGACCGCCTTTGCCGGAACAGATCTGTTTTTTAATCCACTGACGCAGTCCGCTGCTGTTGCGCAGGTTGCCAACCACGTTAATGAATTGAATTCACCCTGGCAGGTGCCAGCGGGTGTTAGTTATAAAAAACTCACCAGCCTGTATGAAATAGAAGCGGATGCAGATCAGTCAACTGTACGCGTCCCTGGCCTTGGTGCTAGTGCCTCGATGATAGACATGAGTGCCTTTGATCCCAGTGGCCGATATATCTTTCTGCCACATGAAACTATGTACGGTGCTGGCCTGACACGTTATGACATGGTTACAGACAAGGCCGTTAATCTGTTCAAGGGTGATATGAATGGCGCCACGGGAAATTGGAGTAGTGATTTCGGCGCTCTTGATCCTGCTACCTGGACACCAGCCAATACCTTGATGGTAGCTGAAGAATGGTCCGGCCAAGGTCGTCTGTTCGAAGTGATGAATCCGATGGCAGACGTTGCCTCAGGCGAAGAGGTCATCGTTAATGAACTGAACAGTATTCCTAACGTTTCTATTGAAGGGCTGCAATTTAATCATGATGGTTCGGCACTGTATTTTGTTGATGAAGACCGCTCTGGTTCTATCTACAAGTTCGTGCCATCTATCAAAGGTGATTACAGCAAGGGCCAGACCTTTGTATTGAAGGTTGATTCTTTTACCGGTGATGTGTCTGAAAATGCTGGCAAGTATCCGAATAACATGCCGGCAGAGCGTACTGGTATGGCGACATGGGTAGCCATGACTGATGTTGAAGGCATAGCTCTGACCACCGCTGATCCATTCGATAATGAAACTCGTGGTGGTCGTGCTGCAGCCGACGAGCTGGAAGCTACGCCATTTCGTCGTCCGGAAGACCTTGAGGTTGGTTATCTGAAAAATGGTCATGAAGTGTTGTACTTCACTGCCACGGAAGAGCTAGGTGTTTACGCCGTCGAAGAACTGGGTGATGACATGGCAATGGTTCGTCTGGCCGCTGATGAAAGCACCGCCAAGAATCTTGGCCGTGCACAAACCACTGGTCACGTAACCTCACCAGACAATCTGGCTCAGGATGCCTTGGGTAATATCTACATCATCGAAGACTGGCCGAACAAAGACAACCGTGGCGGCGACATCTGGTTTCTGCGTGACACCGATAACAACGGTGTGGCCGAATCACTGGATCATTTCATGAGCCTGCAAGTTAAAGGTGCGGAAAACACCGGTATGATTTTTAACCCGGCCAATCCAAGTCAGTTCATCATCAATGTCCAGCACCCTGAAAGCACCGCTGTTGCCGGTGGTCAGGGTGACGCAACCTGGTTGATTGATCTAAAGGATGTGGTTGCACCACCGTGTCTTAAAAAAGATGAAGACAATCATCGCCATGAAAAGCGTGGTCATCACAAACCTGTAAAGACTTGTAGTGACGGCGATGATACAAACTTTGTTAAAAAGTTGATCAAAGCTGGTAAGTAACAATGTGCGGTGTTGCCCCGTTGTAACATCGGGGTAATGCCAAGCAACTGAAATAAAAAACGCCTGCCCGAAAGGGTAGGCGTTTTTTTTGGTTTAACGATTAGTTCAGCGGCTCAAAAATACTCAGTGGCTTTTGTGATGAAGCGGTGGGTGTAATATTGAGTCAGCGGGAATGTCTTGTTAGGCATCTCTTAGCAGCCCTTTAGAAAACGTTTTCATGAAAGCACCCACATCGCTTTGTGTAAGATCATCAAAACTATATGGAGAACCGACTACAGCTAAGTGAACCTCATTAACATATTCTTTTAAGGCATCGAAAAACTCAACATCTTTACCTTCATCAAAGGCACCCAAAGCCACCCCTGATAGCACGATATCTTTGTCTTTGTGAGATAGTAGTTTATTTCGAGCCGGTTTTATTAATACCCCAAACGCTTCAAGTTTATCTTTTAGTTCAGTTAATTTCTTTTTCACACCGGATTTCCATACGCCCGATCTAAATATGAAATCAACGGATAGATTATCAAAACCACGCTGTCGGGCAGGATCTAACAATTTAGCTACTTCATGAAGCCAATATTCTTGGAGTATTTTCTCTAATCTGTCAAAGAAATAAGCATGATACGGATTTCTAAGCAGGGCTTGCTCAGGATTCTCATCGTAAAGGTGCTTTCTAAACAACCAACATTGATGAGCCCAATCACAATGCTCGCAAAATGTTTTCACCGTATTTTTATCAATACTGCTCATGTGCGTTTTCACCTAACAGCCTGTAGGGCGTAATAACCAACGGGCATTACGCCGCATGACAATCAATCATCATAACTCAATACCTGTTCACCACCGGCCCAATCCTCTGAATACACGCCTTCACGTACCAAGCCATGAAACGTAGAATAAGGCCAATCATTCACTCGTGTTACCAAACCGTGTTTAACGGGGTTGATATGTACATAATCCATATGTGCGCGATAATCGGCTTCATCCCGAATAAGGTGTTCCCAGTAACGCCGTTGCCATATCCCTCGTTCACCGCGACGAATGCGAACGTGGCTACGTTTTTCTGTTTTGGGGATGGCTTTGGAAAATGCCATTTTAATCAAACGCCATCGAGTTGAGTAATCACTATCGTTTTCGGGTAGCTCAATCACACAATGAAGATGTTTAGGTAACACCACCCAGCCATGAATGATAAATGGGTGATGCTTTTTTACCAAAGCCACCGCCGAGCGAAGTTCATCAATGTGTTGTGTTAATAAGGTGTTGCCTTGCCGTTGCTGCAAGTTAACTGTAAAAAAGTAAGTGCCTCCTTGGCACCATGCGCGACGATAATTTGGCATGAAGGGAAGTGTCGCCGTAGATTTACATTCGGCGCAATGCCTTTCAGTTATTGCGCCCTACGGATTACTCCTCCTCCCATATACGTTCTTGTTCCGGCAGGCAAATCAAATAACCATCATCTAATCCCGCTCAAGCTTATATAATCACGCCTTTGTGGTTTGTGTTGAGGTGGTTATGGATAAAAGGTTTGAGGATATAGAGATTCGGATGGCCTATCTTGAGTCGACGGTGGAGCAGTTGAATCAGGTGGTGATCAAGCAGCAGGATCAGGTTGATCTGCTGATTTTGGAAATACAGCGCATGAAGCAAGAGCAGCAACAGGGCGGCGATCTGGTTCGCGATCAGTCAGATGAGACGCCACCACCTCACTATTAGGTCTGGTAGGGTGGGCAGGTTTTTTATGCCCACGGTTTAACTGGGCTGGAGCGGCGGGCACAAAAGCTGTGCCCGCCGGACTATAGGGCTTAGTCCTGTTTTTGATCTTCTGGCAGTTCGGCTGTCTGGCCCATCAACTTGGCAATCGCCGGTGCGCCAAACAGCTGGAAACCACGCAGTGCCTCGGGTGGATGACCGGCCACGGCAACAATCGGTTTGCCGTTGGCGATGCCCATAATCAACGGGCGACCTGAGCGCATTGGCACGCCATCGACCAATAATTCACCCACTTCTTTAATCAGGTCTGAGATAAAGTCACGGCCACCCACTGCGGTGCCACCGGAGATGACGATCATGTCGGCCTCTTCCAAAGTGTTTTTGACGGCATTAACAAAGGTCTCAAAATTATCACCCATGATGCCACCCAGTGTTGGCTGTCCCCCAGCGGCGCTGACGGCGGCCGCTAACATGGGACTGTTGCAGTCACGGATCATGCCGGGTTTGAATGGTGCGGTGTAGGGGATAACTTCATCGCCTGAGGCAAATACGGTAACGCGAGGCTGGCGGGCGACTGATACTTCGCCCAAGCCGAGGCTGGCAATGGTGCCGATGTGTTGTGGCGTGAGTATGGTGCCGGCGGTGATGATGGTGTCGCCTTTGCTGATGTCGCAGCCCTGGTCTTCTATGAAAAAGCGCGGTGGAAACGGGCGACTGATGCTGACCTTGTTGCCATCGCGTTTGGCTTCCCACATGCGCACGATAGAGACCTGGCCATCGGGCAGGATGCTGCCGGTTTGTAGTTCGATGGCTTCGCCAGCAGCAAAACTTGGGCACACAGCATCGCCGGGGGCAACGCTACCAACGACCTTGAAGCTGACGGGTGTTTCTTCCGACGCGCCACGAGTCTCGGCGGTGTTGACCAGAAAACCTTCGACAATGGCGCGGTGGTAGGGCGGTGAGTCTTCCGCGGCGTTGAAGTCGCTATAGAGTGTTCTGCCTAAAGCCTTGTCTAACGCAATTGTTTCGGCGGTCATGCCTTGAGCTGGAACGGCGTTGATGAATTTTTGTTGTGCCTCTACCAGGGGTGATGTCTCTGACATGAGTGGGGTTTCCTTGTTATTGATTATTTGCATTGGCCGATTGAACCAGAGCGGCAGCGGCTACGATTATTCCAGGTGGTGTAATCCAGTTGGGCACCACTGACATCGGTGTTGATCATCTCGGCCTCGGCCAGATTGGCGCGGCTGAGATTGCTGTTGGATAGATCGGCGTTGGTCAAAAAGCTGTTGTCGAGTTGGGCTCTTTCCAGATTGGCGCTGCTGAGGTTGGCGTCTTCCAGATTGGCGCGAGATAGCACCGCTTTGATCATGATGCTTGATGACAGGTCAGCACCGCTGAGGTTGACCTGTTTCATGTTGGCCTTGCTGAGGTTGGCCTTTATCAGTTGGGTATTGCTCAGGTCGGCATCGTAGAAACTGGCCTCTTCGAGAAAAGCGCCATTGAGATTGGCTCCGCTGAGCTTGGCTCGATCAAATTTTGCACCTTTGGCCAGGGCTTTTTCCAGCGTGGCCTGACTCAGGTCGGCGGCCACCAGGTTGGCTTCAATCAGTTTTGCCTTGTTCAGGTTGGCCCCTTTCAGATTGGCGCGACCCAGTTTGCTGCCACGCAGATTGGTCTTGCTGAGATTGGCGCCTTCGAGATTGATGCCGTTAAGCACAGCGCCGCGCATGTCCACGCCGCTGAGGTCGATGCCGGCCTTGTCACAACCCTTCCAGTTGACTCGGGGGGCGGCAGGATCATCACAGCTGGCCTGTGCCAGTGGGCTGCCGACCAGCAGTGCCAGGGCGGTGATCTGTAGTGTAGATTTGAGCGTGTTTTTTATCTGCATAGTCTTTATATGACAATAAGTTTGGCTCAATGTTAACAGAGTCTCGCTAATCGGTGAGTTCGGCCCAGAGGTTGTATTCATCGGCCTCGATGATGGTGGCGCTGACCATGTCGCCAGGGCTGAGGTCAGCGGCGTCTTCGAGGAATATCTGGCTGTCTGATTCCGGGGCCTCGGCATAGCTGCGGCCAACGGCCTGTTCGCCATCGCTCTCGTCGATGAGGATTGCCAGGGTTTGGCCTATGCGGCCGTGCAGCTTGGCGGCGCTGATCTCCTCCTGCAGCTCCATAAGGCGTTCTAATCGTTCTTGTTTTAGTTCTTCTGCTACGTGGTTGGGCAGCTGGTTGGCACTGGCGCCATCGATGTTTGAATAGGCAAAGGCATCAATGCGGTCGAGTTTGGCTTCACTTATGAATTCAAGCAGTTGTTCAAAGTCGTCATCGGTTTCACCGGGAAAACCAACCATGAAGTTGCTGTGCATGATTAGATCAGGACAGGCCTGACGCCACTTGTGCAGCTGTGCCAGGCTGACTTCGCTGCCGGGCCGGTTCATGGCCTTGAGGATGCGAGGACTGGCGTGCTGCAACGGCATGTCGAGATAGGGCAGGATCTTCTCCTCAGCCATCAGGGCGATGATTTCGTCTGTTTGTGAATGAGGGTAGAGATTGTGTAGCCGAATCCAGATGTCTAGTTCGCCCAGCGCTGAGGCCAGCTCGGTTAGGCGCGTCTTTAATGGTCGGCCACCCCAGAAACTGGTGCGGTGATTGATGTCGCTGCCGTAGGCGGCGCTGTCTTGCGCGATTACCAGCAGCTCTTTGACGCCGGCATCGGCCAGGTGTTCGGCCTCTTGCATCACATCACCAATGGCACGGCTGGCCATGTCGCCACGCAGGCTTGGAACGATGCAAAAACTGCATTGCTTATTACAGCCTTCAGCGATATTGAGATAGGCATAGTGTGCAGGTGTCAGCTTAATGCCCTGTGGCGGAACAGGGGAACGTTGTAGCCCTTGTTGCGGCAGGTGCTGGTGTATGGCCTTCATCACGGCATTGGCTGAATGGGGGCCGGTGACAGCCAGTACCTGAGGGTGAGCCTGTTGAATGATGTCAGCTTTGGCGCCGAGACAGCCAGTGACGATGACCTTGCTGGTTTCGTTTAGGGCTTCGCCGATGGCGTCGAGAGATTCCTCTACTGCGGCATCGATAAAGCCGCAGCTGTTGACCACCACCATGTCGGCGTCTTCATAGTCAGGCGTGACCTCATAACCCTCGCTGTGTAGCTGGGTGATGATGACTTCTTCGTCGATCAGGGCGTTGGCGCAGCCGAGGCTGATGAAACCAATTTTGGCTGGGTTTTGTGGCATGGCAATAATAGGTCTAGCGGTGTTGATCAGGCTGGCTATTTTACCTGACAACAAAAACACATGTGGCTGGGTTTATAGTTGGGTTTGTGATTAAGGCAGGTGAATGCTGAATTTTCCACCGCCATTGATGCCGTCATTGCTGAGTTCGATGTGGCCGTGTTGTTCGCCTTTGTTATGCATCTCGGCAACCACTTTTGAAAAGTGCAAACCTAGCCCGGTGTTACCACTATTGAAACTCAGTTCTGATTGTTCATCGTCATCGCGGTTGAGAATCTTGTCGGAATAGCCTGAGCCGTCATCAAGAATGCTGATGACTATCTCTGACTCAGCGCTGTTTGCCTCCAGGACAATTTTATTGTTGGCATGGCGCAGGGCGTTATTGATGATGGTGTTAATAATGCCAAGAATCAGGGCTCTGTCGAAGAACCATTCCAGATCACGTTCACATTGTATTTCGAGTTCTATATTGTGGTGGGCGAGCAGGGTCTCATTTTCGAACATGGCCTCTTCCAGACAATCGTAAATATTGTGACTGTCAATATTGAGTGAGTACTGTTTGTTTTCAATCCGATACAGCGCCAGCAATTGAATAAAGGTGTTGTTAAGTCGTTCACCTTCTATGTGTAACAGGTCAAGGGATTTATGTTGGGCCTTGTTGAGGCTGTCATCATTGGCAAGGGACTCGGCGGTGTCGAGGATGATGCTAAGTGAGTTCTTCATATCATGAACTGAACTGGCCATGATGGTGTTGAAGTTGATGTCTGGTTTGTCAGTCATTGCAGCGGCTCATCTATTTTATTTGCTATTGGCGAATTTCCAGTAGGCAGCGTTTAATGTTTTGTAACGTTGTTGCAGCTCTTTGTTATGGGCCGTTTTTTCCAGGCAGATACGTGCCTTCTCAAGTAGCGTTACATCCTTGCCATCGGTTTTTATTTTCATTAGATAAGCCTGCGCACTGTTTATATTGATCGCCTGATTGCTAGGGCCTCTTGCCAAGGCCTGGTCGAACAGGCCGATAGCGTCGTCGATATTGCCAGCCTCAAGTAGTTTGACGCCTTTGTTATTGATGGCTGTGATCTCTTTGCGCACGCTGGCAACAAGATCGCTTGGGTCTTGCTCTGACTCTGATGTGTTGTAGATCTGATTGACCTTGTCTAGAAGTTCCTGGTTGTCATGATTGTTGCTTACCAGCTTTTCGACGATCTCTTGGGCGGCATCGGCTTTGCCATTAGCCAGAAAAGTTTCGGTTAATTCAATTGCCAGCTTATCTTTGATTGGGGTAGAGGAGTTTTTTGCTAGCTCGGCTGCTTCATCTATTAACGCCAGGCTCTCTTTTTCTTGCCCCATTTCTTTGAATACTTTGCTTTTTGAAAGTGTTGCAGCAATCTGCGCCTGTTCATTGTCTTTGAATTCGTGTTTGGCTAGCTCAATGGCCTTGAGCGCTTCTTTGGGGTTGTCATTTTTTATCAGTGCTTCAGCAAGCTTGGTGTAATCTGTCGCCTCACTGAGGACGGAATTTTTGGCGGTGCGAATCGAACGTCGTCTAGCCTTTTCGGCGGTGACAAAGTCTTGGTTGGTTTCTGATGTTTCTGCCAACATCCGTTGGCGAGTGACCGATTTTGCCGATTGTTCGATTGCCGCTTCAATTGTTTTTTGTGCGGCGGCAGAATCACCCAGTTTGAGTTGTGTCTTGGCCAGCCAGTCATACGCTGAGACGAAGGTCGGGCTGTCGTTGATGATCTCTTCAAAATCTTGTTGTGCGCTTTCGTATTGTTGTTGCAGGTAGTGAAGTTTGCCGTTGCATAGTAACGCCCATGGCAGACTGCGTTCGGCGATAACAGTGTCACAAATTTCTTTTGCTTCATCGTAACGTGAGTCCGAAATAAGCAGATCGGTCTTTATTTTTAGAAGCTCGTTACGGTTGCTGGGGTTTTCGTTAATGCCTTCGTCGCATAGGTTGATCGCCAGAGTTTTATTGTTTTGTTGTAATGCTATGGATAGTTTTGCCAGGCCCGCTTTTTTGTTTAGGAGTTTTTCCAGTCTGCTTTTTAAAATATTGCGACTGAATGGTTTGGAAAGATAGTCGTCAGGCTGGTGTTCAAGTGCACCCATCACCATGAATGAACTGCTCTCGGCGGTTATCATAATGAAGACGGTTGAGTAGGGCATCTTGCCGCGTAACTTGGCCTCTTCCAATACCTGTTGACCATCCTTGCCATCGCCAAGATTGTAATCGCAAAGGATGATGTCAAATTTGTTATGGGCGATTAGTTCTATTGCTTCTTCGCCTGTGCTGGCCATACTGATATCGTTGGCATCAAATGGGGTAAGCATATTGCGCAGGCTTGAGCGCATTTCAGCAAAGTCATCGACGATAAGTATTTTTTTGTCTTTAAGTGACCAGAGTGCAATAGCCATGCAGGGTATATCCGCCTTTTGAATAACGACCTTCTAATATAGCGTTTGGCGGGTAAAAAACTTTAGTCTATGGCTGGGGTATTTACAGTAGCCTTTTGTGCCGTAATTTTAGCTGTCTAGAAGATCTCGATAGCATGATCACCCAATTCAGGGCCGGGTGTGATGGCACCGCTATCGACGAGTTGTTCATAATGGCTAACGCGGTTTCGGCCATGTTGCTTGGCGTAGTAGAGGGCCTCATCGGCACGGCCGAGTATCTGCGCCGGAATGGCATGATTGGCTATTTCAATGAAGCCTGAGCTTGCAGTGATATGGCCAATCTGTGGAAATGGATATGTTGCAATGGCATTGCGAAAACGTTGCAGTGCCTTTTCTGCCCCGGCCAGGTCAGTGGTGCGCAGAATGACAACGAATTCTTCGCCGCCAAAACGAAACAGTCTGTCATAACCGCGAAAAGATTCGCGCATGATATTGGCAAATAACAGCAGCACTTCATCACCATAGAGATGGCCAAAACGATCATTGACCTGCTTGAAATGGTCGATGTCGATGACTGCCAGCCAGTTGGCCTTTTTATCGTTGGCCTGCCGGCGTAGTGGTTGCTGAGCCTTTGTGCTTGGTGAACCTTGATCTATATTTTTGTGCCATTCGGCGAGGATTTTTTCCAGGTTTTTGTCAAAGGTTCTGCGGTTAAGCAGGCCGGTGAGGGTGTCGTGTTCACTTTCATCTAGCAGACGCAGATAGTTTCGATAGATTTTGAAATAGCCATCGATAAATTTCCCATTCTCGTGGGAGTAGACGTCTTTACCTTGCAGGCAGAACACGCCAGAGATATTGCCAAGGTGGTTGGTGATCGGGTAGCTATATAGTGTAACCCCATCTGCTAACTGCATTGTTGCCGGTGACTTTTTTGTCAGGCTCTCATTCAGACAGGTGAGTTTATTAAGCTTGGTTGGTGAAAGGGCATTGCCGCTATGGTGGACGTGAACCTGATTATTGTCGATTTCGAGCGCTAGATAGCACTGTGGTTTTTTGTGTTCATAAAATGTTTTGTATAGTGAAATCTGGTCAAGGTTAAGTAATTCATAGAGTGTGCTGGCAAGGCTGGCCTCAAGTAATTCACGGTCGGCGTGCCCAGTGACGTGGGCAATGGATTCGATGATTTTATCTGCGGATCTTTTTGCCATGGTATCGGTGTGGCCTTATTTTTTAGGCTGAGGCATGCTTTAAATTAATACTACATTATTTTAGTAGGTTTTGGGCTGACGGCAAATTAGACAGTAAATCATTTATTGTTTGTAGGGTCTTTTTCGGAAATATAGCGAGTGGCTAAGGAGATGTTTTCCATGGCGTCGGAAAACTTGTCCAGACTTGTGGCGGTTGTGTTCACCAGTGGTGCAACTTGGAGTCGGAAAACGCTAAAGATAGCGGCACAAATAATAATCACAGTCACTATCAGGCCAAGCAGCGCAAGCATGATCATTTGTTTGATCGAGGCGCTGATTTCTGCCTGGGTTTGGCTGACCTTCTGCTTGGTGGTTTCGATGCTGTTGTCCAGTTTGTCTGTCAGCAGCTTCATCTCGCCGATAATGGCGATGATCTTTTGTTGGTCCTCATGGCTTAAATTGTCTGCTTGAGACAATTTTTCAACGGCATCTGCTAGGCGGTTTAGCGGTGGTGAAACCTCTTCAAGGCCGTTAACGGTGATTTCGATATAGGGTGAGTTGCTGGCTGTGGCGTGGGCAGTTGAAACGAGTGTGATGAATAACAGAAAAAGGCCTGGCAGTCGTCTCATGGTGTTGTTCCTGTTGTAATAATTGTCTTGAGTATTTCAGTTGATCTGCCTGGGCGCAAGGTTGCATTGTTAGTTGTGTGTTGCTGGACTATAAAGCTATTAGGTGGCTGGAAGGTTTATGGTTGTATGTCCACTTTCAAATGTTGGAGGGCAAGAAGATGAGTAAGTATTGTGTAGTCGTCGCGGACGGAGCGCGAGCACGTTTATTTTCACTTGAGGAGGCCGGTATTGGCGAGGGCGGTCCTGATCTGGTTGAGGTTTCCGACCTGGCTAACTCTGAGGTGGAGGCGGCAGGTAAGGATATCTATAGCGATATGAAGTCTGGTCGCAATGTGGCACCTGCTGGCGGTGGTGCACATGGTTATGATGATCATCGTGATCGGCATATTGACGAGAGTGAGCGGCGTTTTGCCAAGCAGATTGCTGCGGCCACAGCTGATGCGGTAGTGCAGCAAAAGTCCGGCTGCCTGGTTGTTTCGGCGGATCCGCATATGATGGGGCATCTACGTGAGGCAATGAGTTTAAACGTGGGGGGTATAACGGTTAGAGAGGTTGTCAAAGATCTAACTAAACTTGCGCCGCAGGAACTGCATGAGTATTTGGCTGCTGATCATACGCTGCCGGCCCGGCAGTCTCCCCTTTAGTTTATTCTTAGTGTTAAATAAAAAAGGCCTCGATTGAGTCCTTTTTGTTATTGGGTCTTTGTTTGTCTTATTTTGTCAGCGCCATAAACAAGTGTGGCAGTTTCTCCGGCAGTCTTTCCACTTTATCTATTACCGTGTACTGCTGGCCAAAGATGTCCTGCACATATTCGTCCGCCTTGGGATCAAGGTTGATGCAGTGGGTGAAGATGCCTTTTTGATCCAGCTCCTGTACTGCCTTGTGGCTGTCTTGAATTAGCAGTTGATCATCATGGACATCGATGTCGGCCGGTTGGCCATCGGTCAGTACCAGCAGCAGTTTTTTGTCGGCCTGGCGTGCTTCCAGGTAGTGAGCGGCGTGACGCATTGCTGCGCCCATGCGGGTTGAATAGCCCGCTTCCATTGCCGCCAGACGGCCTTTGACTTCATCATCCCAGTGCTCGGCAAAGCCCTTGATGTGCTGGTAGCGCACTTCGTGGCGTGAGTTGGAGCAGAAGCCGGCGATGGCGAATTCGTCACCCAGTTGTTCTACCGCCCATGAGGTCAGGGCGACGGCTTCCTGACTGAGTTCTAAAATAGTTTGGTTTGAACCAGCGGCCTTTTCGTTGAGCGATTCTGACAGGTCGAGCAACAGCATCACTGCGATGTTGCGGTCGTTGTGTTTGTGGCTCATGTTGATGCGCGGGTCGGGCTGTGCGCCGCTCTTGAAATCTATCAAGGAGCGGATGGCAACATCCAGATCCAGTTCCGAACCTTCTTCCTGATAGCGGACGCGAACATAGTTTTGCGGCTTGAGCATGTCGAGCATGCGTTTCAGTTGCTTGGCCAGGGAGTCGTGTTTGCTTAGCAGTTTGTCGATGTCTGATGCCTTGCCGGATGGGTGCAGGCTCTCGTAGAGGCTGACCCAATCAGGGCGATAGCTACTGCTGTTGTAGTCCCACTCGGGGTAGTGGCGCGGCGGTAGGCCTTGTTCTTCCTGTTTTGCCTTGTGCTCGCGCTTCTCGAACATCTCTTCTTCATCACCTTCTTCGATGAAGACCCACAGGTGGCGGTTGTCATCGCGGTAATGTACTTCGGTGTCCTTGAAGTGGATCTTGGGTGACTGGTCGGATTGCAGCCGGGTGCGGGCGGTGAATGACAGACCCAGAGCGGCCATCTCTTTGGTCGAGCCTTCGCCGTTGGCCATGATGTCGCGAAACTTGTCGGCGAATTCATTTACGAACGGGTTTTCGTAACCGTGATCGGGATTGAGCATGGCATAGGAGACCATGGTCATGCGGTGACGGATACAGGATTCATCGTCCGGATTACAGGCGTTTTCATCCGGGCGGGGATGCAGGGCCATCATCAGGCGGTGTAGACCTGGATATTTCTGCATGGCCAGATAGTCGACGCGGCAGTCTTCAAAATGTTCGGCGGCGACGCGCTGGAAGGGACTGTAGTTGTCGGCCACCAGCTGGCCACTCCAGCGTTGGTGCGCCGCCATGTGGGCCAGCACGGCACGGTAGCGGTGTATGCCTCTGATGCCGAATTTGTCATCGAAGACATCGGGAATGCGGAAGCCCAGTTTGTCAAAATAGGGCTGGGGTTTGCGCATTTCGTCGAAGGCCTCGGAATAGGGCACCAGCATGGGGATATCTTCATCTTCAGTCGGTGGCCACATGGCACGCAGGTAGAGATCAAGTTTACGTTCGTTGTCCATGAACAAGGTGCCGTGGCGCTCGCGTTGCATCACGGCACGGGCATCGGCTGATTGCAGGCTGAAATAGTCGCGTTGGCGTTCCGGATGGTTATGGTAGTTTTTGACGCCGTATTCAATCCACTTTTTCAGCCCGACCAGGGATAATTGGTTGAGCAGGCGCGGCATTTGTTCAAGCAGATCAATAGCGCCGGGGCTGGGGTGGGAGGTCTGTTTCCAACCATAAACCGAGCTGGCGGTACGCTCCATCATATCGAGACAGAGGTCCATGTACTGTTGCAGCGACTCTTTGCTGCCGAGGCGGCGCGCTGCTTCACCAATGGTCTGCAGGAAGGCGGGAATGGCATTGCCGTTGGGCGAACGGGTGATCTTCCAGGTGCTTTGGGCCACCAGTTCTAGGGTCTCCTCCCCCAGGTCGTGGCCGACCTTGGGCATCTCTTCGAGATAGGTGAGGATGGGGTCGAAACCACGGCCGGTCATGGTGATCAGCGAAGCGCCATCCAGATAGGCCTTGATGCCTTGTTCCGACAGCAGTGCCTTGGCTTCCATCATGCAGTCTTCAAACACAGCATTCAGCTGTTCGAAGTTACAGTTGATCTGGCTGCGATAGTATTCGAGCTCTTCCGCTGTCAGCTTCGGGTATGTGGGGCCGAGGCTTTTTTCTGACGTTGGGAACGGTAGCACCATGGTATGACCCTTATTCCTTATTCATCCAATTCGACATTGTGTTTGCAGGGCGGGGTGTTCCCGCCCGGGCAATCGTTTTAACCAAAGATTTGATCAATGGCGTGGTCGAGGGTCGAACGAATATCAGCGTCGTCAGTGATTGGGCGCACTAAAGCCATCTTACAAGCATCCTGAGCATCAACACCGTCTTTGATTAGGCTTGCTGCGTAGACCAACAGACGGGTAGAGATGCCTTCATCCAGACCGTGACCTTTGAGGTTACGGGCGGTGATACCGATTTGTACCAGCTTGCCGGCGGTGTCTTTGTCCAACCCGGTTTCCTGGGCCAGGATCTCGGTTTCGACAGACTCTGAGGCATAGTCGAAATCCATACCAACGAAGCGCTGCTTGGTGGATTGCTTCAGGTCTTTCATCAGGCTCTGGTAACCAGGGTTGTAAGAGATCACCAGCTGGAAATCAGGGTGGGCTTCGATCAGCTCACCTTTTTTGTCCAGCGGCAGGGTGCGACGGTGGTCGGTCAGGGGATGGATAACCACGGTGGTGTCCTGACGTGCTTCGACAATCTCATCCAGATAGCAGATCGCGCCCAAACGCGCAGCGATGGTCAGCGGGCCGTCGAGCCAGCGGGTGCCGTTGGCGTCAAGCAGATAACGACCGACCAGGTCGGAGGCGGTCATGTCTTCGTTACAGGCGACAGTGATTAGGGGTTTGCCCAGTTTCCAGGCCATGTGTTCAATAAAACGGGACTTACCGCAACCGGTCGGGCCTTTCACCATCACTGGCAGGCGTTGTTTGTACGCCGCTTCATACAGCGTCACTTCTTTACCCTGTGCTTGGTAAAAAGGCTCTTCCTTGATCATGTACTGTTCGATGTCGACCTGACTCATTGAATTCTCCTGATGATAGTGACCTAGCTTGTGGGCCATTATAGGTGTGAGAGATATAAATAACAGTCAGGCTTTTTGATTGGAAGGATAAGCAATGCTTTATGCTTGGATTGCTGAAACGAGGCTGGCTGATTGCTGCGCATTAGGTGTGCAGACGGTTAATGCGGGGATAATCTTGTTTTTGTTGGTGCCATACCAGTCACCGCAGGCGGTCAAGGCGCTGTCGATATTTTTGAAGCTGAATAATTGGTGACCGGCTGCTGTCATCAGGCTGGCAGTTTTGTCTGGCCATTCTTTGATATAGAAGTTCATGTTTATCTCAACGGGTTTTAGTGTGAAGCGTATTTTAGATTGGTTGTTCTACAGTTTTGCGACAGCTAGATGAAGTTTTTGTGAAGGGGGCAAACAAAAAAGGCCTGGAAAATCCAGGCCTTGATGTGTGTGTGGTGAGTTGTTAGTTGCTAGCAGGCAAGCGCGTGGCCTAACTGAGGGCGAGCTTCAGTTTCACGTCTTCTGTAATACCAAGCAGCAAATAACCCCAATGTCAGCAGAGCAATGCTTGAGGGCTCAGGTATTTCTCCACCGCAATTTCCACCAGTACAGCCTGGGGGCGGAGTCACACCAGTCAGGGCGCTGATTTTGACGTAGTCGTTGCCGGTTGACCAGCCAGGTGAACTGCCTACCAAGGGATTGTAGGCGCCAACCAGCCAGTATGATGAAGAGATGCCGCCACTGTTGATACTGCGGTTCACGCCAACCGAGAGGTCGGCCTCATGATCAACGATTTGCCAACCTGAGGCCGTCAATCCACCGTAGGTATTTCCTGCTACAGTTGGTGCGCCGGCGCCAGTGTAAGCGAGCACGGTTACGTCTGAGTCATTGCCTTTCCAGCCGATAGACAGGCCTTGCAATTCGATTTCATCGGTAAATGAAAATAGGATTGAGTCAGTACGACCAGCGTTGTCAGTGGAGTGGTTGGGTGAGCCGTCACCTTCCAGCCTGTTCGTTACGCCAAGTCCTGACCACATTTTTACGGTGCCAGTCTCCAATAGACGGTTGGCGTCACCAGAGCCGCTACCAGTGTTAGACCAGCCAGTTACGGTAACTGATGGGCCAGTGCCGCTGCTGGTAAAGGTGTCACCTGTTACGTCGGTACCACCCCCGCCAGTGAAACTGTACTGAATACTGGCTGAGGCGCTGATGCTGAAAACAGCGCCAGCAACGCTTGTTAGTAGCAGGCTGGTAAATTTACGCATTTTTTGTTTAGCCATGTCTCTATCCCATGCTTTCCACAAAAGTGGTCAATAAGAAAGTATTTTAGAATAATTATAAGCAAGGTTCAGGCCAATGATGGTAACTGCTTGAGTATATGGGTATTTGTTAATATTCATAGGTTGTTTTTGTGGCCACATTGACAGTAGTTGTAAAAAAAATCGACACTTGAGTTGTTGTTAATTTCATTTTGCCCGAAGCTGGGTTTTTAATGTTTGCGCCTGTTCAATGCCGTTAAAGGGCTTGGTGCTAGATAACGCCTGTTCAAGTTCGATTAGTGCCTCATCGCGACGACCCAGGTCGCTCAGCGCTACGGCAATATGGTAACGGATTTCCGGGTCATGTGAGGCGCGTGAATGGGCGTCTCGTAGATAAGGCAGCCCCTGTTTTGCATCGCCCTGTTTGACAAATATCCAGCCCAGGGTGTCGTTAATCGCCGCATCTTGGGGGGCTAATTGGTGGGCTTTTTGGGCTGTTGCCAGGGCCTTGTTATTGCCTGTTTTGAGATAAATAAATGCGAGATTGCTCAGTGCCTGCGGGTTGTCAGGTTGTTGCTGTATGACGGTTTCATATTGCTTGCTGGCTTGTTGCAGCTTGCCCTGTCTCAGGTAGGCTTCGGCGAGTGCTTGTTGCCCGGCAAGATCCTGAGGGTGTTTGGCTAGCCAGTCCGTCATGAGTTCTATGGCCTTGTCCCACTGACCAGCGGCACTATAGGCCTGGTAAAGCTTGATGTTGAGTTGTGAACTGGGTGTTTGCTGCATTGCGGTCTGGTAGTGGCGCAGTGCAGCGTCATGTTTGCCGCGCCGCAGGGCAATATCGCCAAGCAATCTGTCCTTGGCGGTGAAGTTGGGGTTTTCGCTAAGCTCATGACTGCGTTGTTCTGCTTCGTCGAGTTTGTTGAGGCCGGTGAGGATTTCTATGAGGGCGACATGGGCCTCCATGAAGCTGGGGGCTTCCTTGACGACTTTTCGCAGTGAATACTCCGCTTCTTTATATGATTGTATTTGGTATTGAAGTTGGGCGATGCGATAAAGCCAGCGTGATTCAAAGCCCGCCAGTGTGCTCATTTCGCGCAGTTCACTGCGGGCGGCTTGAGTGTTGTTGAGGGCAATGTAGGTTCGCGCCACGATTTGCATGATATCCAGGTCTTCGCGGGTCTGGCGTTTGGCCTCAAGGGCAATGTCGAGTGCTTTGTTGAGTTCATTGTTGCGACTATAGAGGTTGACCAGATACAGGCGCGCCTCGATATTTTTGCTGTCTTCCGCGCGTATTTTTTCGGCCCAGCGGATTGCCTCTTTGCTGTTGCCGGCGATCTCTTCTGTTTTGGCAAGCTCCAGCATGATCTGGTGAGTAGGGGCATCCTTGTTTAGCAGCAGGGTGCGCAGTCGCTTGCGCGCCTTATCGCTATTGTTGGTGAGGTTGTCGAGGCGGCTGAGGTTAATCTGGGCAGGGATAAAACTGGGGGCGATTGTTTCAATCTTTTCAAAGGTTGAGCGGGCGGCATCCAGTTGTTTGGCCATTACCTGGGCTGTACCGATCAGGTTATTGTAGGTGATGTTGTTGGGATCACTGCTGATGAGCTGACGGAGTATGTCTAGCGCTTTGAGTGGTTTGTTTTGTTTTAGATGGATGGTGGCCAGAGCTGCGCCGGCGGCGGTTTCATCGCGGTTGTTTTCAAAAACGCTGGCGAGTTCGGTGACGGCCTTGTCAGACTCGCCGGCATCGTAATAGTTGATCGCCAGTGAGACCCGTGGCTCGGTGGCATTTTGGCTCATAGTGGTTGCTTGTTTGAGCAGAATGGCGGCTTTGTCGTAGCGTTTTTTATGGCTGTAGGCCTTGCCAAGCAGCGTGAGTAATTTGTAATCGTTGCCCTGGCCGCGGTCGACAAGTGGTTGGAGTAGCCTGATCACCGCATCATAGTCATGTTGGGCCATGTAAACCGAGGCGAGTAATTTTTGTGCGCCCAGCGCATTGGGTGTTCGTTGCAACAGATTCACTAGATGTGTCTGGGCCTGTTCCAGGCTTTCTAGGGCGTAGTAAGTGAGCCCGGCCAGCATCATGTGCTGGCGACTGCGCGCTAGAACCCCGGGTTGCAATGCTTTGAGGATATTGCCAGTTTTTAGCAAGGCCTCTTTTGATTTCTCGGGTTGATTCTGGAATGAGTAAACCAGGCTTTTGAGGTAGATTGCGCGCGGCTCTAGCGGATAGTGCTGTTCCATATGATCGAGATCGGTCATCGCCTTATCTAGCTCTTTTAGGTCGATGTACACCCCGGCGCGGGCCAGTCTGGCTTCCATGTGATTGGCGTCACGCTCTAGAACGGCGCTATAGGCGTTTACTGCCCGCTGCAAGTCTCCACTGGCGTGAATAGCTGAAGCATTTATGTTTAATGCTTCTATATTATGGGGTTCAATTTGCAGGGCCTTTTGGGTATGGCTATTGGCGCCGGCTATATCGCCGGAGCGAAGCAATAACAGAGCCATGCCGGTCAATGGGTTGGGTGAGTCAGGGATCAGCTTGGCAGCTTGTTTGAAGGTCTTTTCAGCTTCTTTCAGGTCGGGTTTTTCGAGATGGGCGTGGCCATGAAAAGTCAGTAGTTCACCATGTACAGAGGCAGGATAGTCTTCCAGAGCCAGCTCGGTGATCAGCTCAGCGTATTTGTGTTGTTTTAGATAGGCTTTGGCTAGCGGGGTGGCGGTCAGACTGCGGTCGGCACCAAGTTGTTCTGCCTCACGTAGTTCTTTTTCAGCCGAACTGGGTGAGCCTGTTTCCATGTAAATTGTGCCTAGTAGTACACGAGCAGAGAGCAGGCTGGCGTCTTGTTGCAGTGCATTTTTGAGTTGGATGATGGCGTCGTTGGGTCGGTTTCCATTGTGATAGATCACGGCTTCTTCGTAATACGCCGCCGCTTGTTGATGATCCGCCAACGCCTGAGAAAAGGGTATACAGGAAGTTAGCAGTATCAGTGCTAAGAGCGTGCCCTGTTTTTTATTAATGCGTTTTTTGGTCATTTTTTTATATATTAAAGACTGTGTTGAATTGAATCGGATAATCATAACATTGATGTTGATTTGCGTTTTTTCAAGGCATAAAAAAAGCCCCCACCCGAAGGTGGAGGCCTTTTTAGACTGCAAATTGAAACGTACGGCTTACTTATGTACGCCCAATTTTTCACGCCAGCCTGGGAAGATCTTGTCGGCATCGCCTGGGAAAGACTCGAATGCGCGAGCAAATTCTTTGTGCTCTTTCGCGTATTCGATTGGGTCTGAACCAGACTTCCAGCAATCGTATGCTTGACGCAAAGAAGTTGCACCAGCTGCTGGAGAATCGATGTGACCGTAAGAACCACCACCAGAAGTGTTGATTACGTTACCGTGACCCAGATTCTCGAAGAAGCCAGGCAGACGCAGTGCGTTCATGCCACCAGAGATGATTGGAGTTGTTGGCTTCATGCCGTTCCAATCCTGAGTGTAGTAAGGACCTTCAGCAACATCTTGCTCGATCATGTATGCGATGTTGCGATCGTCAGCGCCGCCTTCCATCTTACCGAAGCCCATTGTACCCACGTGGATACCAGAAGCACCTTGCAGACGAGACATCTTAGCCAGTACGAAAGCAGTGTAACCACGCTTAGCAGAAGGTGAAGTAACCGCACCATGGCCAGCACGATGATAGTGCAGGTATTGATCAGGGTATTGACGACGGGCAGTAGTAACCATGCCTGGACCACCAACATAACCATCAACCAGGAACGCTACTTTGTCAGCGTCTGGGCCAAAAGTTTCGAGGATGTAGTCAGCACGAGCCAGCATTTCATAGTGATCATCTGCAGTGATGTTGGCAGAGAACAATTTAGCCTGGCCAGTTTCGTCTTGTGCACGCTTCATAGCGTCAACAACGAGAGGGATAACCTTCTTCATTGGACAGAAAACCTGGTTACCTTGTGGCTCATCATTCTTGATGAAATCACCACCGAGCCAGAACTGGTATGCCGCGTGAGCAAAAGGCTCAGGACGCAGGCCTAGTTTAGGCTTGATGATAGTACCAGCGATGTAACCACCGTCTTTGATAGGACGGCCCAGGATGCGCCACATGTCAGAGATGTCTTTTGAAGGACCATCAAACAGTTGCAGCATGCGTGGTGGAACATGGAAATCTTGCATTTGCAGGTTAGCAACGTCACCCATGCCTTGGTTGTTACCAATGGCCAGAGTCAGGAAAGAAACCAGCATGGTGCGACCGTCAATTACGTTGCGGTCAAACAGATCCATTGGGTAGGCAACTTTCATGATGCCTTTGGCTTCGTCGATTTCATAAACCATGGCGTCAACGCCCTTGGTGAAATCATCGGTGGTGCAAACTTCAACGTTAGTACCTGTAGAAGATTCTGCAGCAATGTGAGCTGCAACTTCCAGATAGCCGTAACCAGCAGCAGGCTGCATGGTGTATGCAACCAGGATGTGGTTGCCTTCTTTGATCAGCGTGGCTTCATCCAGGCTTAAATCAGCGTAACGATTCGATTGATCCATTGTTTTCTCCTAATTGAGTGACAAGATTTAGATATCTTGTTTTTCGTTATTACCGACGGTTAGGTCGGTGAATTCTTGGTTTTACTGCCTGCTCTTTCGAGCTTGTCTCCAAGTTGGTACGCACTTTACAGGGGTATTAGCATAAATAATAGTCAGCGTTTTTGATTGTTGTGATAAGTTATTACTTATGTGTGAAGCGCTTAATTTCAAAGAGGTACATATATAGTATGAATGTCACGATTAGGCAACTGCAGGTGTTTGAGGCCGTGGCCAGGCATTTGGGTTTTACCCGGGCGGCCGAAGAGCTGCACCTGACCCAGCCGGCCGTGTCCATGCAGGTTAAGCAGTTGGAGGAGCATGTGGGGCTGCCCTTGTTTGAGCAGGTGGGAAAAAAGATATTCCTCACCGAGGCTGGTAGTGAGATGCATTATTACAGCAAGATCATTGCCCAGCAGTTGCAGGAGGCCGGTGAGGTGATTGAGGCGCTCAAGGGGGTGCGGCGTGGCAGTCTGGATATCTCGGTGGCCAGTACCGCCAATGCCTTTGGCACCAAGCTGCTGGCGGCCTTTAGTCTGAAATATCCTTCAGTCACTATTAAACTTGATGTCACCAATCGTGAAACCTTGTTGCAGCAGTTGGCCAATAACGAAAAGGATTTGGTGATTATGGGGCGGCCACCTGAGGATATGGATCTGGATGCCGAACCGTTTATGGATAACCCTTTGGTGGTGGTTGCCCATGCTGGCCATCCCTGGGCCAAGGAAAAGAGTATCGATCCCGAGCGTCTGCGTGACCGAACCTTTGTGGTGCGTGAGCGGGGTTCGGGTACGCGCCAGCTGATGGAGCGTTTTTTTGAGTCGCACGATATCCCCTTCGAACCGGGCATGGAGATGACCAGCAACGAGGCGATCAAACAGGCGGTCGAAGCCGGCCTGGGCCTGGCGGTGGTATCAATTCATACCCTGGAACTGGAGCTGGAGACCAATCGTATCGCGGTGCTGGATGTACAGGATTTCCCTATCATGCGTCACTGGTATGTGGTGCATCCCAAGAGCAAACGTCTGTCACCAGTGGCACAGGTGTTCCGTCAGTTTGTATTGGAAGATGCGGCGGCTACCCTTGATTCATCAATGAGACGCACCTAGCGGCGATGACGGTCAACAAAGGTAAATGCGTCAGCGACAGCAGTCTTGACCGAGTCATTGATCATTTCATGTTCTTCGGCCGTCAGGTAGAAGGCCAGGTCTACATGATGGCGGACATAGCGGGTCGGCAGGCGGTTGAGGGCGACACAGGCGATGTCTTCGATGTAGTCATCATCATCGCTGCTTAGTTTGCGTTTTTTCAAGGTTTGTCTGATTTCAATAAAGACCAGATTTTCGTAGTAATTGTGCACTGACTCAAAGGCCATGATGCTGCTCCAGTGTTTTTGGTTGGGTTGCGAAACTTTGCCGGCTTATTGAACTCTGATACATTGATCGGTCTGATCGGCATTTACTTAAACAAATCGGCTATACATAGAATATAGATCATGTGTCGTGGTATTAAAAAATTGATGAGTTTTCTCCTGGCCGTGGCGGTATTGCTGGCGCCACTGGAGTTTGCTGTCGCCCACGATATGAGCCAGATGGCATCCAATAGCGAAACGGTCATGCAGCACGATCATCCGCAAATGAATCAAGTCATCGACGAGGCGTCTGAGCAGGAGTGTGATGGCCAGGGCATTTGTAAAAATTGTGTCTATTGCAGTCCAGCTCTGAGTATTAGTCTTGAAATTTCAATCGATAAGCCTGACGCCGTACAGTCACTTCAGGCCATATTTGTTTCCCACTACTCCATCGACCTGCCGGTCGATTTTCGTCCTCCTAGACAACTCTAAAGCATCACCCGCGGCCTAGTGTTGAATTAGCGCCGTGTTGATACGCCCATAGCGTGGGCGTTTGATTTGCTTTGGAGAATCATCATGAATCTATTATTTGCCGGTCGGCTTTATGCTGCCGTGCTTGCGATGTTGTTGGCTGCGCCAGGTTTTGCTGCGCAACAGCAAGCAGCTGAAGTCTTGTCGCTGCAACAGGCTGTTGAGCTGGGTTTGGAGCAGAATCCGTCCTTGGCGGCGGCAAGGGCTGGCGCCGAGGCGGTGGCGCAAGGTGTGCCCCAGGCCGGTGCCCTGGCCGACCCGCGTCTGAGTATCGGTCTGGCCAATCTGCCTGGCGGCAGTCTGTCGCTGGATAAAGATCCCATGTCGCAGTTACAAATAGGCTTTAGCCAGGCCCTGCCCTTTCCTGGCAAGCGGGCGCTGCATGAAGAGGCGGCGCAGTTTCGTGCCGATGCGGTACTGCAAGGTAGTGATGAGCTGCGTTTGCAGTTGCTACGTGATGTGAAGCTGGCATGGTGGCAGCTCTTTTATATTGATCATGCCCGGCAGGCGGTTGAGTCTAACCGCAGTTTGTTGCAACAGCTGATAGAGACGGCTCAGACACTCTACAGCGTTGGTCGGGGCCAGCAGCATGATGTGCTGTTGGCGCAACTGGAGCTGGCCAGGCTGGATGATGAGGCGCTGCGGCTTAAACAGCTGAGAAGTGAATCTGTTATTGGTTTGAATGGCCTGCTTAATCGGCCGGTTAGTACGGCGGTGATCTTGCCCGCAGATGTTGATTATGACCTGCCATCCAGCTCATTTTTAGAGCAGCAATTGCGGGCCGAGGCATTGGCGCAACGCCCCGTTTTGCAGGCCAGTCAGGCCCGGGTAGAGGCAGCCCGCAGTCAGCGTCAGTTGAGCGCGAAACAGCAATATCCAGACTTTGCCGTTGGTGCCAGCTACGGCATGCGTGATGGCCGCGACGATCTTACCTCGATTCAAATCAGTATGAGTCTGCCGCTGTACGCCGGTCGCAAACAGTCGCGGGCCGAAGACCAACGTCAGGCTGAGTTGATTACCGCCCAACAGCAGTTGCGCGAAACAGAGTTGAAGGTGATGACCGATGTGTCGCTGGCACTGTCCCGTTATCAGCGTGCCCAAGCCCGGTTCAAACTTTTTGAAACAGCCATCCTGCCCCAGGCCCAGCAAACCGTTGAGGTCATGCTGGCAGGTTATCAGGTCAACAAAGTGGTGTTCGCCAATCTGATTCAGGCGCAGACCACGCTGCAAAATTATCAAACCCAATACTGGCAAGTTGTTACCGCTGCGCATCAGGCGCTGGCAGGGCTGGATGCTGCCGTGGGTAAGGAGAA
The DNA here is from genome assembly GCA_965602225.1 of uncultured Gammaproteobacteria bacterium. Taxonomy (GTDB): domain Bacteria; phylum Pseudomonadota; class Gammaproteobacteria; order Tenderiales; family Tenderiaceae; genus Tenderia. Next base: position 1,539 of record CBFCYE010000026.1, on the reverse strand, counting down.
TATCAATGAATAAATCAGTACTAATCACCGCTGTTGCAGCATTGGCTATTGGCACGGCTGCGGGCTATTGGTTGGCGCCAAGTGGTAGCGATCAGCTTCAATCAGCCAATCAGCCATCGGCCAAACCTGAGGCTCTCTTCTGGCGCAATCCCATGAACCCAGCCATCACATCACCGGTGTTTACACAGGATGAGATGGGCATGGATTACATCCCTGTTTACGCAGATGGTAGTGGTGGTGACGCGCCAGTGGGTACAGTTATTATTGATCCGGTGGTAGTGCAAAACATCGGTGTGCGCACGGCCATGGTCGAACAGCGTGCCCTAGCACGGCAGATCAATGCCCTGGGTCATGTGGATTTCAATGAAGAGCGTCTGGCACGGCTGCATCCAAAAACCTCTGGTTGGATTGAGCATTTGCAGATCGAAGAGACCGGCACCCAGGTCAGCCAAGATTCTATTCTGTTGAGCATCTATTCGCCTGAGTTGGTGGCGGCGCAGCAGGAATATGCGGTGGTGCTGAGCAATGCTGAGCGTTTTAAAAATAAGGCCTCTGGCTCGGTATTGCAGAGCGCCCGTGAACGACTGGAATTGCTCGACGTGCCTGCGCATCAGATTAAAGAGCTGGAGAAAAGCCGTAAACCGATGCGCAGTCTGCATATTCACTCACCCTTTGAGGGCCGGATGATGAATATTGGTGTCCGTGAGGGGCAATACGTCACGCCTAAAGATGAACTTTATATGATCGCCGATCTGAGTCGCATCTGGGTCTATGTTGATGTCTATGAAGATGACCTGCCCTGGCTCAAGCTTGGTGATGAGGCTGAGTTGCGGGTACGCGCTGCGCCAGGCAAGAAATTTATCGGCGCGGTGAGTTTTATCCACCCGGTGCTGGATCCAAAGACCCGCACGGTCCGAGTTCGACTGGCATTTGATAATCCTGACCTGCTGCTTAAACCCGGCATGTTTGCCAATGTGGTGCTGCATGTCGATCCACGTGCCGAAGCTCTGGTAGTGCCGGCTGAAGCCATCGTCCGTTCCGGTGGTCGCGAGCAGCTGTTTGTCGCCAAGGGAAATGGCAAGTTTGAGCCACGCGATGTGGTGCTGGGCATTAGTGCGGCGGGTTACACCCAGGTGCTGGAGGGTGTGGCTGTTGGTGAACGGGTGGTGACCTCTAGCCAGTTCTTGATCGATTCCGAATCCAAGTTGCGTGAGGCCACTGCCAAGATGATGGCCGGTGAGTCAGCGCCTATGGATCACTCCATGGGTGAGATGGACGCTGCACATGGAAGTGCGAGTGTCGTAGGAGGCAGGATGCCGGGAGCGACGATGGGAGGTATGGACATGTCTGATATGGAAATGGACGACATGGATATGTCCGACATGCAGATGCAGGAGTAGGCGCAGATGATAGAACGGATTATCAGCGCCTCGTTGCGCGACAAGTTCTTGGTCATGATCGCCACCCTGTTGTTGGTGGTAGCCGGTGTCTGGGCGGTGAAAAATACGCCGTTGGATGCCATCCCTGATCTGTCCGATG
>CBFCYE010000025.1:0-36432 GCA_965602225.1 uncultured Gammaproteobacteria bacterium | reverse complement strand
GATCTATGGCAAACGAAGCCTATTTCTTCTTCGGTGCATAGAGATCGGTACAGGTTCCCTCGGCCATTTCAGCGGCGAAGTTAAAGGTCTCTGACAGGGTTGGGTGCGGATGGATGGTCAAGGCGATATCTTCAATATCTGCGCCCATCTCCAACGCCAGCACTGCCTCGGCAATCAAATCACCGGCATTGGGGCCGGTCATGGCGGCGCCAATGATCTTGTGACCTTCATCAAACAGCACCTTGGTCATACCTTCATCACGACCCAAGGATAGTGAGCGGCCAGAAGCGGCCCAAGGGAAGACACCTTTTACATATTTGATGCCTTCAGCCTTGCACTGCTCTTCGGTCTTACCCATCCACGCCACTTCCGGATCGGTGTAGGCCACCGAAGGAATCGTCAAGGCATCGAAGAAAGACTTCTCGCCGGCAATGTTCTGTGCCGCCACTTTGCCTTCATGGGTAGCCTTGTGCGCCAGCATCGGCTGACCAACCACATCACCGATGGCATAGATGTGATCGACATTGGTGCGCTGTTGCTTATCGACTTCGATAAAGCCCCAGTCGTTGACAGCCACACCTGCTTTTTCAGCATCAATCAGCTTGCCGTTAGGCGAACGACCAATGGCCACCAGAACGCGATCAAAGGTATCGGACTCAGGTGCGCCTTTACCCTCAAAGCTACAGACCAGGCCCTTGTCGCTTGGTTCGATTGCGGTCACTTTTGTATTGAGGAAGATATTTTCATACTTCTTCTTGATGCGACGTTCCAGGGGACGAACCACATCACGGTCGGCACCAGGGATCAAACCCGGCGACAGCTCAACCACACTGACGTCAGAACCCAGAGCATCATATACCGTCGCCATTTCCAGGCCGATGATGCCACCGCCCACAACCAGTAGACGCTTCGGTACTTCCTCTACTTCCAGTGCATCAGTGGAGTCCATGACGCGAGGATCAGCCCATGGGATAAACGGCAATTTGGTCACACGCGAACCCGCGGCGATAATGCAGTTTTCAAAACCAACTACCTGCTTACTACCGTCTTCGGCTTCAACTTCGATACTATGCGGCGAGGTGAACTTGCCGTAGCCATGCACAATTTTAACCTTGCGCTGTTTGGCCAGTTGCTTCAAACCACCAGTAAGTTTACCGATGACACTGTCTTTATGACCGCGCAACTTATCGAGATTGATTTCAGGTTTGTTAAAGGCAACACCTATCTCGTGAAACTCAGCTGCTTCGTTAATGACTTGCGCAGTATGCAACAAGGCCTTTGACGGGATACAACCAACATTCAAACAAACACCGCCAATGGATTCATAGCGCTCGATCAGAATAACCTTCTTGCCCAAATCAGCAGCACGGAAAGCGGCGGTGTAACCACCAGGGCCTGAACCCAGCACCACTACCTCGGCGCTGATATCGACATCACCGCTATAACTGGCCGCCTTAGGCGCAGGCGCGGCAGGCTTAGACGCTTCAGCTGGCGCAGCTGGTTTCTCTGGTGCTGGTGATGCGGCAGCTTCGGCACCAACGTCCAGCATCAAGATGGCAGAACCTTCCGAGACATTATCGCCAATTGAAAGCAACAACTCTTTAACCACGCCGGCCTGTGGTGCCGGGATCTCCATCGAAGCCTTATCCGATTCGACCGAGATCAGTGAATCTTCGGCCTTGATGCTGTCACCGACATTAACCAGAATTTCAATGACTTCAACCGCATCGAAATCACCGATATTTGGAACCTTTATCTCAATAATATTACTCATCTGTCATCCCTCCGACTACAACAACAGCCGGCGTGTGTCTGACAACACGCGACTGAGGAACGAAGTAAATCGAGCGCCATCAGCGCCATCAATAACACGGTGATCATAAGACAGTGACAGCGGCAACATCAAGCGTGGTTCGAACTCTTTGCCATTCCAGACCGGCTGCATCTTGGAACGTGACACACCGAGGATAGCCACTTCAGGGGCATTCACAATCGGCGTAAATTTAGTCCCGCCGATACCGCCAAGACTGGAGATGGTGATCGACCCGCCCTGCATATCAGACGGTTTAAGCTTTTTGTCTCGTGCCTTGACGCTGATCTCACCTAGCTCAATAGCCAGATCCACCAGACTCTTACGATCGACATCCTGCACCACCGGAACCACCAGACCATCTGGCGTAGCAACAGCAATACCGACATTAAAGTAATTCTTCATAATCAGGTTCTCGCCACCGCTATCCAGCGATGAATTGAAACGTGGATACTCTTTAAGTGCAGAGACCATCGCCTTCATCATAAACACCAGCGGAGTAATCTTGATGCCTTTTTCCTTGTACTCGGCCGCCATACCCTTACGGAAGGTCTCCATGTCGGTGATGTCGGCTTCGTCGAACTGAGTAACGTGTGGAACAGTGACCCAATTGCGATGCAAGAACTGGCCCGTCAGCTTGTTGATCTTGGACAATGGCTTGGTCTCGATCTCGCCCCATTGGCTGAAATCAATCTCAGGCATTGGCGCTACACCCAGACCACCAGTGGCTGGTTGTGAAAGAGCACGCTTAACAAAACTTTGTACGTCTTCCTTGCTGATGCGACCCTTGCGACCCGAGCCATCTACCTGGCCCAAATCGACACCCAACTCACGGGCAAACTTACGCACCGAAGGGGTGGCGTAGGCCTTGGAAAATGACACCTCGTCGATCTTGGCGGTAGGTGACTGCCTCACCGGAGCAGGCGCTGCTGGCTTGGCAGCCACTGGGGCTGGTTCAGCAACAGCTGCCGTTTCAGGCTGCGGCGCTTTCACTGGTGCTGGCGCAGCAGCTTCACCGGCCGGATCCAGCATCAGAATCAAACTGCCTTCGGAAACCATATCGCCTATATTGATCTTGATCTCTTTCACCACACCAGCCTCTGGTGCGGGAATTTCCATTGAAGCCTTATCCGACTCAACCGAGATCAACGAGTCTTCGGCAGCAATGGTGTCACCCACCGCGACCAGAATCTCAATTACCTCAACCTGGTCAAAGTCACCAATATTTGGAACCAGTATTTCTTTACTCATATCCTATATTCCCTCTGTTAAGCGTGCAGGGGATTGATCTTTTCAGCATCAATACCGTACTTGCTTATCGCTTCAGCGACCTTGGCCGCATCAATCTGACCTTCGTCAGCCAGCGCCTTCAGGGCGGCAACCACCACATTCACAGCATTCACTTCGAAATGCTTACGCAGTTGGGCGCGAGTGTCGGAACGACCAAAACCATCAGTACCCAATACCTCATAGAGACCTGGAACCCATTTACGGATCTGATCGGCGTAGTTACGAATATAATCGGTTGCGGCGATGAATGGGCCTTTACGACCTTCCAGAGTTTTGACCACGTAAGGTACGCGAGCGGTTTCGGTTGGATGCAGACGGTTCCAGCGTTCACAGTCTTGGGCTTCGCGAGTCAGCTCATTGAAGCTGGTGGCACTCCAGATATCAGCATCTACACCCCAATCATCTTTCAACAGATCAGCAGCAGCGATCACTTCGCGCAAAATGGTACCCGAACCCATTAGCTGCACTTTAAGCTTCTTCTTACCACCCTTACGGAATTCATACAGACCCTTGATAATTCCCTCTTCCACACCCTTAGGCATAGCCGGATGGGTGTAGTTTTCATTCATAGTGGTGACGTAGTAGAAGACACTTTCCTGCTCAGCATACATACGACGCAGACCATCCTGAATGATAACTACAAACTCATAGCTAAAGGTTGGATCGTAACTGACACAGTTAGGAATCGTATTCGCCATAATCAAACCATGGCCATCCTGATGTTGCAGACCCTCACCAGCCAAGGTTGTACGACCAGCGGTAGCACCAATCAGGAAGCCACGCGCCTGCATATCGCCAGCGGCCCAGGCCAGGTCACCGATACGTTGGAAACCAAACATGGAGTAATAGATATAGAACGGCACAGTATTAACGCCATGACTGGAATACGCTGTCGCCGCGGCAATCCAGGAAGACATGGCACCGGCTTCATTAATCCCTTCTTCCAAGATCTGACCAGACTTGTCTTCCTTGTAAAACATGATCTCTTCTTTATCCTGCGGCGTGTAAAGCTGGCCAACAGAAGAATAAATACCCAACTGACGAAACATGCCTTCCATACCAAAGGTACGCGCTTCATCAGGCACGATAGGGACAATATTTTTCCCCATCTTCTTGTCACGACAGAGGATGGTCAACATCCGCACATACGTCATGGTGGTGGACATTTCTTTGTCGCCAGAACCTTTCAGCAAGGCATCAAAGGCTGACAAGGCCGGCACTTCCAGCGGCGCTGCCGCTTGAGTACGCGTTGGCAGATAGCCACCCAACTCTTTACGGCGAGCATGCATGTATTGCATCTCGGGACTGTCTTCAGCAGGTTTGAAGTATTTACCCGCAGCAGCATCTTCATCGCTCAACGGAATATTGAAACGATCACGGACATAGATCATTTCATCGTCAGCCAATTTCTTCTGTGAGTGAGTCCGGTTCTGTGCTTCACCGGCCGCGCCCATGCCATAACCTTTTACCGTCTGAGCCAGGATAACCGTCGCTTCACCACTCTCTTCTGCCGCTTTATAGGCTGCATAAACCTTATGTGGATCATGACCGCCACGATTCAGGCGCCAGATATCGTCATCAGACATCTTGGAAACCATTTCCAATAATTCCGGGTATTTACCGAAGAAATGCTGACGCACGTAGGCGCCATCTTTGGCTTTGTAGTTTTGCAGATCGCCATCGACCACTTCCAGCATGCGTTTTTGCAGCAAGCCTTTTTTGTCTCTGGCAAGCAAAGGATCCCAGTAAGAACCCCACAACACCTTGATTACATTCCAGCCGGCACCACGGAAGCTAGCTTCCAGCTCCTGCACAATCTTGCCGTTACCACGCACCGGACCATCGAGACGCTGCAGGTTACAGTTAACCACCCACACCAGATTATCGAGTTTCTCACGACCCGCCAGCGAAATAGCACCCAAAGATTCAGGCTCATCAGTCTCGCCATCACCGAGGAAGGCCCAGACCTTGCGTTGCTTGGTATCGGCCAAACCACGGTCTTGCAGATATTTCATGAAACGCGCCTGATAAATCGACATAATCGGGCCCAGGCCCATAGATACAGTCGGGAACTGCCAGAAGTCAGGCATCAAATGCGGATGTGGGTAAGAAGACAGTCCCTTGCCATCCACTTCCTGACGGAAGTTATCCAGCTGTTCGTCCGTCAGGCGGCCTTCGAGAAAAGCGCGGGAATAAGTACCTGGCGAGGCATGCCCCTGAGAATAGATCAGGTCACCACCATGCTCATGCGAAGGCGCGCGCCAAAAATGGTTAAAACCAACATCGTATAAAACCGCCGCCGAAGCGAAAGTAGCAATGTGACCACCCAACTCAGAAGACTTACGGTTGGCCTTGACCACCATCGCCACGGCATTCCAACGAATGAAAGAGCGAATCCGATCTTCAATAGCTGGATCGCCAGGCAGATCCGGCTCCATATGGACAGGAATGGTATTCACATAGCCAGTATTGGCCGAGTAAGGCAGATTGGACCCTGAGCGGCGGGCCTTGTCTATCATCTGCTCGAGCAGAAAATGGGCACGGTCAACGCCTTCGTTTTCAATCACGGCTTCAAGTGCTTCCAGCCATTCCTGGGTTTCAACAGCATCAATATCGGGGATCTGGGATTGCTGAGTCATGTAGGCTCCAACCTCTTCAATAAATTCTTTGCCCTGTGATGGGCGGCATGTGTGAGCGGCGCTTTAGAAGGCTTAGCCGCAAAGATCAATGACCTATTCAAACTGGAACACGTTTTCCAGTTTTTTCAGTCAGTTAGAACAAGCGCGCAATTATACCTTTTTTTTGTAAATCAGGAAATTGGGGGCATTTAACCCCCACGCCAAACAGCCAATTAAGGACGTAGGTGGTGCTTGTTGTAGTAGTTAATCAGGCCATTAGTGGATGAATCATGCGCAGTAATTTCAGTATCACCACTGAGTTCAGCCTGAATTGTAGACGCCAACTGTTTACCCAATTCAACTCCCATCTGATCAAAGGAATTAATCCCCCAGATAACGCCCTGCACAAAGATTTTGTGTTCGTACATGGCTACCAGACAGCCCATGGTCTTGGGATCAAGGCGTTTAAACAAGATAGAATTGGTGGGCCGATTACCCTCAAAATGTTTGTGCTCCACCAGCTCTTCAAGCCGCTTACCGCTATAACCATCGGCCACCAATTCTTCGCGAGCCTCTTCCCGGGTACGCCCCTTCATCAAGGCCTCGGTCTGGGCAAAGAAATTGGAAATCAGGATGGAGTGATGCTCACCCAGAGGGTTTTGCGCCTTTACCGCCGCCAGAAAATCTGCCGGCACCAGCTTGGTACCCTGATGCAGCAGCTGAAAAAAGGCATGCTGGCCATTGGTTCCCGGCTTACCCCAGATCACCGGGCCAGTGGAACAATCAACCGGATTACCATCGCGATTAGTCTGCTTGCCGTTACTCTCCATATCGCCCTGCTGGAAATAGGCTGGTAACTCATACAAATACTGGTCATAAGGGAAGATGGCATGACTGTCGGCGTCAAAGAAGTTGTTATACCAGACCCCTAACATGCCCATGATAATGGGGATATTACGTTCCATCGGTGCCGATAGAAAATGCTCATCCATCTCGTGCGCGCCCTGTAACAGCAGCTCAAAATTATCCATACCGATGTAACAGGCGATAGATAGACCGATGGCACTCCAGAGCGAATAACGACCACCGACCCAGTCCCAAAACTCGAACATATTTTGCGGGTCAATACCAAACTCTGTCACCTTTTCCACATTGGTCGAAATCGCGACAAAATGTTTGGCCACTGCCGTCTCATCGCCGTGAGCATCATGCAATAGCCAATCACGCGCAGAACGGGCATTAACGATGGTCTCTTGGGTGGTAAAGGTTTTGGAGGCGACAATAAACAAGGTTGTCTCCGGATTCAGACCACGCAGCGTTTCCACCACCTGGGTGTCATCCACATTAGAGACAAAATGCGCCCGAATGGCCCAGTCGCTATAAGGTTTGAGTGTCTCACAGACCAGCTTTGGTCCCAGGTCAGAACCACCAATACCAATATTCACCACATCAGTAATACGCTTGCCGGTATAACCCAACCACTTGCCCGAACGGATGGACTCGGAAAACTTGCGCATCTTGGCCAGCACCGCATTGACCTGCGGCATGACGTTATGGCCATCAACAAAGATAGGACGGTTACTGCGATTACGCAGCGCCACATGCAACACGGCACGATCTTCGGTGAAGTTGATCTTCTCACCATGAAACATCTTCTGAGACCAGCCCTTCACATCACGCGAACGAGCCAGATCAAACAACAGCTTCAGGGTTTCATCGGTGACACGGTTCTTGGAATAATCAAACAGTATATTGTTGAAAAATATCGAGTAACGTTCAAAACGCTGCGGATCTTCGGCGAACATGTCACGCATATGCACATGTTCGTTCTCTTGCTTGTGTGCCAGCAAGGCCTTCCATTCAGCTGATTCAATCACGCCCCGACATCCTTCTTTTATTTTTTATATGCAACACCATCGACAGTGTAACGCCAACAACTCTGCCAGATCAAAACCAGATCAAAAGGCTTCCGAGCTTACATCGCTACCACCAATGCCGAGCGAATGACGCCAAAACTGATCATCATTTTCAAACAAGCGATAGGTACCACGCGGCCCCCAACTGCCGGCCGGATAGGTATTGATAAAATCACGCTCCATCGACCAGACCTTGAGGATGGGATCCACCACGCGCCAAGCCCATTCTACCTCGTCGTAACGCAAAAACAGCGAATGATCACCGCGCATCACATCCAGCAATAGGTCTTCGTAAGCATCACCCGGCTTAGTGTCATCATCATGGTAACTGGCATCAAGACTAATCTGACGCGTCTTCATGGACGTGCCATGTTCCTTGACGTTGATTTCCAGCTTCAGGCAATCATTGGGCTGAATCCCCAACAACAACCAATTAGGCTGCAACTGATCTATCTTGGCGCCGCGAAACAGGTGCTGAGGTGGGCGTTTAAAACGAATACAGATTGCTGAACTGGCTTCTGCCATGCGCTTGCCAGTGCGCAGATAAAACGGCACCCCCTTCCAACGCCAGTTATCCACATACAGTTTCAACGCAGCATAGGTCTCCGTGGTGCTACCCTCAGGCACATCCTTTTCTTCACGGTAACCAGGCACAGAATTACCACCCACATGACCGCCGGTGTACTGGCCGCGGAAAGAATGTGCATGTACTGCATTTTGCGGGATCGGTCGTACAGATTTCAGCACTTTAACCTTTTCATCACGCAGCGATTCATCATCCATGCCCGCTGGTGGCTCCATCGCCACCAATGCAAACAACTGCATTAGATGACTCTGGATCATGTCACGCATGGCGCCGGCACCATCGTAGTAATCCGCCCGACTACCAATCCCAATCGTTTCGGAATGAGTAATCTGCACATGGTCGATGTAATTGCGATTCCAGAGCGGCTCCAGCAACAGGTTGGCAAAACGAAACACTAAAATATTTCTAACCGTAGATTTACCCAGATAATGATCGATGCGATAAATCTGGCTCTCTTCAAGATGTTTTTTCAGCGATGTCTGCAATGCCTGGGCACTCAGCAGGTCATAACCAAACGGTTTTTCTATGACCACCCGACGCCAGCCATGCGCCTGATTCAGCAGGCCTTGCTCACCTAGCTTGTCGATCACCATGCCAAACTCGGCGGGGCGAATCGACATATAAAACTGGGCATTGGGGCTGCAACCCGGATCGGAGGATAATTTTTCGCTCAACGCCTTATACGAGGCATCTTCGGTTAAGTCACCCTGAAAATAACAAAGCCTGGCACTGAAACGCTCAAAGGCGGCCTGATCGTAGCCATCCGGATACTTATCCTCAAGCATCGACACCACTTCAGCCTGCCACTCCTCCTGACTCCAGGGACGACGGCCAAAGGCCAGGATAGTCACACCGTCAAGCAGGCGACCGCCCTTTTCCAGCTCATACAGGGCCGGCATCAACTTCACCCGCGACAGGTTGCCGGTAGCACCAAAGATTACAATGGTGCAGGGATCCATCTTTGACATTATTCGCCTGCCTTTTTCACCGCATGGCCACCAAAGGCATTACGCATCATCGACAACAGTTTAAAGTCATAACCTTCCTGATCCTGAGAGGTAAAGCGCATCATCATCGCCAGACTCAATACCGGTGCAGCAGTGCCCTGATCGATAGATTCAATCACAGTCCAGCGACCTTCACCGGAATCAGGTACAAATGGCGCCACTTCCTTCAGCTGTTGATCCTCTTTCAGCGCATCGGCGGTCAGATCCAGCAACCAGCTACGCACCACCGAACTATGGCGCCACAACTCAGAAATCTGGGCCAGATCGAGATTGAACTCTTCTTTACCCTTCATCAGGGCAAAGCCCTCGGCCATAGCCTGCATCATGCCGTACTCGATGCCATTGTGAACCATCTTGGTAAAGTGACCGGCGCCAGCAGGACCAACATGCGCCCAACCGTTTTCAGGTCCATCACCATTACCCGGAGCCAACACCTTCAAGGCTGGCTCAACATGGGCAACCGCTTCCTTGGTTCCACCCACCATCAGGCAGTAACCGTTATCCAGTCCCCAGATACCGCCCGAGGTACCTGAATCGACATAACCAATACCCTGCTGTGCCAATAGCGCACTACGACGTTGACTGTCATGGTAATTAGAGTTGCCGCCATCTACCACTACATCACCCTGCTCCAGAATCTCAAGCAGGTCTTCAATGCCATCTTCAGTCGGCGCACCGCTGGGCAGCATCAGCCACACCACTCTAGGCGCTGTTAGTTTTTCCACTGCGTCACGCAGAGAGGTCGCAGCAACCATGCCCTCTTCACTAACCAGCGTATTCACAATTTCGGGCGAACGGTTGTAACCTACAACTTCAATGCCACCGCGACACAAACGACGCGCCATATTGCCGCCCATCTTTCCCAAACCTATCAGTGCCATACGCATAATGAATCTCCTTGCTTATATTTAAATCGATAACAAATCCAACCGGTCAATACCGGCCAGACAGATAATTAGTTTTTAGCGCAACTCATACCCCAGCGGCTTATCGTCCACGGACAGCAAATGTTAATGCTCGCTCGGTAAAAACAGGGGTTGAGCGACTACTTCTGCACCGGTCTTTTTTGTAGCTTACGCTGCAACGTACGGCGATGCATATTCAGACGTCGCGCCGCCTCGGAAACATTACCATCGACATCGGCCAGCACCTTTTGAATATGTTCCCACTCCAGCCGTTTCACCGACATCGGCGACTCACCCACCGGCACCTCGGCATCGCCCTTGATCTTGTGCAGACCGGCAACGATCTCATCGGCATCAGCCGGCTTGGCCAGATAATGGATAGCGCCCAGTTTGATCGCCTCCACTGCGGTGGCGATGCTAGCATAACCGGTCAATACCAGCACCCGAATATCTTCATCTTGACTGCAAATATGCTCCACCAAGGCCAACCCGGAAGCACCGGGCATATTCAGATCGATTACCGCATAGTCCGGCCACCAGTCTTTGCACCGCGCGATACCGGCCTCAACATCATAAACCACCTCAACCTCAAAACCGCGCTTTGACAATGCGCGAGCCAACACTGAGGCAAACACCTCATCATCATCTGCCAACAGCAGCCGCGTCACGCCTTCTTCACTCATTCAACAACAACCCGCTCAAATCCAGCTCCAGTCTGACGCTAGTACCGCCCCCAGGACGGGCATTCACTTCAACACGACCATTGAGACGCTGAATGATGGCATGGGCCAATAGCAGACCAAGCCCCTGCCCTTCGAGCTTGGTGGTAAATGGTACCTTGCCTACCTGTTGCAGATACTCGTCCGGCATGCCGGCACCACGATCGGCTATCTCTATCTGTAATTGACTAGCCTGCCAGCGACAGTGCATCTCTACCGCATCAGGCGACGAGTCAGCGGCATTATCAAGAAAGGTAATCAAGGCCTGAGACAGGCCCTTTTCAGAAATAATAACAGGTGCCGGCTGCTCACCCGTCATATCAAAATCAAGCGGCACCCCCGGCCGCATCGAACACCAGTCAGCCACCACCGTCTGCAGAAACTGATCAAGGGCGATGCGCCCACCACCTTCAGCCCGCAACTGCCCCGAAGAGGCAGAAATCATCGACAAGGTGTCCTTACAGCGATCCACCTGCTGACGCAAAATTGCCAGTCGCTGCTGCAAATCCAGATCATGGTCGTACTCCAGCTCCAGCTCCTGGGTCAACACCGCCATAGTCGAGAGCGGCGTCCCCAGTTCATGGGCCGCACCAGCCGCCAGCGTTCCCAGCGCCACAAGCTGTTCATCGCGTAGAGCAGACTCACGCGCCTCGGCCAGCACCCGGTCACGCTCACGCAATGACTCAGCCATGCGCAACACAAAAAAGACGATCATCGCCACCGCCAGTAAAAAACCAAACCACATACCGGTGACATGCCAATTAAAATCCTCACCCACATGTGAACCCGAGTGAGACTCCATTTGAGACATGGCGTGGTAATCAAACATCAACCAGCCATAGGCAATGACCACAAACAGCGCCATACTCCAGACTTGTCTTTTGGGCAAAATGGTGGCGGCCACCACCAGCGGCAATAGCAACAGGGAAACAAAAGGGTTAGACGCCCCGCCAGTCAGATAAAGCAGACCAGTCAATACCACCACGTCAAGACAGAGTTGCGACAACACCTCTTTGGCGCCAACCGCAACGCCAGTTTGCACTCGCCACCAGGCAAACAGATTGATCAGCACATGCGCACCGATACCCATCGATAACAACATCAACGGCAACTGCATCGCCAGGCCAAAGACAGCCACGCCAAGCATCACCACCTCAGCGACGTTTGCCAGCAGGCGCACATAAACAAGACGTTTGAGATTCGGATTAATAGTCAAAGTCATCACTCATTTGGACACAATCTGACATCAGCCTCTCTCCCACCCATGCGAACAACTTTTATAGCCAGCAAACAACAACTTAATTCCCAAAACAGAAACCCATATCATACCCGATTCCATTTCCACTATTTACAAAGCATTCACAAGCTCAAAAGGCTCATGTTATTCTTGAGCAAATCTAGCGGTACACAATTGCACTTCTCAATCGGACTCCCATGGCAAATAACAAAATTCTTTTCGTTACCAGCGAAGCCTACCCACTGGTAAAAACCGGTGGCCTGGGCGATGTAGCAGGCAGCCTACCAGCGGCACTCAAGGCACTACGCAACGATGTTCGCGTCATCATGCCCGCCTACCGTGACGCCATGCGCAAAGCCGAAAAACTGGGTTTTGTCAGCTTTCATATGGAAGGCGTGCCTGAAACCGTCCGCCTGCTTGAAGGTCGCCTTCCCGGCACCACCGTCAAGCTACTACTGGTTGATTCACCAGCCCATTTCGACCGCCCCGGCGGCCCCTATGCCGACCCTGATGGCCACGACTGGGCCGACAATGCCGAACGCTTTGCTACCTTTTCCCGCGTCGTCAGCGCTGTCGCCCTCAACAAGGCCGGATTGGACTGGCAACCGGACACCGTCCACTGCAATGACTGGCAGAGCGGCCTGGTGCCGGCCTTGTTATCGCAACACCCCAATCGCCCGGCGACCATATTTACCATCCACAATCTGGCCTACCACGGTCATTTTGATGCCACCAATTTTCAGAGCCTGAAAATACCGCATTTCCTCTGGGGCATGCAGGGACTGGAATTTCACGGCGGCCTATCTTTTATAAAAGGCGGCCTGGTGTTCGCTGATATGATCACTACCGTCAGCCCAACCTACGCCAAGGAGATCCGTACCCCTCACTTCGGTTATGGCCTGGACGGTCTGCTCAACCATCGCGACGACCGCCTGGTAGGCGTACTCAATGGTGTCGACTACAAACAATGGGATCCAGCCACTGACCCACTGTTAAAACATCACTTTGATAGTCACAACCTGGAAGGCAAGACCAAAAACAAAGCCGAGCTGCAAAAACAGTTCGGCTTGCCACAAAACACAGAGACACCACTGCTGGGACTGGTAGGCAGACTGGTTGAACAAAAAGGCATCGACCTGGTGCTGGAGATCATTCCGCAATTGGTAGAGTTGGGCGCTCAAATGGTCGTATTGGGCACTGGTGATAAAGGCTTTCAGGCCGCACTTGAAGCGGCTGCAGCCAAATATCCCGAACACATTGCTGCCCACATCGGTTTCAGCGAAACGATGGCCCACCAGATCGAGGCCGGAGCCGACATGTTTCTGATGCCGTCCCGCTTTGAACCCTGCGGCCTGAATCAAATCTACAGCCTCCGCTATGGCACCGCCCCCATTGTCCGTCACACCGGCGGCCTGGCTGATACGGTCATCGATGCCAGCGACGAAAACATCAAACTGGGCACGGCCAGTGGCTTTCATTTTGAACATGCTAGCGCCATTGAGCTGCTACAGGCCTGCGAACGGGCAATCTCAATCTATCGCCACCAGCCTCAGCTGTGGAACAAAATCATCACTACTGGGATGAAACAAGACTTTAGCTGGAAACAGAGCGCCAAACATTACCTTGAGCTATACCAAACGGCCCAGCAACTGCGCAGTAAATACCGCTAGCCAAACTACACCGCCAAGAGCTGCACAGATAAATTCCCTGCGGCGGTGTATAATGACCTCCCTTTGGCGCCCCGGGCATCCGGCCCGACACCAAACCCCGCAATAACAAGTTGTTTTTGAAAGAAATTATGGATAAAAAGCTTCGTTCACGAGTCAAACTGTTCGGCAATCTGCTCGGCAACATTCTCCGCGCCCAGGCTGGCGACCAGGTCTTTTCCGCCGTTGAAACCCTACGCAAGGGTTATATCAGCCTGCGCTCTATTGACGACCTAAAAAAGCGCCAGCAACTCAACCTGTTGATCAATCGACTCGATCCACAGACGCTGACCCAGGTGGTACGTGCCTTTAGCCTCTATTTCAGCCTGGTAAACATCGCCGAAGAGGCCTTTCAACACCAGCACCGTCGTCGCCTCTGCCGCTTTAGTGATGGCCCTGCCTGGCCTGGTTCATTCAACGATACCCTGAGCGAATTCAAGCAACAGAATATCAGCAGCGAAGATCTGCAGACCATACTCGACCGCACCGCCTACTACCCGGTTATTACCGCACACCCAACCGAAGCCAAGCGCCGCATGCTTAAAGAGGCGCTACGCCGCATCTTCGTCCGCAGTGAAGAGCTCGACGACAGCCGCCTCAGCAAACAGGATCGCGCCGAACTGATCGAGCAGCTCGAAGGTGAAATTCAGATTCTATGGAAAACCGACGAGGTACGTGTCCGCCGCCCTCGCGTCGAGGATGAAATTCGCACCGGCATTGGTTACTTCCAGGATTGTCTGTTTGATGCCGTGCCGCAGACCTATCGCAATATGGAAAAGGCCGTTGCCAAGGCTTACGGCGGCAGCCCGGCTGTGACTGTACCCAGCTTCCTGCGCTTTGGTTCCTGGATAGGCGGTGATCGTGATGGCAACCCCAATGTCACGCCGGATACCACCATGTTCGCCCTGCGCCTGCAAGGCCGTGCCGTAATGCTTGAATACCTGAACCGGATCGGCAGCCTGACCCGGGTACTAACCCTGTCCAGCTCGCTATGCCGCCCCACCGCAGCCTTTTCCGAAGCCTTAAGCAACTATGATGCCCTGGCCGAAGTAGCCTTCGACGGCGACACTGCCCGTTTCGCCAACGAACCGTATCGGCGCATGCTATTCCTGATGCGCTATCGCCTGGAACGCAACCTGATCAGTATCAAAATTCTGCTCAATGAAGACGTCCATGAAAGCATCGACAATGCCTACAACGATGAAGCCGAACTATTACGCGACCTGAATCTGATCCGAGAATCGTTGATCAGCCATGGTGACCGCACCATTGCCAGGGGTGCACTCACCGACTTGATTCGCCAGATCGAAACCTTTGGTTTCTTCCTCATGAATCTGGATGTTCGCCAGGAATCAACTCGCCACAGCATGGCTGTCAGTGAAATTCTGAGCCAGGCCTACGGCAATGATGGCTACGATGATTTAGACGAGCAACAGCGTCTGGCCACCCTCAGTGAACTGATTACCAGCAGCAACATGCCAGACATCGACCGCAGCAAGCTATCAGATGACAACCGCGAAACCCTGGATGTGCTCGATGTGATGGTGCAGATGCGCAAAGAGATCAGCTCACGCGCCTTTGGCACCTATGTCATATCCATGACCCATGCAGCCAGTCACGTAATGGAAGTGATGTTCCTGGCCCGCCTGGCCGGACTGGTATCTTGTGAAGGTGATGACTGGCGCTGCGACATCGAGATCTCGCCACTATTCGAAACCATTGAAGATCTGGCCCACATCGAGCCTGTCATGGAGCTACTGCTGGGCAACAGCGTCTATCGTCGCCTGCTGCAGATTTCCGGCAATATCCAGGAGGTCATGCTCGGTTATTCAGATTCATGTAAGGACGGCGGCATTTTGGCCTCTGGCTGGAGCCTTTATCAGGCCCAGCGCCGCATCACCAGCATCGCCAGCAAACACCACATCGAAGTTCGACTGTTCCATGGTCGTGGTGGCACCATTGGTCGCGGCGGCGGCCCGACTCACGAAGCTATTCTGTCGCAGCCTGCCGGCACGGTGTTTGGCCAGATAAAGTTCACCGAACAAGGTGAAGTGCTGTCGTCGAAATACAGCAACGATGAAACTGCTGTCTACGAACTGACCATGGGCACCACCGGTCTGCTCAAAGCCAGCCAGTACATCGTTAAACAGGCACCGATTGATCAGGAAGAGTTCCTTGATGTTATCGATCTGATTGTGAAAAAAGGTGAAAAAACCTATCGCGATCTGACCGACAATACGCCAGCCCTGCTGGACTATTTCTATGAGGCCACACCGGTCTACGAGATCGGCTTGATGAATATCGGCTCGCGCCCCTCACATCGTAAAAAAGGCGATCGTTCCAAGGGCTCGGTACGCGCCATCGGCTGGGTATTTGGCTGGGCTCAATCACGCCACACCATGCCGGCCTGGTATGGCATTGGTACCGCCCTGCAAGAGTGGATAGAGGACGACGAAGAGCGCCTTGCCACCCTGCGGCAGATGTATCGCCAGTGGCCATTTTTCAAGGCCCTGCTAAGTAACACCCAGATGGCCCTGTTCAAGGCCGACATGCGCATAGCCAAGCAATATTCCCAGCTATGTCTGGATCAGAACAGTTGCGATGCGGTTTATGAACAGATCAATGAAGAGTATCTGCGCACTATAGACACCGTGCTTGAGGTCACCGACAGCGATCACCTACTGGATGAAAACCCCAGCCTGGCATTATCATTGGCGCGCCGTAACCCCTACCTGGACTCGCTCAACAGCATCCAGGTCACGTTACTGCAACGCTACCGCGATGAGACGCTGTCGGATGAGGAACGTGATATCTGGTTAGACCCACTGCTGCGCTCCATCAATGCCATTGCGGCCGGCATGCGCAACACCGGCTAAAGACCGAATAGACAACAGAATATTTAATCCCTTTTAGGAAACACCATGAAAATCGAAGACATCCGCACACGGGCACAAGCCATTGGCATCAAACCTGGCAAGCTGAGCAAGACCCAGCTGATCCACTCCATCCAACGCCAGGAAGGTAACTTTGACTGTTTTGGCAGTGCAGTGAACGGTGATTGCGATCAACAGGCATGCGGCTGGCGTGAAGACTGCCTTCCTGTGACTGCAAAAAAACCAGCAGCGGCCAAAAAAGCAGCTGTAAAGAAAAAACCAGTCGTTGAGAAAAAGGCAGTCGTTGAGAAAAAAGCAGCGCCAAAGAAAAAGACAGCAGCAAAGAAAAAGGCTGCCGCAAAGAAAGGCTAAGCGGCCTAAAACAACAGACAGACGTAAGAAAGGGGAGCTAAGCTCCCCTTTCTTGTTTTAGCATCAATGAAACTTGTCTTGATTACACGACCTAGCTAGCCAACTGTACCGGGATACTACTACTGGTGTGAGTGATACGATTGTCCTGATCGACATAAATCAAATTAGGTTTAAAGTCAGCCAGAGCCTTCTGCTCAATCCCGACATAGGCGCAGATAATCACCAAATCGTTAACACTGGCCTTGCGCGCC
Source organism: uncultured Gammaproteobacteria bacterium (assembly GCA_965602225.1). Taxonomy (GTDB): domain Bacteria; phylum Pseudomonadota; class Gammaproteobacteria; order Tenderiales; family Tenderiaceae; genus Tenderia. The sequence continues at coordinate 19,142 of CBFCYE010000025.1, read as the reverse complement.
GCCGCACCATTGATGGAAACAATGCCTGAACCAGCCTCGGCACGAATCGCGTAGGTAGAGAAACGCTCACCATTATTGATATCGTAGATATGAATCTGTTCATACTCATGGATGCCAGCAGCATCTAGCAGATCACTATCGATGGCGCATGAGCCTTCATACTCTAACTCGGCATGGGTAACGCGGGCGCGATGCAATTTTGTCTTCAGCATCATGTGCTGCATAGACTGAACTCCTGTACTAAAATTCTCGGATCACGACCCAGCAATATCACGGCCGCTAAAAATGGCGCCTATTCTACCAATGAACAGGCTAAGTTGTCGATTAGACGGGGTTTTCCTAATCTGGCGGCAGCCAGAACAATCACCTCAGCCATATCCGGCTCAGCTACTTTCAAACTATCAGCCTGGCGAATACTGAAATATTCAGGCACAAAACCAGCAGCCTCTAGATGCTCCGCTCCCTGCTGCTCAAGGACCGCAAAATCACGTCGCCCCTGCGCCAAACCTTGTGCCACCAGCTGCAAGGCTTGATAGAGCTTCGGCGCAATCTCACGCTCAGCCGCACTGAGGTAGCCATTACGCGAACTCATCGCCAGGCCATCAGCCTCGCGCATGGTTGGCACAGCAATAATCTCGACGGCGAAACAAAGATCGGCAACCATGCGCCGAATCACCTGCAACTGCTGATAATCCTTTTCACCAAACAGGGCGCAATCCGGCTGCACCATATTGAACAGCTTAGCCACCACGGTCGCCACCCCGGTAAAATGACCCGGTCGCGACTCCGCACACAGACCTTCTGAAACCTCAGGCACTTCGACCTGGGTTGCCGCACCATGACCGCGGGGATAGACCTCTTCCACCGGCGGAGCAAACAATAAATCAGCCGCCACCTGTTCCAGCCTTGCCGAATCAGCCGCCAGGGTACGCGGATAGCTATCAAAATCCTCACCCGGGCCAAACTGCAGCGGATTAACAAAGATGCTGACCACTATCCTGTCAGCGTGCTGCTTTGCCTGTTCCACCAACCTCAAATGGCCATCATGCAGATTACCCATAGTCGGTACGAAGGCAATTCTCTGCCCCTGCTGACGCCAGACCCTGATCTGCTGTCTGAGCTCAATAATCGAATTGACTGTCAGCATTAACTAAACCAGTGCGCCTTATCGGGAAAGCTGCCTGCCCTAACCTCGGTTACATAGTTGCCGACGGCCTGAGCAATTGATTCTGCGTCAACCATATAGTTTTTACTAAATTTAGGTACTTTACCCGCTGTCACCCCGAGAATGTCATGCAGCACCAACACCTGGCCATCGCAGTTAACACCTGCGCCAATACCGATTACTGGCACCGTCACCGCATTGGTGATTGCTGCCGCCAGGGCCTCAGGCACACATTCAAGCAACAGCAGATCTGCACCCGCAGCCTCAAGTGCCAAGGCGCTTTCCAGCATCGCCTTGGCGGCATCGGAGTCACGCCCCTGGACACGATAACCACCAATCTTGTGCACACTCTGCGGCTGCAGACCAAGATGGGCGCAGACAGGAATACTCCTGCGTGCCAGCTCGGTAACAATCTCCAACTGCACACCACTGCCTTCCAGCTTGACTACCTGGGCACCGCCCTCCTGCATCAGGCGGGTAGCATTCACCAGCGCCAGATCAACCGTCGGGCAGGCCATAAATGGCATATCCACCATTAACAACGTCTTCTCACTACCTTTGGCGACAGCCTGACTGTGATAGACCATATCCTCCATGGTCACCGGCACCGTCGTTTTGTGTCCCTGGATTACCATACCCAGTGAATCACCCACCAGGATGACATCAACACCGGCATCATCCAGCACTCGAGCGAAACTGGCATCGTAGGCGGTCAGACAAACAATCTTTTCACCTTGCGCCTTCATCTCACGCAAACGGCTCAGGGTTATGGGAGTAGTCATAGGCTTCTCTTTATCTAACGTAGGGTGCGCCGTGCGCACCAAGACTTTTTTGGTCGATTCGATTTAATGGTGCGCGGTGCGCACCCTACATTACTTGGTCAATTCAAACGGCAACGGATTGAAGTAGTGCCTACCACTGTTAACCTTGCCGATTTGCTCCAGCAGGGCATTGTAATCCATATCACTGTCGACCAGATTAATCTCGGTGGCATTAACGATCAGCAGCGGCGCGTCATTATATTGGTGAAAAAAACGGGCATAGGCATCCACCAGCCTTTGCAGATAATCAGCATCAATGTGCTGTTCATAATCACGACTGCGTTTATTAATCCGCTCCAGCAACACATTTACCGGTGCTTGCAGGTAGATCACCAGATCCGGAGGCGGCGCGTCCAGGGCCAGATGTTGATAGGCCTGGTCATACAGCCTCAGCTCATCATCATCGAGGGTTAGCTGCGCAAACAGCTTGTCTTTTTCAATCAGAAAATCCGCCACCCGCACCGGCCGAAACATATCGCCCTGGCGTAAGGCCTGCACCTGCTGAGCGCGTTGAAACAGGAAGAACAACTGGGTCGGCAGCGCGGCGGCCTTGGGATCTTTGTAAAAGCGTTGCAGAAATGGGTTTTCATCCGCCCCCTCCAACAAAAGTTCGGTATTAAAACTTTTTGCCAGACGCTTGGCCAGACTGGTTTTACCCACCCCAATCGGACCCTCAACAACTATATAACCGGGATTTTCCTGACTCATGATCAATCAACCCAAACGTTGCAGATTGGCTTCAGAACACTCGCCTACCAAATCAGCCAAGACCTGTTTATCCGGCAATACCAGCGCCGCAGCAATCTCAAACAAAGGCAGCAAGACAAAATCACGCTCAGCCAAACCAGGGTGAGGCACAACCAGGTGTTCACTATTAATGCTCTGATCGCCATACAACAACAGATCGAGATCCAGAGTGCGCGGCCCCCAGCGCTCCTTTCTAACCCTTTGGTGTAACAACTCAAGACCTTGTAAGGCTGACAACAGATCATCTGCGGCCAGACTTGTTTCTAAGGCAGCAACGGCATTGATATAGTCCGGCTGATTGGCCGGCCCCATGGGCGCACTTTGATAAAGACTTGATTGCAGCAGCAGACGCGTGTGTGGCAGGTTATTCAGTTCAAGCAATGCAGCCTTCACCTGCTCTACCGGGTTTTCCAGATTACTGCCCAGACCGACATAAGAGATAACTAGCGCTGCAGACATCTAATCTGATGATTTACTTTTATTTGGCCGCCGGACACCACGATGCGTCCGTTTTGGCGTCAACTTACGCACCATTTCCTTACGCTGCTCATCATCGACTTCCTGAAAGCTAGTCCACCATTCCGCCAGCTCCTGATCCACTTCGCCAGCCTCAGCGCGGAGCAACAAAAAGTCGTAGGCGGCGCGAAAACGGGGGTGCTCTAACAAGCGATAGGCGCGTTTACCCGAACGCTTGGCCAGGCGCGGCTGCATGGCCCAGATCTCCTGCATTGGCGTACTAAAACGACGCGGCAGAGAAGTGCACTCAAGCTGCAGACTAACCACCTCCTGAGCCGCCTGCGTCAAGGCCGGCTGTTCAGGCACACCATCTTCCTGATTCTGCAACCACTCCTGCCTGACCGGCTCCCATAATAAGGCGGCATATAAAAAGGCCGGCGTCACCGGCTTGCCCTGGGCAATGCGGTCATCGGTATTGCGCAAGGCACGCATCAACATGGTATGGGGAAAATGATTCTCTTCCTCAGCCAGCTCATCATCAGTCTGAGGAAACAAGAATTGAAACAAGTTGTAGTGGCGCAACAATTCAAAGGTCTGCAGGGCGCAACCGCCAAAAAACAGCTTCAACACCTCATCAAACAAGCGCGCCGCAGGAATATCATCCAACAGATAGCCAAATTCAGAAATCTTGGCCTCAGAGGCCTCATCAATGCGAAAGCCAATCTTGGCGGCAAAACGCACCGCCCGCAGCATCCGCACAGGGTCTTCACGAAAACGCTGTTCAGGCTCACCAATAACACGCAGCAGTCCGGCCTCGATATCAGCCATGCCATTGGTGTAATCGGCAACCGAAAAATCCTCGATATTATAATAGAGGGCATTGATGGTGAAATCGCGGCGCCAGGCATCCTCTTCCAGGGTACCAAAAACATTGTCACGCAGCAGGCGGCCACCCGCTTCTATCTCAAGACCACTACTACCCTTGGCACTATCATCACCCGCCTGCCCCCTAAAGGTAGCCACTTCGATAATCTCACGACCAAACATGATGTGAGCCAGGCGAAAGCGCCGCCCCACCAGACGACAATTGCGAAACAGACTACGCACCTCGTCCGGACTGGCATCGGTGGCAATATCAAAATCCTTGGGTTCGCGCCCCAGCAACAGGTCGCGCACCCCACCGCCCACCAGAAAACCCTGATAACCGGCATTCTTGAGGCGATACAGCACCTTCAGTGCATTTTCGCTGATATTGGCCCGGGATATGGGATGATCGGAACGGGAAATTATATGAGAGTTAATAGCTTTGGCCCCTGCCTTGCTTTCTATGCTTATTATATGGAGGCGAGGGAAGAATCATAGCATGAATGCCAATAATTCAAAGCGTCAGCCCTACAACAGCGCGGTGTTGTATTAATGTATCACCCAGCGCAACAGTATGGTAAAAACGCAACAAAAAACTTGCATTCCCGCTAAAAGTACGGTTAAGTAGGCCCCGGTTATTCGAATAACCTTCATAACCACGGTTATTTTTATATTAATAATTCTTTAGGGAGAATTACATGAAAAAGAAATTACTACCTCTAGCAATCGCCGCCTTTATGGCTCCTGGTTTTGCTGCTGCCGCTGACGTGAGTGGTTTTGCTGACATCATGTACAGCATCACTGATGACGCAAACCTTTATGGTGCTGATGGCATCAAAAATACTGCAGATGATCCAGCTGTTGGCACTAAAAACGGCAATGAAGGCAAATTCGGTGCTGCTGCTGAGCTCGACTTCACTGCCTCTCCTGCTGACGGCGTAACTGTTCGCGTAGACGTTGACGTTGCAGCTGGTTCTAACAACATCGAAATTGAACAGGCATTCTTCGCTTGGGGCGCGACTGAAGGCGTTACTGTTATCGGCGGTATGTTCAACAACCCAATCGGCATGGAAGCAGGTGATGCGCCTGACATGTGGGGCACTAACGGTGGTGTAATTGGTAACATCCTGAACCATCAAACTGCACTGTATGGCAACAACGTTGCTGGCCTGGCGGTTGCTGGCGCAGTTGGTCCTGCCACTGTGACTGTTGCTTACCTGAACGAACTGGCCCAGTCTAACGAAGAAAACTCTTTTGCCCTGGTTGTCAACGCTTCTCCAATGGAAGGCCTGGATCTGGAACTGGGTTTTGTAACTGCTGCTGACACAGCCAATTCAGCAAGTGCCGTTCCTGCTGAAGGTGTTACCGACATTAACGTCTCTTACGCTATTCCTGGTGTAGATGGCCTGTCTGTTGCCCTGGACTACCTGTTGCCCGGCAAAGTTATTGACAGTGCTTATGAGCTGATGGTTAATTACAGCACAGGTGCATTTGGCTTTGGTGTACGCTTGGAAGAAGTTAGCTATGAAGCTAATGGCTCGACTGACTCAGAGCGCACCACTTTCCACGCCTCTTACCAGCTTGCCAGCAACCTGACTGCGATCCTGGAAGTTGCCGATGGTGATAACAAAAACCCAATGAATGCTGTTACTGGCATCCAAGGTGATGGCCTGACCACTCTGGAACTGATCGCTACTTTCTAAGCGATTTCCAAAGTTAAATAATAAGTACTTCTGCATATTGGCCGGGCTTTTGCCCGGCCTTTTTTTCGCCTGAACAAAAGCTCAAGTACCCCAGTAAACCGGTCGATATATTAGTAACTGATTATTCATTATCACTGATGAGGTACTGCCATGAGTTCGATACCTGCCTTTGATTCCGGCCTGCAAAGTATTCAAAAGGGCATGAATGGCCTGAAAAGGAACGCCCATGAAATTGCCACTGCCAAGAGCGGTGCAGCAACAAACGGCAATCCAGACATAAATGACGTCACCGAGCCACTGATTGATATGAAGATGAACAAACTTCAGGTGGAAATGGGTGCCAAGGTAATACAGACCAGCCTGGATATGGTCGGCAGCCTGATAGATATTAAGGCTTAAAGTCGGTGGTCATTCCAGTGTAGACCGGAATCTATTAACCTTTGAATCTATTAACCTTTGAATCAATACCCTTGAATTCTGGCCTACGTCAGAATGACATGTTCAACAGAGGATTGAGTATTGCAAATCAGCGGCTTTAGCCCCAGCATCAGCGCCTCTTTTCACAGACCCCAGCCACAGCAGGCGGGTAATGCTGCTCATGCCAACGCCAACCCAACAGCGGCAGAAGTAGAAAAAACCAAGGCCAATAACAAAACTGAAACCGGCAATAAAACACAGACCAACACAGAACCAAACAACAAGCAAAACCAGCAACTCAGCCAGACAGAGCAAAAAGAAATTCAACAGCTACAGGTGCGCGACCGCGAGGTGCGCGCCCATGAGGCTGCTCACAAGGCAGCAGCAGGTAGCCTGGCTAATGGCGGTGCCAGCTTCAGCCACCAGCGCGGTCCGGACGGCAAGCTCTACGCCGTTGGCGGCGAGGTCAGCATCGACACTAGCAAGGTTTCCGGCGACCCGCAGGCAACCATTCAAAAGGCTAACCAGATCCGCTCGGCCGCACTGGCGCCGGCACAACCTTCATCGCAAGATCAGTCCGTTGCAGCAAAGGCAACGATAATGGCCGCCGAGGCCCGCAAAGAGCTTGCCGCAGAAAACCGTGCAAAACTAGAGACAAATGCACCAGCAGAAAAGAACGAGAGCAGCGCCGCAACAGAAAAACCAGCACAGCCAGATCAAGCAGACTCAGCCGGTGCACGTCACTACCAGTCTGTCGCCAATAGCGCCAGCGAAGCACAACCGCCAATGTTTGACATGATGGCCTGAGCCAACCTGACAGAAGCCCCTGAAATGATAATAGACTCGTCATTCCGGCACCCAAAGAGCGGGGACAAGCGTAGGCCGGAATCTAGTAGCTTCCGAAAAACACTAGACTCAGGCGCTTGTGTCCTTTGGCTATGCGCCGAAGTGACGCAGATAAATTAATCAGAGCAGACTAACGCTTATAGGCCTGGCGCAACCACTCCGGCACAGCAAACGTCACCTCACCACTTTCCTGTATCAGCTCAGCCTTTTCCAGCGCCAGTGTGCCCTGACCGGCATAAAACAGGTAGGTCGCCGGAATACTCATCTTCTGCATCACAGACAACCCCTGCTGCTGCATCCACAGCTGTAATTGTGACGGCTCCATGTCTCGTTTGAAACGAACAATAATATTGCCACTCAGCACCATGCGCGAACCGCCACTGGCTGACAACTGAAATACTGGCGCAAACCGACTACCCTCGACATTGTTTAAACTGCGAGTCACTGCCGTTGCCGTAGATTCAGCCTGGTCAATTTTCCAGATGCGGAACTTTCTGCCTTGTTGAACCAGCTTTGCCGACGGGGCAACTGAACGCAGCATGGTCTCGTCACTGTTATCAGTTACAAACTCTGCCAGCTCCTGCGGATTGACCCAGACCGTACGCCAGCGTCTGCCATCGAAATAACGTTTACTCTGCTGACTGACATTCTCAGCCATCGCTCCGACCGGACTTTCAACACCTGCCTGAAGCAGCCCCGCCATCGACAACCCAAGCCCTAGCAATACAACCTGAAGCGCTCGCAACATTATTGTTTTCTCCCTCATGGTGCTCGGCCGTAGATACGTAGTGTCCAGGACAATAACTGCCCGGCACCCTGACTACCATTGTCGGCCACTTGCAGAGTCCACACCCCGGTTGAGCTTTCACCCAAATGACGAACACTGGCAAATGTCCACGGATCGAATTTATATAAACAGGCCCCCTGACGCGTCAGCAAGGTATCAAAAGGTCCAACATAGAGACAGTCATGCGTTTCTGCCAACACGCTTTGTGTGCCTGAAGGTGCGGTGAGGATAATCTCCAGATCCCCCGAATAGATGTGATCAGAGCTAAAATCCACCTCGACGTATTCAATAACCAGATCACCATCGGCAGCAGCATCAACAGTAATGCTCTGTTGAACATTGGTTGAATCGTTATCAGGAATGGCAATCGCCGTGCTCAACACCTTTTCAATATTGTCCTGAATGCCAACATTGCTCCAGCTGCGCGCTTTGGTCACTGCCGTTGCGGCATCGACCACACCAAAACCATATTTATGATTGATGTTGTAGCTAGGCTCAGTTCCAGTGGGGCTAGTGACTGCCCAGTCCGCATCCGCAGCATCATTCTGGCGCGCCGTCTCCGCCAGGATAAGTCGCACATCACGCCAACCCAGATTGGGATTGGCCTCCAACATCAACGCCACCACACCGGAAACAATTGGCGTCGAGGCTGAGGTGCCGATAAAGCTCCGGGTATAACTCTGATCCGTATAATCACCTGCCATGCCGTTGGTCGTATTGGCCCCTGCCGCACCGCTTAAATCCGTGGTCGGCGGCCCCAACGTTCCTAATGCGACGGTAGAATCCCCACCCGGGGCGCACAACCAGATGTTGGCACCCGGCTCGGAGTAACTGGCCTGCCTACCCCGACCATCGACAGCACAGACCGAGATCACATGGCGGTTATTGGCCTGGTAGTCATAGTTGCTATTGTCCTCACCTGATGAACCCCCATTACCTGCCGCCCAAACATAAACAATGCCTTTGCCATCGCGACCATTAGCTATACCTTCTTCAACAGCGTCATGCCAGAGAGCATTAATCGGTGGCTCAGCCTCACCCAGCTCCTCAACTGCCAGTCCCCAGGAGTTATTAGAAACATCCACCTCAACCTGGTTGTGGGTCATAGCGTGATAGATATTGCTAGTTGAAACGGTGTCATTCCACAACAGGTTATAACCAGCCAGACTGGCCCGTGGTGCCACGCCGCGCACACCAAGGCCATTCAGATCGCGCGCGGCAATCAGGCCAGCGACATTGGTGCCATGAAACAGCGTGGTTGAGCTCGGGTCGCTACCACCTGAGGCATAATCCCAGCTTTTGTTGGCGGCGATATTGGCAGTCAGGTCTTCATGATTGAGCTGTAGACTATCGTCAACCACCGTCACCAACACGCCGCTACCTTTTATAGAGCTACTACCAACAACCCCACCCCAGACCGATTCGACATTGATATCCTCACCCACGCTTGCACCGACAAACTGAGCGGTATTTTTTAGATGCCATTGATCTTCATAGAGCGGATCACCTGCGGCTACACTAGCCGCACCGTCACCGCCTCCACCACCACCGCAAGCTGTCAGACCCAGCAGCAACAGCGGTAATATTTTTTTTGTTTCTGATCTTAACTTCACACCAGTCTCAACTAATGAACCCGCTTAAACATATAAGCAGCGATTGCAAAAAATAGAGCGGGGCCTATCAAGACACTCACCAACGCTGGCAAGCCATACACCAGACCCAAATGCCCCGTGGTTTGATCAACCAGAAAATAGCCTATACCAAACAAGGTTCCAACAAATATGCGTTGCCCCACCCCAACCGATCGCAACGGTCCAAACACAAATGGCACCGCCAGAAAGATCATTACCAGGGTCGTTATCGGCATCACCGCCTTCTTCCACAAGGCCAGCATATATTGATTTGAATCGAGTCCGTTGTCAGACAAATACTCGATATATCGATAGAGGCCCGGCGCCGAGAGATAGTCCGGCGTAACCGTTACCACACCGATCAGTTCGGGGTTCAACAGTGACTGCCAGGTCAGGGTTTTCTCACGAATAGAGTCAACCCCATCCTCAGACACCGAACTGCGCAACACCTGCTTCAACAACCAGGAACTGCCCTCATAACTCGCCTCGCCGGCGGTGGTAACAGTCTGCAAACGGTTGTTTTCATCAAAATCGTATACCGAAACCCGACCAACCTGTTTGCTGCTGACCAAGTCCTGTATATGGATAACACTGTTACCATCTCTGGCCCACAAACCTCCATCGCTTCGGAAACTGGCCTGACCGGAAATCGCCTCGGCGCGCAGACTCTGGGCCTTGAATTCGGCAGCCGGCGCGACAAACTCACCTACCAGCAGCATTAGTGTTAACAGCAACAAACCCACCTTCATCACCGTCCAGATAATGCGATATAGCGATACCCCTGCCGCTCGCACCACAATCAACTCACTTTGGCTGGCCAGTGTTCCCAGACCAATGATTGCGCCTAATAAAACCACGATGGGGAATAATTGATAAGCCAGCCGCGGCAACAAGAGAAGGGTGTATTGCATGGCCAAACTAGCGTCGTAACTACCGCGGCCGACTTTTTCCAGTTCACCTGCAAACGAGACAAAGGCGAATAAGGCCAGCAGCACCAGCATAACCACCAGGGTGCTGACCAACACCGTTTTACCTATGTAATGATCAAGCAGCTTCACGGATCCGACCTTTATTCCCTGCCAGCAAAACTCGCAAACCACCAGAATGCTGCACCATCAACAACACAACCACCGCCAGCAACAGCAAGTGCACCCACCAGACGCCAATCAGGACATCAACCTTGCCCCTTTCCACCCAGGTCTTGGCCACCCCCAACAGATTGCTGTAACCGACGTACACCAGGATACCGAGAAATAATTTGGCATAACGCCCCTGACGCGGGCTGGTGCGACTCAGAAACACGGCCAACAGGGCAAGCAGCACGACTGATAAAGGCATGGAAATACGCCACTGCAACTCAGCCAGTTCATGCGGTCTGCCGGACTGCCACAAGGCCAACGTCGACTTGGCCACGACCGAGTCCACAGTAAACACAGTCTCGGGGGCCTGCTTCACCAACACCTTATGCTCACGAAACTTAATAATCCTGAAATCGGCTTGACCAGGCTCACCTTCATAACGATGACCATTTTTCAGCAACAGATAGCGACCACCATCAGCTTCCGTAGTCTGGGAACCCCGTTCGGCGACAATCAGGTTCAGGTTGCCCTGCCGCACCCCCTGAATGAAAACGTTCTCCATGCTCTCACCGTCATCCGATAGACGCTCGGCATAAAACACCACGTCACCGCTCCCCATTTCGCGGAATTGACCAGCGGCAATCGCCTCAAGCCCGGAATTTGAACTCATCCGCTCCTGCAATAAATAGCGTTCACTCTTGGCCCAAGGCCCCAAATAAAGTGACACCACAGCGACAATCAGAGCAAAGCCCACGCCCATCAAAAACACCAACCGGGTAATCCGCGTCAGGCTGACACCACAGGCCAGCATGGCCGTCATCTCACTGTCTTTATATAAGCGTCCAAAGGCCAGCAACACCGCCAGATAAAATGATAAAGGCAGCAAAATCATCAATGCATCAACGGATTTCAGTGAAAGCAGCAAAAAAATCACATCCGCCTGAATACTGCCGGACGCAACCTGCCCCAACAAGCGGGCAAACCAGCTACTTACAAAGATCAGGAACAAAACCGTCGTTACCGCAAACAGCGTACCGGCCAGCTCCTTGAAAAGATAACGTTCAATGATCAATTTGCATTTCCAAAATTGCTAACACTTGATGTTTACTGGAAAAAAAATGAATTCTAAGTAAACTCATTCAATATAGTCAGAAATTATTTTAATCGCCTTATAAATAGCAGTTTTCTGCCGATTATTACCCATAACAATATATATTTGATAAAAACTAAGTTTTTACATCTTTGAGACTGATTTGCCAGGGGAGCAACACCATGGAGTTTACTGCAAAAAGCGGCAATCCTGAAAAACAACGTACCGCCTGTATCGTTGTTGGGGTTTATGAACCAAGACGCCTTTCACCTGCCGCTGAGCGACTCGATCAAATCAGTAACGGCTTTATCTCCACCCTGATTCGCCGCGGCGATCTGGAAGGCAAGATCGGCCAGACGCTGCTACTCCATAACGTCCCCAACACCCTCTGCGACCGTATATTGCTAATCGGTTGTGGCCGTGAACGTGAACTGCACGATTCTCAATATCGCAAGATCATCGCCACCACAGCCACCACCCTCAACGACATCGGCGCCATGGAAGCAGTCTGTTACCTCACCGAGCTACATGTCAAAGGCCGCGACAATCACTGGAATATCCGCCAGGCGGTTGAAACAGTAGAAAACTCGCTCTACACCTTTGACCAACTGAAATCGAAAAAGGACTCCACCCGCCGACCACTGCGCAAGATCGTGCTCAGCATCTCCAGTCGCCGTGAACTTAACGACAGTGATGACGCCGTCAACGAAGGTTACGCCATCGCCCACGGCGTCAAACAGGCCAAAGACCTGGGCAACCTGCCCGGCAACATCTGCACCCCCAGCTATCTGGCCGAACAAGCGCTGGAAATGGCCGAAGAGTTTGACAGCGTCAGCACTGAAGTCATCGAACAGGCGGAAATGGAACAACTCGGCATGGGCTCATTCCTTTCTGTCGCCAAAGGCAGCCGTCAACCAGCCAAGTTGATCTGCATGAGCCACAAAGGCGCAGGCAACGACAAACCCATCGTCCTGGTCGGCAAAGGCCTGACCTTCGACGCCGGCGGCATTTCACTCAAACCCTCAGCGGGCATGGATGAAATGAAATACGACATGTGCGGTGGCGCCAGCGTCTTCGGCGTAATGCGTGCCGTGGCCGAACTCAAGCTGCCACTCAACGTCATCGGCGTGGTACCCGCCTCGGAAAATATGCCCGACGGTGCTGCCAACAAACCCGGCGATGTCGTCACCAGCATGTCAGGCCAGACCATTGAAATCCTCAACACCGATGCCGAAGGTCGCCTGATCCTGTGTGACGCCCTAACCTATTCTGAAAAATTTGATCCAGAGGTGGTCATCGACATCGCCACCCTCACCGGTGCCTGCGTTGTTGCCCTGGGACAACATGCCTCCGGCCTGCTCAGCAATCACAGCCCGCTGGCCCACGACCTGCTCAATGCCGGCAAAAGCAGCGGCGACCGTGCCTGGGAACTGCCGCTGTGGGAAGAATACAACGAACAACTCAAGAGCCCGTTTGCTGACCTGGCCAACATCGGTGGCAAAGAGGCAGGCACCATCACCGCCGCCTGCTTTCTATCCAACTTCACCAAAAAGTTTCACTGGGCCCATCTCGACATCGCTGGCAGTGCCTGGCTTAGCGGCGACAAAAAAGGTTCCACTGGCCGACCTGTGCCCTTGTTAACCCAATATCTGCTGGATCGTTGTAAGCCAAAATAAACCACGCTATTCTTGCGGGCATGACAAAAGTAGATTTCTATATCCTCGAAGGCGACAGCGGCAACCGCGAACAAACCGCCTGCCGCATTGCCGAAAAAGCCTATCGCCTTGGTCACGGTGTCTACATCCACACCGCTGACCCGGGCCAGACCAAGCGGCTCGACGAACTTTTATGGACCTTCAAGCAAAACAGCTTCGTGCCTCACGGCATAGAAGGTGAATCCCCCGACCCAGATGCCGCAGTGTTAATCAGCCACAACACTGAACTGGCAGACTCGACGCAACCCCACAAGCGTCAGGTGCTCGTCAATCTGGCCCAGGATATCCCACTGTTCTTCAGCTCCTTCGAACGAGTAGCCGAGGTCATTGGTCAAGACAGCGACAACAAGGCCAGCGGCCGACAACGCTATAAATTTTATCGTGACCGCGGCTACAGCCTCGACACTCACACACTGGCGTAAATAATCATGTCAAAAAAAGAACCCACCACCATCACCATCGATGAAGATCTGCCATCGGTTTTAAGCAGTGATGATCTGCCGGTGCTGAAAGACGTCATCGCCAGTCAGGATGATTTAGACAACCTGCAGGTGCAGATCAAACAGGAACGCCCTAACCCGGCCCTGACCCGCGTCATCGATTCGGCCATCAAACAACATTTCGACAAGCTGGCCGACACCATTCAAGACCACTTTGGCAAAGTTAATCATCCGTTGCTGACACCACAAGAAATCGGCCGCGAATTGGCCGAAGCAGTGCGTAAATCACGCCAGCCTTTGCCACCGAATAAGCGCCAAAAAGAGCGGGCAAATACGCTACAATATGCGCCCCCAGCGCAGCCACACGATATAAACGCAATGAAAGTGACAACAGAGATGGACAAGACCTACAGCCCGCAATCAATAGAACAACGTTGGTATCAGGCCTGGGAGGCGAGCAACTATTTTGCCCCGTCATCCGAAGGCAACCCCTACTGCATCATGATCCCGCCGCCGAACGTCACCGGCAGCCTGCACATGGGCCACGCCTTTCAGGACACCATCATGGATGCCCTGACCCGTTTTAACCGCATGAAGGGCCACAACACCCTGTGGCAGCCAGGTTCAGATCACGCCGGCATCGCCACCCAGATGGTGGTCGAGCGTCAGCTCAACGCCCAGGGCAAAACCCGTCACGACCTTGGCCGTGACGCCTTCATTGATCAGATCTGGAAATGGAAAGAAGAATCCGGCGGCACCATCACCAAACAGCTGCGCCGCATGGGTGCATCACTGGACTGGTCGCGCGAACGCTTCACCATGGACGATGGCATGACCGATGCCGTGCATGAAGTGTTTGTCCGCCTGTTTGAAGAAGACCTGATCTATCGTGGCAAACGCCTGGTCAACTGGGACCCCGTGCTGCACACCGCCGTCTCTGACCTCGAAGTCGTGTCACAAGAAGAAGATGGCCACATGTGGCACTTCAAGTATCCGCTCGCCGATGGCAGCGGCCATGTGATTGTCGCCACCACCCGTCCTGAAACCATGCTGGGTGACAGCGCTGTTGCCGTGCACCCGGAAGATGAACGTTACCAGCACCTGATCGGCAAAGAGATCGCCCTGCCGCTGACCGGACGCATGATCCCGGTTATTGCCGACGACTATGTCGACCCCGAGTTCGGCAGCGGTTGCGTCAAGATCACCCCGGCCCATGACTTCAATGACTACGCCATCGGCAAACGCCATGATCTGCCGATGATGAACATCCTCACCGAAGACGCCAAACTCAACAACGCCGTGCCAGTGCAGTATCGCGACATGGATCGCTTCGATGCACGTAAACAGATTGTCGAAGACCTCGATGCCCTCGGCCTGTTGGAAAAGGTTGCCCCACACAAACTGATGGTACCCAGGGGTGATCGCAGCCACAGCGTCATCGAGCCGCTGCTCACCGACCAGTGGTTTGTTAAAGCCGGCCCGCTGGCCGAGCCGGCCATCAAGGCGGTGGAAGACGGTGATATCAAGTTCGTGCCCGACAACTGGAAGAACACCTATTTTGAATGGATGCGCAACATCGAAGACTGGTGTATCTCACGTCAGATCTGGTGGGGCCATCGCATCCCGGCCTGGTATGACGAAGAAGGCAACATCTTCGTCGCCCGTACTGAAGAAGACGCCCGCGCCAAAGCAAAAGCAAAACACGGCAAAGACGTTGCCCTGACTCAAGACAACGACGTGCTCGACACCTGGTTCTCCTCGGCGCTGTGGCCTTTCTCAACCCTGGGCTGGCCTGAAAAGACACCCGAACTGGAGACCTTCTACCCCACTAACGTGCTGGTCACCGGTTTCGACATCATCTTCTTCTGGGTCGCCCGCATGATCATGATGGGCCTCAAGTTCACAGGTCAGGTGCCCTTTAAAGAGGTCTACATCCACGGACTGGTGCGTGACGGCCACGGCCAGAAGATGTCCAAATCCAAAGGCAACGTACTCGACCCAATCGACCTGATCGACGGTATTGATTTGGAAACCCTGGTCAGCAAACGTACCTCCGGGCTGATGCAGCCGAAGATGGCCGCCAAGGTCGAAAAGGCCACCCGTTCAGAATTTCCGGACGGCATCCAGGCCTTCGGCACCGATGCGCTGCGTTTCACCTTTGCCGCACTGGCCTCCACCGGCCGCGACATCAAGTTCGACCTGCAACGCTCAGAAGGCTATCGCAACTTCTGTAACAAGATCTGGAATGCCGCCCGCTACGTGCTAATGAACACCGAAGACAAAGACTGCGGACAGACAGGCGGTGAGCTGGAACTAAGCATGGCCGACCTGTGGATATCGAGTCGCCTGCAACACACCATCAGCGAGGTTAGCGAGGCAATCGAACAATATCGCTTCGACCACGCCGCCCAGGCCATCTACGAATTCACCTGGAACGAATACTGTGACTGGTATCTGGAACTGTCCAAAGTCGTACTCAACAACGACGACAGCTCAGAGGCCCAGCAACGCGGCACCCGTCATACCCTGGTCAACGTACTGGAAACCCTGTTGCGTCTGATGCACCCGATCATGCCTTACATCACCGAAGAGATCTGGCAACGGGTGGCACCGCTGGCCGGCGCCGAGGGCGACACCATCATGCTGCAGCGCTACCCCATCAGCAACGATAGCCTGATCAACAGCAATGCCGAAACCGAAATGGAATGGCTGATGAGTTTCATCCTCGGCGTACGTACCATTCGCGGCGAGATGAACATCCCACCGGGCAAACCACTGCCCGTACTGCTAGCCAACGGTAGCGACGAAGACGCCGCCCTGCTCGACAGCAACAAGGCCTACCTCAACAGCATTGCCCGACTGGAATCCGTCACCTGGCTCGATAACGCCGACGACGCACCGGAAAGTGCCACTGCCCTGGTAGGCAAAATGCAGGTACTCATCCCCATGGCCGGCCTGATCGACAAAGAAGACGAACTGGCCCGTCTCAACAAGCAGGTGGAAAAACTGCAAAAGGATCTGCAACGCACCGAAGGCAAACTCAGCAACGAAAGCTTCATCAGCAAAGCGCCTGAAGCCGTAGTCGAAAAAGAACGCCAGAAAATCGCCGAGATGCAATCATCGCTGGGCAACCTGATCCAGCAGATCGCCAAGATCGAAGCGCTGTAATTTAGCAAAGGGGAGAAGACCTCTCCCCTTTGTAATCCCCAGCGCAAACATTAAGACCCAGCGCTGCCTGTTCGCCAACTGTTTTTATCCCCACCCTTGCACTAAACTGATGCCACAACAGGCGCGGGGGAATCAGACATGGATCAAGACACATTCAAGCTAGGCATGGCCATCAGCCTGCTCGTCGCACTAATCAGCGGCAACAACATAGCCAACGCTGAAGTCACCCACGAACCAAGTTCATCCCCAATCGAAACCGGCATCATCGGCGGCTCAGTCTCACGCTCAGCCTTCACCATGGCCGTGGTCAACCGTGAACCAATAGACAAGATAACCAAGCTGAGTAACGACAAGCAGCACGTCTACTACTTCAGCGATCTAAAAGGTTTGACTGGCCAGACCGTGACCCATCGCTGGCTCTACAATGGTCAGACCATGGCTGAGTTGAAGTTCGATGTCGGTGCGCCGCGGTGGCGAGTGTGGTCGAACAAGACTTTGTTGCCGGACTGGATTGGGGAGTGGACGGTGGTGGTGATTGATGAGTTGGGGCAGGAGGTGTTTCGGGATAGCTTTGAGTATGTGGCGGCGGAGCCTGCTGTTAATCCATAAACTTTTAACTCAAACATTCTTGTCCCCTCCCCCTTCACGGGGGAGGGTTAGGGTGGGGGTAAGGTTTTGTTTGCCTGCGGCTGCTTTTATTTTTATGTGGGCTTCCGCGCCCACACTGCGGGATCATTTCTTTTGTGCGGCCAAAAGAAACGAACCAAAGAAAAAGCCGCCCGGCGACTTGATCAGCGCAAACTGCGCGCTGATTCCCCTGCGCTTCTCACCCACTTTGGCGCACAACCAAACTCGCACAAAAGGCGTGCTCAAACATGGTTGCGCTTAACTCCAAAGTGGTCTGAGATGCTCGGCTGCGTCGGACGGGATTGGCGGCAAGATTCGAAAGCGGAAGATGATTTATAGTTTCTATATCTAGAACTGCCACCCAACTACAATGTTAGAGAAAAATCATGCCATCAGCACATTTCTCAAAAATAGTAATAATCCAGTCATTAGTACCGGTTGATGATGAGTTGACTGGTACAAAACTGCATGATGAGCTAGAAACTTTGACTGTATGTCGTGATATAAGTTTGGATGTGGAGCTGGTTAATGTTCACCATAAACAAGATTTGCTCGAGGCATTAAATAAGCTAGAGCAGCAGGCTAAAAATGATGCATCATACCCTCTTATTCATTTCGAAATACATGGTAGTGATGATGCAACGGGGCTTATCCTTTCATCAAATGCCTACGTTGGGTGGTCTGAACTAAAGAAGCCATTAACTAATATTAATGTTGCATGTAAACTTAATCTAATTATTGTCCTTTCTGTTTGTTATGGTGCGCACCTATTAAATATATTGCAACCAACTGACCAAGCACCATTCTGGTGTTTAATAGGGCCAATTGAAACGGTTGGGTCAGAGCTAATATTTAAGTCATTCAAAGAGTTTTATCATACGTTAATTAGTACAGGTCGTGGTATTGATGCGTTTAGGTCTTTAGAAAAAGAATTCAAGAAACAGAATTGTGATGGAAAATACCAGTTTATGAATGCTGAGGCATTATTCAAAAAAGTATATCAACGATATATAAAAACTGAATGCACATCTAAGAGAATCCAACATAGAGCCAAAAAGATTTATAGAGAACAAAAAAGTGGAATTGGTGGAAGACGCGCAAGTGTCGGCCAAATAAAAAGGGATTTGGTGAAAACACAAGAAAATTATTACTACAAGTATCTGAGCACATTCTTTATGCATGAACTATACGAAGAAAATAAAAATCGTTTTTCTATTCCATACAAAGAGATGATGCAATGAAAAACCGCTCTAACAATAGCTCGTAGGTTGGGGTAAGCGAATGCGCACCCCAACATTACATAGCCAATCCCGTTGGGGTGCATTTCATTCACCCCAACCTACATGAACCACCAGAAAGTAGCCCGGATGGAGTAAAACGAAATCCGGGTTTCTATCTCCCGGATTCCACTACGTTTCATCCAGGCTACAAAACCTACAACCCCCATCCCATGCAGAACGAAACCAACGATTTTGACTTTACCCCCGTATGACGCAGCCGAGCACCGCAGGCCATAGCGGATCAAGCGCATTACTGTTTGAGCACGTGGCGCGCAGCGGTCGTGCGAGTTGTAGTGTGCGCCGCTA
>CBFCYE010000024.1:0-37883 GCA_965602225.1 uncultured Gammaproteobacteria bacterium | reverse complement strand
GGTGGCAACCTTCTTCTTGGCTGCTACTTTCTTCTTAACAACCTTTTTCTTAGACGCTGCCTTCTTTTTGGTGGCAACCTTTTTCTTGGCCGCTACTTTCTTCTTAACAACCTTTTTCTTAGCCGCTGCCTTCTTTTTGGTGGCGACCTTCTTTTTGGCTGCTACTTTCTTCTTAACAACCTTTTTCTTAGCCGCCTTCTTCTTGGCTGCTACTTTCTTCTTAGCAACCTTCTTCTTAGGCGCTGCCTTCTTCTTGGCTGCTACTTTCTTCTTGGCTACCGTTTTCTTTGCAGCTACCTTCTTCTTGGTAACTACCTTTTTCTTAGCGACTGCCTTCTTCTTAGCCGGCGCCTTCTTCTTGGCTGCTTTTTTCATAGGTTTTTCCCCTGTTGCTTCTGACAAAATTTCCGTGACCGCCGCGGCTATCGCCTCTACATCCGCCGGCACATCCTTCGCTCTTTGCAGCTCTTCTTCAGGTACTGCATCGAGGAGTCCGCATATGCTGTTGAATATATCGGCAATTTCCCCAATAGCTTCAACCGTCTTTAATTTGCCTTGTCCACGGTAATATTCCACCAGAGGGGCCGTTTGGGCTTCATACACTTTAAGACGATTTTCAATCGTCACTTCCCTGTCATCAGCCCGGTGACGCAAATTGCCGCCACAACTATCACAACGCCCCTCAAGTTTTGAAGGTGATGTGTATACATTGAAGACCTGACTACAAGATTCGCATGTACGACGCCCTGTCAGACGCTGCATCAGGAGATCAAAATCAACATCCATCAACAATGAGGCCTGCAGAGGTTTGCCAATTCTACCCAGCAAAATATCCAGCGCTTCAGCCTGAGGGATGTTGCGAGGAAAACCATCAAGAATAAAACCATCTTTTGAATCAGGCTGAGCCAGACGCTCTTCTATCATGCCTAGCACAATGTCATCAGAAACCAGGTGACCGGCATTCATCGCCTCCTTGGCACGAACACCAAGTGGACTTTCTGCTGCGACCGCAGCACGAAGAAGATCACCGGTGGAAATTTGAGGGATGTGATACTTTTCAGAGAGCTGCTTGCCTTGTGTACCTTTTCCTGAACCTGGAGCACCCAGAAGCACAATTCTCATTTTCAATTCTCTCTTATTCGCTTTTGAATTATTAACCCAGAATACTTTTGCTGCATTCCTTTTAGAACATGCAATAAGTTAGGTATAGTCTGGAATATGCTAAAACTACATCCAAGTAATGACAAGGTCAATCAATTCACAAATTTTTTTTATATTTAACAACTCAGCATTCCAATTCATACGGTCAACTTAGTGCCGCCAACTTAGACTAACGAGGTTATAACCATGGCTAAAAAAAATGCCTTTTATGCGCAATCAGGAGGCGTCACTGCAGTCATCAACGCATCTGCATGTGGCGTTATTGAAACTGCACGTCAACACAAGGATAAAATTGGCAAGGTATACGCTGGCCGCAATGGCATCATCGGCGCACTAACTGAAGACCTTATTGATACCAGCAAAGAAAGCGCACGCAATATCACTGCATTACGTCATACACCCGGCGGCGCATTTGGCTCATGCCGCTATAAATTAAAAAGCATAGAAGAAAATCGCGCTCAGTATGAACGCCTGATTGAAGTATTCAAGGCACATAACATCGGCTATTTCTTTTACAACGGCGGTGGCGACTCTCAAGACACCGCTCACAAGGTGTCACAGATTAGTGAAGAGCTAGACTATCCCATCACCTGTGTCGGCATACCCAAAACAGTTGATAATGACTTGCCTATCACCGACAACTGCCCAGGTTTTGGTTCGGTTGCAAAATATGTTGCCGTCTCAACTCGTGAAGCGGCCTGTGATGTTGCCTCAATGGCCAAGACCTCAACCAAGATATTCGTCATGGAAGTAATGGGCCGTCATGCAGGCTGGATTGCAGCCGCTGCTGGCCTGGCGAAAGAAGAGGAAGGCGACGCACCACATGTCATTCTCTTCCCCGAGATTGCCTTTAATAAGGACAAGTTCTTAAAGCTGGTTGATCGCAGCGTTAAAAAATATGGTTACTGCGTCATCGTTGCTTCCGAGGGTGTCAAATACAAGGATGGAAAATTTCTGACCGATTCAGGCACCAAGGACGCCTTTGGCCATGCCCAACTGGGTGGTGTTGCACCTATGCTGGCGAACATGATCACCACCGAACTAGGCCACAAACATCACTGGGCTGTGGCTGACTACCTGCAACGTTCGGCCCGCCACATCGCTTCAAAGACTGATGTTGAACAAGCCTACGCACTGGGCAAGGCCGCTGTTGAATTGGCACTCAAGGGTAAAAATGCGGTGATGCCAGCCATCATCAGAACCTCCAACAAACCCTATCGCTGGAAGATTGGTGAAGCCGCGCTGGCAGATGTTGCCAATGTCGAAAAGATGATGCCGAAGAACTTCATCAGCCGTAACGGCTTTGAAATCACTGATGCCTGCCGTGAATATCTATCGCCATTGATCCAGGGTGAAGACTACCCACCCTATAAAAAGGGTCTACCGCAATATGCACGCATGAAAAATGTAGCGGTGGCGAAAAAGTTAAAGAAGACATTCAAAATCTAAACGAAAAACTGGCCCCTCATCACGAGGGGCCAGTTGTTTCAACCCAACAACGGTGCAATCACCAGACTGACGATTGCCAGCACGTTAATCAGAATATTCATTGATGGGCCGGAGGTATCCTTAAACGGATCGCCTACCGTATCACCAACAACACAGGCTTTATGTACATCAGAGCCTTTACCACCTAGTTCGCCCTTCTCAACATATTTCTTGGCGTTATCCCAGGCACCACCGGCATTGGCCATGGTCAGGGCCAGCAACACGCCACTCACCAGCGCACCACCCAACATCCCACCCAAGGCCTGCGGGCCTAGAACAAAACCCACCACGATCGGCGCAATCACGGCCAATGCACCAGGCATCACCATCTTTCTCAATGCCGCCTGCGTGGCTATATCAACACAACGGGCACTATCCGGTTTGGCAGTACCTTCAAGCAGTCCAGGAATTTCACGAAACTGACGGCGGATTTCCTGGATCATATCGAAGGCGGCATCACCAACGGCGGTCATCGTCATCGCCGCTACCAGAAATGGAAATACCCCACCGAGAAACATGCCCATCAATACCCGCGGATTGCTCAACTCCAGACTAAAACCCGGTATGCGCAGGGAAATATCCTGAACAAAGGCGGCGATAATTGCCAAAGCCGCTAGGGCTGCCGCACCAATGGCAAACCCTTTGCCGATGGCAGCAGTGGTATTACCCAGCTCATCCAGACCATCAGTGATCTTACGCGTCTCAGGCCCCAGGCCTGCCATCTCGGCAATACCACCGGCGTTATCCGCCACTGGACCATAGGCATCGATAGCCATGGTAATACCCACTGTCGCCAACATGCCGACTGCAGCGATACCCACGCCATACAGGCCACACAACTCGGTGGAGACAAAGATAATCACGCAGATAGTCAGCACAGGAATAACCGTCGAACGCATGCCCGTCGCCAGGCCGGTGATCATCACCGTGGCCGGGCCAGTCTCACCAGCACGGGCAATATGCCGCACCGGCTCGCCACCAGTGTAATGTTCCGTCACCAAACCAATCACCATGCCACCCACAGCACCAATGACAACAGCACCCCAGACCGCCGCTGAGATACCCAACAGCTTCACCACCACCAAGGCCACAACGATAAACACAGCAGCGGCTGTCATGGTGCCGATACGCAAGGCTGTTTGCGCCGGTTTATCCGATGACTTGCGGACCAAATAGATACCGCCAATGGAACAGAGCAGCCCCGCTGAAGCCAGCGCCAAGGGCAAAAACATCAAGTCAGTCCGTTCACCCAGGCTCACTACAAGGTCCACGCTCAGGGTCGAGGCAATCGCAATGGTTGCGATCATCGAGCCGCAATAGGATTCAAAAATATCCGACCCCATACCCGCCACATCACCAACGTTGTCACCAACATTGTCGGCAATCACCCCCGGATTGCGCGGATCATCCTCTGGGATACCGGCCTCAAGCTTGCCCACCAGATCGGCACCGACATCGGCGCTTTTGGTAAAGATGCCGCCACCCACACGAGAGAATAACGCCACACTGGAGGCGCCCATACCAAAACCGTGGATGATATGCGTAGTCTCCGGGTCACCGCCAAATAACAAATAGAGAAAGCCCAGCCCCAGCAAACCAACTGAAGCCACCGCCAAACCCATAATGGAACCGCCGGAAAAGGCCACGCTCAAGGCCGCAGCCGCACCCTTTTCATGTGCCGCCGTGGTGGTGCGAACATTGGCCTGGGTAGCCGAATACATGCCCAAATAACCGGCGCTGGCCGATGCCACAGCACCCACCAGAAACGAAAACGCCGTTCCCAAGCCAAGGGTTACCAGTAGAAACAACAATACCGCCGCCACAAAAATCGCCAGCATCCGATATTCGCGCTTCAAAAACACCATCGCTCCCTCATGGATGGCATCGCCAATTTCCTGCACCTTGCCCTCACCAGCTGGCCACTTCAGCACATCTTTATACAGTTTGTACGCCACCCACAATCCAACCCCACCTAACAGGGGGGGTAACAGCTCTACCAACACCATAAAACCTCCTAATCAGGGACTCTCGCCCCTTGTTATTGTTATGCCTATATATAGATAGCATGCCACTGCATTAGCGCAAGGCGACCAGTCCATATATAATATGCGCCTTTTGCGGCCAATTGAGGAAGAACAGATGAGTCTGGACAAAGTTGCTTCAGGTAAAGACGTACCAAACAACATCAACGTCATTATCGAAATCCCCGCACATAGCGATCCGGTTAAGTACGAAGTAGACAAAGACAGCGGCGCAGTATTTGTTGATCGTTTCATGGCTACCGCCATGTTCTACCCATGCAACTACGGCTACGTCCCCCACACTCTGTCTGAAGATGGCGACCCTGTTGACGTATTGGTTGTCACTCCACACGCCTTGATCAGCGGTTCGGTAATTCGTGTTCGCCCTGTTGGCGTACTGAAAATGAGCGACGAATCAGGCATAGATGCCAAAATACTGGCCGTACCAATCAGCAAGCTGACCGACCGTTACGATCATATCAATGACATTACCGATGTACCTGACTCACTGACAAACCAGATCTCTCACTTCTTTGAGCACTATAAGGATCTGGAGAAAGGCAAGTGGGTCAAGATTGAAGGCTGGGGCGATATCGAAGCGGCCAAGGAAGAAATTCTTTCCAGTGTTCAGCGTTTCAACGACGCACCAGAAAAACCAAACTTCTAAACAATACCTGCCTGCCGAATGAAGCATCATTCGGCAGGCAACCCCCTCCCCGCACCCCTCTAGCACCCCATCAGCAGCTCTGGTTAACGTGATAAACTGAGTCTATGCAAACCATCAATTTCAGCAAAATGCACGGACTGGGTAATGACTTCGTTGTTATCGATGCCATTAACCAAACCATCAATCTCAGCGCCGAGCAAATTCGATTCATCGCCGACCGTCACTTTGGTGTTGGTTGCGATCAGTTATTGCTGCTAGAAAGACCAACCACTACAGCGGATTTTCGCTATCGCATCTTCAATGCCGACGGTGGTGAAGTGGAACAGTGCGGCAACGGTGCGCGTTGCTTTGCCCGTTTCGTCCGCGACCAAGGCCTGAGCAATAAAGATGAGATTGCCGTCGAAACCAGGACCGGCATCATCTATCCGCGCCTTGAAAGCAACGGCCAGGTCAGCGTCAACATGGGTGCGCCACGATTCGAGCCCGCCAGTCTGCCATTCATGGCCGAGGCGCTAAAACCCAGTTATCACATCAACCATCACGGTGAAGACATCATCATCGGCGCCGTCTCCATGGGCAATCCCCATGCAGTCTACAAAGTTTGTGACATCGACACCGCCCCGCTGGAATCGCTTGGCCCGGCCATCAGCCACCACCCCGATTTCCCCCAAGGGGTAAACGCTGGTTTTATGCAGATTGTCAGTCGCGACCACATTCGCCTGCGCGTATTTGAGCGAGGCTGCGGCGAAACCCTGGCCTGCGGCACCGGTGCTTGTGCCGCAATGGTCATCGGCCGCCAATGGGGCGAATTGGACGAAACAGTAAAAGTTGATTTGCCTGGTGGGCAATTATTGATACGCTGGCAGGGCGACGGCGAACCCGTTTGGATGACCGGCCCTGCCACACATGTATTTGAAGGGAAAATAGAAATATGAGCAGTACGCAAGACTCACAAGCCCATGAGGCAACCATACTTGATGTCGAAACCATTGCCGAATATCTGCATCAGAACCCCGAATTTTTTGAAGAAAACCCCGATGTATTGGCCGAACTGAACATCAGCCATCAGGTCAGCGGTGCAATATCCCTGGTTGAGCGCCAGCTCGGCACGCTGCGCGAACAAAACAAAAAATTCAAGGCACAGCTGGAAGGGCTGGTGCAGATCGCCCGCGACAATGACAAGCTCAACGACCGCATGCACAGACTAATCCTCAGCCTGATGGATGCCAACAGTCTCAATGAACTTTATATTGCCCTGGACGATAGCCTGCGCGGTGACTTTGAAGCCGATGCGGTAACAATCAAACTGTTTGTCGATCCAAGCCAGACCAATATCGACCCCGACAGCGATCTGATACAAACCATCTTCGTGCCTCTGGAAGACCCACGCCTGGATTCATTCAAGAACATCCTCAGCAATGAAAAACCCGTCTGCGGCCCACTCAAAGCGGAACAACTTAGCTATATGTTTGGCGACCAGGCCGATGAGATCAAATCAACCGCTATGATCCCGCTTGGCGGCGACTTCTGCTCCAGCACTGGCTGTAACTATCTCGGCATTCTGGCCATTGGCAGCCATGATGAAAACCGTTTTCACGCCAACATCGGCACTCTTTTTCTCAGCAACCTGGGCGACATCCTCAGTCGTGGCATTCGCCCCTATGTTGCAGAAAAAGAAAGCCATGAATGATGATGAACAAATAAAACCAAGTGGCCAGGCAATAGAGCTATTCCTGGCCTACTTGCGCAACCAACGCCAAGTCTCATCCCACACCCTCAGCAATTACCAGCGCGACCTCAACAAATTACACAGCTTCTGCCTGCAACAGCAGATCAGCGAATGGAGCGAGCTACGCGATCATCACATCCGCAGCTTCGCCGCCACGCTGCGCCACCAGCGACTGGCCAGCCGCAGCATGCAACGCAACCTATCGGCAATACGCTCCTTCTATAACTTCCTATTGCGCGAAGGCATGGCCCAGATCAATCCGGCCACCAGCGTCAGCGCGCCAAAACAAAAACACCAACTGCCCGACCTGCTGGATGTGGATGAGGTTGCCAAACTGCTGGACATCAAAACGGATGATCCGCTTAGCCTGCGTGACTGGGCCATCATGGAATTAATGTATTCCTCTGGCCTGCGCCTGAGTGAATTAACCAACCTTAACCTGCATGACATCGACCTGCGCGATCAAACCGTGCGCATCACCGGCAAGGGCGCAAAGACCCGCATCGCACCGGTTGGCCGGTTGGCCGTTGCCGCACTACAGCAGTGGCTAAAAATTCGCATCGGTATCGCCAAACATGAAGAGCAGGCCATCTTCGTCAACAAAAATGGCTCCCGACTATCACAACGCTCTATTCAAAGCCGTATGCATCAGTGGGCCATCAAACAAGGGCTGGATAAACACGTCCATCCGCACATGTTGCGTCACTCATTTGCCAGCCACCTATTGGAATCATCAGGCGACCTGCGCGCCGTGCAGGAACTGCTCGGCCATGCCGACATCAGCACCACCCAGATCTATACCCATGTTGATTTTCAACACCTGGCCAGCGTTTACGACAAGGCCCATCCACGGGCGAAAAAGAAAAAAACAAACTAGCCGTCTGACACCACCGGCATCTGTTTTCTAAACACTGAATAAAACAGCTTCATTACCAATGGAGGCAATAAGGTAGTCAGGGCGATCACTATCACCATCGCTGCATAGACCTCATTAGAGAAAACGCCACTAATGCGCCCTAGTTCGGCAAAGATCAAACCCACTTCACCGCGTGGCACCATGGCCACCCCAATCATGCAGCGCACCAGCCAAGGTTCTTTGATAAACAGGGCACCAATCAGCTTGCCAAACACGGCCACCAACAGCAAAGACAAAGAGAACAGCCAGATAAAAGACGACTGCCACTCAATCTCATGCAGATTGAGTGACAAACCAACCATGACAAAAAAGATCGGTGTAAACAGCTGAATAATAGGCCGCATCTGCGACTCAATCTTGGCGGCAAATTCCGCATTGGTACGCAGGGCGATACCAAACGGCAGGAAGAAACGCCGGGATAAGGCCAGCCCCGCGGCAAAACCACCCAGCAGCTCCGGCGCGCCAATCGCATAGGCCAGCCAGGCAAAAAACAACACCAGTGAAACAATAGTGGTGGGGATCAGACCCGGGATGTCACTGACATCATCAAAGCGTTTGATTACCAGCGAAATCAGTTTCGCCGCAATCGGTGCCAGCACAAAAAAGGCCGCGATGAATATCATCACCCTGCCGACATTCATCAAACTGACGCCACCGCCAAGCGAAAATTCATACAGCACGGCCAGGAGAATCACCCCCATGATGTCGTCCATCACCGCCGCACCAAGAACAATCTGCCCTTCAGTCGAATGCTGTCGTTTCAAGTCAGAGAGAACTCTAACGGTGATGCCGATGCTGGTTGCCGTTAAGGTACCGCCGACAAACAAGGCCTCCAGCGGTGACAAATCAAACGCGCCATAGGCCAGCAAAAAACCAAATAGCAGCGGCAACAGAAACCCAGATGAGGCAACGATAATGGATTTTCGGCCACTGCTGATCAGACGTCGAACATCAGTCCCCAGGCCGACTTCGAATAACAATAGAATGATGCCGATCTCGGCCAGCATCCTGATGGCATCCAGTGGTTCAACCCAACCCAACAGGCTAGGCCCCAACACCACACCGGCCAGCAGTTCACCAATTACAGAAGGGGTTTTCAGACGTGTTGCCAGCTCAGCAAAGATTCGCGCCGTCAGCAGGATTAGCAACAGATAAAGAAAGAAACTATGGACTTCCACGACCGCCACCTCAACAGACAGGATCTATCTATGATTCTAGCAGTTCAAAACAAAACAGTTGCGGCGGGGCATTGCACCCCACCGTTTTAAGCGTCTACCAGCTCAAGCAATAATTTAAGCTCGGCCTGCATCTGCTGCTCGCTTGCAGCACAGAGATTGATGTGACCAACCTTGCGGCCCGGCCGCTCCTCCTTGCCATACAAGTGCAGATGAGCATGGCGATTGACCAGCACAGCCGCGCTGGCTGGAATATCACCGATCAGATTGACCATGGCCGCATGACCAATCGCATCGGTCGCCCCCAGCGGCAGGCCAGAAATGGCACGCAGGTGATTCTCAAACTGACAGGTCACCGCGCCATCCTGAGTCCAGTGACCAGAGTTATGCACACGCGGGGCAAACTCATTGGCCAACAAACTATCACCCGCCTGAAACAGTTCCAGCGCCAGCACACCGACATAATCAAGCCTATCCAACAGACGTTCGGCATACTCAACCGCCCTGGTCTGCATGGCATCATCAGGACGGGCTATTGAAAGACGTAAAATGCCATCGCGATGAGTATTTTCAGTCAGCGGATAACAGACCATTTCACCCGTTGTACTACGCACAGCAAGAATAGAAAACTCACGCTCAAACGGCACGAATGCCTCAACGATGGCAGGCACACCACCAAGCGATTGCCAGGCAGGTGCCAGATCTTCAGGCTGACGCAACACCGCCTGACCCTTACCGTCATAACCCTCACTGCGGGTCTTAAGCACCGCTGGCCAGCCAACCTGCTGCATGGCCTGCTGCAGTTCTTCAAGACTGTTTACCGCGGCGAAAGCTGGCGTGGCTATGCCTAGCTCACCAAACAGGGTTTTTTCCTTGAGTCTGTCCTGGGCGATAGCCAAGGCCAGTTGCGGTGGATAGACCGGCACCTTGCCAGCCAGAAACTCTACCGCTGCGGCGGGCACGTTCTCAAATTCATAGGTCACTACATCGACCTGCTCGGCCAGTTGGGCTAACAGCGTCTGATCGACATAATCACCTTGCAGCTGATCTGCAACTGCAGCCGAGCAAACATCAGCACCGGGATCAAGCACCGTGAAGTCCTGCCCTAATGGATAGCCTGCCAGTGCCAGCATGCGGGCCAACTGGCCGCCACCGAGAATGCCAACCTTCATTAGTCTTGTTCCCGTGGATCGGCGTTGGCCAATACCTTGTCGGTCTGGGTCTGACGAAAGCTATGCAGCGCCTGACGATATTGAGGATATTTATTACCCAGTATCGCCGCCGCAAACAGGCCTGCATTGGCAGCACCAGCCTTACCGATGGCCAGCGTACCGACAGGAATACCAGCAGGCATTTGCGCAATCGACAACAGCGAATCCATACCATTTAACGCCTTGGACTGCACCGGTACACCCAGCACCGGCACCACGGTCTTGGCCGCTACCATGCCAGGCAAATGAGCAGCACCACCGGCACCGGCGATAATCACTTCGATACCTCGGCCTTCGGCCGCTTCAGCATATTCAAACAATTTGTCAGGTGTGCGATGGGCCGATACCACCTCAACTTCATGAGGAATACCCAACTGCTGCAGCGCCTCGGCGGCATTGCGCATGGTGTCCCAGTCTGAGGTTGACCCCATGATGATGCCAACCAGTGGCTTATTTTCTGTGCTCATTGAAATGCTCGTCTATATTTCACGAAAAAGTGGCGCAATTATACCAGCTCGCCCCATAAACCGCGCCACAGCGGTTCAACTCAGTCATTTAACTGCAATAGTCGCAGTGACACATCCACCGTCAGATCAATCTGATCCAGCGCGGCAGCACGTTGTTTGCCTTCCTGATTGGCACGAAACAGGTGCGGAGTCATCAGCAGGAGATCAGCAATCTGCGCCTGTCCACGCAACGCTATCGAGTACGACAACTCATCCTGCAGCAACATTTCAAACCCCTGTTGTTCGGCTGCACTCAAATCTGGCAAACCAGCCTGTTTTACATCGGCATAGATAACCTTACGTAGCTCAATCAAATGCTGCGGCCCAGCTTCAACCATCAACAATTTACCGCCCGGCTTGAGTATCTTTTTAAAGGCCTCAAAAACCGGAAAACCAAACATACAAATAATCACATCGACCGATTGGGGCATTAAAGGTGGCTGTTTATTACTTGCTACCAGCCAGGTGATATTTTTGTTACGCCGGGCCGCAGCAACAATCGCAGGTTTAGAAATATCCAAACCGACCAGACCCGGCTTAATATTGTCTTCGGCAAAAGCCTCATACAACCGTTGAAGATAAAAACCTTCGCCACAACCCGCATCAAGCAGACAAGAGTCACTATTCAATTGCACATGACTGCGCAAAGTTTCTATCAATCGAGCTGCAATCCGGTCATAAAAACCCGCCGTTAAAAAATGCTGTCTGGCCTCAATCATTTCAACACTGTCACCAGGGGACTTCGAGCGTTTCTGCTGCACAGGCAATAAATGAAGATGACCTTGTCTCGCCACGTCAAAACTATGGCCATTTATGCAAACAAAACAACGTTCTTGCAAACTCAAAGCTTGGCCATCAAGCGGACAGGCCAGTTGAATTGTTTTATTTAAAACCATTTATTATTAAACTTCCAAAACAAAAAGGCCCGCATGGCGGGCCTTCTTAAAGCGGCTAATAAGCTGATTAACAACCAGAGTTAAAAGCCTTTTCAGCAATTAAGCAGCTTTTTTACGACGTACCTTTTTCTTAGCACGAGACTTTTTCTTGGCCGCTGCAGCAGCTTTACGATCATAGGCCTTTTCCCACTTAGCAGCGAAGGCAGCAACAGCCTTGCTCATAGCGGCATCTTTACCCTTGATCGCGGCAACATCAGCCATAGCAGCTTTAACCGCAGAAGCAGCAGCAGACGCGGCAGCCTTGGCAGTTTTAACAGCAGCAGTAGCCTTAGCCTTAGAAGCCTTAGCTTTGGCAACAGCATTTTTAGCAGCAGCCGTTTTCTTGCTCTTGGCAGCAGCAGCAGCCTTTTTCAAACGAGCCTCTTCAGCAGTTTGTTTAGCAGTCGCTTTTGCCAATGCAGCATCAGCACGTTCTTGCGCCTTGACTTCACGACCAGCCGCAGTCAATGCCTTTTTGTGATCAGCATTAATTGGCGCTTCGGCCAATACACTTGCAGCTGATACAACCGGTTTACGACGAGCCTTAGTCTTACTGCGCGCCTTCTTTTTTATTGCTCTTTTGACCATTAAATATTCTCCATTTTGTATTTAACTAAAAGAGTGCGAACCCATTCTAATTTCAAACGCCATACGAATGCAAAAAAAACAACCCATATATTGTTATCCCACTCATAATCGACCGTATTTAAAAAATCATTAGAGGCTTTAACAAATAAAATATTTGCAAAAAAACGTTCACATTCTAACTCTAGTTAATAAACATCAAAATAAATTGAACAATTCGATAAAAATGATTAACAATGCTTTATCTAATCACGCAAAAAAGCCAATAAACTGACACATTAAGATGCTAGCCAATGCACAATTTCTTTTAGCCTTGGGCGGGATCTTAGTTCTCGGCCTAATAACAGATTGGGTCGGGAAAAAAACTTTTCTACCCCGCATAACACTACTACTCATCTTTGGCATCATCATCGGTGAAGAAGGCTTTAATTTAATCCCCACCGTTTTTAGTGATCGCTTCGAATTAATTGCCGAGATGACCTTACTTGTGGTTGGTTTTATGTTGGGTGGAATACTAACAACGGAAACCATTAAAAAATCGGGAAAAACAATACTATCCATATCCATAAGCGCAGCTGTTTTCACAACCGCCATTGTCACCCTTGCCCTGAGCACAACCGGACTACCGCTGGAAATAGCTATTCTGCTTGGCTGCATTGCCTCGGCAACGGCACCCGCGGCAACAGTCGATACGGTTATCGAATCAAACAACAAATCCAACTTTTCCCGTTCACTACTTGCGATTGTCGCTCTTGATGACGCCTGGGGACTGATTCTATTCAGCCTTGGCATTGCACTTGTTGCTGTCATCAATGGCAATCCAAACGAAACCCATTTCATACTCAGTGCCGGATTTGAAATTGGTGGCGCGGTATTGCTGGGGCTCGGCATTGGACTACCTGCGGCCTTTCTTACTGGCCGCATCAAACCAGGCCGGCCCATGCTAACCGAAGCATTAGCTGTAGTGTTTGTTTGCGGTGGTCTGGCCTTATGGCTGGATGTGTCATTCCTGATTGCAGCGATGACACTAGGAGCAACCATCGCTAATCTAGCAAAACATCACGAATATCCATTAAATGCCATCGAGGGAATTGAGTGGCCATTAATGATCATATTTTTTATTTTGGCCGGCGCCTCACTCAATATTGCCAGCCTCAACGAAATAGGCATGATCATCATCGTATTTATTATTTTCAGAGGCATCGGCAAGATTATTGGTGCCAACATTGGTGCTCGCATCAGTAATGCTGACAAAACAACGCGCCATTGGATGGGAGCGGCATTATTACCTCAAGCAGGCGCAGCCATGGGTATGGCACTGGTTGCTTCGAATCAATTCCCTGAATACCGACAAACACTGTTGTCGGTAGTGATCAGCTCCACCATCTTTTTTGAAATTATTGGCCCTGTTTTTACCCGGATCGCACTCAAAAAAGCCGCTCGCAACGAATAGTGAGCACCTCTAAAAATAGTGTTTTTTTTTTGTAAGGGCAAGAAAGCACCGCGCGCAGAACCGCAGTGTATGTGGAATACATGAGGACAGCGTGCCCCTCATTTTCGGGTATTTGAGCATGGAGCTGACGCAGCTATCGCGAAAAAAATGCCTTTTTAGAGATGGCCTAGTGATTGGTTTCAGCTATTCGCGGTGATAAGGATGACCCTGGGTCACGCTCCAGGCACGATAGAGTTGTTCGGATAAAAATACACGTACCAAAGGATGCGGCAGGGTTAGATTCGATAACGACCAGAGTTGCTCTGCTCGCTGTTTACATTCTTTTGACAACCCATCCGGCCCACCCACTAACAACGCAACATCACGACCATCCTGCATCCAATCGCGCATCTGATCGGCCAATTTTAGGGTGGTCCACTGTTTGCCGCGTTCATCCAGGGCAATGACATGCGCGCCGGCAGGAATGGCATTCAGAACTTTTAGACTCTCTTCTTCGATGGCACGTTTGGGATCGCTGCTTTTGCTGCGATGTCCCGGGGATATTTCAACCAGCTTTAAGCTGAAATTTTGCGGCAGACGTTTGGCATATTCGTCATAGCCAGTTTTGATCCAGTCGGGCATCTTCTGCCCGACCGCTATCAGATGGATATGCACTTAATACGACAAAAAAACTATTGTGGTCTGGCTTCGGCCAAGGCATCAACCGAACCCGCTTCCCACAGCTTTTCCAGCTGATAGAAATCACGCGTCTCCGGCAACATAATGTGAACAACAACATCCACCAGATCGACCAACACCCACTCACTGGTGCTTTCACCCTCAACACCCAGAGGAACGATGCCAGCCTTTTTCACTTCAACGACAACATTATTGGCCATCGCTTTAACATGTCGGCTTGAGGTGCCGCTAGCGATTACCATAAAATCAGTGACATTGGATTTACCACGCACATCCAAAACCACCACATCAACAGCCTTTAGTTCTTCCAGGGCATTGACCGCCAGATTTTTGATCTCTTCAACTTCTTTCATCTATCTCTCTCAACATTTATAAAGACCTTGGGTCTCTATGTAGTAGCGGACACTGTCCGGCATTAAAAAACGTACATCCTGGCCACGGGCCAGCTGCTCACGAATAGCGGTGGCAGAAATATCCAACTGGGTCACAGACTGAAAATAGACCCTACCCGCCGGCTGATTTTCCAGCTCTGCCACATCCAGCACTTGTCTTTGCTCAACCAGTTCGGCAACCGCGCCTGTCTTGGCTAGCAGGCCACCCGGGCGCTGCATCACCACAATATGGGCCAACTCAGTCAGGCGCTGCCATTGATGCCAGCTGTCCAAAGCCACAAAGGCATCCAGCCCCATAATCAGGCATAAGGATTGATTACTACCCAACTCATCACGCAAGGATTGCAGGGTATCCACCGTATAAGACGGCCCACCACGTAACAACTCGCGCTGATCAATGACAAAACCCGGCGTCTCCGCCGCGGCCAACGCCAACATTGCCAGGCGTTGCTCGGCACTGGCACCTGGGGCATCCCTGTGCGGAGGGATAAAACTAGGGATCAGACGAACCTCATCCAGGCCCAGTGTTTGCTGTACTTCCAGCAGCGGTCTTAGATGGCCGTAATGAACCGGGTCAAATGTACCGCCAAAAATGCCTATCACTGACGAATCTGGCCGTCGCCCAAAACAACATACTTCTGCGAAGTCAGGCCTTCCAGACCCACCGGGCCACGGGCATGAAACTTATCGGTACTGATACCGATCTCTGCCCCAAGCCCATATTCAAAACCGTCGGCAAAGCGGGTTGAGGCATTGACCATCACCGAACTGGAATCCACTTCACGCAGAAAACGTCGCGCCTTGGTGTAATTTTCAGTGACGATGGACTCGGTATGACCCGAGCTATAAAGACGAATGTGATCCATGGCCTCATCAAGATCCTTGACCACCCGAATCGATAACACCGGCGCCAGATACTCCGTCGCCCAATCCTCGTCAGTGGCGGGAATCACACCAGCGACCACCTTGCAGGTCGTCAGACAGCCACGCAGCTCAACACCCTTCTCTTTATACATACCGGCCAACTCCGGCAGCACCTGTTCCGCAATACCCTCGGCAACCAACAGGGTCTCCATGGCATTACAGACACCATAACGATGGGTCTTGGCATTAAAGGCAATCTGAGTCGCCTTTTCCAGATCCGCTTCATCATCAATATAGACATGACAAATCCCGTCCAGGTGTTTAATCACCGGCACCCGGGCGTCCTGACTGATACGTTCGATCAGGCCTCGACCACCGCGCGGAATAATGACATCGACATACTCAGGCATGGTAATCAGCTGTCCTACCGCAGCACGATCAGTGGTCTCAACCACCTGCACCGCAGCAGCAGGCAGACCGACCTTTTCCAGACCGGCATGAATACATAGCGCAATCGCCTGATTGGAGTGAATCGCCTCTTTACCACCACGCAGAATCGCCGCATTACCCGACTTCAAGGCCAGACCGGCCGCATCAGCAGTCACATTCGGCCGCGACTCATAGATGATGCCCACCACACCCAAAGGCACGCGCATCTTGCCCACCTGGATACCGGAAGGACGATAACTCATGCCACTGATCTCACCGATAGGGTCAGACAGGGCCGCGACCTGGCGCAGGCCTTCGGCCATACCAGCAATAACCGAGGGAGTCAGTTCGAGGCGATCCAGCAGCGCTGCATCCAGCCCACTATCACGACCTGCCTGCATATCTTTGCCGTTGGCTTGCAGCAAACTAGCCTGCTGCGCCTCGATAACATCGGCAATGGCATTCAGCGCAGCATTTTTGACCGCAGTCTCAGCACGGCTAATCTCACGCGAAGCAGCACGGGCACGCTGGCCAACTTCAGTCATGTATTGCTTGACGTCACTCATTTTGCATAACCTTTTAGATAAGCTTTTGCTGCGGGAACAGCCTTAGCCCGCCCAAGCAAAGCCGCGATTATAGCAATTCCCACCAAGCATTGCCTCTCAGCCCTGCGCAGGGGCCATTTCGCCCCGGCTTAACCTGGCGCGCAATAGGCTGAATTGGCAAAGCTCTGCGCCAAAGTACCGCCCATATGTGCCTAGCAGACCGACATGGCAGCGCCTAAAGCGGCCAGACATTCACAAAAAATGTCGACACCGTCACAAAAACCAATGATTTATTAATACTTTTTAAATATAACTGTTAAGTGATTTAGCTGGCCGAACGATATATAAAGGTGGCCAGCCGGAAATACACATGGTGGCCATATCGATCTTGCTTAACAAGAAAGGCTGTATTTAAAATATGCTATCAGCAAACCCCGACTTAAGTGAGTTCATTTTAATGGATGAAGGCGCAATTGAAACGCGCCCAAAAGCCACAGACTTTGTTCGACGGTTTGGGGCAAACACAAAAAAAGGCGAACCCGAGGAGTTCACAGTTTTTTTAAAAGATCTGGAACTTGAAATAGAGGATCGCCCAGTTGACTTAACGCCCCTGCTGCGCAGAAGCATCAAATTCAACAGCGTCAATCCCAAGGAATATCTTTTTCAACCTAACTTCAAGGAAGAGGAAGAAGAACTAAAAATAGAAAACGTCTTATTCATCCCCTACGCGCCAACCCAAATGGAAAACTTCAGGCTAAGTTTCCCTGCCTCTGCTCTCAAAAAAAGCACCTATGAAAACTCATTTGTCATAGCGATGACAGTTAGAAACATGGACGTGCTTGAAGAGGCCGATTTCAAAACAGCCTTTAACACCTTCGGCAGAAACGCCTCCAGATTCGGCTTTACAGATAAGCTGGATTTCACCACTGACGAAATGATGCGCGAGCGAACCCTGGTATACCGGGTCAACATCAAGAACGACCATACAGTCGCATTGGCAGATCTCAAGATCGGCACCCAAGGCCTATTCAAGGTCTATCAATTAATGCATGAAAAAATAGTCAACGACCGCAAAGCAGCCTAACAGGCAGAAAAGGCCGCCCTGGAAGCGCAAAAAGCAAAAGAAGAAGTAGAAGCCCAGAAAGCCGCACAAGCAAAGGGATAATAATTATTTATCGCTCTGCCGCACATCAGCCGCACGAAAAAGGCTGATTTAAAAAAAACACTTACCCTATACCCGCTCCCTCAGTTTTGAGCTATAGCACCAGCTCAACCTCACGCACGACATTCATCCTGATAGAGAACCGCAACAAAATGTGGTAAAAAGCACCACTGTCTCTCAACCAAGTTCCATATCATCATGAAGCAAAGCCATATAACACTCATTGCCC
This sequence comes from uncultured Gammaproteobacteria bacterium, assembly GCA_965602225.1. Taxonomy (GTDB): domain Bacteria; phylum Pseudomonadota; class Gammaproteobacteria; order Tenderiales; family Tenderiaceae; genus Tenderia. The sequence goes on along the minus strand of CBFCYE010000024.1, from coordinate 19,737 downwards.
TGGGATTGATCGCCGTCGCCTTACTGGTCGCGCTTAACCTCAACCCACAACCTGAACAAAAAAATGCAGCGCAAGACAGCGCACAACTGATCCGCGACCACTCGCCTCGCGTTGGCGCAGAACAAGCCAAGGTGGTCATTGTCGAATTTATGGACCCCGCCTGCGGCACATGCGGCCAGTTCCATCCCTATGTAAAACGCATGCTGCAACGGCATCACGACAAAATCCGACTGGTACTGCGTTACGCTCCGTTTCATCAAGGCTCAGATGAGATGGTGGCCATCCTCGAAGCAGCGCGAAAGCAGGATAAATTCGGTGAAGTCCTTGAGCTGATGTTTGAAAGCCAACATCTATGGACACAAAACCATATCGCCTACGCTGATCGTTTCTGGCCACTGCTGGAAAACCTTGATCTCGACCTGGCCCGCCTGGCACAGGACGCCAAAGACCCGGCCATTGCCCGAATCATCCAGCAAGATCTCAGCGATGCCAAACAGTTAGGCGCCGACAAAACCCCAACCTTTATTGTCAATGGTCAGGGCCTGCCCAGCTTTGGTTATCAACAGCTAAATCAACTGGTAGAAGCAGAGATAGCCAAACACTACCCGTAAGCCTTATCCAACAGATGACCGCAAGCAAACCCATTCTGATTCTGCAACTGCGACCTGAAGATGCCACCTCAGACAGCGAATACGCCTGCCTGCTTAAATATGGTGGCTTGCAGGCCGAGGACACCTACAGAATACGCATCGAAAAACACGGCATCCCTGACAACCTGAACCCTGATGATTATTCCGCCATCATAGTCGGCGGCAGCCCGTTTGACATCAGCACCCCCGCAGATAAGAAATCCGAGATCCAGAAAAAGATCGAGGCCGATTTCAACAAACTACTAAAGCAGGTGGTGGCGCAAGACATCCCCTTCCTTGGCGCCTGCTCTGGCAATGGCCTGCTGGGCAACTACCTCGGCACTCGTATCTCCACCAAATACGGTGAAGCCGTGAGTTGCGTAACAATCGAGATTACTGAAGCAGGCAAACAGGATAAATTACTCGCCGGTTTCCCAGCGCAAATCGATGTTCTACTCGGCCATAAGGAAGCCGTCGACACCACGCCCGATGGCGCGACCTTACTGATGAGCGGCAGCGATTGCCCAGTACAAATGTTTCGCGTCGGCGAAAACGTCTACGCCACCCAGTTCCATCCAGAAGGCGACGCCGAGGAATTTATATTGCGGATCAACACCTATCGCAATCACGGCTATTTCGAACCGCATGAAGCGGAAGAATTAAAAAAGAGAGTCAGCCTGAAACCCACCCCGCATGCCCAGGAGATACTCAGGCGGTTTGTGGAAAGATATTATCGCAGAAGTAAATAAACAGACTCAGCAACCGGTTTCGCCTGAACCAATCCACTAAAAAGCCACATCGTAAACAAGCGGTAAAAGCAGGCATTCAGAAAATAGATCTGCCCCTTTTAATTCTGTACCTTCTGGTGAGTAAATTTCTAACTATCCCGCCATGGTGAATCTTTTGGGCAATGCGCCTGCAGAAACTCCATTTGGTCTGATCTTATTTTTCTGTTTTTTAAAATCAGCCATTCCGCATAGTTAGGCATATACGGTATCGCGTGCAAGCGCATTCCAGACTCTTCAGGTGTGCGCGCTGCCTTTACCTGATTACATGGCTGGCATGCAGTAACAACATTGGTCCAAATATTCAAACCACCGCGTGAAACCGGAATCACATGGTCACGTGTCAACCAGCGGTCTGAGAACTCCTGCAAACAATAAAGACAGACATGGCGATCACGAGCAAACAACTGCCGATTGGTAAGCGGCGGCACAGATCGCAGCTCATGTTTTTTCACACTACCTCGGGCAGCAATCACCGGCTGCACATCAATATAAGAGCGCAAACCCGTCAACCGGTTAGTGCCACCATGAAAGCGAAAAGAATCCTCACCAACCGCCCAAAGCACAGCATCCCGAGCATAAAGCAAAACAGCCTCTTGCCACGGTATCCAGGCCAACGGCTGACCACTCGCGTTCACACGTAATATCAATGCCGACATAACCACAACTCCCGACTAACCCTTTAATCTCCTGCAAAAAAACAATAAGGCAGAAATGGGAAGCCTATATAGTTATATCGGCTGTTAAGACCAGGATTATGAGTTTTTAAAATATGGCTTAAGACTAAAGCTGGCAAGCCCGTAGCGAGATGAACCCATTCAATGAAGCGCAGATGGATAAAAAAGAGAGTCAGCCAAAAGCCCACTCCGCATGTCCAAGGAGATACTCAGACGGTTTGTAGAAAGATATTATTGCTGAAGGAAACAAGCAGACTCAGCAACAGATTTCGAAAGCCACATTGTTTCCTGAAAGACTTAACGACTACATCAGTGAAGATAATGCCGTACGCGTCATTGATGTCTTTATTGATGGGCTTGATCTCACCGGAATGGGGTTTAAAACAGCGCATGAAATTACAGGACGCCCCGCTTACCATCCTACAACCATGCTCAAACTCTACTTTTTCGAGCGACTATTTTTAGGGTTGATTACCCCGGGCGAATATCATTGCTTACGTGTGTCATCTTTTTCTGTCAAAGAGATGAAAAAGGCGATGCATAAACGGACTGAGCTGCTGGATATTGTTACTGAGGGTGCTAGTACATATTAGAGGAAAGACGCTTTTAAGCAGCTTGTAGTTGTTTAGTTTTCGACAAATAAATATGTTACAGAGGTTTCTATTTAAACAAAAACCCCGCCTTAAGGCGGGGTCAAAACAAACTGATTTAACTCTTCTTTTTGATTAGGCTGCCAAGCAAACCCCTTTTCTTTTGCGGGCAAAACCAAGACCGGCAAGGCCAATGCCTATTAGTAGGATGCTGGTGGGTTCAGGCACGGTGATGACTTCAAATGCCATATCGCGTTGTCCATCAATCACATTCCATGTTCCAGCATGTGGGTTACCACCAATCGCCGTATTGGTTGTTACTGCAAAATCATTCCAGTGATCCGAACTTTCATGCCAGCCCCAGACATTGTCGCCAATATTAGTGCCAAATTGGCCTGCATTCCATCCAAAGTCAACCCAATATGTTTCGCCAGCAATCTCTTCCCATGGAACAGGTAATAACACCCAGTACTCATAGACAGTCTCACCACTTGCAGTAATACCAAAGAAGTCTTCCTCAGCTTCGACGATGACGGAAGTGTAATCAGTGCTTGGGGTAGAATAATCGTATACGTCTTGCCCACAGGAAGGATCAAGTGCAGGGCAATCATTATGAAAACTGATTTCAAAAGAAACATTGCGTTCCGCCCCCTGACCTGTAGCAAACTCCTCACTTGTTGTTGGATCAGTAAGGTATGAACCCCACCAATGGAAGCCGTAAATATCCCGACCATCTGATTGAAAATCATCCGCTACAACTGGGCCATTAGTTCGATGCATGGATAGATAATCAGTACCTCTGTCCATGTCTGGCGCTTGCTCCCATTTTGTTTTGTAATGACCACCGACTAAAGGTGTTGCCTGCGCAACCCCACCCCATACGAATAACATTATTATTAGTGTGATACCCCTTTTCACAATTGCGCTCTCCTAGTTAATGGATTCCATGCTCTATTTGGGTGAGGCATATCCTGTGCCAGTAATAAAATTTATTGATAAAACATAAAGATAGGTAATTATGGAATTCGTGAAAATAGGAAAGTGTAAATAATATCGACGATATCATTCTTAAAAATGTTGTTTTTTCGTGGTGGTGATTAGTCCTGGATTAATTGAATTTGTGGGGCGTCATATAGAAACTGCTGCCGGAGTGAAATATGTGAATTCAGAAAACCGATGAGGAATCTACCTATGGGTACTCGCAAGGCGACAGCCCCACTGTTAACCCATGGAGCTATAGCCAAGCAGGTTTCTGTGACATTAGCCTTGAGTGTTAAGAGAAAGATTGGACAGTAGAACGTAAAGCGCTGCCCCCAAGCATTTTTCGCGTAACCCACCAAGGCGCTAATACGAATTACGCGTTGTTTATAACCTGGTTGTCACACTCCGGACATTTCCCTGAGGTTGCTATCTCACCCAGTTTTTTTAATGGGAAGGTTTTTCCACAGCCTTCACATTCAAACCCTAACTCCCTAGCGACATTGCCTATCTTTTTCGAAACAAAGAGTTGTAGAGGTACACCCAAGAGCATGCCAACAACTAACGCTGCGGACAACATGAATTCTAACGTGCCATTTCCAAATAGATTGACGACTGCGACTCCGAACAGTACAGGAAGTAAAACAAACCTAAATTGAACTCTTTTAACCCCTTTTTCCAGGGTCGCTCTTTTTTTTGAAAACTCTTCGAAATCCACGACTTCTCCTACAAAATCTAAGACCGCGCTTAAGCAAGGTAATTTCTCTCGCCACCGTTAATGGTAGTAATAATTTACATCCGGGTCGAAATAGAAATAGAAATTGCTCTCGCCATGTGTGGCGATTGGGGTGATGATGTGTTTGCGTTTTCCACTCTTGGGATAAAGGGTAAAAGTCTGGTCTAAAGGCTGGACTGCTTGCGTGTCGTCCCAGCTTAGCCAAACGTATTCAGGCAGGTAGCGCACAAAGCGATATCGCTTGGCGTAATCCAGTTTCTTTTCTGTTCGCGCCAGGCTTTTGACATTGTGTTGTTTGATGAAGTCGGCTGCCGAGGTGATGCTAAGACCAGCGACGGCAAGCCCTAGCACGATCAGGTCTTCGGAATTGGCTTCGACACCGAGATAGGCCAGACCTAAGCCTGCCGCGACACCACCGGCCATCCAAAGGCCACCGACGGCGGTGTTGGCCGACAGCTCGATGGCGGTGATCGCTGAACGACCCATTACTTCGCTGCCGTAACGTGAGTCTTCGATTAATTCATGAATGACATTGTCGCGTTCGATGTGACGCACATACCAGGGGGCCGATGGTGGGCCACGATGATTGAGCAATTCTCTGCCGTCATCTGTTTTAAGCCGGGGAACGGATTGTGCGCCGCTGTATTTGAAATCAATATTGCGTAACGAACGTAACAGGCCTCTATCGAGTTCCGGATTCCAGAGCGGTTCAGGGCCGATGCCACCGAAGCCTACAAGCAAGTGCCGCGGCGCTGTTTTGCGTTCACTGAGCTGACTGAGCCATTCGAGTTCTGGGTTTAAAAGTTGTGCCGCACGAAAGTCGACCACGGCTTCGTCCCAGTCACCGCATAGCGTCCACATAAAGCCGGAAACGATGCGTAGCGATGGATCATCAAAGCGGCCTTCCTCGCTCCACGATGAGGCGAGAAAATCGTTGGCACGACGCGCCTCGACACAACCGGCGACATAGTCGTGACGCAACGAATAGCCCCAGCTCAGCAACAGGTGCATCCAGATCACTTCGTGTTCCGAGGCGTAATAATCTTCCGGGGTTTGCAGATAGAAGAACGAGTTGAGTTCGCGACTGACATCGTAGCGCACCCGTTCACTCACCAGATCGGCATAACGTTGCAGGTCATCGATCTCTGGTTTGCCGTTGAGTAAATTCAGATAGGCACGTTCCATTGTGGTGATGAAGGCACCACGTTCACCGCGGGGGTGGCTCATGCGCGCATCAACAAGGTCACCCTTACCTAAGGCACGCAGGCTACTTTGGTAGTTATCTTTTGAGAGCAGTTGCGAGGTTGAGCTGCAGGCACTGAGCAGGCAGAGCAGCGTTAGCAAAATTACCGCTTTGATGTGTTGGCCATACATCAGTCACTCAAACCTTATTGTATCGGATGATAAAGCCAATCTTGGTTGCGGCAATGTTGAGCGGCATTTGTTTCAGCCTAAGCAGGATTTAAATCGCACGTTTTACACCGGGGTGAAGCCGCACGCCGCCCAGCCACAAACATAATTCAAGCAACTCGTCCCAGACGTTACCCACCCGCACACCTTTGATGGTGGCATCGACCTCGGCACAACGACGCAACATGGCCTGCCACTGCGGCAACGAGTGACGTTTCAGGCCAGTCTGCACCAGGGCTTTGCGGTTGTCCCAAACACGATTCTTGGCCAGCACCTGGCCAATATTGCTGCCCAGGTGAAGATCGAAGGCCATGCTCTGCATAGTGCGAACCTCACGACTCAGCGCCCACAGCACCAACACCGGCTCGACCCCCTCGCCCTTGAGGCCATGAATAATGCGACTGGTACGGGCGACTTCACCCTGCAGCGCGCCATCGACTAATTTATAGATATCAAAGCGGGAGCTATCGGCAACACTGGCGGCGACCGCCTCGACATCGATAGCCCCAGTGCCATGCAGCAGCACCAGTTTTTCGATCTCCTGGGCGCAGGCCAGCAGATTACCCTCAACCCGCTCCACCAACAGCGACACGGCATCTTGACTTGGTTGCAGGCCTTTTTCCTTCATCCGCCGCATCACCCAGCCCGGCAGTTGCTGCAAGTTCATCGGCCAGATGGTGACCATGGCACCGGCCTTATCCAGCGTCTTATACCACTTGCTGTTTTTGGCGCTGCCTTCAAGTTTGCCGGAGATGATCAACAGAGTATTGTCTTCCGACGGCCGCTCGGCGTAGGCCTGCAAAGCCTTGCTACCCTTGTCGCCAGGCTTGCCGGTAGGCAGGCGCAGCTCGATCAGTTTGCGATCAGAGAACAGCGACATGGCATCGCCGGACTGGATAAAACCCTGCCAGTCAAAACCGCCCTCAACATGATGTACCTCACGCTCAGTGCAACCGGCCTGACGGGCGGCGGCGCGGATGACATCGCAGGCCTCCTGCACCAACAGCGGCTCATCACCCGAGACAAAATAGACCGACGCCATGCCCTTGGCCAGATGGGTATTGAGCTGTTCGGGTTTAATTTGCATCGGCAGGTGCTTCTGGTATTAACTCTTCAGGCTCCACCACTTCCGGCATTACCTCTTCAGGCATTACCTCTTCTGGTATTACCGTTTGGTTTGAAACCAGCGATTGCAGGCGACGCATCAGGCTCTGAATCGACATCCGTCGCATGAAATCAAACAGACGTCGCTCTTCTTCACCCTTGGCCAACACTGCGGCCTCATCAAATTGATAATCGCGTTGCTGGCGAATGCGCTGATTGCTGACCAGCGTTTCCTCACCATCACGGACAGAAAACAGCAGCTCATATTGCAGCTCATACTCGTTCACCTTGCCGCTGCTATTAACAGACAACACCCGCCGGCCCTGGCTTTCACGGTGAATGACCAAGACCAGCTCGGCAGCGTCTGTCACGCTCACGCCGGACGACTCAAGTGACTGGCTCAGTTCGCGCCTTAACTCGGCACCGCCCTGCTGAAACTGCAATTGCAGCGGAGGCAAGCTCACATCAAGCATCGACGAACCACGCAGACGCCAGCCGCAGCCGGTCATACTTAGACAGAGAATGGCAATAATCAATAAAAGAGAAACAAAGCGTAGGGTGCGCCGTGAATCAGCGCAGCCAGGGTTTTCACCCTCTCCGGTTAGGGAGGGGGTAGACTCCAGACCAGGAGCACCATAGTTACAGCGCACCCCCACCCTAGCCCTCCCCCTGCAAGGGGGAGGGAGCAAGGTCATTGATTTTTGCTTAACCTTTAACAACAATATTCACCAGTTTGCCGGGCACCACGATTACCTTGACCACATCCTTGCCTTCGGTAAAACGCTGCACGTTTTCATCTGCCAAGGCCGTTGCTTCAACCACATCTTTGGCCGCATTGGTTGCTACCTGAATCTTGCCGCGCATCTTGCCGTTGACCTGCACTACCATCTCGATGGAGTCGCGTTTCAGCGCTGCCTCATCCACCACCGGCCAATCCGCATCAAGCACATCATTACCGTAACCTAACTCACGCCACAACACATGGCTGATGTGCGGCGCAATCGGCGACAACAGACGCAGGACAATACTAAAGGCTTCATTGATGATGCCATCGTGAGCGCCGCCAGACTTCACCGCTGGCAAGACATTCATAATCTTCATACAAGCCGCCACCACAGTATTGAACTGCTGCTTGTCGAAATCAATCAGCGCCTGTTTCAACACCTCATGGACATCACGACGCGAGGCCTTTTGTTCATCATCGGCTTTGGCAAGATTAATCGCCTTGTCACCACCCAATACTGCCTGATGATTCTGGGCAAAGTTCCAGACCTTTTTCAAAAAGCGGGCCGCACCATCCACGCCTGAGTCATTCCATTCCAGCGACTGCTCCGGCGGCGCTGCAAACATCATGAACAGACGGGCGGTATCGGCGCCGTACTTTTCGATCAGCTGCTGGGGGTCGACCGTATTACCTTTCGACTTGGACATCTTGGCGCCGTCTTTCAGCACCATGCCCTGGGTCAACAGATTGGTGAAGGGTTCATCATTGTCGATCAGACCAACATCACGCATTAGCTTATTAAAGAAGCGGGCGTAGAGCAGATGCAGAATGGCATGTTCGATACCACCGATATATTGATCCACCGGCAGCCAGTATTTGGCCGCCTCAGACAACATGGCCTGATCATCACCCGGCGAACAGTAACGAGCGTAGTACCAGGATGATTCCATAAAAGTATCAAAGGTATCGGTCTCGCGTTCAGCTGCAACACCGCACTTGGGACACTGACACTGACGCCAGGTAGGGTCGGACTTGATCGGTGACTGAACCCCATCTAAAACCACATCTTCCGGCAGCAACACCGGCAGCTGGGCTTCCGGCACCGGCACCGCACCACAATCAGGACAATTAACAATCGGAATCGGTGCACCCCAGTAACGCTGACGTGACACACCCCAATCGCGCAGGCGGAAGGTGACCTTTTTTTCACCCTTACCCTGGGCAGTCAAGTCTGTAGCTATCGCATCTGATGCGGAGGCAAAATCAAGGCCATCATATTTACCTGAGTTGATACAAGCACCACGCAAGTCATACCAAGCTTGCCATTCATCAGCATTAAACGAATAAGACTTTTTGGCACTTTCAAGCTGTTTAGTGCCCTTTTCATTCCATTCGCCGGATTGAACCATTTTGTCGATTTCAGCACCAACATAATCAATAACCTGCTTAATGCTTAGACCATATTTCTTGGCAAATTCAAAATCACGTTGGTCATGAGCAGGCACCGACATCACCGCACCAGTGCCATAAGCCATCAAGACAAAGTTGGCGATCCAGATCGGCACCTGTTCGCCGCTGACCGGGTGAATGGCATAAAAGCCAGTCGCCACGCCGCGTTTCTCCATGGTTTCCAGCTCGGCCTCGGCGGTGCCGGTCTTCTTACACTCTTCGATAAAGACAGCCAGCTCGGCATTGTTTTTGGCAGCTTCCAGGGCCAGCGGGTGCTCGGCAGCTACGGCGACATAGGTCACACCCATCAGGGTATCGGGGCGGGTAGTAAAGACACGCAGTGTTTCGTCGCGGCCTTCAACACCGAAGTCGATCTCTACCCCTTCAGAACGGCCAATCCAGTTGCGCTGCATGGTGCGGACCTGCTCGGGCCAGCCATCGAGTTTGTCCAGATCGGCCAGCAGTTCGTCGGCGTAGTCGGTAATCTTCATGAAGTACTGCGGGATTTCTTTGCGCTCGACCGCGGTATCACAACGCCAGCAACAGCCATCGATCACCTGCTCGTTGGCCAACACGGTCTGGTCATTGGGGCACCAGTTCACCGCCGCCGTCTTTTTATAGACAATGCCTTTTTCAAACAGCTTGGTGAACAGCCACTGTTCCCAGCGGTAATAATCAGGATTGCAGGTGGCCAGCTCACGATCCCAGTCATAACCAAAACCGAGGCGCTTGAGCTGGTTGCGCATGTAATCAACATTCTCGCGGGTCCACTTGGCCGGCGCGACGCCGTGTTTGATGGCGGCATTTTCAGCCGGTAGGCCGAAGGCATCCCAACCCATAGGCTGCATTACATTCTTGCCCTGCATGCGCTGAAAGCGGCTGACCACATCACCAATGGTGTAATTACGCACATGACCCATGTGCAGGCGACCACTAGGATAGGGGAACATGGAGAGGCAGTAATACTTCTCTTTCGTGGCATCCTCGGTCACGTTAAAGGTCTTATTTTCTTCCCAGTAGTCCTGGGCTGCCTGCTCAACTGCGGCGGCTGTATATTGCGCGTCCATTGTCACTTTTTGTTCACCGATTCTAATTAATACTACAAAGCCGGAATGATACCGTATGCGGCCCGCTACTTGTACTGCTTCAACGTGCCGGCACTGATTCACAAGGCTTGCGCTGATTTATCGTGTTGGTACTGTTTTATCGTGCTTGCACTTTTTTGCTCTAGGTTCAACACTGTAGGCATGGGATCAACAGGAAGGAGATAACCATGAGAGATGACAATAGAATCAATAACGAAAAACTGGTGCACGCCTACAACCAGATGATGATCCGCGTCAGCGAGGCACTGACCGAGGCAGAAAGAGCCGCTGAACCGCTGCTGCGCAAGGCCATCGACGCTGCCGAGGAAAAAGCAGTGGAACTGGGCGAAGTGACTCGCGAAGAGGCTGTCAAGATCGGCGAATATCTGCAACGCGACCTGCAGGATGCTGGAAAATACCTGGCCAGCGACGAGGCTCAGGAACTGAAAGACTGGCTGCTGCTTGATCTGGAGCTGATAGAAAACCAACTGCTGGATATGTTTCTCAGCGTTGCCGATCAGGCCAAACTGGACATGCTGGCGTTTGAAGAGGAGCTGGCCGAGGCCTCTGCATACCGAACCGGTGAGATCACCGGCCCCGGCACCCTGGTCTGCGTTGGCTGCGGTGAACTACTGCATTTCCACGCCTCCGGCCACATCCCGCCCTGCCCCAAGTGTCATGGAAGCGATTTTAGCCGCACCGACCAGGAAGATTAGGGCAAAACAAAGTGAAAACGCTACTGCTACTACGCCACGCCAAATCGGACTTGGACAGTGCAACCCAGTTGGATATCGACCGGCCACTAAGTCAGCGCGGCCACAAATCCGCCGCGCTGATTGGCCAATGGCTAAAACAACAACATATACAGCCTGAGTGGGCGGTCTGTTCACCGGCTCTGCGGGTTCGCGAAACCATGACAGGGCTGCGCAACAATCTCATCCTGCCCGAGTCACTTATCCAGTTTGATGAACGTCTCTACCTTGCCAGTCTGACCACGCTGCTGGATGTTTTAAGTCAATGTCCTGATGACATGGATCAGATCTTATTAGTCGGCCATAATCCCGGACTTGAAGAACTGCTGATTTATCTATGTGGGCCGAAGCTGCCTCTAAGCTCTAATGGTAAACTCATGGCCACCGCAACGCTGGCACAGATCAACCTGCCGGATGACTGGCGTCGACTCACACCTGAATGCGGCACACTGAGACAGATCATTCGCCCAAGCGATATAAAAGATAATGCCTAAAACCACACCAGAATTCGCCGCCGCCATTGATCTCGGCTCCAATAGCTTTCACATGATCGTGGCCCGCATCCAGAACGGCCAGCTAGCCGTCGTCGACAAGATCCGCGAATCGGTACGACTCGGTAGCGGCATAGATGCCGACAATGTTATTGACGAAGAAACACAGACACGGGCGCTGGAATGCCTGAAAAAGTTTGGCCAACGGCTGGCTGACTTTCCCCCCGGTAGCGTTCGTGCGGTTGGCACCAACACCCTGCGTAACGCCAGCAACTCGGAAGAACTTTTGATTCTTGCGGAAGAAGCGCTTGGCCACCCCATCGATATCATTGCTGGTGTTGAGGAGGCACGCCTGATCTATCTCGGTGTCGCCCACAGCATGGCCGTTGCCGACCAGCAACGGCTGGTGATGGACATTGGCGGCGGCAGCACCGAACTCATCATCGGCAACGATGCCGGCCCCATCTTTATGGAAAGTCTGGAGATGGGCTGCGTCAGTGTCACCAAGCGCTTTTTTGGCAATGGCAAAATCAGCCCACAAAAAATAGCCAAGGCACGCATCTTTGCCCTGACCGAACTCGAACCCTATGCACGCAAATTCAAAAAGCGCGGCTGGGATCAAGCCATCGGTGCCTCCGGCACCCTTCGCGCCGTTATCAAGGTCATCAGCGCTGCTGGCTGGAATAACGACTACATCACCCTGGATGGGCTACAGAAACTCATCACGGCTCTGGCCGCGTTTGAACAAATCGATCAGATCAAACTCGATGGCCTCAGCGAAGAACGCGTCCCTGTGATTATTGGTGGAGTGATTGTCTTGCTGTCTACCTTTGAGGCACTGGGTATCAAACAGATGGAGGTGTCTGACCGAGCCCTGCGTGAAGGTCTGCTACATGACCTGCTCGGCCGACTCAAAGATCAGGACATTCGTGATGCCAGCATCCAGCATCTGGCCGAACGCTACCACGCTGATCAGGCACAGGCGCAACGCGTCAAACAAACCTGTCATTACATTTTGCAGCAACTTAGCGATAGCTGGGGACTCAACTACGATGCTGCCGAAGAGTGGCTGGGCTGGGCCGCCGATCTGCATGAAATCGGTCTGGATATCGCCCACAGTCGCCATAACCAACACGCCGCCTATATCATAGAACACTCCGACCTGGCCGGGTTTTCGCAGCAAGAGCAACGCTTGCTCGCGGCACTGGTGCTCAGCCAACGCCGTAAACTGCCGCTCAAACTCTACAAAGAATTACCCAAACGCATCAGCAAACCGGTCAAACAACTTGCCGTAATTTTACGCCTGGCGGTGATTCTGCATCGCAGTCGTAGCGACACCGACCTGCCCAACTTCAAGATCAAACAGGACGAAAACAACAAGATTGAATTACGACTCAAACCAGAATGGCTGGAACAACATCCGCTGACACTGGCAGATTTGGAAGAAGAACAAAATCACCTTAACAGCGCCGGGGTTGAATTAAGCCTAAAGCAAAACAATTAAACACCCAGCGAATAATGAATGAAGACACTTAACCCCCTTCAGTCATAGACTCCAACAGTGCCTGCTGCGCCAGAAATGGCTGTTCACTCTTTTTTGCTTTCGGCAATGAATAGCTACCGTCTGCCGCCAACAACCAGGCCTGGCTGTTGTCCTGCAGATACCAGTGTAGATCCTTAATCACGCGATCACGTATCGCCTTTGCCTCAAACGGAAAGCAAACCTCAACACGGCTGAACATGTTGCGCTCCATCCAGTCGGCGCTTGAGCCAAACACTTCGTCTTCACCGCCATTGGCAAAATAAAACACCCGTGTGTGTTCAAGAAATCGGCCGACCACTGAACGTACACGGATATTTTCTGACACCGCTTTGATCCCGGGGCGCAATCGACACATGCCGCGCACAATCAAATCGATTTCAACTCCGGCTTGCGAGGCTCGATACAAAGCCTGAATCAACTGGGTATCAATCAGGGCGTTTACCTTGATTATGATGCGGCCACCACGTTTCTGTTGGACATGCTCAATCTCACGTTCAATCTTTTCGATCATGCCCTTATGCAGAGTAAAGGGCGAATGCAGCAAACAATTAAACTTGGCTACCTTGCCGAGACTGGTAAGCTGATTAAAGACTTTTTGCACATCATCACCGATCTTTTTATTGCAGGTCATCAAGCCATAATCGGTATAGATGCGGGCCGTGCGCGGATGATAATTACCGGTTCCCAAGTGCACGTAATAGCGCAACCGTTTAGCCTCTCGTCGCACTACCAGTATCATTTTGGCGTGAGTCTTGTAACCCACCACACCATAGACTACGTGTGCACCGGCGCTTTGCAGGCGCGTTGCCAGGGCGACATTGGCCTCTTCATCGAAACGGGCCATCAACTCGATGATCACCGTCACCTCTTTACCTGCATGGGCGGCGGCTACCAGAGCATCAACGACTGCGGACTGCGGTCCGGTTCGATACAAGGTCTGCTTAATCGCCATCACATTGGGGTCATCTGCCGCCTGACGCAAAAAATCAATCACCGGCAAAAATGATTCAAATGGCAGATGCAGCAAAACATCACGCTTGCTAATCGCCTTGAAGATATCCTTGCCCGCCAACTCTATTGGCAGACGCGGTGTAAACGATGGGTATTTGAGATCCGGCTTATCGATCAGGTCACAGAGTTCCTGAACACGATTCAAATTAACCGGGCCATTGACCAGATAGACATCGGCATCAGGCAGAACGAACTGATCCTGGAGAAATTTAATCAGCACCCGCGGGCAATTATTGACCACCTCAAGGCGCACAAGATCGCCAAAATTGCGTTCCAGCAATTCACCTTCAACCGCCCGCAACAGATCATCGATCTCCTCTTCATCAACGAATAGTTCACTATTACGGGTAACACGAAACTGATACAGCCCCTCAACCTTCATACCGTAAAACAGGCTATCAGCATAAGCGTGCATTACCGAGGAGAGAAACACAAAGTCGTTAGGACCACTGTCTGTTTCATCGGCCGGCAACTGGATTACCCGCGGCAAGGAGCGTGGTGCAGAGATCACTGCCAGGCCACTGTTACGGCCAAAGGCATCTTTGCCTGTCAGCGAAACAATAAAGTTCAAGCTCTTGTTGAGAATTCGGGGAAAGGGGTGAGCCAGGTCTAAGCCCATAGGGCTCAGCACCGGCTGCAATAACTCATTAAAGTAATTCAACAACCATTGCTGCTGTGATTCATTCCAGTCATCACGGCGAATAAAACGTATGCCCTGTTGTTCCAGCTGGGGAAACATTACCTCATTCAAAACACGGTACTGCTCATCAACCAGGTCATGAGCACGAACACTGATTTCTTTCAGCGTGTCCTGCGCCGACATGTTGTCCGGACCACTATCCTTCGCCCCGACATCGGCCTTTTGCTTAAGGCCTGCAACACGCACTTCAAAAAACTCATCAAGATTGGTGCTGGAAATACAGAGAAAGCGCACCCGCTCAAGCAATGGAACACGCTCGTCTTTGGCCTGTTCCAGCACGCGACGATTAAACTCGAGCAGACTCAGCTCGCGATTGATATACAACTCAGATTGTTTAAGATCGATTTCGTCCATAGTCAAATTACCTTTTGCCATCGGACTCTAATGCAATTTAATGAAGGGACTATGACAAGCTAGCTGTAAGGATTATTGCTTGTTAAACAAACAACTTAAAGCCCCCACTTCTCGAAACGCTGGTCCCATTTTTTAAAGCGCTTACGACAGTATTCAGACAACTCATCATCATCTTTGAAAAACAGCTCAAATCCGTCTTCAGCCGGCATGTCGTATTCACAAAAATCATTATCATAGTCACGACAAATCCGCGGCCGGGTTTCATAAATCCCGCAACCACCACCAGGCAAGATATGCCGACAGCGCTGATTAAACAACAGAAACCAGCCATCCTCATCCTTGTAAACCTGCACATCATTATGCGAAAGCTGCCACATAATAAAATCAAAGTCTTTCATAGAGCGCGGCGTATCTATCTGCTGCGACACATAGGTGCAGCACTTTGAACCCGTGCAAAAACTGCATTTATTTTCAGCAGTAATCTTAATTTTTTCTTTCTTAACCATGCACAAATTATCTCGGATAAAAACCTAACCATCACATCCTAAACAGATATGGCAATGACGTCCAACCTCACCATCGCTGCCGTCGTAGCCGCCAGCCGGCAAGCACTAGCGCCAATATTGCTAACGACACCATCAACCAGTTGCCGGTATAGGCATAAAGCGTCATACCACCGCGAGGCTGAATGGTGTCACTGATTGAGGTTACTTCAAATTGTTCGGCTAACGACTGGATCTCACCTTTTTCATCAATGATTGCGGTCATGCCCGTATTGGTCGCTCGCAACATAGGCCGCCCTGTTTCCAGCGCCCGCATCCGCGCCATCTGCAAATGCTGTGGTGGCGCCCAGGAATTATCAAACCAGGCATCATTACTGACATTGACCAGAAAGGTTGCCTCTGGCAGCGCAGAGATCATCTCTTCGCCAAAAGCATCTTCAAAGCAGATTGAGATACCGGCGTATTGATTTGCCACTTTGAGAGGCTTTTGTTCACTACCACCTTTACTGAAATCCGACATCGGCACCTGCATAAAGGCAACCAGGCCGCCAAGCAGACCCTTCATTGGCAGATATTCAGTAAATGGCACTAGATGGTTTTTGTGATATTGGCCACGTTCGCTACCAAGGCTCATCATGGTGTTGTAATAATGGCGGCCTTGTTTATCCAGCGTCAGCATACCGATGAGCAAGTCGGTCTCATTTTCTTGTGCCTCTAACTCAAAATCGGCAAGAAAACTTTCTGTCTCATAATAAAAAGCTGGCAAGGCGGTTTCGGGCCAGACAATCAAATCTGCATCCCAGTGTTTGCGACTCAACTCGGTGTACAACTCTATGGTTGGTCGCCTGACATCGGGATGCCATTTTAGATCCTGCGGAATATTGCCCTGTAACAAGGCCACCTTGATCGGCGCACCGCTGGGACTGGTCCACTGCGTTACATCTGCAACCGCAGCAAAAACCCATAACAACACAAGCATGGACAGATAAAAAACTCGCCCAACCTTATCGAACAACAAACCAACCAGTAAGGCTGCGCTAAACGCCACCGCCCAGGAAACACCATAAACCCCGACCAACGGTGACAAACCTGCCAAAGGTGAATCCGTCTGACTGTAGCCCATGCTCAACCAGGGAAAGCCGGTCATAAACCAGCCACGCAGCCATTCCATCAGCAACCATGCAGAGGGAAACACCAACAACAACTTATAACGCGTCGTGCTGGCCTCAAAACCTTGCGGCAAGTAACGCCCTAACAGATAGCCCAACAACATTGGAAACAAGGCCATCACCATAATCAGCGCCAAGGTCAGAAACAGCGACAGCCCCATGCCGACATGGCCGTGGTAATGAATGCTGACAAAGACCCAGCTAATACCTACGCCAAAAAAACCTAGACCAAAATAGAAGCCGCGCCAGAGTGAGCGTGCAGGAGAGGAAAATAACCACAAGGCAAACAATAATGAACAGGCCAGAATAGAAACTGGCCACCAACCCACAGGAGAAAATGCTAATGGCGCTGCCGCACCAGCCAACGCAGCAGCAAGATCCCCCCGCCATCCACGAGCAATTCGCAGGAATGCTGCAACCACTGGATTCACACTGGCAACCTTAATTCAACTAACCGTTTTGATCTTGGATCAAGGGCTGCGCTATTTCCTGCTCATCTGCAAGGCTCACTTCAAGCAAGTAAATTCGTCGACTGTCGGCACTCAACACCTTAAACCGATATTGGCCCAGCTGCCCCACTTCACCGCGACTAGGCATTCGACTAAAGGCCTGCATTAATAGGCCACCAACCGTGTCAAACTCTTCGTCACTAAAGTCTGTCTTAAAGTATTCATTAAAGTCTTCAATCGGGGTCAGTGCCTTGATGATGAAGCGATTGTCATTCTGCTTCTTGATATAGCCATCTTCTTCAATATCATGTTCGTCTTCGATTTCACCAACGATTTGCTCGACCACATCTTCTATCGTTACCAGACCAGCGGCACCACCAAATTCATCCACCACCACGGCCATATGATTACGATTGGCCTTAAAATCTTTCAACAATACATTCAGGCGTTTACTCTCGGGCACAAATACCACCGGCCGCAACACATCACGTACAGAAAACTCACTGCGCTTGTCGGCGATAAAATATGGCAATAGATCTTTCGCCAAAATCAGGCCCACGACTTCATCACGGTTTTCACCAATCACAGGGAAACGGGAATGGCCGGACTCAGTAATGACAGGCAGGATCTCATCGAGAGATAAATCCTGCTGCACAACCACCATCTGCGCCCGAGGCAACATAATCTCGCGCACCTGCATCTCTGAAACCTGCATCACGCCTTCCATCATCGCCAGGGCGTCCATATCCATCAGATGGCGCTGCTGCGCATCACGCAACAATTCAATCAACTCAAAACGGTCTTTAGGCTCGCCCGACAAAACCTGCCCCAGCTTTTCAAGCCAGGTACGTGATGTCGGGCTACTACTCGGTCGGTCTTCGTTCATTGTCTTTATCGTTCCTGTTGTCATTGTTTATTAAAATTCTAGTTAATTACTGTCGACGAGGAAATATCCACGGCATAAGGATCGGTTATACCCAGGCCTTGCAGCACTTTTATTTCCAGCGACTCCATCGCTTCGGCCTCGGCCTCATCAATATGGTCGTGGCCAAGCAAATGCAATACACCATGCACAACCATGTGTGCCCAGTGATTTAAAAGGGGTTTCTTTTGTTGCTGCGCCTCAAGGGCAACCACGGTGGCGCAAATAACAACATCGCCTAATAACGGCAGATCCATCCCTTCAATTTTTTCAAATGGAAAGGACAGCACGTTGGTGGGTTTGTCTTGGTGACGATAGCTGCGATTCAGCTCTTGAATTTCTTCAGCCGCAACGATGCGCACAGTTAGCTCTGCCTCATCACACTGGCCACTCAAAGCGGCCTCGACCCAGGTACGAATTAACTCTGGACTGGGAGGTTCGCCATCTTCATCAGCGATGGCATATTGAACATCAAGATCAACGTTCATTATTGTTCTCGAGGAGGTTCCTGATCTGGATTTTCTAAATCATGCGACTCATAAGCCGTGACAATTTTCTGCACCAACGGATGACGCACCACATCTTTCGCTTCGTAAAAAGTAAAGCCAATACCATCGACACCATCAAGCACATCAATAGCATGGCGCAAACCAGAAGCCTTGCCGCGCGGCAAATCAATCTGCGTCACATCACCAGTAATAATTGCTCGTGAATTAAATCCAATACGCGTCAGAAACATCTTCATCTGTTCGCGGGTAGTATTCTGCGCTTCATCAAGAATGATAAAGGCATCATTGAGGGTACGGCCACGCATATATGCCAGCGGTGCAATCTCAATAATCTGACGCTCCATCAATTTGGCGACACGATCAAAACCCAGCATTTCATACAGGGCATCATATAAAGGTCGCAAATACGGATCAATCTTCTGTGCCAGATCGCCAGGCAAAAAGCCCAGCCGCTCACCCGCCTCAACCGCCGGGCGCGTCAGGATAATACGCTGCACATCCTCATGTTCCAGGGCTTCAACCGCACAAGCCACCGCCAGATAGGTCTTTCCGGTACCCGCTGGACCAATGCCAAAACTAGCATCGTGACTGCGAATATTATGCAGATAATGCAACTGATTAGCACCACGCCCCTTAACCACCACTCGCGGTGTTTTTACAAGCGCTGTATTTACACCCTTTAGTTCGGCAGGTTGCTGTTCAACAAGCACGTCACTCGCCTTATCTTGCAACAACAAGTGCACCTTATCGGGCGTAATAGCTTCATGCTCTGTGGCGGCATATAAATCTCTAATCACTGCCTCTGCCATTTGCACCGACTCCGGCTTTTCGCCAGCGACGCGAAACATGTTACCCCGATTATTAATCTCGACACCAAGACGCTGTTCCATCTGCCGCAAATGTTCATCGAACTGACCACATAAATTGGCCAATCGCTGATTGTCTGCAGGATCAAGAAGAAAATCGGAAGATGTGGACTGACCGCTCAAAACGTTTTTGATCAACCGTTTATCCTAAATATAATTAGTGAGTGGGACGCTGCACGAGGGATTACGCACAGCGGGAAACACCTGAGCCAGGTTCTGCAATCGCAATAAATTCACCACGTAGAGAATTGGGCAAGGCCTCTGTTATACGAACATTAACGAACTTACCTATAATATCGGC
>CBFCYE010000023.1:0-40188 GCA_965602225.1 uncultured Gammaproteobacteria bacterium | reverse complement strand
ACCATCAAGCTTGACCTGCTTGCTGACCTGTTTTTTCAACTGATCGGCCTCTGATTTGCGCAGCACAGGTCCAGCTTTGACGCGATAGATGAGACCTGCATCACCACGACCCCGCTCAATAAAGCAGGTTATACCCGCTTTTCTAAGCCGATCACGCAATTTAAATGCCTTTGGCTCATCTGAAAAACTTGCCACTTGCACCACCCAGGCGCCTGCACCCTTTGTTACAACAGCTTTGGGGGCTGGCTTTGGTTTTACTTTGACGACAGCAGGTTTAGGTTCTGGTTTCTTTTCAGGCCTGGCTGCCGCAGCCGGGGCCGCCGCTTTGGGGCTTTCTTTTACAACGCTGGGTGTTTCAACAATACGGCTATCGCTATCGACCTCAGGATCTATCCGCTCAGACCAGATTTCCAGCGGCAGAACCTCCATTTTCATCACATCAGGGGCTTCGGGCATTTCTTCCCGTTGCTTCGGCCCTAATTCATCCTGACTGAAGTCAAGAATGGTAGGAATCAAAATAAGTGCTAACGACAGCAGGACGATGCCACCTACCAGACGTTGTTTATGCGCTTGATCCATCAATCAACCTTTGTTGTGAGACGAGGATAATCCGGCATTATAGTCCCCCTGCATGACCTCGGCCACGGTATAAAACGAACCAAACACCACCACCCGGTCATTCGGCTGGACTATCGCCTGCAGGGCCTGCAAAGCCTCGTTCACACTGACGCAGAGTTCATATTCCGCCCCCGGTGATGTTTCAGTCAAAATAACAGCCAACTGTTCAGCCGTGGCCGCACGTGGCAGATCAACACTGGTCAAGCGCCAACCATCCACTACACCAGCCATGGCCGCCATAATCTCGCCAATCTCCTTGTCCGCCATCATGGCTGTGACCGCATAGACCTTGCCGGGCATCGGCCAGGCATCCAGATTGGCAGCCAGCGCCCGAGCAGCCTGAGGGTTGTGAGCCACATCCAGTATCAGCGGCACTTCGCCAAACAACACCTGAAACCGTCCCGGCACACTGACATTGGCCAAGCCCTCACGAATATGGGATTGGGATAAAGGCAACCGTTCGACCAGCAATTCAGTCACCATCAACACCGCAGCCGCATTGGCCTTTTGAAATACACCACGCAGGGCCGGATCAGGCAAGGCATCACGAACACGTCCACCCGAACTCCAGCGCCATTGACCAATCTGACCTATGCCAGTCTGGTCGAGGAAGGAAAAATCCCGCCCTGATTGGAATAGCTGCACGCCCAGCTCATCAGCCGTTTGTTGCAAGCTAGCGGGCGGATTGATATCACCGCAGACCGCAGGCCGCCCGGCGCGCATAATGCCAGCCTTTTCCCGGCCAATGACTTCCCGGTCATTACCGAGCCAGTCGGCATGATCCAGGTCTATCGGGGTAATCAGGGCGACATCGGCATCGAGTACATTGGTAGCATCAAGACGGCCACCCAGGCCAACCTCCATGATCACAACATCCAGCCTGGCCTGGGCAAAGATCTCGATTGCCGCCAGGGTACCGAATTCAAAATAGGTCAGCGAAGTTTCGCCACGGGCCTGATCGATGCGTTCAAAGGCATCACACAATAAGACATCAGCGACTGGCTCACCATTCAGACGCACCCGCTCGTTGTAGGACAATAAATGCGGCGAGGTATAAGCACCAACGCGATAACCGGCTGCCAGATAGATGGCCTCCAGCATGGCCACCGACGAGCCCTTGCCATTGGTACCGGCGACGCTGATAACGGGACAGTTGAGCTGTTGATGACCCAGTTCACACAGCACCGCACGAACGCGATCCAGGCCCAGGTCAATTTCAGAGGGGTGCAGGCCCTCCTGCCAGGAGAGCCATTCAGCAAGCGTTTGAAAGCGCATTAGCGCCCTATTCCTAACCAGTTCGGCCCTAACCAGATCAGGATTGCAGTGTTTTATTACTCAGGATAGACAACACATTGGCGAGACGGTCACGCATTTCCAGGCGACTGACAATTATGTCGATGGCACCGTGATCGAGCAGGAACTCACTGCGCTGGAAACCAGCCGGCAGGGTTTCACGCACAGTCTGTTCGATGACACGCGGACCAGCAAAACCAATCAGCGCTTTTGGTTCGGCGACATTAAGATCACCGAGCATAGCGAAACTGGCCGAGACACCACCCATAGTCGGGTCAGTCATCACTGAAATAAAAGGGATACCCTCTTTGCTCATCCTGGCCAACACGGCACTGGTCTTGGCCATCTGCATCAGCGAAAACAAGGCCTCTTGCATACGGGCGCCACCACTGGCAGAAAAACAGACAAACGGGATACGTTGTTCAAGACTGATATTGGCGGCACGGACAAAACGCTCACCAACCACTGACCCCATCGAACCACCCATGTATTTAAACTCAAATGCAGCAACTGTCAGCGGCATGCCCTTGAGCGTCCCCTTCATGGCAATCAGGGCGTCAGTTTCTTCAGTATTTTTTTGCGCCTGAGTAATACGATCTTTGTACTTCTTGCTGTCTTTAAACTTGAGGATGTCTATCGGCTCTAACTCAGCACCTATCTCTTCACGGCCGTCCTGATCCAAAAACAAATCCAGGCGACGACGGGCACCAATGCGATGATGATGGTCACACTTCATGCAAACATCGGCGTTACGCTCCAACTCAGCACGATACAAAACCGCACCACAACCACCACACTTACTCCACAATCCCTCAGGGATGGACTTTTTGGTGTTGGCATCTGTGCGAATGCGTAAAGGTAAAAGTTTTTCGAACCAACTCATGGCTTTATTCCTGTGCTCTAAATTGTGTAGCCTGGAAAAAACGTAGTGTAATCCAGGAACTCGCTATCCCCGGATTTCGCTACGCTTCATCCGGGCTACATATGAATCTTATGCGTCCATCGCCGCGCGCATCTCGCGCAACAGGCTACAAACTGCCTCGTTAATCTTTTCAGGCTGACCCGCATTTTCAGCGACGCGATTGACTACTGCGCTGCCTACCACCACGGCATCGGCAACATCTGAAACCCGTCGGGCCGTTTCCGCATCACGAATACCAAAACCAACGCCTATCGGCAAATCTGTATGGCGGCGAATTTGCTCAACCTTGTGTTCCACTGCGGCGACATCCAGATTGCCGGCACCGGTAACACCCTTTAATGAAACATAGTATACAAAACCACTGGCATCAGCGCAGATCTTGGTGATGCGTTCATCAACGGTGGTCGGTGCCAATAAAAAGATAGGATCAATACTAGCTTCAGCCAGGGCAGCTACCAGGTCACCCGCTTCTTCCGGGGGCATGTCCACGGTCAGCAGAGCATCAACACCTGCCTCAGCAGCGGCCGTAGCGAATGTCTGATAGCCCATAATCTCAACCGGGTTCATGTACCCCATCAAAACAACAGGTGTTTCACTGTCAGTTTGACGAAACTGCTTCACCATCGCCAGCACATCGCGCAGACTGGTGTTATGTAGCAAAGCCCGCTCGCAGGCCTTCTGAATCACCGGCCCTTCGGCCATAGGATCAGAAAACGGCACGCCCAGCTCAAGTAGGTCAGCACCCGCCTCAACCATGTCATGCAATAGTGGCACGGTAACATTGGGATTGGGATCACCGGCAGTAACAAACGGGATCAACGCCTTGCGGCCAATGGCCTTCAGATCGGCAAATCGTTGTGCGATACGGCTCATACTGTAATCCCCTCCAGCCCGGCGACGGTGTGAATGTCTTTATCTCCACGACCGGACAGATTGACGATAATGATCTTGTCTTTGTCCATTTGCGGCGCCAGTTTGGCGGCATAGGCCAAGGCATGACTAGACTCTAGCGCCGGCATAATGCCCTCAATGCGAGTCAAATCATGAAAGGCCTGCAAGGCTTCGGTATCGGTGGCAGCAACGTAATTGGCACGACCACTATCTTTCAACCAGGCATGTTCGGGGCCAACACCAGGATAGTCCAGCCCGGCCGAGACCGAATGGGTCTCGATGATCTGGCCGTTTTCGTCTTCCACCAAATAGGTGCGATTACCGTGCAACACACCAGGACGACCGGCACATAGAGGTGCAGCATGGCGCGGTGTATCAACACCATCACCGCCACCCTCAACGCCGTAGATAGCGACGGCTTCATCATCAATGAAAGGATGAAACAGACCAATGGCGTTAGAACCACCACCCACACAAGCCACCAGGGCATCAGGCAGACGACCTTCAGCCTCTAGAATCTGACGTTTGGCCTCACGACCGATCACAGTCTGGAAATCACGCACCAACATCGGATAAGGGTGCGGACCAGCGACAGTACCAATGATGTAGAAGGTATTGTCGACATTGGTAACCCAGTCACGCATGGCCTCGTTAAGCGCGTCTTTCAGTGTCTTGGAGCCAGACGCCACCGACACGACAGTGGCGCCAAGCAACTTCATGCGATAGACATTCAGGGCCTGACGTTTAACATCTTCAGCCCCCATGTAGACCACGCATTCCAGTCCCAGGCGCGCAGCGACAGTCGCTGAAGCCACACCGTGCTGACCGGCACCGGTCTCGGCGATAATACGGGTCTTGCCCAGATGTTTTGCCAACAAGGCCTGACCGATAGTGTTATTGATCTTGTGAGCGCCAGTGTGATTCAGATCTTCACGCTTCAGATAGACCTTGGCACCGCCAAGGATTCCAGACCAACGCTCGGCAAAATAGAGCGGTGACGGACGGCCAACATAGTGGGCCAAGTCTTTATCATATTCCGCCTGAAAATCGGCGTCATGCTTTAACCGTTCATAGGCCGCTGTCAATTCGTCCAGCGGCTCCATCAAGGTCTCAGCACAAAAACGGCCGCCATAGGGGCCGAAATGGCCATTGGCGTCAGGTAAGTTCGCTTTCGACACGTCTCACTTCTCCAAACTTTTTTAGTTTCACTTTCAAGAACATGAGGCGTTCTTGAAAAAGGCAGCCAGCTTGGCTGCATCCTTGATTCCCTTGCTCGCCTCTACACCGCCACTAACATCGACCGCATAGGGCTGCACCTGCTTAACTGCCGCAGCGACGTTGTCCGGGGTCAAACCACCGGCCAGCACAATCGACGCAGCTAAATCTTCGGGCACCCTGTCCCACTCAAACGCCTCACCCGTGCCGCCCGGCGTACCTGACTGATAAGTATCCAGTAACAGACCACGGGCATCACTATAACGCTCACGCTCAGCCGCCAGATCCACGCCCTCGCGCATACGAACCGCTTTCAGATAAGGCCGGCCAAAACTGGCGCAAAACTCAGGTGTCTCATTGCCATGAAACTGGATCAAATCCAGCGACACTTGAGCCAACACCACCTCGACATTGACTGGATCGGGATCAACAAACAGACCAACAATACTCACAAATGGAGGCAAGGCCGCTGCAATCTCAGCGGCTTGTTTTGGCGTCACCGCCCTTGGACTCTTGTTATAAAACACCAGACCAATCGCATCCGCCCCCAATCGGGCGGCCTCAATACCGTCTTCCGGCCGAGTGATGCCACAGATTTTAATCCGCGTGCGCATAAGGATGATCCGCAAAAAAAGGGGAATATTACCAGAATTCGAAGGCTTAGGCTGCCCTCTCCGGCCAGATCTGATCAGAGATAGAGTCAATACCCGCAGGTATTATTCAGTGAACTTAAGCCAGGGTAACTGTATATCTAATCGTTTGCCGTATCCTGCGCGGCTTTGTCCACCCACTTCTCATAGCAGTCCAAACCGCAGAAATGAGCCACATAATCACTCGCCTCGGCATTCTTGGCCTCAGAGACAGGGATTTCTTTTAAACATACATCGCACTGAACAAGTTCGTCTTCTGGTTCATTAACATCGCTCATCGCACTTCTCCTGTTGCAGAAAGTCTGCCTCAAAAACGCGTTGCCACAGTTTGATTCTAGTATTGTTTTGATACTTTTGTTAGCCAGGTATCAGCCGAAAATAAAAAAGGCCGCCCTTTCGGGGCGGCCCATTTTTTTGCAAGGATCCCCACCCTCTTCTAGGAGGGGGAGGGGGGAGGGAAGAAGGACAGAGACCCTTTAGCGCAAACCTCAAATACACACACAATCTATAGGTGTACATAATATACGTGTTATTAAGATTTGCAAGAAATATTTACACACTTTGTAGGGGCTTTATAAATATTTACCAAATGGCAGAACTCTGACTGACCTGGGGCAACTCAAACTCTGGAGGATAGCTTACCTGAGTCAAATACAAGCCTGATGGCGATGCGGTAATCCCCCCCAGGGTGCGATCCCTATATTCCAATACTTGTTTAGCCCACTCCACCGGCCGCTGCCCCGCCCCAATTGCCATCAACACCCCGGCAATATTGCGCACCATGTGATGTAAAAAGGCATTGGCCTCGATATCAATAAAGATCAGCTCATTTTTACGTGTCACCTCAATCTGGTGAACGGTGCGGACCGGACTCTTGGCCTGACAGCCCACGGCACGGTAGGAGGAAAAGTCGTGTTCACCAACCAGGCATTGCGCCGCTTCAGCCATCAGCATTTCATCTAAGCCACGATAATCCCAAGTGGTTCGTGCAGACAGAAAGGTGGGCCTGACATTGCGGTTATAAATAACATAACGATAACGACGGCGAACGGCACTGAAACGGGCGTGGAATTCATCACTAATCGGCGCAGCCCAGAGAATCACCACCTCGTCGGGTAGGTTGGCATTAGCACCATACACCCAGGAACGCAGCGAACGTTCTACCTCGGTATCGAAATGAATCACCTGCTCGGAGGCATGCACCCCGGTATCAGTACGTCCGGCACAGATAACTCGTACAGGCTCATTAGCCACACACGAAAGCGCCTTCTCCACCGCTTCCTGCACCGATGGTGAATGATCCTGAAACTGCCAGCCACAAAAAGCACTGCCATCATATTCCACACCCAAGGCTATCCGCACCGCCCTACTCCGTATTAATTTTAAAGATGGCGCATTTTAACAGCCCTAAAACGCAAACACCGGGTAAATAACCCGGCGCTGTGTTAACTCTTAATTGTTGTTAGGCTATTTGCCCGCCACCGGTCTGATCCGCCAACTCTGTTTCTTGTTGGCAACATATTCCTGGCCATGAATAAACAACACCATCATCGCCCGTGGGTTCACGCCCGCTGATTCGGTACTGCTCCAAAAACCAGATTCAGGGGTGAAGGGAAAGGCATCCAGATTAATCGCCGGCTTGAAACACTGTTTTTCGACAATGCTCTGTAGCTCAGAAAGCTTAGGCAGACGCCAGTCACTACGACCAGCCACCTTTTTGGTATTTAATTCGCGAACAGCTTCCTGCGCCTCATTCCAAGCATAGCTTAGGGTCTGACCTTCACAGCTTGAGCCATTCCAGCTCATTCCCAGACCACAGCGCAGCCAGACAAGCTTGTTCTTGGCATCCGTGACAGTGCCATTATCATCGAACTTAAACTGACTCAGGGGTGCGGTAGCAGGCTTGGAAACATCACATTTTTGCGCCAGCGCTGGCAACGCCAATGTTCCAAGCAGCAAAGAAACAACCAAACCTCTCAACATAAGACCCACCTTTCTAAATTTGTTCAACAACCGCCAGACATGGCATCAATCAAGTCAACGACTCAAGCTCGGCGCATTTTAGACCAATAAAGGGCCGCGTCAAACGACGCATCCAGTAACTGCCTCTACGCCAACTACTTACCGGCAATCAAACGCAGGCGCCAGGTCTGATTCTTGTTGGCGACATACGGGTTACCATTGAGAAAGTGAACCACCCAAGCCCTGGGCTGAACACCGTCTACAGCTGTATCGGTCCAAAATCCGGACTCAGGAGAATAAGGAAAGGCCTTTAGATCAATAGCCGGTTTGAAACAACGTTTTTCAACCACAGAAGCGAGTTCATCAACCGTAGGTAGACGCCAGTCATTACGTCCGGCCAGTTTTTTTTGATTCAACTCTTCCACCTCAACCACTGCCTCTCTCCAGGTGTATTTGAGGCTGATACCGGTACATGAACTACCATCCCAGCTCATGCCAACAGGACATCTGAGCCAGGTATTTTTATTCTTTTTATCGGTAATCGTGGCCGCGGCAGCATCACTAAATTGACTAAACGGGGCTGTCGCCGACTTGGTGGCATCACATTTCTGGGCATAGACAGGCATGACCAGACCTGCAATCAGAAAGGAAAAAAATAAACCTCTTAACATCACTCTGTTCTCCTTAACTCAAACCACCACAGGTCGCCGCTCAGACTCAGCCTTGTTACCGTTAAACGCCAACTTATACCCATGTCATTTCAAGGGGCATTGTATCAATATAAAAACTGAGCGTCGAGAACGGGCACAAAAATGGCATAATGTACGCCAGACCACCCAGCAGGGAGTAATCAGTGGATCACCTAACCATTACCCGCCCGGACGACTGGCACATTCATCTACGCGATGGTGCCGCCCTGGCAACGACAGTAGCTCACGCTGCCGCCCAATTTGGCCGCGCCATCGTCATGCCCAATCTGGCACCGCCAATTACAACCACCGACGCTGCACAGGCTTATCGCCGCCGCATACTCGAGGCTAGACCAGCAGGCAGCGACTTTGAACCGCTAATGACCCTGTACCTGACCGATAGCACCTCACCTGACGAGATCCGTAAGGCCAAGGCCAGCGGCTTTGTCCACGGGGTCAAGCTCTACCCGGCTGGCGCCACCACCAATTCCGATTCAGGCGTCACCAACATGGAAAACGTCTATGCCTGCCTTGCCGCCATGGAAGAAGTCGGCCTGCCACTACAGGTACACGGCGAAGTTACCGACGCCCACATTGATATCTTCGACCGGGAAAGGGTTTTTATTGAGCAAAAACTGCAACCCTTAACTGAACGCTTTCCCAATCTGCGGATTGTGTTTGAACACATCACCACCAAAGACGCCGCCGATTTTGTCCTCTACTCATCAGAAAACATTGCCGCCACCATCACCCCGCATCACCTGCTGCTAAATCGCAACGACATGCTGGTAGGCGGTATCAAGCCACACCATTACTGTCTGCCAGTGCTAAAGCGTGAAGAACACCGCCAGGCTCTGCTGGAAGTTGCCACAAGCGGCAACCCCAAATTTTTTCTCGGAACTGACAGCGCCCCCCACGCCAAGGGCGCCAAAGAAAGCAGCTGCGGTTGTGCCGGTGCCTACACCGCCTTCGCCGCTATCGAGCTCTATGCTGAGGCCTTTGAATCAGTCGGCGCGCTGGGCAAGCTGGACGGCTTTGCCGGCCGTTTCGGGCCACAGTTCTACGGCCTACCTGCAAATCAACAGACACTATCGCTGGCACGCCAACAATGGGCCGTACCAAAAGAGTTTGCCTTTGGTAGCGATGTCGTTGTGCCCTTACGAGCCGGCGGTGAGTTGAACTGGCAACTCGTCGATAGCAGTGAAACACAAGACGCATAACCACACATAATAAAAGCAGAGTTTAAAGATGCAGACATCCCCCCCTAGAATTGCCGATCGTTTCCGCGGTTTCCTGCCCATCGTGGTTGATGTAGAGACCGCCGGTTTCAATGCCGACACCGATGCCCTGCTGGAAGTTGCCGCCGTCATCGTGCACATGGATGAAGAGGGCAATCTCTACCGTGGCAAAACCCACGCCTGCCATGTCGCCCCCTTTCCGGGCGCCAATCTGGAACAGGCGTCACTCGCCTTTACCGGCATAGATCCATATCACCCCTTCCGTGAGGCGCTAGAAGAAAAACCGGCACTGGAATTGATTTTTGACGCGATTCGTCAAGAGATAAAAGGCAGCGACTGCAACCGCGCCATTATGGTCGCCCACAATCCTCTATTTGATCTGGGCTTCATCAAAGCCGCTGCAAAACGAACCAAAGTTAAAAACCCATTTCATGACTTCAGCACCTTTGACACCGTCACGCTGTCGGCACTGGCCTATGGTCAGACCGTGCTGGCCCGAGCGGTTCAATCAGCCGATATCGACTGGGACAACGAACAGGCCCACTCAGCCATTTATGACGCAGAAAAAACAGCCGACCTATTCTGCAAGATCATCAACACCTGGCATAAGCTACAACCATTCTAGTCCTTTTACAGACTACGCCCTGGCAGAATCACATCCACTCTGAAACCACCTAGCTGATCAGACTGACCAAACACCAGACTGCCCTGATAGTGCTCAACAATGTCACGCACGATCGCCAGACCAAGCCCATGACCAACAGTACTCTCATCCAGGCGTTGACCACGCTGATCAAGCTGCTGCCTCAACTCAGGGGCACAGCCGGGGCCATCATCCTCAACCGACACCACTAACCCCGGCTTATCGTAAACCGTCAACAAGACACGTTGTCCGGCCCACTTGCAGGCGTTATCCAACAGATTGCCGAACAGCTCCATCATATCTTCTCGATCGCCGACAAAGGATTTATTGGCCGGAATATCCAGTTCAATCAACAGGCCTCTTTCGGCATAAATCTGCCTAAGAATCTGCGCCAGGCCATCCAGTTCTTTAGCCGTTTCAAAATTCAACCCTGGCGTTGAAACACCTGCCAAGCGGGCACGTTTAAGCTGTCGCTCAATGATTTGCCTGATCTGCGTTGTCTGATCTCTAAACTGTCTTTGTAACTGCGGCTGCTGTTGTAAGCCCTCACTGCCTTCCAGCTGTACCATCACCGTCAGCGGTGTCTTCAAGGCATGAGCCAAATTACCCAGCGCCGAACGCGAACGTTCCAAGCGCTGCCGCATTAACTGCAACAAGCGATTAAATTCTTTTACCAGCGGCAGGACTTCGTTAGGCACATCCTCGCGCAGCTCAGCAACCTCACCCGCTTCCAGGCGTTTCATATCATGAATCACCAGACCCAGCGGTCGTAAACCACGCTTGGCGATACCCGCCTGCAGCAGTATCACCAACAGCATCACCAGCAGACTAATCAGGGCGTAGCGCTGCTCAAACTCCGTCAACTGCTGCTGCAAAGGATTCATATTTTCAGCAACAACGACCCTAAGGATGTTTCCCTGCTTAGTGAATTCGCGCACAACCACCAATAGCTGCTGTGACTCTGGACCTGGTAGGTATTGCGGCTCACCGGTCATTACATACGCAGGAAATTCCTGGTCCCACAAAGAACGGGAACGCTGTAACTGCTCACCGCTTTGCAACAAATAATAATGACCGGAAAAGGGCATGCGATAGATAGGGTCGTAACGATTGGCATCGAACTCAATCTTTCCCTCAGCGGAAAAATTGATAATAGAGAGAATGCTCGCAGCATCGTGCTCAAGCCGAGAGACAACATAACTTTCAGTCAGCGACTTGGCGGCGCTATTCACCACCCACCACTGCAATACAAACAATACAATCAGACTCAGGCCTAAACCCAGACTAAGACGGGCCAGCAGTGACCTCAAGCCTCATCGCCTCTAAAGATATAACCTTGGCCACGTTTAGTCTGAATCAACTCCTTACCCAATTTATGGCGCAAGCGATTGATATAAACCTCGATGACATTACTGTCCTTGTCAGAATCATAATCATAGACATGTTCGGTCAACACCGACTTCGACAGAATGCGGCCTGGATGAAGCATAAAATAACGTAACAACCTAAACTCAGTACCGGTCAGTTCAAATACATCACCAGCAACCGTGGTAACTGTCTGCCGCTCTTCATCCAGCGTCAACTGAGCCACCTTCAACTCTTCTCCACCTGTCTGATCTTTATTGCGGCGAATCACGGCCTGGATACGCATCAACAACTCTTCAGTATGGAAGGGCTTGGCCAGGTAATCATCAGCACCGGCCTTAAAACCATCGACCTTTTCGTGCCAGGCATCACGAGCGGTCAAAATCACCACCGGCACCTTATTGCCTCGCGCACGCCAGTTCTGCAACACCTCCAAACCAGGACGCTGTGGCAGACCAAGATCAAGCACCACCAGGTCATAGGCCTCTTCATCACCCATAAATTCGGCATCAACACCATTATCGACCAGATCAACAGCAAAGCCGGATCGGGCTAAGTCTTGTTTGAGTTGTTGACCCAAATCGACATCATCCTCAACCAATAGCAATCTCATTTTTCTGTCTCGCTCTCATCCATTTCTTCCCACAACAACCGGCCATCCCTGGCGTCATAAAAATACTCATGCACCTTGCCAGCATCATCGACTATTTCAATCTCGTAGACATAGTGACCGCGTTTATGTTCAAGCTCAATTTCAAGTATCCGGCCAACATGACGCGACCTCACATCAAGCAAAATCGTATCCAATGAAATGATCTCACCGGCATCCCTGAGGCGCTTTGCCTTGTCATGATCGTCCCTATCGGCAACGGCCATCGCAGGCAACAACAAAACCAGCAGAAGCAGGCAATATTTTTTCATTGTTTAATCATCCCAGCGTCCATAACCTGGAATTTTGATTTCATTTTCATTGAATGAACCTTCCGCGGCACGCTGATGACAGGCGTTACAATTGGTCAGGCCTTGCAAGTCACCCTTAAAAACACGGCGCGGAATCTCATCATGTTCACGGGCCATAAAACCTAGTTTACTGATTTTCATAACCGTCCCCTTCCTTGGCAAAGAACGCATGACCTTACGCGACAAATAGGCACTACTGTTATCCGCACTGTTTTTCTCGATATACGCCAACAAGGACTGTTTAGTGGCCACATCAAGTTCGGCATTCTCACCAAAATGATCGGCCAGATTATCCATAAGCTTACGCCAGGAGCTGGCCGGCAACAAACCTGGCTGATAGGCAAAATGGCAGGCACCACAGTCATCCTGGTACTGCTGATTGGTCACAGCTGCAACAACATATTTACCACCGCGATGACTATCAGCCTGGGCCAGTGATGTGGAGCCCAAGAATAATGTTGTTACCATTAAGACTGCTAAATATTGAGTTTTCATAGGACTGCTCCCCTGCTTGAAATATCAAAAGTAGAGTAAGCATAGCCCGCTAAACTAAAATCAAGCTTAAAAACCCTTCAGCCCAAAACGCAAAAAGCCGCTCTTTTAAAGAGCGGCTTTTTAGAACAACTATCGATTTTGAAATCAGCCAGCCAATGCAGCCTTGGTCATAGTCTCAAGCTCACCATTCTCATACATCGCCATAACGATATCGCAACCACCGGCCAGCTCGCCATTGATATAGAGCTGAGGAAAGGTCGGCCAGTCAGCATACTTAGGCAGATTGGCGCGAATCTCAGGCTGCTCAAGGACATTATAGGAATCATATTTAGCACCAACCTGTTTCAGCGCCTCAACCACTCGTGCAGAAAAACCACACATTGGGAACTGCGGCGTACCTTTCATATACAGCACGACAGGGGCACCCTCTACCTGCTGTTTAATTGTTTCCATAATATCCATAACTACTCCTCAAATCTTCTCAGGCACTAAAACCAAGCATTTTACTCGGAAATAAAGAATTCTCAAACACTTATATATTATAAGGCTTATTTATCGGGTTCACACCGCCCCCAACCACCACCACCTGGAGTCGAGACAGTCAGGCGCTGCCCCGGCTGAGCGCTAAAACTAATTTTGGCAGGCAGGGCCTCACCATCCAGACAGTTCTGACCGACCATCCCCGGCTGACCACCCGCCAAACCCCAAGGTTGGTGCTGGCGCCTCTCAGTCAACAAGGTGACCGTGGTTGGTGCCAGAAACTCATATTCACGTATCAGACCATCACCACCCTTGTGCTTACCCTCACCACCTGAGCCAGAACGAATCTGATAACGCTGTATCCGCAGCGGGTAATGCATCTCCAAACTTTCCACCGGCGTGTTAAGGGTGTTGGTCATGTGGGTCTGCAAGGCACTCAGACCTGCGCTGTGCGGCCCCGCCCCCATGCCACCACCGAGGGTTTCGTAATAATCCCAGTTCTGACCAGCGCCACGCGCACCCATGGCCACGTTATTCATGCTGCCATGACTGGCGGCCGGGATTAGATCAGGAATGGCCTGGGCCAGGGCTCCCATGATGACATCAACAATGCGAGTGCTGGTCTCCACATTGCCAGCCGCTACCGCTGCCGGGCGCCGGGCATTAACCAGGCAGCCTTCGGGCGCGTTGAGCTGAATACGGCGAAAACTACCGGCACAAGCTGGCGTTTGTGTCGGCATCAGACAACGGAAGACGTAATAAACAGCGGCTGCCGCCACCGACAACGGACAATTGATATTGCCCTGTACCTGTTTAGCTGTACCGTCAAAATCCACATTGATATAACCATCATTAACCTTGACGCAGGCCTGAATAGGGATATCCCGATTACCCATGCCGTCGTCATCCATCACGTCACTGAAACGGTATTCACCATCTGGAATCTGTTGCAGTGCAGTGGTAGCCAGGCGCTCGGCATAGTCGTTCAGCAAAACCAATGATTGCTTGAATGGACTCAGGCCCATGCCGTCTATCAAACTCATCAAACGCTGCACCCCAGCTCGATTGGCACTGATCTGGGCCGAAAAGTCCCCGCGACTCTGCTGCGCATTACCTGTAGCCGAGACAATGGAATTAAGGAAGTCTTCATCCAGTGCCCCCATGCGTATCAAATAAGAAGGCGGAATGATCAGCCCCTCCTCGTCCAACCGCTTTGAGATGGGCATTGAGCCCGGCGTGCTGGCACCGATATCGGCGTGATGAGCGCGGTTGGTAACAAAGGCCACCAGCTGCTCAGCAACAAACACTGGCGCAATCAGGGTGATATCAGGCAGGTGGGTACCACCAAGAAAGGGATCATTGACGATCACCATGTCGCCATGACGCCACTCCAACTGGCCGACGATGCCAGCCATGGCATAGGCCATGCTGCCCAGATGCACCGGGATATGCGCCGCCTGAGCGCAAAGCTGGCCTTCGGCGTCGAACACGGCACAGGAGAAATCGAGTCTGTCTTTTATATTGGGTGACAGCGCGGCACAGCGCAGCATTGCCCCCATCTCATCACAGACAGCGGCAATACGGCTGGAAAAAACTGATAGTTGAATAGCATCCATGACGGCAATGGTAACAAACAGTTTCAAACAGGCTAACTTTCATACTATTGTCTAAGAGCTTGCAAACAAAAACGGATTTACTTAGACTAGGTCTATATTCCAGACTAATTTAGTACGTTATTCAAGGAGAGAGAAAATGGCACATCAACTGCCCGAACTACCCTACGCCAAAGACGCCCTGGAGCCGCATATGTCGGCCGAGACCTTTGATTATCACTACAGCAAGCACCACAACGCCTACGTCACCAATCTCAACAACCTGATCCCTGGCACCGAGTTTGAAAACCTGGCGCTGGAAGAGATCATCAAAAAGGCCAGCGCTGGCATCTATAACAACGCCGCCCAGATCTGGAACCACACCTTCTTCTGGAACTGCATGAAGCCAAATGGCGGCGGCGCGCCAACAGGCCCCCTGGCTGATGCCATCAATGCCAAGTGGGGCTCGCTGGCAGAATTCAAAAAGGCCTTCCAGGCCTCAACCGTTGGCAACTTCGGTTCAGGCTGGACCTGGCTGGTGAAAAAGGCCGATGGTTCGATCGACATCGTCAACATGGGAGCAGCCGGCACACCGCTGACCACGGGCAACACAGCCCTGCTGTGCGTTGACGTTTGGGAACACGCCTACTACATCGACTACCGTAACCTGCGGCCCAAGTTTGTCGAAACCTTCCTCGATCATCTGGTCAACTGGGACTTCGCCGCCAGCAACTTCAGCAGCTAATATCCACAGGGAGCGGCACCACTACCGCTCCCTGAATTATTGCCTGACCAATAAAATCACAGTAGTATTACCCTTTTGCAGCAGCCCACCGGGCTGTTTTTTGTTTTTGGGGTTACACAAATGTCAGATTCACTCATGTCTACCTATAAACGGTTGCCGGTTACCTTTGAACGGGGTGACGGTGTCTGGTTATGGGATACAGACGGCAAACAGTATCTCGATGCCCTTAGCGGCATCGCAGTCTGTAGTCTTGGTCACGCCAATACCAAGGTAGCCGATGCCATCTGCAGCCAATCACGCCAGCTGCTGCACACCTCTAATCTTTACGGCATCACCAACCAGGCTCAGCTCGGTGATGAGTTATGTCGCATTGCCAATATGGACAAGGTCTTTTTCAGCAATTCCGGCGCCGAGGCCAATGAAGCGGCGATCAAGCTGGCACGTCTCTATGGTCACAATAAAGGCATAGATCTGCCTACCATCATTGTTGCCGAAAACAGCTTTCATGGCCGCACCATGGCCACACTCACCGCCACCGGCAACAAGAATGCCCATGCCGGTTTTGAGCCGCTGGTAGGCGGTTTTGTACGGGTACCGTTTGACGATATTGAAGCTATCGAAAAAGTCGCTGCCGAAAACAAAAATATCGTCGCCGTGCTGATCGAACCCATACAAGGCGAAGGTGGCATTCGCATCCCGGCAGCAGACTATCTGGACAAGATCCGCGCCCTCTGCGATCAACACGACTGGCTGATGCTGCTGGACGAGATCCAGACCGGCGTCTGCCGGACCGGCAAGTGGTTTGCCTACCAACACAGCAACTCACAACCTGACGTGATGACCTCAGCCAAGGCGCTGGGCAATGGCATGCCGATTGGTGCCTGCCTGGCCCGTGGCAAGGCTGCTGATGTATTGCAACCTGGTACACACGGATCCACCTTTGGTGGTAACCCGCTGGCCTGTGCCGCTGGCCTGGCAGTGATCGCTGAAATGGAAGCCAATGACCTGGCCGCCAACGCCATGATCAAGGGCGAGCGTCTGGTTCAGGGGCTGAAAAATGCGCTAAAGGATAACGACATGGTCAGCGATGTTCGCGGCCAGGGCCTGATGATAGGCGTCGAACTAAAACAACCCTGCACTGAGCTGGTACAGCAGGCACTGGATATGGGACTGCTGATCAATGTCACTGCCGGCAATGTCATCCGTCTGTTGCCACCATTAGTCATTGGCACGAATGAGATCGACCAGATCGTCGATACTATTGCCACCCTGGTAAAACAAATAACTAAATAAAGGATGTAGCCATGGCTGCACGTCACTTTCTAACCCTAATGGATTTCAGCCCTGCAGAATTACAGCAGCTGATTCAACGCGCCATTGAACTGAAAAAGATCCAGCGCTCCGGCGTGGTATTTGAACCCTTGAAGAACAAAGTGCTAGGCATGATCTTTGAGAAGTCCTCGACCCGCACCCGTGTTGCCTTTGAAACAGCCATGGCCCAGTGTGGTGGTCATGCGATATTTCTATCACCGCGTGATACCCAGCTAGGTCGCGGCGAGCCGATCAAGGACAGCGCCCGGGTGTTATCGCGCATGGTCGACATCTTCATGATCCGTACCTTCGAACATGAAAAGATCGAAGAATTCGCCGCCTATTCTCAGGTGCCGGTGATCAACGCCCTCACCGACCTGCAACACCCCTGTCAGTTGCTGGCCGATATGCAGACCTATTTCGAGCATCGCGGTGATATCAAAGGCAAGAAGGTGGTCTGGATTGGTGACGGCAATAACATGTGCCACTCTTATATCGATGCTGCGCGTCAATTCGATTTCAAACTGGCCATCGCCGCACCAGAAGGCTATCTGCCTGACAGCGAGCTGCTTAGCGCTGCAGGCGAGCATGCCTGGCTGGCAGCCAGTCCGGCTGATGCCTGCCAGGACGCCGATCTGATCGTCACCGATGTCTGGGCCAGCATGGGCCAGGAAGAAGAGAGCAACAAACGCATCAAGGCCTTTGCCGATTACCAGGTCAACAGTGAGCTGATGCAACTGGCCAAACCTGACGCCCTGTTCATGCACTGCCTACCGGCCCATCGCGATGAAGAGGTCAGTGAAGAGGTGCTGGAAGGACCACAAAGCGTAGTCTGGGACGAGGCCGGCAACCGCCTGCATTCGCAAAAGGCCTTGTTAGAATTTCTACTGACAGGCAACTAGATAGACGCAATTTCATGGAAGCCTTACTCAGCCTTAACAACATCGAATGCCGTTATGACGATAATGCCGTTGTTAAGAATCTGTCATTTCATCTCAACCCCGGCTCGATGGTCTGCCTGTTGGGTCAGAGTGGTTGTGGCAAAACAACCGTACTGCGCAGCATTGCAGGTTTTGAGCCGCTCTATAGCGGTGAAATCAACAAACATGGCAAAACAATATCCAAAGCCGGCTTTACCCTGGCGCCGGAAAAACGTGGCCTGGGCATGGTGTTTCAGGACTACGCCCTGTTCCCCCATCTGGATGTTGCCAGCAATATCAGTTTTGCCCTGAAGGGTCAGTCAAAAGCAGAAAAACGTCAGGTAGCCGAACAGCTGCTAGAAACCGTCGGTCTGGCCGGTTATGCCGATCGCTATCCGCACGAGCTTTCCGGTGGCCAGCAACAACGCATCGCTCTAGCCCGTGCCCTGGCAGCCAAGCCCGACCTGATTCTGATGGATGAGCCGTTTTCAAATCTGGATGTGGAACTGCGTGAACGGCTTGGTCTGGAAGTAAGAGAGATCCTCAAACAACAAGGCATTGCCGCCATTCTGGTGACCCATGATCAGCACGAGGCCTTTGCCCTAGGTGACATGGTCGGCATCATGAAGGATGGCTGCATTCTGCAATGGGACACACCGTTTAATCTCTACCACGAACCAGCCAATCGTTTCGTCGCCGACTTCATCGGCCAGGGTGTCTTCATCGACGGTCGACTGATATCGCCCAATGCGGTCGAGACCGAGGTCGGCGTGATCCAGGGTGACCGTGCCTATCTATGGCCAACCGGTACCAACGTAGAGGTTCTGCTACGCCCCGATGACATCGTCCCTGACCCAGGCAGCAAACTCACTGCCGAGATCACCAACAAGGCCTTTAAGGGCGCCACCGTGCTCTACACCCTACGCCTGCCTAGTGGCAATCAGCTGTTATCGCTATTCCCCAGCCATGCGGACCACCCCGTCGGCACTCGTGTCGGCATCCGCATCAATGCCGATCACCTGATCAGTTTCCACAAAGACAAATAACAGGCATAAAAAAAGCGGACCGAAGCCCGCTTTCTAAATCAACTGGAATTATTTTTTAAAGCTGCGAGGACAGGTACTCAGCCACCGCGGCGATCTCTTTATCAGTTAGATTTTTGGCAACACCAACCATCATACCGGCCGGATCATTGGCTCGAGCGCCATCACGAAATTCAGTCAACTGCTTGACCAGATAATCACGATGCTGCCCACCGATGACAGGAAAGGTCGAAACCTTAGCTGACTTGCCCATACCCTTTTCGCCATGACAGTTGATACAACCGTATACACCTGTCTTGACATTCCCCTCACGAAAAATCTTTTCACCCGTAGCAGCAATCTTGGCATCAGGCTTGGTCAAGGCACCCTTGATCTTCTGAGTCGCAAAGAAGGCACCGATATCCTTGGCATCCTCATCGGAACCCACCATCGCCGCCATGCCCGCCATAGTGTCATTATTGGCACGATGACCATTCTGGAAATCCTTAACCTGTTTGACGATGTAACCAGCATACTGACCAGCCAAACGAGGATAAGTCGCATCCTCACTGTTGCCATCAAAACCATGACAACCACCACACAGACCAGCCTTTCCCTCACCAGCAACTGCATCACCAATCGGTGCTGCCTGTGCTCCAGCAGTAAAGCCTCCCAACGCTACTGCTGCAATCAACAAACGTATCTTGCGTGTTACTAACTTCATATTCACTCCCCCCTAGTTAAACTAGGTCTATTCTCCCCGAGGTCTTTCAACAAAGACCGACTTTTTATATCAACCTCTACCCACTAGGTCAAATCGATTCTAGCAGAAGGGCATTATTATTTACTGATCAATCCCGCCTGACGCAGCAACTCTTGCGCATAAAACACTGGAATGGCGTAAGAAATACCGCTTGGATTCTTGAGCACACTCTCCTTGGTATCCTTGACAAAGACGCTATTCAGAACACCAATCACCTCACCAGTTTCAATATCGTAGACCGGGCTGCCACTATTGCCTGGATAGGCAATGGCATCCAACTGGAATACATCAAAACCAGTCATCATCCGTTTAATCAGCCGAGGATTGAGCTGTCTGCTGTTATTCACCGGCTGCACCGCCGGGGTAACAGCCGACACCATGGCCTTGTGAGTAACAACGTGATAACCCAGTGCCGAACCTATCGGAAAACCACTCATCAGGTATTCCTGCCCTTCCTTAACGGCAGAGCCATTCCCCAAAGGCAAGGGAGTTAGAGCCGAATCTGAGAACCTAAGCAGGGCTACATCATGCTGTTTATCCTGTTTGATAACCGTGGCGATACGGATCTTTTTTCGATCTTCGCCCGGCACAACTACCACCAGACTTTCGTTTTTATCCGGATCAAGAAATTCAGGGATATTATGGGCATTGGTGATGATGTGCCGACCATCAGCGACGACAAAACCTGTGCCTACAAATCGAATCGCCGGTTGTTGTAGC
Source organism: uncultured Gammaproteobacteria bacterium (assembly GCA_965602225.1). GTDB lineage: Bacteria > Pseudomonadota > Gammaproteobacteria > Tenderiales > Tenderiaceae > Tenderia. The sequence continues at coordinate 19,694 of CBFCYE010000023.1, read as the reverse complement.
GGCTGGTGATTGCCCACGGCAACCACACTGGGTTTTACCTTGGCGATAATATCGGAATAATCAGCCGCCACAGACGATTGAATACCAAGACCAAACATCGCCAACAACGTAAACAGATTCAGCATAAGTTTGCTGAAAACTTTAGGCAGCATATAATGAATTCTCATTGTAGGAACATCTAGTTAAAGCAACCCATCAGGCAGCCATGAAAAACATAAATTCAATCTTTATTGCCTTATTCTTCATACTAACAGGCAATAGCGCCCTAGCCGACATCGAAGCCATTACCGTCAATGGCAAAAGTGCGTTGCTGAAAAATGATAACACCTGGCAATACATCGAAACCAAACAATCAGATAGCAGATATGCCCACCTATCCGTCGCCAACAAACAAGGCGGCGACAACTACTGCCGCCTGGGGCTGAAACTGAAAAATGACCTGACTGACAAAATCACCAGCATCGTATTCAGGTTCTCGGCTCATAACCATGAAGATATACTCTACGACACCGTTACAAAAGGGTTCCAACATTTAAAACCAACCAATGAAGGTTTTAAGGAAATCACCTTTGCCGGCACACCCTGCGAAGAGATCAAATACATCAGGGTACATGGTGCCGATCGCTGCGAGATTGGCGAACTGACCAAGCACTCGACCGAGAAAGGCGAGTGCCTGAAACTGGTACAGGTCGAAACCAACGACAAGATTATTATCTTCAAGCGTTACAACGACGACCCCATAGAAACAGAGGCACCGGAAGCTGAAATAGAGCTGGACTCCGACCTACAGCTAGAAAATGAAGAATTGTAACCGACTCCTCCGAGTTCACTGACAAGCCAGCTCACCTACACAGCCATATACTAATATCTAATAGCTAAAATAGTGCCTCACAAATCAAGCCGCTATTTTCTGTTCTTATTTGCTTGGGCCGCATTAATCATTTATCGTTTTCGGCAATCTGAACCTAACTCTCGGTGTCGTTTCACGTACCGACTGGATAGCAGATAATTATCCGACCGATCCTTGATCATCTTGGCAAGCTCCGTGCCTGACAATAGACACTGCAATAACAACAAATCTGTTCACCAGACAAATAATGATGTGCCAACCACCCCCTTTGCTCGGAAAGTTGAATAATACTTCAAGACCATGATTACTCAATTATTCCAACGCATCCAAGTCCCCAGAAAACTTTTGAATAACAAACCATAGACTCCGAATTTTAGGCTACGCTTCGTTTGAAATAACGATCATTAATAGTTCCCAAGTTAGGCCAAAGACCAACTAAGACTCCATCACTAATTGCAGACTATCAGACCAGTCCGGCATCAGCAGATTAAACTGCCTTTGCAACTTGTCTGTTGCCAAAACAGAATACGCCGGTCGTGCAGCCGGGGTGGGATAATCCGCGCTGGTAATCGCCTTCAGCTGTTTTAACACCTGCTCGCTCTTACCGGAATCACGATCCAGCAAGGCCCTAGCAAAACCATACCAAGACGTCTGACCGGAAGAGGTCAGATGATAAGTGCCGCTACAATCGTCAAACAGTGAATCCGCTGCAGCCAGCTGCTGCGCTATGATGCACGCCGTGGTCTCGGCAATCATACGACTCCAGGTCGGGCTACCAATCTGATCATCAACAATACCCAGCTGTTCTCGCTGTCGCGCCAGACGTAAAATACTCAATAGAAAATTATTGCCGCGCATACCGTAGATCCAACTGGTGCGCAGAATCATATGCCGCCCAGCCGTTGACCGAATCGCCTCTTCTCCTGCCCACTTGGTTTCACCATAGACATTGATTGGGCAAGCGGCATCATCTTCAACATAAGGCTGGCCCTTGCTGCCGCCCCCTTTGCTACCATCAAAGACATAATCGGTGGAATAATGGATTACTGCTGCGCCAAGGCGCTCGGCCTCTTCCGCCATCACCCGCGGGGCGGTGGCATTAATGGCCATGGCCAGATCACGTTCTTCTTCGGCCTTATCTACCGCAGTATGGGCAGCGGCATTGACGATCAAATCCGGTTTGATTGTTTGAATACAGCTGCGAATGCTATCTGGATTAGCGAGATCGAGCTGCTGCCGCTCAGGCGCAATCAGCTCACCCAGCGGTGCAAGACTACGTCGCAACTCATAACCAACCTGGCCATTACGACCTGTCAGCAAGATACGCATCAGGCAAACACCTCGGCCTCAGCCAGTAGCACACCGACCTTATCCTTGGCCGACAATAACGGTTCGCCACCAACAAGCCAGTCAATCGCTAAGGCAGGGTCGTTCCAACGGATCGAACGTTCATACTCCGGTGCCCAATAATCCGTGGTTTTGTACAAAACCTCAGCATAGTCACTAGTCACAACAAAGCCGTGAGCAAAGCCAACCGGCACCCATAACTGGCGTTTGTTTTCAGCCGACAGAGTCACCCCAAACCATTTACCAAAGGTTGGCGATGAACGGCGCACATCCACCACCACATCATAAACCTCACCCTCAACCGTGCGCACCAACTTACCCTGTGGTTGCTTAATTTGATAATGCAGGCCACGCAACACACCCTTGGCAGAACGCGAGTGATTGTCCTGCACAAATAAATCCGTCACACCAGTCTTTTCGGCGAAGTCCCGCGCATTAAAACTTTCAAAGAAAAAACCGCGATCATCACCAAACACCTTGGGTTCGATTACTAATAGATCTGGGATTTCTGTCTTAATTACATTCATGACCAAATCTTCTCATTCAACACCCGCATCAGATATTCACCGTAACCGCTCTTTTGCAGTGGAGCTGCGAGGGTCTCCAGTTGTTGTGCATCGATAAACCCCCTGCGGTAAGCAATCTCTTCCGGACAGGAGATCTTCAATCCTTGGCGCTTTTCAATGGTTTCAATAAACAGCGAGGCCTCCAACAGCGAGCTGTGAGTACCTGTATCCAACCATGCGAAACCACGTCTAAAGCGTTCCACAGATAAACGTTGCTGCTCTAAATAAATTTTATTGATATCGGTAATTTCCAGCTCACCACGAGGGGATGGTTTCAAATCAGCCGCCATCTCCACCACATCGTTATCATAAAAATAGAGTCCGGTAACGGCGTAGTTAGATTTTGGATGCGTCGGTTTTTCTTCTAACGATACTGCTTTACCCTCAGCGTCGAAATCAACCACACCATAACGTTCAGGGTCACTGACCATATAGGCAAACACAGTGGCACCATCTGTCTGTGCATTGGCCTTTTTCAGATTCATAGTAAGATCATGGCCGTAAAAAATATTATCGCCCAGAATCAGCGCACTGGGATCATTACCAATAAACTCACGGCCAATGATAAAGGCCTGGGCTAGGCCCTCAGGTTCGGCCTGAACCGCATACTGAATATTTAATCCCCACTGCGAACCATCACCCAGCAACAGCTCAAAACGCGGTGTGTCTTGCGGCGTAGATATAATCAAAATATCGCGGATACCCGCCAGCATCAGCACCGACAGCGGGTAATAAATCATCGGTTTGTCGTAGACTGGGATCAACTGCTTCGATACCACCTGGGTGACTGGATAAAGACGCGTGCCCGAACCACCAGCGAGGATGATGCCTTTACGGCGTACAGTGTTACTCATGTATTTTTCTCCAATCCCAGGCGTTCACCCTGATAATCATCTGCCGTCACCTGACGCCACCAATCAGCCTTTTCCATATACCACTCAACCGTCTTACGCAGACCTGTTTCAAAACTCTCCTGCGGCTTCCAGCCCAGTTCACGTTCGATCTTGCTAGCATCAATGGCATAGCGTTGGTCATGACCAGGACGATCGGTTACATAGGTGATCAGCTCGGCATAGGACTGAGCCGCTGGACGTAACTCATCCAGCGTGGCACAAATGGTCTGCACTACTTCGAGATTGGTCTTTTCATTGTGACCGCCTATGTTATAGGTCTCACCCACTACACCGATCTCCAACACCAACCGCAGGGCGCAGGCGTGATCCTCAACAAACAGCCAGTCACGGATATTGTCGCCCTTGCCATAGATCGGCAGCGGCTTGCCATCCAGAGCATTCAGGATAATCAGCGGGATCAGCTTCTCAGGAAACTGGTAAGGGCCGTAGTTATTAGAACAGTTGGTCATCAAGGTCGGCAGACCATAGGTGTGATGCCAGGCCCGCACCAGGTGATCAGACGAGGCCTTACTAGCCGAATAGGGTGAATTGGGCTGATAGGTCGAATCTTCACGGAAAAACCCCTCCGCCCCCAGCGAACCAAACACCTCATCAGTGGAGATGTGGTGAAACCGAAACGCCTCGCGCTTCGTCCCCCTCAGGCCATTCCAATAAGCCCGCGCCGCCTCCAGCAAGGTATAGGTGCCAACGATATTCGATTGAATAAAATCTGCAGGACCATCAATAGAGCGATCCACATGGGACTCGGCCGCCAGATGCATGATGGCATCGGGCTGATATTGATCAAACAGAGCAGCAATTGCCGTCGCATCACAGATATCCACCTGTTCAAAACAGTGACGCGGATCGTCCTGCGCCTCAGCCAGGGTTGCCAGATTTCCTGCATAGGTGAGTTTGTCGATGTTCACCACCTGCACATCAGTCTCGGCGATAAACTGCCGCACCACCGCCGAGCCGATAAAACCGGCACCGCCGGTGACAAATATGGTTTTACTAGTTGTTGCCATCAATTCAACCCCAACAAGACGCACAAAAATCAGGATTATACAGCAAGCATCTGGGGGCCTATACAAATCCCCCTTCAATCCTTTACGCCCTTTTGCAGAGGGGAGATAAAAGAACAGAGCCTTACTCCTCGTTTGCACAGGGAAGGCAAAAGAACAGTTTTTTATTCCCCCCCTTTTGGGGGGAGGGCTAGGGTGGGGGGTGAAAAGGTTAGTGTTAATACCAGATTTCAAGCTTCTACCCCCATCCCAACCTTCTCCCTGCAAGGGGGAAGGAGCTTAAGTAAGTGCCATTCGGATTAGGCGGGAATGACACTTACTTAAAGTCTTTTGTCCCCTCCCCCTTTGGGGGGAGGGCTAGGATGGGGGTGAAAAGGTTGGTGTTAATACCAGATTTCAAGCTTCTACCCCCATCCCAACCTTCCCCCTGCAAGAGGGAAGGAACTTAAGTAAGTGCCATTCGGATTAGAGGGGATTTAAACCTACCCTGCCCGACTTACAGACATTACAACTTGGAATCCGCTCCGCTATAGATATAATGCCTACTACTCAACAGATCAGACCTAGCCAGCCACTCACACGATTTCAAACACAAGCAGCCAACAACATGTCTGATTTATTACACCAGCTGATCCATAATTCAGCCAGAACCAATCCCGATAAAGTCGCGTTAATCCATAAACGCAACCAATGCAGCTATGCCGAATTGGCCAACATGGTTAATCAGGCCTCCAGTGGTTTGCAGGCACACGGCCTATTGACCAACGAACGTGTAGGCATTTATCTGCCCAAACTGTTTGAGACGGTAACAGCCTTCTTTGCCACCAGTCAGGCAGGCGGGGTGTTTGTGCCCGTCAACCCGCTGCTCAAGCCGCCACAGGTTAGCTACATTCTTCAAGACTGTAATATCCGGGTGCTGATCACCTCAAAAGATCGCTACCAGCAACTAAAAGAAACACTGGCCGAATGCCATGATCTGCAGACCATCGTCCTGGTCAATTGTGAGGCTGATGATCTGCCCAAACCCGAAAACTTTAATCTGCTCAGCTGGCAGCAACTTAATGACAGCGACAGGCAAGGCCCTGCCCCAGGCCGTATCGACACCGACATGGCCGCCATCCTTTACACCTCGGGCAGCACTGGCAAGCCCAAGGGCGTGGTGTTGTCACACAAGAACATGGTCGCCGGAGCCAAGAGTGTCGCTGAATATCTGAACAACACTGCCGATGACAAACTGCTGGCCGTGCTGCCCTTTAGTTTTGATTATGGCTTTAGCCAGCTCAGCACCGCCTTTTTTACTGGCGCAACCACCGTGCTGATGGATTATCTGCTGCCCCGCGACGTGGTCAAGGCCATCGCCCGGGAACAGATCACCGGTCTGGCAGGTGTGCCACCGCTGTGGAATCAACTGGCCCAACTTGAGTGGCCACAAGAGGCCATGGCCTCACTGCGCTACATGACCAACTCTGGCGGCGCTATGCCAAAGGCAACGCTGCAACAACTGCGCACATCACTGCCCCAGAGTCAGTTCTATTTGATGTATGGCCTGACCGAGGCGTTTCGTTCAACCTATCTGCCCCCTGAAGAGATCGACAACCGCCCTGATTCGATGGGTAAGGCCATCCCCAATGCTGAGGTCATGGTCGTCAGAGAAGACGGCAGCCCCTGCGCCCCAGGTGAAGCCGGTGAACTGATACATCGAGGCTCACTGGTGGCAATGGGCTACTGGAACGATGCTGACAAAACCGCCGAACGTTTCAAACCCGCACCTAATCAAAATAAAGCCCTGACCATCACCGAGATTGCGGTCTGGTCTGGCGATAGCGTCAAAATGGATGACGAGGGTTACCTCTATTTCGTTGGCCGCAAGGACGACATGATCAAAACCTCAGGCTACCGCGTCAGTCCAACAGAGATAGAGGAAGTGATCTACTCCAGCAAGCTGGCAGGCGAAGTCGTTGCACTTGGCATCCCCCATCCAACCCTTGGCCAGGGTATCCTGATCGTCGCCACCGGTAACAAAGACAATGAACTGGATCATGAAGCCATCATCAGCAGCTGCAAAAAAGAATTACCCAACTTTATGGTGCCACTGCAAATAGAAAAATGCGACAACCTGCCACGCAATCCAAACGGCAAGATTGACCGCAAGCTGTTGAGCAGCGAGTATCAGGATATCTTTAACCAGGCATAGACAAATAATCAGCCATCACTTCCCCCATACCAAAGAAACATCCCCTCCCGCTCTTAGGGGGAGGGTTAGGGTGGGGGTAAAAGCTTGCAGACAAAGGCCAGCACTACAATGAAACAAAAACCAACCCACGCCGCCATGGATCAATTCCCCGTCATCAACGGCGAACTCCACATCGGCGGCATAGCTATCAGTCGCCTGGCCGAACGCGTTGGCCAAACGCCATTTTACGCCTACGACCGCAACCTGATCACACAGCGCATCCAACACTTGCGCGACAGCCTTCCCAGCGACATCCACATCCACTACGCCATCAAGTCCAACCCCATGTCAGCAGTGGTGCAACACCTGGCCGGACTGGTAGATGGCTTTGACCTAGCCTCTGCCGGTGAGATGAAAACAGCTCTGGACACCACCATGCCCGCCAACAAGATCAGCATCGCCGGGCCAGGCAAAACCGACCAGGAACTACGCCAAGCCATCGCCGCCGGCGTCACCATTAATCTGGAATCTGAAGGCGAAATGCGCCGCGCTGCCAACATCGCCGGGCAACTAGGCATCACCCCAAGGGTCGCCATCCGCGTTAATCCCGATTACGACCTCAAATCATCCGGCATGAAGATGGGCGGCGGACCAAAACAGTTTGGCGTCGATGCCGAACGCGTGCCCGCCATGCTCAAAGAGCTAGGCGCACTAGGTTTGGAGTTCTTCGGTTTTCACATTTTCTGGGGCTCACAAAACCTCAATCCAGACGCCATCATGGAAGCCCATGAAAAAACCTTCGATCTGGCCATACGCCTAAGCGACAGCACACCCGGCCCAGTCAAATCACTCAACATCGGCGGAGGCCTGGGCATTCCCTACTTCCCCGGCGAACAGCGATTAGACCTAAAACCTATCAAAGGAAACCTGGAAAGGCTGCTACCCAAGCTAAAATCAAACCTACCTGAAGCAGAAATCGTGACTGAACTGGGACGTTACATCACTGGCGAAGCAGGCATCTATGTCTGCAAGATTATTGATATCAAAGAATCGCGTGGTGAGAAGTATTTAATTGCAGACGGCGGCATGCATCATCATTTGGCGGCATCAGGAAACTTTGGCCAGGTGATCAGAAAAAATTATCCTGTAGGTATCGGCAACAAAATGAACAGCAGTGAGTTGGAAACAGTCAACATTGTAGGCCCACTCTGCACCCCGCTGGATATATTGGCTAACAAGATGGAATTGGCAAAGGCAGAACAAGGTGATCTGGTGGTGGTGTATCAATCGGGGGCTTATGGATTTAGTGCCAGCCCACACTTATTCCTTGGCCATCCAGCCGCAATCGAGATCCTGGTATAAACGCTACCTATACTCAACTGCACCAATATCCAGCCCCTTGCCAAGCTGTTCACGAGGAACAACTTTATTACTCATCATCTGACTCAACGGCAGCAGCTCTTCACCCTTAAAATCACGCACAGACTTAGCCGCATCTACAAGATCTGAATAAAATGATTTTTTAGGCAGAACCGCCGACTCGGAAAAACGCTCAAACAAATCCATTTCTTGAACATTATTCTCGACCTTAATCATACCCTCTAACATAGGTTCAGGAGCCGGAGCTTCATTCTCGGCAAACAGGAGGCTTTTTATAATACTTTTTACCCTACCCTTAAAGCTTTTCACTTTTTCATAATCTTGCAACACCTCTCCTTGTCCGGAGAAAATATTATTGGAGATAGCCACATCAACACCTTTGGCCACCTTAACAAAAACACCACCATTACCGCGATCATTCAAAAAAGAGTTGTAAACAACCTCAAGACGATTACCCTCAGGCCTTAAACCTTCTGCACCATGAGACACCATTGCCGAATTATCAGTACTATCCCCCTGATAAATAACATTCCCCATAACCACACCATAGCCACCACTCGGCAAATCAACTGAATAACTGCTTGTCCCCTCAAACAAGCGATTATAAAGGATGTACGTCACCCTAGCCCTCGACTTAACCAAGTGGCCAAGCATTGCATCATGAGAATGACTATTACGAAAAATAAAACGCCCTACATCACCAATATAAATATTATGGCCTCGGCCAGCCGTCCCTTCACCATTAAAGGCAAACTCACATCCCTCAATCAACACTTCACTATCTGGCTGACTCATGCCCGCCAGAACCCCATTTTCATTGCCATGAATAAAACAATCAGATAGCTTAAAATTCTCGCCCTCAAGCCGAATAGCTGCTCCATTATGATCTCTCACCCTAGCGCCAGAGATTTCAATGTTTGACACCTTAACGCCACTACCCTTGATAACCCACACACCCTTGCCATTAGGAATCATGCCAACACTGCGCAAATGTGGACGGCCGTTTACGCCTTTAAGAGTAATATTGTTTTGATTCCATACTGCATAGTCATTCAGATAATTTCCGGAGGCCTCAATCTCAATCACATCGCCATCTTCTGCAAATTTCGCCGCCACACTTGGAGAAACAAACTCTTTATCTGGACCGACTTCAAGCGTACGAGCATGAACAGCAGTAATTTCCGACATAAAAATAACTACGACCAAAAATAGCCCAACAGTTAATTTATTAAAAATAGATATCATAAAAATCTCAAAGTTAGAATGACGATCTCAGTCACGACCTCAACCACTCAAACGTCCAGTCAGCCACCTGATCACGCCAGGACATTGTTGAGAATGTATGATTCGCCCCGTCAACAAATTTACACTGCATATTTTTCTGTAGTAAAAGCTTGTTCCATTCAGGCAATTCAGCCATAGCATCTTTAAATTCAGCCGCGGTCAAATCGTCACCACTAAGAATAATGCCCGTTCGGCCATTAAACATTTTCAAACTATTCAACATCCTTTCAGGCAATCTGGTTTCATCCGTTTCATTTTGACTGACACTACTAGCCACATCAGCCCTGCGGATCAAACTAAGCAGAGAACACAAAGATGCTTTTATACTGAACTTACCAGCCAATATTTTTGCCCAAAATTCTCTGTCAAACAAACGTTTTATATAGTAATAACGCAACATGGCTTTGGCTTCACCCTCCGTCGTCCTCACCCAAGGGTTAAGCAATATTAGACCTCTTACCCTAGGATCTCTATGTGCATAAAAAGCAGCTGCCGAAGCCGCGTCACATAACCCCCATAAGGTAACGCCATGCAAACAAGGCATTTCCTGAAAGAAGACATCTATCGCAGCACGGATATCTTCAGCAATATTTTCAAAACATCTAAGGTCGCCCGCACTATCACCCATACCACGATAGTCAAAACGCATCACTGGAATACCCTTTCTGGCAAGCGCCCGAGCCAACAAAAGAAACTGCCTATGGCTGCCCACTCGATACTGCGGGCCACCAACAATGATAAGCACACCGCTTGAGCAAGGCTTTTCAGGCTGATGGATAATGGCAACCGACTCTTCAGCATCACACTCAAAAACAATAGGCTGCTCATCAACCTTCATGAGTCATTACTCATTAATGCAGTCACCGTTAAATCCAGCAACCGAGGCACATCAACAATTTCAGATGCCAACCAAAATGGTGCACCTTCCACTTTGGAGACCGATAACGCCACTCCACTAGCCGACAACGACTCAATCACTTTTTGATTGGCAACAGGAAGTGAGCGACTCTCATCTGACACAATCTCGTACCAGAAAATATTATTAACAATATTACCAGGCTTAATATCAAGCATTGACCGTTCAAGTCCACCAGCCATATTTGGTGACACCATATAACCAGCCACCTCGATAGATGAACCATCTTCAAGCGACTGCTTTAGCTCATTAACAGTTATCTTATCTTTAACCGATTTAGACATCTCAGCCGCCAATTTCAAACGAAGAAACTGAGTTAGAAAAACGGCACCTGACACAACTGGTTGCCACAAAACCAGCGCGTTTACTTTCAGGTTAAACCGTGCAATTAAGTCACTCACCAATAGCGATCCTGATCGCAAAGTCAGAAGAGATACATTTTCTACTTCTTTTTTTGAGAGCCAAACCCAGGCACGGTTTAAATCATCAAGCCAGCAATCCCAGCTGGCATCACCAAATTCACCTTCACTGTCACCCGTACCATATAGGTCGGGCAGTAAAACAGTGAATCCAGCCTCAGCTAAACGGCGCCCCTGCTGCGATAGCATACGCCGAGATTTATTCATCTCCTCGGCAAAAGGCGGCACAATCAGCACCGATCGATTATTATTTACTGCATCAGAAGGGAGGAAAGAAAGGCAAAATAGCTTGCCCTTCAAGCCATCAAGAAAAAAGGGGTGGAGGCTATATTGCTTACCGCTCACTCGTTGAGTTTACTCTCAACAAAGGCCACCAATGTACCTACATTCTCAAATACATCAGCATCAATTTCATCATCACTCACATCAAAATCAAACTGCTCTTCAAGTGCGGTGATAACTCCAATAACCGCCATCGAATCAAATTCAGGCAAACCACCTAACAGCGCTGTACTCTCATCAAAATCAGCCGTTTTCTCAGCTAACTGCAGCACATCACCCAGTATTACTTTTATATCATCAATAACTGCCATAAATATCTGCCTGTTTTTTTTATAAGCCATCATTCAACAAGCACAGACTCGAAAACATCAACCAACTCTCTCGTCCTGGCTTGGCGCGAATGGGATTTTACAACTTTATCACTTGCAATAGGTAGCAACCCCGCATCAATCGACGCTAAAAACTCGGATAAACCAGTAACAATCTGATCCACCGAAGCCAATGATACCACCGTAAAATCACCAGACGCCCTCAATAAATTGGCCGTTTCACCTTGCAGGCCCAGCATGGCGAAAATGGGTTTCCGCGCACGAATATATTCATAGAGCTTAGCCGGAATCTGATGATCACAATTTTCAGCCTGAAATAATAGCAAACCATCGGCATTCAACATCTCAAGTAGCGCGTCTCGATATGATATAGGCGGTTCAAGCTTTACGATCTCCTGAATACCTAACTCATCAATGGTGGCCTGGTGTTGAGCCTCTTCACCACTGGCACGCAAAACAATGCGCAGGGTATCGGCTGAAATCAGTTTATTTGCCAACAAAATTGAAATCGCCCGGAAGAAACAGCTTGGATCACGTTCAGATGAATAGAGCAGGCCACTATGCACCAGTAAAGTCGGCCCAGAACGTTTACCCTTTGAATCAGCCACCGACGACATCACGCTGGCAAAGGCCGGCTCATCATAGCCATTTTCTATCACCCTAAACTTCCCTGCCTCAATACCAGGGTATCTATCTCGATACATAGCTAGCGTGCCCGCTGTAGTAAAAACCGCCGAGCTCGCCTGCCTCAATGTGCGAGATTCAATTCTTTTGAACACGGATCGCCTTAACCCCGCAGCAGGGTAACTATCATCAACCATCGAGTCTCTAAAATCAGCAACCCATGGCACACCAGACTGACCGCTCAGTGTAGAGGCGATACAATGAGCCGTTGCGATCGGATAAGTACTCCAAATCACATCTGGTTTATACTCTTTAATCAATCGACTACCAGCTAAAACGGCACCCAGCCACCAACTATTCCAACGATCCGGCAAGGCCATCCAATCAAAATAATGACCGGCCAGCGCAAAATGCCTCGCCACATCTCGACCAAAAGCCCGTATCACAGCAACACCTTCCGGTATATCCTGTAGCTGCCCTTCATCTGTTCGTTCATAGGCACAGGGAGAAATCGTCAATACGATGGGCTGCCACCCCAAATCCAGCAGATAGCGCGAAAAGGCCAATGTCCGCTGCACACCACTACTCACCCCAACTGGAGGGTAGTGATAGGCAATCATTAAGACGCGACGACTCATCAACCCAGGCTCACGGAGACTCAGGCCGCGCCGGCTTCAGGCGTCGTTTAATGCGTTCAATAGCCGCCAGACTACGGCCAACCAAGGTGGTTCGGTTAAAGGCCATCAGCCCCCAGCGCTCCCGCCGCGCCGACATCCAATCACGTTTGTAGCCATCATCCCCCACCAGATAGTCAATCTCATCAACCTTATCGCCATCAATCACCTGCTCAAACATGTATTCACTTAATATACTGCCCGCAGACAACGCCTTGAAACGCTCATCATAAGCCAGCTTATAGATCGACGCCGTGCCACAATAAACAAGCCATAGCTGAACAGCAATCGGCTGACCTGCCAGATACAACACCCCCAGGCGCAACCAGTCACGTTCAGCCGCCAGTTTAATCAGGCCGTCGATAAACTCAGGATAGGGTTCACTTTGTTTCCAGCTGGCATTGTAAACCTGCCAATAGGCATCAATGCCCGCCTGTAGATCATCATCCCCCTTAAATACTCTAATCTGCCACGTCCCCTGCTTATCCAGACGTTTGCGCTTACGCATAATGGTATTGCGCAGCTGGGCCGGCAGATCACGCGCATACTCAGCAAAATTCCGGCCCTCAAGGCGAAGATACCAATTGCCGAAACGAAAATAGGGAAAGAGATCAAAGCCATTAGCCTCCAGAGAAGCCGAAAGTACATCCCGCCCTTCATCAGAAAGTGGCTCAAGATCCAGCCAATGCCAGGCGGGCTTGACCTGAGAAAGCATACGACAAACAAAACCCAGTGCTGCTTGCCCTGACGGGCCGCCTTCCGTCTGCGCTGAAAACAGAGGGGAATAATAGTTACTCATTGAACGCAAGCCCCGCACTGCCAGCAAGCCGGGGCGATGAGCCTCCTGCATAGGCAACAATGCCTTCAGACCATCCACTGAACTAGCCGTACAAATGACTGAAGAAGCCTCCCCCGTAAGTACCGTACGTTCCAACAGTTCCAGCCAATCTAGCGTTGAAAACAGATCACAACCATCGACATCACCCTCCAGGGCTAAGTCTGATACGTGACTGTTAAGATCAGCAATACTGGTATAGGTATTCCACTGGTACTTATTAGCTGGCATATAAAGTAAAAACAATCCAAAAAAATAGCGTGTATCAGCAACCTGAAATCGCCCGCAAAAGCCATCAGCAGCTAGAGCAAACCATGTTATCGTGTTAAATTTACGGCCACAATAACAAAGCCACCTTAAGATTAAAGATACCTTATGACCGTAATCAAACAGTCCACAGCGAACATTTCCGTTTTTAGCCAATGAAATGCCTACTGATCACCAGCATATTTTCACCCATTCATGGTGGCTCAGCCGTTGTTTATGAAAATGTAGCGCGATTCACCTCGCCTGCTTCCGTCCATATCCTGGCACCATGGCGAAATTATCAGAATGGTAAAATACTGGAAGGCTGGAAGGAATTCGACAAGAAAGCCCGTTATCCAGTGCATCGGGTAGAGCTCATTCGCCCACCTATCATCCAAACAAGCTCAATCTTTCATTCCCTGTGGGTGTTTCTTACGATTGATCTGAAGATCCGCATCAATGTCTTCAAAAAGGTCGCCCATCTGGTACGCCGTGAAAATATAAAAGTCATCTGCATAGGTGAACTGGAATCAGCAAGCTGGATTGGAGTATTGGCCAAACGCTGGCTAGGCTGCAAAGTAATCAACTATATTCATGGCGAAGAAATCACCTCAGACGTGCCATATCGTTTCTTCAGGAATCGCCGACAAAAATATCTTCATGCAGCCGATGCTGTTATAGCGGTAAGCGAGTTCACACGTCAGGCACTTATCAATCAAATGCATATCGACCCACAAAAAATAGCGCTCATAAAAAATGGAGTGAACTTAAAGGCATTCCACATAAAAGAAAAACGACAAGATCTGCTAGATAGATACCAGCTAAATGGCAAAAAAATCATATTATCCGTTGGCCGACTAGTGCCGCGTAAAGGCTTTGACCACACCATAAAAGCTCTTCCTGACATTCTAAAACAATGCCCCGACGCCATGTATCTGCTCATAGGCACAGGTGAACAACAACAAGAACTCGAACAACTAACTCGAGAATACAATGTCGAAGACAAAGTAATATTTGCGGGCCGAGTGAGCGAAGATGAACTCACCGACCACTATAATCTGTGCGATATTTTTGTCATGCCAAACCGTGAATTAGCTAACCACGACACAGAAGGCTTTGGCTTGGTATTTCTCGAAGCAAACGCGTGCGGCAAAGCCGTAGTCGGTGGCCGTGCAGGAGGGGCAGTTGAAGCCGTAAGGGATGGTCAAAACGGGCTCCTTGTAAACGGCGACAACATCGAAGAAATTTCATACGCCATCAGTCGGCTCCTAACCGACGACAAACTCAGAAAGAAAATCGAACATCAAGGGCTCGAGATTGCCAAAGCGTCAAGCTCAGAAACACGCGCCCATGACTTTCACACGCTCTGCCAAAGCCTTACAGAAGAAGCCCTACCACTCTATGAGCACACCTAAGAAAACCGTATTAGTCATCGCTGGCGAATATCCACCGTTAAAAACTATCGGCCGAATTCGTACCGCAAAATTTGTGGAACACCTTCGCAACCTTGGGTGGAAACCCATTGTATTAACCGTAGAAATACCATCAAACGCTGACAATCACGACCCATCACTCGAAAAAGAGATCCCCCCAGATGTCCAGATCCATCGTGCCAACTGGCCAGACTGGGAAACATCACTGATTGATGGTATTAAACGCTTACTGGGCCGTAGCAACGGACCGAGCCATACTGCTACACTTCGGAATCACAACATAGACAATAAAACCACAACACAACCAAGCACGGAATCTAAAAAACAAAAAACAAACACTTTGAAGGACAGCCCAATCCGAGCCTTAAAGTGGTTATTTCGGCACTGGATCTACATTCCAGACAATTACCTGCCTTGGTCAAAACACGCCTACAAGCTTGCGACTGACATCTGCGAAAAAGAAAAAATAGACCTTGTATTCACCAGTCTCCCCCCTTTCAGCGCCGCACTTATCGGTTACAAACTAAAAAAAGAACGCAATATCCCATGGATCATGGATTACCGAGACCTATGGGAAGGTGATGTTTTACGTGAATGGATAAGCCCGCTACGCCAACGGCTGGAGCTGGTTTTGGAACGTAAACTGGTCAAGACAGCAGACGTAGTCATATCAGTCTCAGAGCAAAAAACCGAATACCTAAAAAAACTGCACCCAAAAGCCACGTGCAATTGGGAAACACTAACCAATGGCTACGACCCAGAAGTTTTTGAACCCCTGCTTGCAGAACCAAGAGAAGAAAACGACACCATTGATTTTGTCTACACCGGCCGTTTATTTAAAAATCGCCGTGGTTACGCATTTGCTGAAGCGCTAGGCCAACTAAATCAAGAACAGCCACAGCTAATCCAAAAAGTACGTATCCATATCGTAGGAGGCGTGTCACCAGAAATTCAGCAACGTTATAATGAAATACTAGATCAATACCAAATCAAGCATCTCTACAATTTCACTGGCGATGTCTCATATCACGATGCCATGCGGGCACAAGTACAGTGTGACTATTTATTATTGATTGTAGACACAGGTGCGACATCAGATGGAGTCATCCCAGGCAAACTATTCGAATACACCGCCTCAAAACGCCCTATATTTGCGCTATGCAATCCCGGCGCGACAAAAGACATCATTGAACGCGCCAATGCAGGAATTGTTCTGCCTGCTGAATCCGTGGATGCCTGCAAATCAGCCTTGTGTGACTTGCTTAAAAAACCGATCCCACAGAATGTAAATTTCAATCAAGACTACCTAAGTCAATTCGAAAGAAAAACCATTAGCAAGAATCTCGCGAAAATCTTTGAGAAAACGACACAACCACATCAATCAGAAGCTCAAAATGTATAGTGAAAACATCATTCAAGATATAAAATTATTCAGCAAGGCCTTCTTGTCAAACCAAATCGCACGCTTTTCCCCCAAGCTCTACGTCAAGCTAACAACACAAACAGGCCGTGCGCATAAAGAAGAAAACACCAATGAAGTTGGCGACTACCTAATAAAATGTTTTGATGAATATTTCACACAACTTGAAATACCCTCTAAGGAAATAGAAAACTATTTACATGACAAAATCATATTGGAATATGGCCCAGGGGACATCCTGGGTGTAGCACTGCTTATGTATGCACATGGCGCAAAGCAGATTCATTGCGTTGATCGCTTCCCACTAGAAAAAGCCTCTAATGAAAACATTGAGGTATACAAGCACATTTTAAACACATTAGATGGTGAACAAAGAAAAAGGGCTGAAAGCATTTTCATAAAAAATGGCGATCCAGGCAGCGGCTTTAACACCGAAAAAATATCATACATGGTTACAAAAAATGGTTTTTCTGGAAAGAAATCCACCTACGACATGATTATTTCAAGGGCTGTACTAGAGCATGTTAACGACCTTAATGGTACCTTCAAAGACATAAAAATCAGCTTAAAGGCAGATGGCATTTCGATACATCAAGTCGACCTCAAGAGCCATAATTTAGATAGGCATAAACCACTTGATTTCTTATCCTGGCCACATCTAGCATACAAGCTTATGTACAGCCATAAAGGCTTTCCAAACCGATGGCGAATCGATAAATATAAAAGCTTATATCAACATCACAAGTTAGAATGTGTAAAATTTCATCCAACACAAAAATTAGATATTAAAAAAGTAGAAGATATACGACAAACATTATCGCCGCCTTTTTGCCATCTGCCTGATGAAGAATTATCATGGCTGGGGTTTTGGATGGCACTGAAAAACCCTGAATAAACCATCTCCTGGAAAAGTACAGGCCGCATATGACCTATCCAACTTCTAATGTTTCCAATAAATTGACTTGCCAACAAATTGAACGGCCACACTCTTTAGAATCTTTGCAAGCCATGAGAGCCATCGCGGCTTGGCTCGTAGTTTTTCATCATTATATGGGGATATTCCACTCCTCCAAATACAATTCATGGCTGGGTGAATTTTTCTCATCCACAGGGAGTTTTGGCGTTGATATTTTCTTTGTAATTAGTGGCTTTATCATGTCCTATACTTTGCATTTCAAAGATATTGGGGGTATAGAGTTTATAAAGAAACGCTTACTAAGAATCGTGCCGGTTTATTGGTTCGTAACATTGCTCACAATACCCACTATATATTACTTTCCAAGAGAATTTTCGTTTACAGGCTATGACAATACTAGTCTGATATATTCGATGCTTTTTATTCCACACGAAAATCCTTCTGGTTTAGGTGTATTCCCTCTTGTCACCCAAGGCTGGAGCCTGAATTTCGAGATGTTCTTTTATTTGTGGATTGGATTATTGATTATATTGTTTCGAAAAGGCTGGTTTATCGCTTGTGTTGTATCGCTATTAATGCTGCCTACCGTCTGGCCTACTTCTTGGCCCTATGATTCTGTTATTGGAAATTCTCAACTCTATGAGTTTTCTTTAGGAATGCTAACTGGCTTGGTATATGTAAACATCCGCTGTCACAACAGATGGAAAGGCGTATGGTCTGGGTGGGTATTTTTAACACTTGCAACTACTCTTTACCAAATCGATAGTGATTGGAGCGAGATTAATTTCTTTTGGAGATTCTCAAATATTACTACTCAGCTCTCCGCTACAGCTTTTGTCATCGCCGCATTATGCTTCGACCACCAACTTCGGAAGCTGCCTACCTCGAGGTTATTGAAACATCTTGGTGATAGGTCTTACTCTACTTACCTGATACACGTTATTGTGCTCGGGATTTTCCTGCACTTTTTTGGTGTACCAACATCAATCCTTGCGGAGGCACTGCTACTTATAGCAATCACATTTACTATATTTATAGCCTCTCATCTGAGCTATCAATGGATAGAAACAGGGCCATTGACTCAATCTTTAAAGAGATTAATGTTTCGTAAAACGTAATACCAGAATTTATCTAAAGAATTTCACTATCGCCACTCCATAACATTTACCGCAACACCGCAAAAATTTGTTCACAAATACGTGCTTGATGCTCCTCCACACCAAGCCAAAGTGGCAATCGAATTAATCGCTCAGACAACGAATTGGTTACGGCCATACTCCCGTGCGATCGGCCAAACCGGCAGCCTGCTGGTGCACTATGCAGTGGCACATAATGGAAAACCGACTGAATATTTTGTGCTTTTAGTTCTTGAATCAAATGGGTTCGGGATTCCAAATCTGGCAGCAGCATGTAGTACATATGAGCGTTGTGAACACATATTTTTGGCACAATAGGCCGTCTGACCTTGTTGGCTTTTTCCAGTGGTTCGAGACAACGGTGATATGTATCCCATATTGCTAAACGTCGCTGGGTTATATCATCAGCCTCATCCATTTGGGCCAATAAAAATGCAGCAACTAGATCACTAGGCAGATAAGAAGAACCGCAGTCCACCCACGTATATTTATCTACCTGGCCACGAAGGAACATGCTGCGATTAGTACCTTTCTCGCGGATGACTTCGGCACGCTCTGCTAAAACAGGATCGTTAATTAACAGGGCTCCCCCCTCTCCGGAGATTATGTTCTTGGTCTCGTGAAATGAGAACGCAGCCATGTGTCCAATGCTGCCAAGGGGCCGCTCTTTGTAACTAGACATAATGCCCTGCGCAGCATCTTCAATAACTAAGAGGTTGTGTCGGCGGGCGATGTCCATGATGGCGTCCATCTCACAGCCAACACCGGCATAGTGGACAGGAACAATAGCTCGAGTTTTATTAGTTATGGCAGCTTCAATTTTGGTTTCGTCAATGTTAAGCGTATCGGGCCTAATATCCACAAACACAGGAATCGCGCCACGTAGCACAAAAGCATTGGCCGTCGATACAAACGTGTAAGACGGCATAATGACCTCGTCGCCAGG
>CBFCYE010000022.1:0-45401 GCA_965602225.1 uncultured Gammaproteobacteria bacterium | reverse complement strand
CATCCTCCTCTCTATCATTAGAGATTAGATGTTGCATCAACCGGTTGAAACCGCAGCACTAAGTAGACATAAAATTCCCCTAACATATATCCGTCCATTCACATACATCGTTACCCTTGGGCCAAAAGAACCGACCAACGTCTTCTTCCGTCACGGGGTATTCGTTCAGTGCTAACGCCAATACTCTGTCTTTAATCCTCTTACCTGTACGCGCCCAACCATGGACGCGGGCTATGCATTTGGCGAGCATGTCTTTACGAACAGGGCCTTCAATTTCGATGACGTGGGCGAACATGGTTTTCAAAGCTGATCGTATTCAGTATTAAAGAAGGCATCGGGATTGATGTCTGTGACTACGTAGGCGGGATCAGCCTCATGAAAAAGGGCCTTTGCTTCGGGTTTATTGATTCTGGCGCCAGCTTTCTCAAAGACACCCTTCTCTATCCATCGATAACTGACAGCGCGGTCTGAAATATGGAACTTTTGCCCTGAAGAGATGGCATCGATATGCCAGATTTTGGTTTTGAGGAAGGAAGGGGTAGATGAGAGCGTTAAGGTTAAGTCGCTTAGATATTTATCACTATCATTGACCAAAGCCAACTCTAGCAATACAGGCACTGAGTTTTGTATAAAGGCCAGATTGAACTTTGGTGATAATACCGCCTGAATACGAATCGGCTGATCAATAGCCTCTGGCGCTTCGGATGAAGCTTGCCCACCTACATTTCCCATGTTTGCCCCCAAACAAGACTCTATTTATACATACACGTATATCACAGGGTTAATGCTTCACCCTAATACCGTTGCCATGTTTCACGGCCTTATGGGATTGGGCATATCCAGCGTGAGTAGTCATTCAGATTCAGTTCTGGATCTGCTGCTTCGTGCCAATACCAATCAATTGACTAGCCAGGCACCACTATCCGGAATGACGGCTTGATGTTGGTCGCCGTTGAACCCATAATCCTTCCCCTTTTTCTCCTAGGACACCAGCGCCCATGTGGTTCAAGAATCTGCGTCTATATCGCCTGACCAAACCGTTCACCCTGTCTGCTGAGGCCTTGCATGAGCAGCTGGCAACTAAGGCGTTTCATCCCTGCGGCAATATCTCCCCTTTCAGCTATGGCTGGGTTTCGCCGCTGGGGCGACATGGTGAGCTGCTTAGCCACGGTGCCAACGGTTACATCATGGTCTGTGCCCGGCGTGAAGAGAAGGTGCTACCAGCCAGCGTGGTGCGCGAGTACGTGACTGAGAAGGTTAACGCTATCGAAGAGCAAGAGGCGCGGAGCGTGCGGCGCAAAGAGCGTGACCAGATCAAAGACGAGGTGTTGCTGGATTTGTTGCCGCGGGCCTTTAGCCGCTCTAGCCACACCTTTGCCTATCTGGCACCTAAGGATGGCTGGCTGGTCGTGGATGCGTCATCAGCCAGCAAGGCCGAAGACCTGGTGAGCCTGTTGCGTGAGAGCCTGGGTGGCCTGTCGCTGGTATTGCCATCGGTAAACACGCCTCCGACCCGTGAGCTAACCCAATGGTTGAGCAGTCAGACTGCGCCGACTGGCTTTGTTATCGAAGATCAGTGTGAATTGCGTGACCCCAAGCAGGAAGGTGGTGTAGTGCGCTGTACGCGCCAGGATCTTGCCGCCGAGGAAGTTATGTCTCATCTTACCGCCGGCAAACAGGTGACCAAGCTGGCAGTGGAATGGAATGAGCGTCTGTCCTGCATTCTGGCCGAGGACCTGACTATACAGCGACTGCGCTTTCTGGATGTGATTCAAGAAGAGGCTCAGGGGGTTGAAGCCGATGATGAGACGATGCGGTTCGATGCCGACTTCGCCCTGATGACGATGGAGCTTGCCCGGTTTATCCCAGCCTTGCTGGAGGTCTTTGGCGGTGAGAATGAATCGGCCTGGGGCGTTGAAGCCTCGAAATAGCTACACCGGAATTACTGTGCTGAGTCATGGTGGTCGCCCTACTCGGGCGTCTGCCTGCTCATGTTTAGCTGCCGGAATTCAATCTATCTTGGTCTGAACGGCTGGAAAATGAGGGGACAGATAAAACGCCCTCTAGAACACTGAATTAACGCGGATATTTAATAGGGCTTCACAAAAAACATTCAGCCCAAACAGCTCTACTTCAAGGCTGTAAGGGCAATGACTGCCTTAGCGCTTACCCATGGATTTACGAGTACCACGCGGTGCCGCACCGATTTTTTGGCTTTTGTGGCTTGGGTGAGCATTTAGATGGGGTGGCAGGTTGCGGTTATTCGCTGCTGCTGCTTTTCTTTCTAACAGGATTTGAGCAGCGCTCTTGGTTGTTTCGGCACTGGGCTCTACAAGCTCGACAGCGTTGTTGTCGGTCACAGGCAGTTCATCGGCAGGTTGTTTGGTTTGGGGCATGGTTTATCCATATATGGGGAAAATAGCCCCGGCATTATACCTGAATATTAGTGTCGGCTTTTGACTGTCTACTAGCCCTTGCTAAAACAGGCTCAACTGATAAACGATATAACGCTGAGATTCAACAAGTTAAAACAATCATCTAACCAAGCTTGCTGGTCTGCCGACTGAGCTTATCAAGCAATAGCTGGCATTCTCGTTTCAGCCCTTGGTCTGCACCAGCAAACTGCATGGCCCGCCGGGCGAACTGTTCTGCCTTGTTTAAATCACCTAACTCGTAATGTAATCTGGCCAGGCGCAGCCAGGCATGACCGTTGCGCGGATCAATGCGCACAGCCCGCTCTAACAGGGCGATGGCCTGGCCATTGTCACCATCAGCAGCATACTGATCTGCTTGGGCCATCAACACCCCAGCAGGTCCGCTGTGGCCTTGTAGCGGTGTTTGAACGGCACAGGCGTTGAGCAGCAAGACAGTGATGGCAAGCAAATAAACCTTTTTCATTGGAACAATCCTTTAAGCGTGTCGATAAAACCGCCCACTGAGCGCTTCACTGCGTTACCGGCACAAGGGGCATATCCGGCTGGTGCCGTGCCGGTAATGAAGGCCAAATCATAACGCTGTTCACAACCGGAGTCTGCCCGCAGACCTGTTTCCGGATTAATCGATACATATTCGATAGCCGCAGGCGGCGTTGCTGCGGCTTCGCTTAATTTGGAGTGGGGATTAATTTGGCGCATGATGTCGGCCCAGACCGGCAGCGCACCACTGGCGCCGGTCAGGCCGGTGACGGCATTGTCATCATTGCCAAGCCAAACCACACCAAGATAGTCACTGCCAAAGCCGGCAAACCAGCTATCACGCAGATCATCGGTGGTGCCGGTTTTTCCGGCCAGGGTAAGTGTCTCTGGCAGATGTTTAGCGACACTTTGACCTGTCCCCTGCCTCAAGGCCAGACGCAGGGTGTCGTTGATCAGAAAAGTCTGCTCAGGGGCAAAGCGCTGATCCGTATCAATGGGGTATCTGTTTAATGGCTGATGCTTGGCATTCAACACGGCGCGAACAGCCCGCAGCGGTGTATAGAAACCTTCATCGGCCAGGGTCTGGTACATCTGGGCAATATCCAGCGGTGCCAGTTCTAGCGAGCCAAGCATCACTGCGGGGTATGGCGGAATGCGTTTATCTATACCGAGTCCGTGCAGGGTTTCCACCACCTGCCCAAGACCCAGCTCGAGTCCAAGCCGAACCGCGGCCTGATTGTATGAATGGATTAGCGCATCGGCCAGCAGGACATTGCCGTGGCTTTCGTGATCATAATTGGCTGGCGACCAGACACTGCCATCAGACTGTTTGAGTTTAAGCGGCGCATCGTCAATCAGGCTGGCCAGGGTATAAGACTGCGGCTGAGATACGGCGGTGAGATAGAGCGCCGGTTTCAACAGTGAGCCGACCGGGCGCTGAATATCAAGCGCGCGGTTAAAACCTTCAAAACGTGGATTGCGACCACCCACCACGGCACTTATTTCCGCGCTGCCCAGACGCGAGATCACCACCCCACCCTCAAGCATGCCGGGCTGGCGTTCAACCCGCTTAATATTTGTTGCCAAGGCCTTCTCGGCGACTTGCTGGATTACCGGATCTAGGGTGGTGAAGATGCGCAGACCTTCACTGCGTAAATCCTCATCACGGTAGTCCTGTTGCAGCTGTCGTTTCACCAGATCAATAAAGGCAGGATAACGACTGTTACCGAGATTCGGCTTCGCCGTCACACCCAGAGGTTCGGCTTGGGCAGTCTGGGCTAGTTGCCTGTCAATCAGGCCATCGCGCCAGATGATTTCAATTAATTGATTGCGACGTTCAAGGGCACGCTCGGGATGACGGCGCGGGTCATAATAGGTTGGCCCACGCAAGATCGCCACCAGCAATACCGACTCAGCGACAGTCAACTCCTGCGGCGGTTTGTTGAAATAAAATTGTGTTGCCAGACCAAAACCATGGATGGCACGGTTGCCGTCCTGGCCCAGATAGATCTCGTTGGCATACGCCTCAAGAATCTCTTTTTTGTCATAGCGTGCCTCAAGCAACAGTGACATGATCGCTTCATTGATTTTGCGCGTTAGGCTGCGCTCGCGATTGAGAAAGAAATTCTTCACCAGTTGCTGAGTCAGGGTACTGCCGCCCTGCACCACCTTGCCGGCGCGCAGGTTGGCCCAGGCAGCGCGGGCAATGCCACGAAAATCGACACCGTGATGGCTGGCAAACTTGCGATCTTCAATCGCTTGCAGGGCCAAGGTCAGTTTAGGGGGCAGATCATCAAGCCGGACCAAAATTCTATCTTCACGGTGGGCCGGATGAATAATACCGATCAACATCGGTTCAAGCCGAATCAATGCCAGCGCTTTGCCAGTCACCGCATCCGTAAGTGTTGTCAGTTGTTTGTTATCAAATTTTAGAACGATTGAGCGACCGGGCTCGACGCTATCCCAGTGACGAAATGCCCGTGTCGTCACCACAAACTGTTTGCCGTTACGCAGATACGTGCCCGGGTCCATGCCATCGGCAGACGATTGATAACCAATCTGTTTGAGCTCATCTGAAAGTTTATTTGCTGTCAGCAACTGTTGCGGATACAGCTCCAATGCCCGGGCATAGACTCGAGATGGCACCGACCAGCGTTTGCCCTCGAACTTGGTTTGCACTACCTGATCGAGATAAAGCACATACAGCGCCAGTGCCAATGAAAGCGGAACAGCCAGCAACAGGGCAATCTTCAACCAGAGGCGTTTGCGAGGTGGTTTTGACTTCGCCCGACGGCGGCGTTTTATTGGCATGGGCGCATTATATCAACCAGGAGCCTAAAACGGACAAGGGCTTAGCCCTTTGACCCGCTCTCCTGTAACAGGGTGATCAAATTCAAGCGTTGTTGCATGTAGCATTAAACGCTTTGCCATAAAAAATGCTTCATCGGTGGCATATAGGTCACAGCCTAAAATTGGATGACCTATTTCGCTGCTGTGAATACGTAATTGATGCGTGCGACCCGAGACAGGCTTAAACGTCACTCTTGTCGCCAGGGGGGTCTGTAATCGCTCAATAACCTGGTAATGCGTTAGCGAATGTTTGCCGGTCTCATAACAGATTTTTTGTAATGGGAAGTTGGGTTTGTCTTTTGCTATGGGCAATTCGATACAGCCAGCATCGTCTGCCAGGTGGCCAGAAAGGATTGCGGTATAGGTTTTATCCACAGTACGTGCTTGAAACTGCTTGCAGATATGCGCGTTAACCGCCTTATTAAGCGCAACCACTAAAATACCCGAGGTTCCAAAATCAATACGATGAACCATGGTGGCCGTAGGAAATTGTTTGACCAGACGAAAGTGCACAGAATCTTTATTGAGCGGGTGTTTCCCAGAAAGGGTCAACAAGCCACTTGGTTTGTTAATCAACAACAGGGATTGATCTTGATAAAGCAGCTCTATTTGTTCATGGCAGACAGGAACAATGAATGGATCAGCTTGTGGTTGCATTAGGGGCACCTCTAATAATTACTTGTGGCCTCTGCGCAACCTGACGAGGACTCTCGCAAGGCAGCTTGTGCAGGGAAAGGCTGGTTGTCCTTTCCAAGCAAGCTAACGCGGCGAGAGTGCTCGCCAGGCAGCGCCCGAAGGGGCTTTCAGGCTGATCCGCACTCTGTGTTACAACTTTACGACAGGCAACCAGCATGCCTTAAAAGTTGCGCCTTGATTGCGAACCAGCCTGAAAGCCAGAGGCCGCAAGAAATTATTAGAGGTGCCCTGAAGTAACTAAAAAATAAATTTCATGCAGCCCAAGGTTAATTAAGAACGTTGTTAGTATTTTGATAAGAAATCTTGTTTTGCATCTGCGGTTGGCGGATTAAGTCTACGAGTATGGCTGCGGCTTCCCTTTTCTGAATCAGCTTTACTGCCTCGGTGAAGTCCTCGTTTTCATCATCAGCACTCTCCATATCCGCCTGAATTTCGCTTAGCGATTCAGGTTTCATGCCCAGAGAAAAACGAAAGCGGTTTATGAGTTCCAGAGTTTCAGCCTCTTGTTTTTCTCTTTCTGCTTTGCGCTCAGATTTACGTAAGGTAACCGCTGTTTGTTCAACCATTTCTTTACGCAACTCAGTTTGGGCAAGTAAATATTTAAAGCCACTATCTGATTGAACTCGTTTTTGATGCTGTGCCTCTATATTTGCAAGGTCGATATTGCTGCGATTGTATGGCACAAAACTGGCTGCCTTAATATTCGCCCAGGGAAGGGCATTATCTAGTGAGCGTTCGCCCTGCTTATCGCTTTCTTCTGCCGTAGGAAAGATTATGTCAGGGATAACACCACGATTTTGCGTACTGTCGCCATTAACGCGAAAGAACTGAGCGGTGGTCAGCTTGAGTTGACCCAAGGTGGCTTCACTATTTCTTACATGGCGATTCAGATCCATTACCTGTTGCACCGTACCTTTGCCGAAGGTTGGTTCACCGAGGATGGTGGCACGGCCGTAATCCTGCATGGCACCGGCAAAGATTTCCGATGCGGAGGCACTATAACGATTAACCAGCACCGCCAGAGGACCGCTATAGGCAATACTGTCATCTGTGTCTTCATCGAGCTCTAATTTATTATGACTATCTAGCACTTGTACAACAGGGCCTGATTTAATAAATAGTCCGGTAAGCGATATTGCCTCTGTCAACGAACCACCACCATTGCCCGCCAGGTCAATAACAACACCATCAACCTTTTCTGCTTTTAGCTCATTAAGCAACTTGAGTGTGTCACGTGTGGCGCTGGCATAATCTTTATCACCGCGCCTTGCCGCATCGAAGTCCATATAAAAGGTGGGAATCGAGATCACACCAATACGTGAGGTATGACCGTCATTTTCAATTTCAATCACGGACTTTTTGGCCTGCTGTTCTTCCAGCTTGATTCTGTCGCGAACGATGGTGACAAGCTTGCCTGGCCCATCCTGACCACTTGCCTTAGGTAACACCTGCAATCGTACAACTGAATTTTTAGGGCCGCGAATAAGGGCCACCACATCATCAATGCGCCAGCCAACCACATCTTCAATGTCGCCATCGTCGCCCTGACCAACACCAGCAATACGGTCACCAGGATGAAACTGGCCACTTAGCTCCGCCGGGCCACCGGGCACCGTGCTTTTCACAACCACATAATCACCATCGGTTTTCAGCACCGCACCAATACCTTCCAAAGAAAGGCTCATATTGATATTAAAATTTTCAGAACTGCGCGGTGAAAAGTAGGCGGTATGCGGCTCTAAGGTTTTAAGATAGGCATTGATAAAAATCTCGTAGACGTCTTCTGGTTTGATCTGCTCAGAGCGGCTTATATAACGCTGATACCGTTTGCGTAGGGTCTTTTTGATTTCTTCATCTTTTTTATTGCTCAGAGACAAACTCAGCACATCATTTTTAACCCGTTTGCGCCAGACCTCATCTAATTCATTGTTATCTTTTGGCCATCCGGCATCGCTACGATCAAACAGGTACTGCTCGTCCTGCGAAAAGTCGAAGGGTTGATCCAGGCGTTTTAAGGCATATTCAGCGCGTTCAATGCGACGCTGGTTGAAGCGTTCAAAGATAGCAAAGGCCGGCTCAATATGACCGCTGCGTAATGCGTCGTCCAGACGGGTGTTGTAACGACTAAACGATTCAATATCCTCAAGGGTAAAGATGCTACGACTGGGATCCATGGATTCTATATATTGATCCATAATGGCACGGGACTGTGCATCGTCAAGGGCCATTTCTTTGTAATGAAAACGCTGAATTAAATTAGTAAGCAGGACAGTAGAGAAACCATGTCCAGCGGTAGGCGTAAGCGGAGCATTAGCTGCAGAAACAGACAATGCTGAACACGTTAACAATACAATGAGGGATAAAATTCTTGTAATCATAAGTTTACTTAAATGCATGGTTTCAGAGAATCGGATTCATTATATATACATATCGGCCAGAGTTTCCCTCTTTTGAAGCGGGGCCAGAAAAACGTGCTCCGTCATATCACTATTCGAGTTTGTTGGCCGTGGATTAGTTCCATCGCTATCTTAGCCAGGCCGCCGACTTTGCGGGTTTTGACGATAAAACAACACTAACTGCTCATAAACCGCCGGGGCTTGCTGGCACAGGAGCTGAGGATTGCTAAAAAAACACTCACTCACCACCGCAAAAAATTCTGCCGGTGCAGTTGCGCCATATGAATTCAGGCCTGGACGATGATGCAGCAGCTGGTGTTGCAAGTGATCAAATGCATCACTAAAGGCCTCCGTCCACTGCTGCCGCAGCATCTCGGTGTGCAAGGGTGGCATGCCGTTGGCGCTACCGTTGAGCATATCCAGCTTATGAGCGAATTCATGCACCACCACGTTATGGCCGGAACTGGGTGCTGCCAACGACGCGGCAAAATCATCCCAGGAAAGAATCACCGGCCCGCGCAACCAGGACTCACCACTCAAGGCCTGCTCCTGGTGCGAAACCAGTCCCGTAGCATCAGGGCTGTCCCTGGTCACTTGAAAGGCCCCGGGGTAAATCACAACCTCAACCCAGCCATCGTAATAATCCAGCCCCAGCTTCAAGATCAGCAGGCAGGCTTGAGCCGCCACGGCCACCGCCATCGCCGTGGTCACCTCCAAGCCTTGGCTACCAACGAGGCTCTTGCGCTGCAGGAACAGGGTCGTCAGCTCGCGCAGGTGAGCCCTCTCAACAGAGCTCAAGCCGCTGAAGATATCGGCCTCGCGCATTAAGCTTTCCCAGATCTTATGGGGAATGGGATGGTGGCTTAGCGTATAAAGAATTCGCTGATGTTCAAGCCACTTCATAGTATGAGCCAGCCGTTAGTCAACGCGGCAGACCAATCAATAGCCGTCGTCTGGATTTATAGTCAAACATGGCGTTTACATTATCCCTCTAAAACTGCAATTCTATTACGCAGTGCTTCCACCTCTTCCAATAACTCCACGGCCAGGGCCGCACCGGCCAGATTAAGGCCGAGGTCTGACTGTAAACGCTGGGCAATGCGCACACGGCGCAGACAGCTGCCACTAAAATGCCAATGGCTCTGATCCCCTCCCACCGGCTCAATCACCCCCTCTTCCACCAATGCCAGAATCCACTCGGCAGGCTGACCACAGGCACGACTGAGGTCAGCCAAACTAAACTCTGTGGTTTCTTCAATAATGATGCCGGTTAATATGGTTTGCTCAGTCATGACCTATACCCCCATTTTGACTCGTGGGTTGAACGCCAGCTTGCTTGCCATCTCTCTATAAAGCAGCTTGGCCTGTTCGCTGTCAGCAGGTGGCACAACCACACTCAAGGTGACATAAATATCACCTGCGGGATTGCCGGGAATACCTCGCCCTTTAAGACGAAGTTTGCTGCCACTATTTGAACCAGCGGGAATTTTAAGATCCACATTACCAACAGGGGTTGGCGCTTTCACTGTCGCCCCTAACGCCGCCTCCCAGGGTGCCACCGGCAGTTGCATATGCAGATCACGTCCTTCGGCACGATAGAGGCGATGGGGTTTAAAACGAATTTCCAGATAGAGATCACCCTTCACACCCTGGCCCATGCCGGGCGTTCCCTGACCAGTAAGGCGAATCTGCTGCCCCTCTTTAATCCCCTTGGGGATCTTCACCTTAAGCGTACGTTTTTGCACGCGCATTTGCCCATGTTCATCCAGCTCTGGCGATTGCAGACTAATATTGCGCGTTGCCGCATGAAAGGCATCGTCCAGATCCACCATCACCTTGGCGTGATGATCTTGCCCGCGGACATTGAACTGAGTGTGAAAAGTGGAATGGTCAGCATGCCCCTGCTGACCAAACAACTGTTCAAAAAAGTCGCTAAAACCGCCACCATCCGCCGCGGTAAAACCACCACCGCGAAATTCAAAACCAGAATCCCAGTTAGGCGGCGGGTGAAATTCCTGCCCGGCCTTTAAATTTGGACCTAGCCGATCATAAGCGGCTCGTTTTTGCGGGTCTTTGAGCACCTCATAGGCCTCACCGGCCTCTTTAAACTTTGTTTCGGCATCAGGCTCTTTACTAACATCAGGATGATATTTTCGCGCCAACTTACGATGGGCGCGCTTAATGTCATCCTGAGAGGCATCACGCTTTAGCCCCATGATTTTGTAATAGTCTTTGTACTCCACAAGCAGCTCCATTATGTAGCATGGCGTAAAGCTTACTCAGGGCCATATACGTGAGTATGCCCTGACCACTTTAGTTCTTTTTACAGCCTATTTGAATTCAAAATTGCAGTTTGGATAAGGTCTCAGCCTGCCCGCCCCTTTAAGAATCGATGCGTATTACAAAGTACTGAATTTCGAGGAAGCAGTCCGCCCTTCGGCGACTACGGGATATTCTGTTATCTGGCAAGAGAAATGACTGGACCGATGATGTTGATAGGCTCTATTCCAGTGAATGGCAGACCAACCTAGGGTGGCCTTGTTCAGGGGTGAAAAATCAGGTTCTAAAGCACAAATTCGCGCTTATAAATTCACTGCCTCAGCCCTAAAAATCTAACGCCATTTAGATTCGACTGGCGAGATGCTTTTTGGCCGATATTTAAGCTGCAAGCCGGATAGAAAATTGCGCAGGATCTGGTCTTTGCATTCACGGTAGTTTTTATGATCCGGCTTACGAAAAAAGGCGCTTAATTCAGGTTTGCTCATGCTCACACCTACCAGATCTAAAATCGCCAATATATCTTCATCTTTCAGGTTAAGTGCAATTCTTAACTTTCTAAAAATCAGATTGTTAGTTAAGCGTTTCTCTGGCGCTGGCTGTGGCCCCTCCTTTTTGCCTCTTTTATCGACAATCAAACCATTCAGGAAAATAGCCAACCGAACGTCGTTACATTTCTGATGACTAGGATCATCCTCTTTTTTTAACCAATCGCTGATCTGCTCACGCGTTACCTGATAGTCAGCCAGGCCAAACAGCGCAATCATCTTCGCGTCATCAAAATCAAAGGTATAACGGATACGGCGCAAGATATCGTTATTAATCACATGGTTGCCCTGTTCTAAACTGCAGTTGTGTCACAACGACTGACTGCCTGGTTGCCCTGGCAATTTTAACAGATCCTTAGCCCTTCTTTTTCGGGAAATAGCCAATAAGGATGTTTACTAGCCTATCGTAGGCTCGATGACGTTGTGAACTCGCGCCATGATTCCAGCAGTTGGCGAAAATCATCCAGTCCACAACAGGCCTGGGATTCTTGGTCATAGTGATTGAGTTCGTCAGGTGCTTCATCAGCCAAGTCATCAAGCAGCGCGGCGCGCACCTCAATACCGTCCTGATTCATGGTTAATGTAAACTCCCGCCCAGGCTGCTGATGCTGCCAACACTGTTGGTTTTGCAGCTGCTCGACCTTCTTTAGCAGGCTACTAATCAGCAGCGGATCAGTACCTAACTCCTCGCTTAACCACAAACCAAGGGCCTCGTGGCCCATTGAAAATTCGGCTTGATAGCGGCCATATAGGTTACGGCGAAATTCATAATCCATCGATTTATCTTGTGGTCATTGCTTTGAGTACTAGCATTATCCCTCAAATCCTGGTTATACGAGTTTTATCAGTTTAGACCGTTTCACTTAACCAGTAGAAACCAAAACCCGGCACCACCAGGGCATTTTTGAAAACATCAGGGGAGCGTCCCGAATACAAATCGATTATTTGACCATATTGATTGCCGCTCCAGCCATCAAGGTCATTCAGATTAAGGTGTTGAGGTTTGCCATCAAAATTTGCGACCACCAATACCCGCTCGGCCTGTTTATTAAGGTTGTAACGCCCAAAAACAAATAGATGTGGATTCTCAACCTCAAAGAGTTCGCGATTATTAAAATCGGAAAACACCCCTATCTCCTTACGCACAGCAATCATCCGTTTTAGTGCGCTGAATATATTGTATTCAACCGTACCAGATACATTGCGGTTCTCGGCTCTTTGCCAGTCTATCGTCGGCCTGTGTATCCAACGTGAATCACCCACCTTGTGGGGATCATCCTGGTATGAAAAATCATTTAATTCCCCCAGTTCATCACCATAATAAAGCAACGGTATGCCACCAAACGACAGGATCATACTGTGTAGCAATAAAATGTTTTTTATAGCTTCGTCAGTGGCAAGCGGATCCCCCGCCTCCAGCGCATACTGCAGGCCAACAAGAGATGCCAAAGAACCCGATATACGCGCATCGCCATTCTTTTCATTGTGGCCGAAAGGCAAACCTCTGGCATGGGACTCTGCAAAGTTGCCCGTGTAGTAATCAATAAGAAAATTACGATGTTGGTAAGGTTTATAACCAGCCAATATAATATCGCTATCATCAAAGCCAAGACCTATATCATCGTGACAACGGACATAATTAAGCCAGGTGGCACGTTCAAGTTTGACGGGCAGACTCTTTATACCCTGATTGAGAAGTTTGGCATTTTTGGTTGCCACCGCATCCCATAAAAGCGCCATGAAGGTTGCGTTATAGGCAATTTCACACTCTTTGGCAATCACCGCATCTTCACCAAAGTATTTGATTACCTCAACTGGGGCGACGATTGCCTCAGCAATAAACAGCACTCCGGGTGAAGTCACCTGGCAGCAATCTTTTAACAGCTGCAGGATCAAATGGGCCTCACGTTCGTTCTGACAGGTACTGCCAATCTTTTTCCATAAAAATGCCACGGCATCAAGTCGCAGTATGTCGGCACCTTTATTGGCCCAATAGAGGATGATATCCAGCATCTCAATAAAGACAGCCGGGTTGCTGTAATTCAGGTCCCACTGGTAGTCGTTAAACACGGTCATTACCCAGCGCCCCATTTCCTCATCCCAGGTGAAGTTGCCCGGCGATGTTTGCGGAAAAATCTCCGGCATATTTTGTTCAAACATATCGGGGACGTTGCGCGTTTCAAAGGTGTAGTAGTAGTCCTGGTAGGCAGGATCACCGGCACGGGCACGGCTTGCCCATTCATGTTCGTTGGAGGTATGGTTTACCACTACGTCAAGCACCAATAGAATCTCACGCTCACGCATCTCACCCGCCAACTGCGTTAAGTCCTCCAGCGTGCCTATACGTGGATCGACCGCTCTGAAATCACTCACCGCATAGCCACCATCACTATGCCCCTCTGGGCAACGCATGATCGGCATGACGTGGGCAATATTGACACCCAACTCCTGAAAATAACCAAGCCGTTCGCGCACCCCGTTAAGGTTGCCAGCAAAGCCATTGCTGTAGAGCGCCATGCCGACCCATTTCTGATTGAGAAACCAGTTGTGGTCGTTTTCACGTTCAATGTCGACCTGCTTTAGCGAATCAGGGCGATTGATATATTTACGCGCCATGGTCTCGACAAGAGACAAGGCCTGCGCTTCAAAGTCATCTCTATCACCATAGAGACGTTCAAACAGTGAGTGTATAGCGTAGAAGTTGGCACCCAGGCGAGTATAGAAATGACGTAGATCCTGTTTGCTAATCTCTGTTTTAAGGTTATCGAGAATATTATTCAGCAGTGAATGTGAGACCTGTTCGTACATACAATACCTTTTGTTTTAGAAAGCCATTATTCAGCATTAAACTCTAAATGCATTATAAAACCCAGCATCAGTGGATGTTGCACCACGCAGCCCAACCACTGCACTGGCAAACTGTTGCGCCGCATCAAGTGTCTTGCTTAAGGGCCACCCCAAAATCAAACCATGCACAAAGACTGCGGTAAAGGCGTCACCGGCACCGACAGTATCAACAAATTTCTGCGCCGCTGGCGGAGTTACACTATGCAGCCCTCCGTCACAGCTACGGACGATGGCACCCTCTTCACCGCGGGTCACTATCAGCAGATCAAGCTCGTATTTGACCTGAAACTGGGCCATATCATCTTGCAAATCACCACTACAACTACCTAGTTGCTGTAGCTCATGCTGGTTAAGTTTTACCCAGCGGGCCTGGGTCAGCCAGTTTGACAGTTCTTCCTTATCAAACCATGGTGGACGTAAATTGACATCCAGGAATATCGATAGCTCAGGATTACTAACGAGCCTTTCAAAGCTTTGCCTTGTCGCAGAATTGCGCAGTGCCAGACTGCCGTGATAGAGGATCCCCTTTGCATCTAAATTGTTAAGAGCCAGCGCATCGATAAAATCATAGGCACAATTTGGGGTGATATTGTAGTGAGGCTCATCATCAATCAGCTCGACATCAACACGGCCAGTCTGGTGTTGGCGATCAGTTTGCACCGATGTGGTATCCATGCCCCACTGAGTCATGGCGTTAATAATCTGCGTGCCTTGTGCGTCATCACCTACCCTGGAAATAAATCGGGGTTGATCACCAAAGGCTTGTAGATGCCAGGCAACATTAAACGGTGCACCACCCAAAACCTGCTCACCGCCAGGGAAGCAGTCAAACAATACTTCACCAAAGATAATAGGCTGGTGTTTATTGCTCACAACAAAACCCCATCTGTTTAAGCTGCTGACGAAAAGCTGGGGCGAAATGACAAACACCCTCAAGCACCCCGGCCGAGTAATTGCCGTTCATATGACTGTTTTTACCGGTGGCTAGGTAAAGAGCTAATTGAGTAGAGTTTTGCTGTGCCAAACCTTGCGCCGCCTCATTGACATCAGCAGCCGCGTTGGCGACCAACACAGAAGGAATCATACTACCCAGCACTGGCAGATCATTACCGCTATCACCAGCAAAGACTATCTCATCCAGCGAAAAGTCTAACTGCTGGCGCAGAAAATCAATGGCGTGCAACTTGGTGGCATTACTTGGTAGCACATCCAATAGAGCAACGCCTTTCGGCTCATCCACACTCCAGACCAAACTGGCCTGTACGCCATGTTGTTTAAGTCGCTGCTCCATCTGTGGCAACAGGACCTCTTGTTTTACATGCAAGGGAACGTAATAACTCAGTTTGTGGCTATTTTGTTTGCTACGTTCCTGAATTTTTAGAACAGAGATGTCTTCAAATAACTGTTTTAACTGCTCATGGCTTTTGCCATGCCAGTCTGTATCAATTTCATCCTCCCAGCTCTTGAGTAGTTGCCACTGCTGATCATCATCAACTCGATAAATCCTAGTACCAACATCGGTAATGGCATAGTCAGGCCTGGGCAGGCTGTAGTTCTTGATTGCCTCTTTAACCAGCGTCTGGTGACGGCCAGTAACATAAACCAGGCTTACCTGTGGCTGGCTACAAAACTCAGAAAACAATCTACGTGCCAATGGATGTTCCGACTGAAAACCATTAGGGATAACGGTTCTATCCATGTCAGTACACAGCAATAGTCTTGGTTCACTCATGGGCTTAATTTATATCCTCGGGATTTATATCCTTGGGATCTTTACATTGATTAAAAAAATCATAGTAGCTCAAGGCTTCTAATATCCCAGCAGCAAAGGACTGTTTGGCAAAATATATGCGTTCCAAATCGATAAGTTGAGACAGTTCTTCATGATGGCGATTTGCCACCACGGCGGCCAGCATATTACCGCGCATCATATCATCATCAGCACCTGAGCCACCGGCAACAAAAATACGTTCCAAAGGAATCTGCCAACGTTCGGCTATATAACGTAAGGCAAGGCCTTTTGAGGCCCGCTGAGGCATCACATCAAGATACTGGCCAAAGGCCTGGTTAAGATGTAGTGACAAATCATTCTGGTGCAACAGGCTGTTAATCTCTTCGATATCTGGGGCAACATCAGGATCAATGTAATAGCTAATCTTAAAGCGACTCTGCTCATGTTTTGGCTGCAGCCTTAAACCAGGCAACTCAGCCAGAATCCTTTTCACTTTATGTGGAGACCAATCGTAATCAATGTGCCTGCTCCAGGCGATATCAGCAGTATATTTCGGTGCATAATAAATTTCGGTACCGCCACTGGTAATCAAAATATCCGGTTCTGGAATTTTGTGTTGCCGCATTATTCTCAAGGCTGATTCAAAACGTCGACCGGTAGCGATTGCAAATTTACTACTCTTACGGTGTTGACGTAACAACCCAATTAACTGATGCAGTGATTGTTCATCCCCGATCAGGTTTTGATCCAGATCACTGACGATAGCCCGGTCACGATAGAGCTCTCTACGACGGTGTAGCGGCTTGCGTGACAATACCTCACTGCGTTCAATTACCGGCTGCACCAGGGTCAGGTATCGCTCAGCATGGGCATCCCAGGAATAGTGTTCACGTACGCCCATCAACCCCTTGTCTACACACTGCTGCCACAATTTTTTGTCTTGTAACAGTTTTAAGATGGCATCACTAATGCTGCTTGCTTCCAGCGGATTGATTAAAAAACCATTATTACAATTACCAATAATATCCTGTGGCCCGCCATCCTCAGTTGCCACAATCGGCAATCCAGATGCAGCTGCTTCAATCAGCGTGAGTCCAAACGGCTCGGTCAGCGCAGGATTAACAAACACGCCTCCTGAGGCCGCAGTAATGCGATATATCAATGATACCTGGTCACGGAGATGATGCTTTGGCAGCGAAACCTTACTATAAATATCGTAACGATCGATGGTTAACAGCAACTCATGAAACACTTCCTGGGCACCCTCATCCAGATCATCGATATCATCACGATTGCCGGCAACAATCACAAGATTGGCAAGTTCTTGCAATTCGGGGGACTGGCCGTAGGCGTCGATTAAGGCAGCAATATTTTTGCGCTTGTCTGGTCGTGACAAGGCCAGAATGATTGGCTTATTTGGGGCTTTTAGATGCCTGACAATGTCGACAAAGAGTGGCGTCGTCAGTTCATCCCCTATGGGTGGTACAAACTGCTTTAAATCAGTGCCGGGGGGCACCACTCGCATTAGTTCTGGCAGGTAATGGTCGTAGAGTTCGTATTGTTCCTCTATTTCCTGAAAGGTGCTGGTAAATACACGCTCAGCAGTTGCCAGAGTGATTTCTTCAGCCTCAATGCGGCGAGTAATGTTGTAGCGTTCTTCCACATCTTTAGGTGAGACACCACTAGCCAACAACCGACGGCGTTTTACCCGGCCCAGAGAATGACCGGTATGAATCAACGGCACCCCTAGCTGATTGGCCAGACAGGTGCCAACGTAGCCCGCATCGGCATAGTGGCTGTGAAGAATATCGGGCAGAGCACCACTATCACGAAAAAAGGTAGCCACATTATCAGCGAAACCATCAAGATGGTCCCAGAGCTGTTCCTTGGCAATATACTCATCTGCACCGGCGGTTATGCGCACAATACGTAATTTATCTGAAAGTATTTCAATAGGCTCGGCGTAGTCTTCCGCAACCGCCTCATCTACCACACGCCGCGTGATTAGGTCCACCTGTGCAACTTCTGGTTGGCGGGCCAAGGCCTGGGCAAGTTCGAGCACATACAGCGTTTGACCACCGGTATCGGCGTCACGCCCCAGCTCCAGATTGTTGCCGCGGATCAAACCATGAACACTGATCAGAGCGATATACAACTGTTCGGTTTGTTTACTCATGAATGTGTATTTCCTTCAGCATCGCTGACAGCCCTTTCTGTACACATCAATTTTATACCACGTAGATCAACACATCCCAAATAGGCGCCTTTGGCGGACATTCCTTTAGATAGTTCACAAATGGAAAAATGATAATTATATTGTCGGTATTACGTTATCAGTTTGTTAAGGAAAAACAGCTTCGTGCAGTAAGAGCGAGGAAAGACAAGCCTAAATCTAGTATCTACGGGTCACATTAAGTTGCTCGCTAGCCTATGTATCAATGAGACAAAGTCACATCATTGACCAGGAAAATCACGATTTCCACTGCGATCAACCAAATAATAATCCACTCCAACTTGGATGAATGCTGGTGTTTGAGGTCATCCGCAAGCATTTCAAACAACTCGTGAATGGTTGAAAGTTTTAGCGAAAGAATTTTTATGCGTTGTTGTAATTCCAGGTAATTGGCACCAACTTCATAGGTAGCCTGAAGCTCTGGGTATTCCCAAAAGAATTCTGGTGTATCGAGCAATTCATATTTCAGAATAATGTCGCTTTTTGTCATAAATAATTGACCTCGCATCTTGGCTGTTTGACTGCGTGACAATGATGTCGATCCTGTTTCGGCCAATTTACGTGGAATTTCAGAGGTAGACTCAATGGTCTTTTGAGCCTGCAATTCAAACACCGACAATTTAGTCGATTGTGCCAGGGCATGAGACGTCGCCAACAGGGTCAACGGTTCGCTATCGGTCATTTCTATATGGTCGTGGGAAAAACGATTTCGCTCACAGCCAATGATGTAGGAAAAGTGATCAACCTCCTCCTGCGGTAGCGGCCTGTTTGCCAGCTGCTGCATCTCTGCTGCGAGATGCTCTATCACATCATTTCTCAGATTCCAGTAAACGGCAACGCCAAACGGAAAAATGGCACAACTGCCCTGCTCCAGCTGCAGATAAAACACATCCCGGTAACAAGCGCCACGCCCAACCGTCAACAAGGCATCAGACAAAGTATTGAAATCAAATGACTCGGCGTAACAAACCACCTGGCATGAATAAACCTGTTGTTCGGACATGGGGTTTTCCTAACCGCTATTGATAATAATATTAATCGAGCTAATCATTAGCGCACAAGTAGCTGTGCAAGAATCTCTTTAGCACCACCGGTATCAAAATTATTAAGCCTTTTTTCCAATTCAGCCAATGACGCCATATTGTCATCATTAACGTATTGATGAAGTACACTCAAGCAACTTAATGCCTCAGCCAGATCTGATTCCAAACAACCGGCAAGCTGTTCCAGACCTTTACGCCAAAGTTCAGGATCATGTGACATGGCTGTGCCTTTTATCTTCGACTCATCGTCATCTAAAACCGCCAAACCATCGATAATTTCATCAAGACATGTCTTGAGTAGTTTAAACTGAACATCAGCAGCCTTTTTATCTGCGGAAAGGCATATGGTTTCCATCGCCGCCGCTTGTTGATACAAACCCTTGGCCCCCAGATTACCACCACTACCCTTAAGGCTATGCGCCAGACTTGCCGCACTGTGCCATTCACCAGCGAGAATATATTGATCAAGCAAATCGGCAGAATCTGCCTGCTTACTACGAAATTTAAGCAAAATCCTTTTATAACTTGGCCAATTACCACGCAGACGTTCCAAGCCGTCTGCAACGTCTATCCCAGGCAATTCCGGCAACGATGCCGATTCAATGTTTTTCTCATCAACAGCCGGTGGAACAGCGAGTCTTTTTGTTGGTTCAAGCCATTCAGATAGCGTACGTAATAGAATATCCGGGGCGATAGGTTTTGTAATATGGCCATTCATCCCCGCAGCCAGACTCTTGTCACTATCACCGCTTAAGGCATGTGCAGTCATGGCAATAATGGGCAGGCGGGCATAATCACCACCTAGCAAGCGAATCTGTTGCGTCGCTTCAAGCCCATCCATAACCGGCATTTGAATATCCATCAGCACCACATCATAAACACTGTTTTGAACTGCCTTCACTGCATCGGCGCCATTTACACTTATATCCACATCAAAACCAGCATCGGCAAGAATCTCACTCGCTACCTCTTGATTGACCTGATTGTCTTCAACCAACAGTAACCTTCTTCCCCCAAACCAACTGCCTTTATCTTCCTGTTCCACGACCACTTTTTTCTCGGCACCGGCCTCATTTAACAACAGTGAAAAACCATTGCGCAGTTCATCTTGTAATAGCGGTTTGTTCAACCAGACATCAATCTCTGAAACCTCATCATTTGAGTCTAGCGCACTCAATACCATCAATTTCATAGCACTCAAGGTCGAATCTGCACGTATGTTATGCGCCAGTTCCAAGCCATTCATGCCCGGCATTTTGATATCTAGCACGGCGATATCATAAGGTCTGCCAAGCATTGCTGCCTCGCGCAGTTGCAGCAGGGCACTAGTCGCATCGTCAGCCATGCCAATCTGAGTTACCTGCCAGCTTTCCAGGATGGTTTTCAATAACGTCCTTAAAGTGGAATTATCATCCACCAATAGAATGCGCTTAGAAGATAAAGCTTCAAATATTTGAGCTTGCTGATTATCAGCAACCAAAATTTCAAGCGGAATTTCAAAACTAAAATCAGCCCCCAAGCCAAGCCCACTTGCCACACGTATTTTGCCACCCATAGCCTTGACCAGTTTTTGGCAAATTGCCAAACCCAGGCCCGTGCCGCCATATTTTCGCGTATGACTATTATCTACCTGGCTGAACGACTGGAACAGCAGCTTTTGCTGCTCATCAGTCATACCAATACCCGTATCTCTAACACCGAAAAGAATACGGCCATCAACCAGCATGCTGGTATATAAAACTATGTCACCCTGCTCAGTAAACTTAACAGCGTTATTGATCAGATTGGTTAACACCTGCCGCAAGCGTGTCGGATCGCCCTTTACATACCTTGGCACATCAGGGGCAATCGAGCACATTAACTCCACCCCTCTTTCATATACATGTTTAGCCATTGAA
This sequence comes from uncultured Gammaproteobacteria bacterium, assembly GCA_965602225.1. Lineage (GTDB taxonomy): Bacteria > Pseudomonadota > Gammaproteobacteria > Tenderiales > Tenderiaceae > Tenderia. The sequence goes on along the minus strand of CBFCYE010000022.1, from coordinate 24,467 downwards.
GCCGTACACTGCTCCAGCAGTTCGATAAGATCAAAGCGGATGCATTCAAGCTCGAGCTTGTCAGCCTCGAGCTTGGAGAAATCCAGAATATCGTTAATGACACTAACCAGCATTTCCCCTGAACTTGTTGCCGTACCAATAAAACGTTTTTGTTTAGCCGTCAGTTCGGTTTTTTCCAACAGGTGTAACATACCCAACACACCATTCATCGGTGTGCGAATCTCATGACTCATGGTGGCAAGAAACTGACTCTTAGCTCTGTCCGCTGCCTCAGCACCTTCTTTTGCATGTGCCAGCTTTTTTTGTACCCAGATATGCTCACTGATGTCGCGATAACTCCACAGATGACTACGATGAATCAGCCCGCTATCATCCTCAATAATAATCGGCACATAATCCTGTTCAAATACACGACCATCAGCAAGCGTGAATGCCTTACCCACCACAACACTCTCATTAACCAGACATGAGTGTCTATAATTCAGGAACTCATCAGGGATATCAAACAAAGCTTTGTTTTGATCAAACACTTGCTCGCCTTGCTGACCGACAAATATTGTCGGCGAGGTAGCCAGACCGAACATATTGCAAAAAGCCTGATTAACTTCATAAACGACACCAAGCTCATCCTCGACCAGAATACCAGCCTGCATACTTTCAAACAGGGCTGATAAAAAGCCATTGGCACGCTTGAGCTCGTGTGCGGTTTTTCGTCTCTGCCTCTCTTTCTCCTGCGCGTCAAAAATCTGGGCACAGGTATTTAGAATCGGTTGCAGAAGTTCAATCACATCTTGGTCAAATCCTCCCGGACGGTTAGCTAAGCCAATCATACCCAGCAATTCGGTACCGAGATAAATTGGTATACCAATAAAATTATCCAGGCGAGGATGGCCATCAGGTACACCGGCACTACGTTGATCATGCTCGGGATCATTACTGATCACCACTTCACCACTAAGGACAACCTGACCAAACAAGGTGTTCAGATTGTGAAACTCCATGCCAGCAGCCACATTCTGTTCATAAATCTCACGACTGGCATCATCCCAAGCTATATTGGTCTGGGCGTAAAGTTTTAAATAAAGATGACCGTCTGTGGCCTGAAGTTTCTCTGCGATAAAACCAAACTTGCTATCAACCAGCTCAAGAATATCCGGTAACATCCCCTCAAAAAAACCAAGTGGATCCCCCCCGGCAATAAACCGCGCCTGCGCTAGACTGACAGTTTCAATCAAGCGACGCTGTTGCTCCAACAAGGCTTCGGCATGTTTACGGCGTGTAATATCACGCACCACTGCGGTAAAGAGCTGTTTGCCACCTACCTCAGCCGAACTTACGGTCAATTCAATAGGAAAGGTATGTCCACTTTTGTCCCTACCTGTTATTTCACGCCCAGCACCAATAACCCGTGTTTCACCAGTTTCATAATAACGATGCAGATGAGCCTCATGCTGAGAATGATAATCCTCTGGCACAAGCGTACTAATATTCTGACCAATAATTTCACTGGCACTATAAGAAAATATTCTTTCGGCACTGGGATTAAAAGATATTATCTTTCCCACCTTATCAATCACAACAAGGCCATCCGCCACTGTATTGAAGATACCGCTAAGGCGACTTTCACTTACCTCCACCCGTTGCAGTGATCGAGACAACCGAAAAAATAAAACAATGGCCAACAGCGTAACCAATATCAACGCCATTACCGATAAAAACAGATCACGCTTGATTTGATTTGAACGCTCGACCAATGACTCAAGCAGCTGCATAACAACAACATCATAGAGTTTGAATGTTGCGTGGATGGCACGGCTGCCAAGATCGAAATACTGTTTGGCTGTGGTCTCGGAATAGTTTCCTAGGCGCAGTTCAGCAGCCATGCCCCCCTGAAACTCATCTATCAGATTAACAGCCTCATTTGCAGGTTGCTTAATGGCGCTGACATGCTCAGGACTATGTTCATTCAGGATGTCAATGGCATGCCTTAATTGCACATTGCTACGTCGCACCTGGTCAGACAATATCGACAGTTCAACCGATGATTGTTCATCAACCCAACCGGCGGTAACAATAGTGCTGCCCCAGCCACGCAGCTGACCAATAACGTCACTGAGAACAGGCAGGCGTAATACAACTATATCCACCAGTGAATGTATAGTCATATTGGAGTCGTAAGTCAGGCTGGAATTTTCTGCAGCGTCACGGCCTAGATCAAAAAGTTTGGCCATCAAATCTGAATGTTGGGCAAAGAGTACAACAACGGGGGGCAAATCATTGGACTGCGTTTTGAGTTGCCGCCAATCATTATGGATAACATCTAATCGCTGCCGAAGTCCAAGTTCATCAACCTGCTTGAGCAATGCAAAACTTTGATCAACATCCTCTTCAGCTTGAGTGCAAGGCCCCTTAAAACTGGCATCCCCTTGACGATAAACGGAGCAGAGTCCGCGACGCCGTGGCAGAGATTCCAGCAATGGACGCATCGACACGATCAGTTCAAGGCCGCGTTGTTCTTGCTCTACAGTACGTAACTGCTTGATTATTCCGGACAGCAGCAAAGCCCCCAGAAGCAGAATTAGAATTAGAAACACCCCAAAGGTAATACCTAGGCTTAATTGACTACCGGCTTTATATGGATGGTCTTTTTTTATTTTTGAGTTTTTCATTCCGACCATTGCACCCCACCACAACATCTTCCTGCACTAACTACCAGCCCATTCACTGATCTTCACAACAAGCCGTTAAATACTCCATACTTAAATTTCAGCATAATTAATCACGTAATACGGAATATCACCTAACTTTGCTTACATAAACGTAGCGACAGCCCTCCATTCCAACTTAAACATTCATTGAAATTTCTAACAAGGGGACTACAGGCATTTTGGTCAGTTAGACAGGCTAACCATTAGTAATAAAATGGTTTCTACCAGCTCAAGATTGGCACCCGCTGTGTCACCCGTTAAACCACCAATGCGTTGCAGCATCAATTGACGCAACAGCGTGGTCACGACTATTGCAGTCGTAAGCAAAATAAAACCCTGCCAACCCAATAACAACCAGACCATTAAGGCCGTCGCGTATAACAACCATTTCAGTTCAACACGAGGCATGTGAAGAGCCAACAATTCACCCAAGCCACCGGGACGCACATAGGCTGTAGTCATAAATAATGCCGGTAAGGTGCAACGGCTAACGACAGGAATCAGCAATAGCGCCCACCAGTTTTCTGTAGCGACAATACTCACCAAGGCGACAAATTTGAGCAGCAATACCAGCACCAGCAACACCACCGCTGCAGGACCGCAGTATGGGTCTTTCATTATCTCCAGCGTGCGTTCCCGATCACCCAGACCACCAACCCAGGCATCGGCACTATCAGCCAGGCCATCCAGATGCAGGCCGCCACTGATCAAGACCCAAGCCGTGAGTAAAAGCCCAGCCTGCACCAGGTCAGACGCCGAACTGCTAAGCCAAACGACCAGCAGTAACAACAGCCCGATCATCAGCCCAACAACCGGATAAAACAGCAGCGATCGACCGACAGCCTTTGCTTCCCACTCAGCGCTAACAAAGGTGGGAAAGCGGGTAAGGAACTGCACTGCGATGATGAATGACTGCAACATTATTCTTTACCCGACACTCCGGCCTCGGCAAAGGTGGCCATCTCGTTGTGCAGGGCACAGGCCAGACGCAACAGAGGCACGGTCACTGCGGCACCACTGCCCTCACCCAGGCGCATACCCAGATCCAGCAGTGGTTCAGCACCGAGTGCTGCAACAATGTGTCTATGACCCGGTTCGGCTGAGGCATGGGAATACAACAACCAGTCAGCCGTGCCCGAGCATTGTTTAATTGCCACCAGCGCGGCAGCCGTAGCGATAAAACCATCCACCAACACCGGCACACCCATCTGGCCACAGGCGATAAAGGAACCTGCTAGGGCGGCAATTTCAAAACCGCCGAAATAACGCAATGCCGTTACTGGGGAATCAATTTGATCCTTATGCAAGGCCAGTGCGGCCTTGATCACCTCAACCTTGTGCGACACACCTTTTGCATCCAGGCCAGTGCCAGGTCCGGCCAGTTGTTCAACCGAGACATCGAGCAAGGCACAAGCAAGTGCAGTTGCGGCAGTGGTATTGCCGATGCCCATCTCACCACCGATGAACAGATCCATGCCCTTAGTCACGGCGCGCTCGGCACTTTGACGACCAATGTTCATGGCCCGCGCCAGTTGTTCCTCACTCATGGCCGCCTGTTTGGCAAAGTTGGCCGTACCGGCACCGAGTTTTTGATCACTTACGCCTGGCAAAGGACCGGGATCAACCACAGTGCCGAGATTGATGACTTCAAGTTCAGCATTCAACTGACGCGCCAGCACACTGATGGCGGCACCGCCGTTGGCAAAGTTACGCACCATCTCGGCGGTAACCGCCTGAGGGAAGGCTGATACACCTTCGGCGGCAATGCCATGATCGCCGGCAAAGACTACGATGCGAACCTGTTCGAGCGTTGGCTTCTCTTTGCCCTGCATCGCTGCCAGTTGAATAGCAATGCCTTCCAATCGTCCCAAGGCGCCCGGTGGTTTGGTCAACATACCCTGACGTGCTTCGGCGGCAGTGCGAGCTGATTCATCCAGTTTGGCGCTGGGCACTTTCAGCCATTCGCAATTGATCATGGGTACTTCTCCTTCAGGATTTATTTCTTATCGTCATTCCGCCGCAGGCCGGAATCTATAGCTTTTAAATCAAAATCACTGGATTCCAGCCTGCGCCGGAATGACGTTCTTAAACTACACATCCTTTAAAACATGCGGCAGACCAGCAACCGACAACACCACCCTGTCACAGCGTTGAGCAATGGCCTGATGTAACAGACCGGCCTCATCACAAAAACGGCGCGTCAGTTCACCCATGGGCACAATACCCATGTTGGTTTCATTACTGACAAAAATAATATGGCCCGGCAGGGTCGCCAGTGTTTCAATCAGTCCATGCAATTCTTTTTCAAACTGAGTTTCATTATCAGCACAGAGCAGGTTAGTCAGCCACGAGGTCAGGCAATCCACTAACAGACATGTCTCTGCGGCAGCATGTTGTTTTAAACAGCTGGCCAGCGCGTAAGGCGCTTCAACCACAACCCAGTCATCCGGTCGACGTTGACTGTGTTTGGCGATGCGCTGTTGCATCTCGGCATCACCCGACAAGGCTGTAGCGATATAGGTCACCGCCAGGCCGCTATCGCTTGCAGCTTGTTCAGCCAGACGACTCTTACCGGAACGCACCCCACCGAGGATCAGTTGTTTCATGCTGTTGAAACCTTTGCGCTTTGTTTTAGACCCAGCAGCGCTTCCAGCTGTGCCATATCCAGATGTTGTTCCATGGCATCAGCGAGATGATCAATGTCGGTCTCGCGACGGGCGTGATAATCAATCGTTACTGGTTTAGCCAAACCGGCCCAACGCAGCAAGGCATCACAAGCAGATTTTGATTCAAACAGGCCATGCAGATAACTACCGATGACCTGACCATCAATCGAGATCGCACCATCGCTGCGACCATCCAACTGCACCAGTGGCCGCGACAGTGCCGCACCCTTGCTAACACCGGCATGTATTTCATAACCGCTCACCAGCGCATCTTCCAGTAACAAACGACCCTGCACATTACAAAGCTGTTTTTCTGCCTCAAGCCTTGTTTCCATTTCAAGCAAGGCCAGGCCCTGACTTGACCCGGGTGCGCTCTCAATACCGGCAGGATCGTGAATCACCTCACCCAAGATCTGAAAACCACCACAAATACCCAGCAGTTTGCCGCCATAACGCAGATGGCGTTGAATGATTTTATCCCAACCATTGTGACGCAGCCATTCAAGGTCACTACGTACACTCTTACTGCCGGGCAGGATAATTAAGTCAGCGGGCGGTACAGTTTCACCGGCACCAACAAACTGAATATCTATCTGCTCATGCAAAGCCAGCGGATCAAAATCGGTGTGATTACTCAGCCGTGGCAGGCGTGGCACCACTACGCGCAAGGCCTCACCTTTAGCTGTTGAATGATTATTGAGATTGAGACTGTCTTCTGCTTCGAGATGCAGACCATGCAGGTATGGCAGCACACCCAGCGTTGGTTTATTCACCCGCTCCTCTAACCAATCGATGCCCGGCTGTAACAAGGCCACGTCACCACGAAAACGATTAATGATCATGCCGGCCACGCGTGCCTGCTCAGAACTAGACAACAACTCCAGCGTGCCTACCAGATGGGCGAAGACGCCACCGCGATCAATATCCGCCACCAACAGCACCGGACAATCCACCGCCTCAGCAAAACCCATGTTGGCAATATCATTTTCGCGCAGGTTGATCTCGGCCGGACTGCCCGCCCCTTCAATCAACACCACATCATATTGTTGTTGCAGCCGTCGATATGATTCCAGCACCGCCGCCATCGCCTTGGGTTTAAAGGCGTGATAAGAACGGGCATCCATATCAGCCACGGCACGACCGTGAATAATAATCTGCGAACCCGTATCACTATTGGGTTTGAGCAGAACCGGATTCATATCGGTATGGGGTGTGATACCACAGGCCTGGGCCTGCACCGCCTGAGCACGACCGATCTCACCACCATCAACAGTCACTGCACTGTTGAGCGCCATATTTTGCGGTTTGAATGGCGCGACGCGAATGCCACGGCGTTTCAACAGACGACACAGCCCAGCCACCAGCGTGCTTTTGCCGGCATCGGAAGTAGTCCCCTGGATCATCAGGCCGCGACTCATGCCGTCAACTCCTCGACAAGATTCAAACGTAGTTCAGATAAAGCCTTTTGCAAACGTTGCCACTCAGCCTCAGCAGCGGGCAGGCCAAAACGTATCCGAGGATGATCTGTGAATAACCGTGTCAATATGCCCTGCTCTGCCAGATGCTTGTGAATCGACTCCGCCTGCTCTGTGGCAATAGATTGAAACAGGGCGGTATCACCATCAGGTGTCAGTCCGTAATCGCTTAACAAGGTATTCAAGCGCTGTCCTTGCTGTTTGAGCTGTGCGAGTGTGGCTCGTTGCCACACATGATCGTTCAAGGCCTCAGTCGCCAACCAACGCGCTGGACCACTAATGCTCCACGGCCCCAACTCTTCATGCAGCTGTTGCAACAATGATGTTTCAGCCAGGACAAAACCCACTCGCGCACCAGCCAGACCAAAAAACTTGCCCAAGGAACGCAACACAACCAGACCTGATTTGTTTGCGTAAGCGGCCAGACTGTTAGCAGGGGTTGTATCCATAAAGGCCTCATCCACCAACAACCAGCCGCCGCGGGTCGCCAGTTTGGCCTGCCACTGCAACAGTGCTTCGCAATCAAAACGAACACCAGTGGGATTGTTTGGATTCACCACAACCACCACATCGTGACTATCAACAGCAGCGTCCAACTGATCTGCGGCGATCAAATCAACCGCATGACCGGCGCGCCGCCAGGCATGGGCGTGTTCGTTATAACTATGTGCCAATACCGCTACCCGGCACTGTGGTCGCAGTTTAGGCAAGGTTTGAATTGCGGCCTGTGAACCGGCCACCGGCAATAAATCACCAGCACCGTAGTATTTGCATGCGGCTTGTTGCAGACCATCTTCATCTTCCGGCAGACGCGCCCAACTGGAGAGCGGCGGCATGGCGCCGTTCCAACCATTGGGATTGATGCCGGTGGAAAGATCGAGCCAGTGATCCAACGGAATGCCATAAGACTCAGCAGCTAAACGCAGCTTGCCGCCATGTTCAAGCAAGCGCCCAGCCTCCAACTGCAATCACGGCCAACCACAACAACATGCCACGACTCACTAAGCTTACTGCGCGTTCAATATCACCGGCTTGTGGAGTCTTATCCAGCCCAAGATCAGGACGCTGTTGCAGCTCACCATGATAAGTAGCCTCACCACCCAACTGCACCGACAAGGCCCCAGCACCGGCTGCCATCACCGGCCCAGCATTGGGACTCTTCCAGCTATAACCCTGGCTGCGCCAGCAACGTATGGCCGATTGAAACTCACCCACCACAGCATAGGTAAACGCGGTCAAACGCGCCGGAACAAAATTCAAGACATCATCCAGCCGCGCCGCGGCCCAACCAAAATGCAAATAACGTTGGTTTTTATAACCCCACATAGCATCAAGCGTATTGGCCAAACGATAAAAGATCACACCCGGTGCACCGGCGATGACAAACCAAAAGATGGCACCGAACACTGCATCACAACCATTTTCCAGCACCGACTCAACCGTGGCCTTGGCCATCTGTTCTTCATCGAGTTGAGTAGTGTCACGGCTGACCAGAAAACCAGTGCGCATGCGTGCTTCATCGAGATTATTCATGCCCAAGGCATCGCGAACCTGCATGGCGTGCAGTGCCAGGCTACGGCCACCGATGGCCAGATATAACAACACCACGCCAACAAGATATTCAACTGCAGCAATCTGCGCCAACAAGGCAGTAATCAAGGTCAAGGGGATCAACAACAAGGCGACAGCCAGCACACCACGCAGACGCGTTTGTGCCTTGGAACAATCGCTGCGCCAGATTCGATGTTCTATCCATTCAACCAGACGACCAAAGCCTACCAATGGATGCCCGCGTTTCGGCTCACCGAGTAAACGATCCAGTAACAGAGCCATGGCAACAATTATCGCTGTCATGCAACAGACTCCGGCCAACCATCTTCAAACAGGAACTCAGCCAAAGGCCTACCCTGGCGCCAACCCTCCTGCTCCAGCATGGGCCGGGGATAAAATTCATGCACCGGACCGATGCACAACAGGGCAATCGGTTTCGCCCCTGCTGGACAATTCAATAACGTGGCCAGTGCCACAGGATCAAACAGTGACACCCAGCCCATGCCCAGATTTTCCACTCGCGAGGCCAGCCACATATTCTGTATGGCACAGGCGGTAGAACACAGCGCCGTCTCTTGCGGCAAGGTACGACGGCCAAACACGGTGCCATCATCGGGGGCCTGCACCACCGCAATCAAGGCGGCGGATTCGTTAATGCCTTCAACTTTAAGTCGCAAAAATTCCTGTTCCCGTTCGCCCAACAGCTTGGCCGTTTGCAAACGTTCCTCATCGACTAAGGCCGCCACCTGATCGCGTAACGCAGAATTTTTAATCTGAATAAAACGCCACGGTTGCATCAACCCGACAGACGGTGCCGTGTGCGCAGCATTCAAAATGCGTTGCAACACCTCGGCATCAATCGTGCTATTGGGAATAAAGTGACGCATGTCACGTCGCGCCTGCATAATTTTATGCAGCGTTTCGCGATCATCCGCAGAGAAAATATCTGAATTAGGCTGTGGCACTATCCACACTCTGGCGGTGATAGATCAGTTCTTCTACCGGCTCACCGTTGACCAGGTGTTGCTCAATAATGCGATCCAGATTGGCCTCGGTGACGTTGTAATACCAGATGCCATCAGGCTGGACACATAGAATAGGTCCACCCTTACAGGTAGCAAAACAGTGACTACGGGTACGTTTAACGCGCAGTTCACCCTTATCGATACCCGCGGCCTTAAACTTCTCACCCAGTGTTTCAAACAGACGTTGCGATTCGCCATCTTCGGAACAGCGTGGCCCGACACATATCAACATGTGCCGTTTATAGTCACCCATCTTTGGTTTTATGACTTCACTCATCAGGCAACCTCAACAGCTTTTGTTTCTGCCTGGCGTTGCCAGAGTTGTTGATAGTAAGCCAGTGCATCAGCATCGAACTCAGCTTCCATCTTTCTCAGCGACAGGTTAAACACCGCATCACCCGCAGCATCGACAAAGTGAATACTGCGCAGGCTATCACCACGTTGCACCATCCAGGCGCTGTTTACCTTGGCCCAATGAATGTGAAAATGAAAATGATCGTTTTCGATGTTTAGCCATTCACCCTTATCCTTGAAATCAACACCATTCAACATCAGTTCTGAAACGGCACCGGCTTCGCTGCGCACCACGGCGCGTAAACGGCCCAGCTCGGCAGCCTCTTTCTGCACCAATGCCAGCAGATCAGTTGATACGGCCACCGCCTTAAATTCACCGGCCGAGTCATCATCACTGGCAGCTGCGATCGCAGCAATAGTCTGCGCCAGCGGCATGCCGAAATAGGTCATCACATTACGCAAAGACTTGCTCGGATTTTCACGCATATACTCACGTGCACATTCCTGCCAGCCATTCAGGCCCATAGTCAAAGACCGACCACGTTTCTCACCGCTGTTTACCTCACCTGTCAGCTGATCGTATTTATTGGCATAACCACGTGGCGTAATCATCAGGCCCTGTTCAAGAAAGGTGCTGCTATTACCAATCAAAACCGTGGTCAGCATGCCGATCTTGCAATCGACCATCTCATCCAGACGCACGATCTGAATTTCCTGTTTGTCACGATAGGCTGATTTGACGATTGCCACTGGCGTTTCCGGTTTGCGGTGTTGCAGCAGGATGCGTTGTGCTTCAACAATCTGACCGGTGCGGCGACCACTTTTTGGATTATAAAGCGCGACGACGAAATCACTCTTGGCTGCCGCTTCCAGACGACCGGCAATCACTGGCCAGGGCGTCAATAGATCAGACAATGAAATAGAACAGAAGTCATGCGTCAGAGGTGCGCCAACCAGTGAAGCACAAGCCGACAAGGCAGTACTGCCTGGCACCACTTCCACTTCAATATCACTGTCTGGCGTCCAACCTGATTGTAATAACACTTCATAGGTCGGGCCGGCCATGCCGTAGACGCCGATATCACCGGATGAAATCAACGCCACAGTCTTACCCTGTTTGGCTTGCTCATAGGCCTCGATGCTGCGATCAAGCTCTTCGGTCATGCCCTTGCGCACCACCACCTTACCTTCAAGCTGGTCTTCCACCAGTTTGATGTAGGTGGAGTAACCAATCACCACATCGGCTTCGCCAATGGCCTCGACGGCGCGGGCGCTCATATGTTGTTTGGCGCCAGGACCGAAACCCACCAGCAGAATTTTACCTTTACTCATCACTTAACCTCTTACGATAGATACAGTAGCGTTTTTGCCGTCCGCACCTAAATATTTATGTTTCTCAACCAACAGATTTTCCATACTGGTTTGCGCCGCCAAAATAGCAGCCGCCTCGGCTACTGACGGCGTACCCATGTACTTCAACACCACTGCAGATGGACTGGGCACTTCAACCTGGGCTAGTTGTTCAGCTCTAAAAAAATACAATGGCCAGCCTTGTTGTTCTGCCAGCGCCAGCAAAGCGACTTCATCATTCTTTTTATCGATGCTAGCCAAGGCCACCACAGCATCACGTGTTTGATCTATTTGTGCCAGGGCCTGATCAACTGCGGTGGTCAGTGTCTCCAGCGAGACACCGCGATCACAACCCATGCCCAGAACCAACTTCATCTTTATGCTTCTTGCCCTACTGGCGGACGATACACAACCAGACGCTCGTTCAATTCAGTCCAGGTAGCATCGTCAATCTCACGTTGGGTAATCCATAACAATGCCGGATATTTATTCAAATCCACATCTTCAAATCGTTCAAACAGATGAATGTTTTTTGGCAAAGCTGTAGGACGAGTCCACCAGCTCTTTGAACCACACTCCTGCACCAAGGCAATCGGTTCTTCGTTGACCACATGGGCCGAGACGCGGGTAATATTGAGTTTCGGCGCCTCTACCTTCCAATCAAGTTCACGACCCAGGATATCCACTGGAATGGTCTTACCCACATCAGAGGCAGTAGTTACCACCGCTGTGGCAGCTAACAATTCAGCCAGTTTTTCAGCATAGGCATTGGCACCACCAATATGGCCTGACAATACAGGGATGACAAACTGAGCGGCATCGTCCACCACTAGCACACCCGGATCTTCATCCTTGGATTTCAGATGCGGTGCGATCAAACGCACTACTGCGCCAAGGGAAACAAAAAACACAATCTGATCGTAGTCACTGAAAAAACCGGCCATCTGCGCCCGTAGTGCACCGTCATAGGCGTTTACCTTATTCGGTACATCTGTCATCAGCTCAGCGAATTTTTGCGATACCACCACATCAGCCTCGGGCATCTTCGGCGCCATGGCAGCGACTTGGTTGGCACCGTGTTTGGTGATGGCAACCAGGGCCACGCGTGGCAAATTACTGTTATTCATTTTTCATTCTCAAATAAGATCAAAGCGTTTAGTTGCCGTCATTCCGGCCTGCGCCGGAATGACCATTATTTGTGCATTTCTAAACATTACGAAACTGTTTCCAGATCAGATTTTTTACGACAACCACGAATCATCTCGCCGCGTTGGCGATTTGGGTTTTTGATCAGCAACAACGACAGGTAATTAACCTTCTCACCCTGTAGGGTGGCAACATCATGCACTACCCGCTCATGGGGCGAACCAGCCTTTTCAATGAAGCGGCTGTGTTCTAACAAACCACGTTCAGCCAGCAGATCGATAATGTCATCGAGCAAGGGTTTAACCTTGAGCAGGATCAGGGTGTCGAACTCATCCAACATATGAGCAATGGTAGCTAGGCCATAACCGGCCGGGATGATGGCGACGGTGTCGTCGACATCAGCCAGGGGCATCTGCACTCGGGCGGCGGCGGCATTGAATGACGGCACGCCGGCGATGGTTTCGATCACAATCTCTTCATCCAACGACTGCACTGTGCGCGCAAGATGACCGAAGGTTGAATAGGTCGAGGCATCACCTTCCACCAGAAACAATACATCTTCACCCGCATGCAGTTTTTCGATGACTGTCTCTGCAGCACGCAGCCAATACTTGGCCAGCTTTTCCATATCGTGGGTCATGGGAAAGATCAGCGGCATATGTTGTGCGGGCAATTCAAGACCACCACGCAGGGCAATATCCAGCGCGTAACTTTCACTTTTAGAATTACGAATCGGGTAGCTCCAGACCTTGTCGGTCTGCAACAAGGCCCAGGCACGACGTGTGATCAGGTCCGGATTGCCCGGCCCCAGCGATACGCCATACAACATTCCTTTACTCACTCTGTTCACCTTGCTGTTTACAAACTTGGGCACAGACTATCCATACCGGATTTTCTGCCTGCATGCGATGCATGTGCAGGATTGGTTGGCTGCGACTGGCCTGTAGCTGGGTTACATCCCACCCTGCATTTAATTGCTCAAGCGTCTGCGTCGCCAGCGCCAGATTTTCCAGCGTGACAAAATTCATTACCAGCCAACCGCCTGCTTTCATTCTCGACAAACAGAGTTCGATCAACTCGGCCAGTTCACCACCGGAACCACCGAAGAAGACAGCATCGGGATCGGGCCAGTCTGCCAACAGCTCTGGTGCCTTGCCATGTTGAACGCGATAATTGGTTACACCCAGTCGTTCACGATTTTGTTGGGCTATCGCAAAATCAGCTTCGTTCTTTTCAATGGCGTAGACATAACCCTTGCTACACAAACGCGCCGCCTCCAAACCCACTGAACCGGAACCAGCACCAATATCCCAAACAATGCTGTCTGACCATAGTTGCAGACGTGCCAACGATACCGCCCTCACCTCACGTTTGGTGATCAGGCCTTTGTCTGGTTTGCGCTGCACAAAACTCTCATCGGCCAGACCAAACAAGCTTGTCTGTTTTGTATTTATGCATTGCAAGATCACTACATTGGGATTGGCAAAGCTGCGTACTGCCGCATCAGTCAGTGACAGGTCACGGATAATGTTTTCATCAGAGGTTAATAAAGCTTCGGCAACCGACATGGTGAAATCATCAGCCAAGCCAGCATTGACCAACATCCGTGCAATCCGGTCTGGTGTGTTTTCCGGACTGGTGAACAGCGCAATCAGATTATTAGTACGCACACTTTCCAGCACTGGATACAAACCATGTTCGGGGCCCGTATCAATTGACCACTCACCGGCATCCTTGCTGTGGACGGAACAGATCACTGCATCCTGCCAAGCCAGACCTAAACGGGCAAAGGCCAGTTGCAGGGTTGAGACATTGGCTATCACTTCACAGGCGTCTACACCAAGTTTGTTAATGAGGTAACGACCAATGCCATGACACATGGGATCACCAGTGGCCAGCACTGCCACGTTCAAACCATCGGCCTGTGCGGCGCTAATCCACGGTGGAACTTTAGACAGGCCTTCAGCCAGATCACGTTGTTGGGCTGTCGCAGAAAACTCACCCACAAACAATGCCAGCGTTCGAGACGCGCCAATAATTACATCGGCCTGACGAATACGTTCAAGCGCCTCACTACATAATCCCGCAGCACCGTTATCCAACACACCGATGATGTAAGCTGGTTTAGTCATTGTTTGTCACTTGTTCTATTTGGGCCAGCTTGTTGCCTTCGAAGTCACACACCAATACTTTCATATCAAACGGCGCATCCGGATAGCGCGCCATGATGGTGCTGATCACCTTCCTACCTAATGCATGGTAAAACTCGTTACCCAAGTCTAACTCTTCGATCCGTTCACCGGCATAACGGGCTGTTTCAGCAGCGCGGATATCAGCACAGACTTCTTCGGGCACACCAATTTCAGTTGCCAGCTCGGCCAACAGGTCGGTATTCACTGCATTACGATTGGCATGGGTAATGGTTTCACCCTGGGCCATCTTGGTTAGCTTGCCGACCATACCGCCAATGACTACATGTTTGATGCCTTCTTTCACCGAGGTGTCCAGGGCGTATTTAAGAAAATCACCCATCTGTACAAAACAGGCCTGTGCCAGCTGCGGGAGTTCGGCGATGACAAATTTTTCGGTACGACCGCCAGTGGTCAGAACCACTGTATCCTGACCTTGATTTGACGCCACTTGAATACCTTGAATGACACTGTCACGGAAGGCAGCAGTTGAGTAAGGATGAACAATGCCGGTGGTGCCGAGGATGGAGATTCCATCCAGTATCCCCAACCGGGCATTCAAAGTGCGCTTGGCCATTGCTTCACCGCCGGGCACCGAGATGGTGACTTCCAAGCCCTGCTTTTCCAATAACAAAGCAGCCACCAGACGCACATTCTCTTCAATATTTTTTCTTGGTACTGGATTGATGGCCGGGCCGTTCACTTCCAGACCCAGACCGCGCATGGTCACCACCCCAACACCTTCACCACCCTTAATCACAACTTCACCGGGACATTCTGGTAACAAGCGCACATCAGCAGTCAATGGTGCCTTGTCGGTGACATCAGGATCATCACCGGCGTCCTTGATCACCACTGCGTGGGCAGTGCCGTTTTCACAACGGCCATCCGTTACGGCAAAAGACACCAACTGACCATTGGGCAACACTGACTCGACCTCATCAGGTACAGCACCACTCAACAGGCCCAAAGAAGCAGCACGGGCCGCGGCGGCTGAACAAGCCCCGGTTGTAAATCCCTTACGTGTGCCCTTCTGCTTTTTTTCCATCAGGCTTGCTTTTGTTGCGCCTCAGCCAATGCCAACAGCGCATGAATTGCCGACACCACCAAGGTCGAACCACCCTTGCGACCACGGCTGATTAACCACGGCACACCCTTCAATTCCGCCAGGGCATCTTTCGATTCCGCCGCCGATACAAAACCCACCGGCATACCAACAATCAAGGCCGGACGGCACTTGCCCTGTTTGATCAGTTCCAGCACTTCCAGCAAGGCAGTCGGTGCATTACCGACGGCAACGATGCCACCATCGAGCAGGCCCTGTTGTTGCGCCTTGCGCATGGCCTGCACGGCACGGGTGGTGTTGTCGGCCTTGGCCTGAGTAATGACATCTGCATCAGAAATAAAGTGATGGGTGGTTACACCAAAGTGAGATAGACGCGGCTGCGATAAACCAACGCAGATCATCTCGACATCGGCGACGATGGCCGCACCCTGAGAGATGGCCTTGATGCCGGCTTCTACTGCATCAGGATGAAATTCGGTCAGGCCGTTGAATTCGAAATCGGCAGTGGCGTGAATCATACGACGCACGATCTGCCATTCACCATCGCTGTAATTGTCGTGGCGTTCCGCCTCTTGATCGACAATGGCAAACGAGTCGTGTTCGATCTTCTGCCCGGCTTTAGTCAGCTGTTCGGTAATCACATTGCTCATGCTGTTACCTCCCCATGGGCGTGATCCTGGTGATGTTCATCGTGGTGCTCATGATGATCGCCATGGTCATGATGGTGGTGATGTTCGGCCTCTGCCTCTTTACGATAGCCACAACCGTCACACTCCATCATGTTGCATTCAGAATCGTCTGCATCACCCTTGGCCTCAGCAACGCGCTCATTCAGCAAGGCATAGATCTCAGTTTCAAAACCAAAATAATCACCGTGCGAAATGGCAATCTGCGGATACTGTGTTTGCAGCCGTTCCACCTGACGTTTGATGCGTTCAATCAAAGTGCCGGTGAAAAGGTAATACGGCAGGATGGCCACCTGGGTCATGCCCAGTTGCACCTGGCGCTGCACTGCAGTTTCCAGTCGCGGATAGGTAATGCCGGTAAAGGCAATATCCACCAGTTCGTGATCGGTCTGTTCAAACAACCAACGTGCCATTTTGGCTACTTCGCCATTGGCGACCATGTCAGATGAACCACGTCCCAGCATGATCACACCGGTGTTTTTTGGGTCGGGCATGTCCATGCTATCCATCACCTTGCGCAGATTACGTTTCAGAATCTTCAGCACTGACTCGGTGGCACCTAGGTGACGGGCATAGATAAATTCAACATCGGGATGACGCACACGGGCATCGGCGATGAAATGTGGGATCTCCATCTTCACGTGACCGGCGGCGTTCAGAATCAGCGGCACGACGATGACACGTTCGGCACCCTTGGCGGCATTGTCCAGTCCCTGATCGATCAGCACATCGGCAAACTCGATGAAACAGGTTTCAATATGCCATTGCGGATTTTTGGCCCGCCAGGCAGTGGCAAACTTTTCAATCTCACGATTGCCATCCTTGTTACGTGAACCGTGGCCCACCAATAAAATATTCGTCTTCATTCGTTACTAAACTCTTAGGCTTTGTTTGCGGCTTTGCGGAAGCGGTGGCTAAAACTCTTGTCGTAGAGTTTGGATTTTTTCAGTTCAGACCAGTCGCGCGCGCCGATGGTCGGGCTGACGATGATCATAGCCTGGCTGTTGATCTTTTCGGCGCGACACTTTTCTCTAATGTCAGCCAGGGTGCCACGGATGATCTTTTCTTCACCCGGCCAACTGGCCTTGTGCACCACCAGTATCGGTGCATCTTTTGACCAACCGGCTTCAAGCAAATCGGCCTGCACCTTTTTCAGCAGAGTGATGGAAAGAAACAGACACAGGGTGCAATGATGCCGAGCTAACTCTGGCAGCGACTCACCCTCGGGCATGGGGGTACGCCCTTCGATCCGGGTCAGGATCACGGTCTGGGTCACCTCAGGCAGAGTCAGACTCTCGACACCGGCCGCAGCCGAGGCCATCGCTGACGACACACCGGGCACCACGCCCACATCAATGCCCTGCTCGTCCAGCGGCTGCACCATTTCGATCAGGGCACCGTAAAGACCAGGATCACCGGTCTGTAGACGGATTACCATCCGGTCGCCCTGTGCCTGCTCGATCAACCAGACCACTATCTGTTCCAGGTCCATGCCCTTGGAATCTTTGATCTCGCAACCGGGCTTAGCCCAACGCGTCGCCGCCTCTGACACCAGCGAACCGGCGAACAAAATCGCATCGGCCTTTTCGATCAGGTTGCGACCCTTAACAGTGATCAGGTCCGGATCACCCGGACCTGCACCGACAAACCAAACTTTTGCCATGCTTTAGCTAGCTACTTTCAGAGACTTGATGGTAAACAGGCTGGCCAGCAGAGGACGTTGCTCATGACGCTTCAGCAAGCTGATCATGGCGAAAGTCAGCACTGGCTCGATCATAACGATGGCCAAGTAAGAGCTGGCAAAGGTCGCCCATGCAGCAAACGGAGTCGCAGCACCGCTAAGCACCAACCAGAAACCCACCATGCTGGTTACGCCAGTGTAGAAAACCGCATCCAGTTTCAAAATTGCAGCGCGGCTGATGCGCGCAGCAACCATCTTTTGACCGACGGTGTAATGCACAGCAATCAACGGCAGGATCAATGACAGCGAGTTGGCCGCCAAATTGGCCAGGTCGGCTTGGTCAAACAACAGACCTTGCACCAGCAGGCCAAGCCCGAAACCTAACAGGGTCGGGATAAATCCCAGCAGCAGATACATGGGCATGGCGCCTAAGAAGTGCAGTTCAGAAGGACCAACATTCAGGTGAAAAACCTGCATGAATACAGTGAAAAATAGTGCAGCAGCCAGGGTACGCACCACCAGTGTTGGTTGCAGCAACAGTGACTTGGCGTAATAGCCCATTACGCCGATGGCGGCAACATTGGCGACTGCCATCTTGGCTGAATTGATAAGACCGGGTTCGATATGCATGGTTGGCTCCTTAATGGTTTTTTTGATTATCGGTGTTTACGTCCCCCAAAGACTGCAACAGTTTAGCGCATGCCTCCGGGTTAGATGGAAAATAAAGGTGAATATAACTGGCCGTGAGTCGACCCTGGCGATAAATGGCCTCACCGTCCTGGCCATTGCGTTGCCTGATGCCATGGGCCAGCGGTTCCTGGACTGTCTCCAGCCGCGAATAATGGAAGGTGTGTCCGCGCAGCTCGCCCTCGGGCAAGGGCGCAGCCTGCATCCCCAGTCCGCCGAGACGCTGCTGCATGACGGCATGACCAGACAACAGGCCGACCATGGCATGACGCTGGCCTTCCTGATCATGTAGCGTTTCATTTAAATAGAGCATGCCACCACACTCGGCCAGGATCGCCTTGCCGGCCTGATGATGGGCGCTGATGGCGTCTTTCATGGCCTGGTTGGCCGCCAGCTGTGCGGCATGCAGCTCCGGGTAGCCACCGGGCAGCCACAGACTGTCGACCTCAGGCAGCTCACTATCATGTAGAGGTGAAAAATAGCTTAGCTCGGCACCCATGCCTTCGAGACATTCAAGATTGGCGTTGTAGATAAAGCTGAAGGCCTCATCGCGGGCGACGCCGATGCTTACACCTTTGAGCAGCTGCGGTAATACTGTTTTGCCAGGGGCATCAAAACTGATCTCTGGTGCCAACTGCTCCAGCGCTGGAATCTGTAACAAGGCGGCGGCCGCATCCAGGCGGGCATCCAGATCGTTGATCTCGCTGGCCTGTAACAGACCCAGATGACGGCTGGGCAGGTTCAGTGTCTCATCCTTGGCCATGTAGCAGAACTGGCCTAGCTCAGCTGGCAGGCTCTCGGCCAGCATGTCGGCATGGTTATCACTGGCGACTCGATTGGCCAGCACCCCGCCAAACTTCAGGCCAGGGCGGTAGCTGGCCAGGCCAAGGGCCACAGCACCGAAGGTCTGGGCCATGCCCTTGCTGTCGATCACCGCCAGCACCGGGATGCCAAACAACTCAGCCAGATCGGCGCTTGAAGGTTTGCTGTCATACAAGCCCATCACCCCTTCAATCAGGATCAGGTCAGCGGTCTGGGCCGCATCACTCAGACGCTGGCGGCACTCGGCCTCACCCACCATCCACAGGTCAAGTTGATACACCGGCTGGCCTGAGGCCTGCTGCAAAATCATCGGATCAATATAGTCAGGACCAGTTTTGAAGACCCGCACCAGCTTGCCCTGCTGAACGTAATGACGCGCCAAGGCGGCAGTAACAGTAGTCTTGCCCTGCCCCGAGGCCGGTGCACTAATCAATAAGGCACGACAGCGGTGATTCACAGCTCCACTCCCTTCTGGGCGCGGATACCGGCCTTATAGGCGTGTTTGATCTCACGCATCTCGGTGACAGTGTCGGCAATTTCGATCAACTCATCCTTGGCGCCGCGACCGGTGATGATGACGTGTTGCATCTCAGGCTTGTTTTGCAAAGCCGTCAGCACGCGTTCCAGCGGGATGTAATCCATTTTCAGGGCGATATTAAGCTCGTCCAGCAGTACCAAATTGAAGTCGGGATTGGCGAGAAATTCTTCGGCCTTCTGCCAGGCGGTCATGGCAGTGACGACGTCACGCTCACGGTTCTGGGTATCCCAGGTAAAGCCTTCACCCATGACGTGATATTCAACTTCTTCAGGAAAGCGGCGAAAGAAATTCTCTTCACCGGTACTGAAACTACCCTTGATGAACTGGATCACCGCCACCTTCATCTCGTGACCGAGGGCGCGCGCCACTACACCAAAGCCGGCGCTGGACTTGCCCTTGCCATTGCCGGTGTTGATCAGAATCAAGCCCTTATCCTTATCGGCACGGGCGATACCAGCATCGACCACAGCCTTTTTGCGCTGCATGCGTTGGGAATGACGTTGATTGCGGTCTTGCTCGCTCATCTCTTCTCTTTGGCCTGTTAGACCTTATAGACGGAGTGTGAGCAGGAAAACAGAAGGGAGCTGTCCTGCCGCATCGCCCTCCGCAATACAGTCAAAATAATCTCAGGCCGGTCTCCGGGCTTGCGAGTGAGCACTTAGATTAAGTTGCTCTACCGGATCGCCTTCCCGCACCGTTAAGGCACAGTGACTTTGTGATCCAGCTTTACTCGCTTACCGTTGCGGGGGCAGCGTCGGAATTGCTCTGGTCAGACCAGGGCGCACCGTCTTCACGTTTCATCCCTTGGACGACAGCCCGTGGGACACCTGAGATTTTGGTAGTGGGACTCTATTAGGAATGGCCGATTGAGTCAAGCATGACAAGGCCAGAAATAACCACAAAAACTCACCTAAGCTATTATTTTAAATAAATAAGCTTTTAGCAATCAAGGGGGATTAACTGTAACGCTTAAGCACGTAAAGATTTGAAGATATCGAGGCTAGCAGGCTCAGAGTACATATCCCTAATTGATACAATTTTAGGCAACAAGGCCAGAAAATGTTCTACCAAATCAGGATCAAAATGACGCCCTGATTCACTGACCACATACTCGACGGCATCGTGTTCCAACCAGGCATGTTTATAGGGGCGCTCTGAAGTCAGCGCATCAAACACATCGGCCAGCGCACAAAGACGCCCTACCAACGGAATCTGCTCACCTTTAAGGCCATAAGGATAACCACTACCATCCCATTTTTCATGATGGGTCAAAGCAATCTCACGCGCCATACCAAGTAAAGCAGAATCATCACCAGAAAGAATATCAGCACCAATCTGAACATGGGATTGCATTATTCGCCACTCATCGGGCTCAAAACAACCTGGCTTTAACAAAATTTCATCAGGAATGCCTATCTTACCAATGTCGTGCATCGGTGCCGCATTCAGCAACAGATCACATTCCGCGTCGCTCATGCCTGCTGCCTTACCGATTAATGCTGCAGTCTTGCTCATGCGAATAATATGCAGACCTGTTTCGTTATCACGAAACTCTGCCGCTCGTCCAAGTCGTCGTACAACCTGTAATCGACTTTCATGCAGTAATTCCTGAGCAGTGTGAAGCTCGATAGTCCGCTCCATTACCCGCTGATCGAGAATGTCATTCTGTCTGAGCATATATTGCTGCGCCAAATGGCCCTCTAATAAATTTCTAACCCGCGACAGCAGCTCGTTCATATCGAATGGTTTGGTAACATAATCACGCGCGCCCGCATCAAAGGCTCGCTGACGAAAGTCCTGCGCTCGCTGTGCTGTCAGCACAAGGATTGGTGGAATGTTTGGATCATGCAAAGATTTAAGCTGCTCCATCACATCATAGCCATCCATCACTGGCATATTGATATCAAGCAGGATCACATCAACATTATGCTGACGATATAAGCTTAATACCTGAGTAGGATCTTGAGTAGAAATGACATTCGTATAGCCACTCTCGTTCAAAATTGCTTCAATAAGAAGCACATTAGAGCGTTCGTCATCAACAACAAGAATAACAGCAGATTTCAAATCCATATTGGATTCAAGCATTTTTTTTCGTGTATTTTGGTAATATTCAAGCAATTCGACCCCACATCGATATCTAGCCAGATAACTAATGTATAGATGATTTAAATCAACTTACAAGATTGATTAACAATCATCGCAAAATAGCCTACAAACAGGCAAAATACCTATACGTATATTCAAAAGATGCATTAAGTAATTTCACACATGAGTACAAATAATAAGGTCATATTCAAACGGATTAGACTGCAAATTAGCGGTCTAGTCCAAGGAGTTGGCTTTCGCCCGTACATTTATGGGCTCGCAAAAAAGAACAATCTATCAGGCTGGGTTAGAAATGGTCCTGATGGTGTTGTGATTGAAATTGAGGGAACAAAGACAAACGAATTCATAAGTGCATTAAACGATAATATTCCACCTAACTCCATCATAAATAAAATTGAATACAATGAGATAGAACCAAGCCAAGGGAAACAATTTAAAATTCTTGAAAGCCAAGCCTATCGCGGCAAGAGCAGTATTGCTGCTGACATTTCAATCTGCCCTGATTGCCTGGAAGATCTTTTCAATCCAGAAAGCCCTTATTACCACTATCCGTTCGTTAGCTGCAGTCATTGCGGCCCACGTTATAGCATTACACAGCAACCACCTTATGACCGCGCCAACACCAGCATGGCAAACTTTAAGATGTGCTCAAGCTGTGCGGATCAATATCATGCCCCTATAGACAGACGCTTTCACGCCCAAACCATTGCCTGCCCGACATGCGGCCCGCAGCTCTCCATGCCAACAAAAGAAATCATCCAGCTTATCAAAGCAGGAAAAATCCTCGCCATCAAAGGCATAGGAGGCTTTCATCTAGTCTGTGATGCTAACAAGGACAGCGCCGTAAAAAGACTACGACAACAAAAACATCGTGATGATAAACCTCTGGCTGTAATGGTTGCCAATCTTGCCAGCGCAAAACAGCTAGTCCATATCAATGACACCGAGATAAAACTATTACAAAACCGACAACGCCCGATTGTTGTTTTATCCAAAAAATATAATCCAAGCATTTCAAATTCAGTAGCACCCGATCTGAAATGGCTGGGAGTAATGTTGCCATATACCCCCCTACACTATTTATTGTTTCATCAGGCTGCCGGCGAGCCAAAAGAAACAGCTTGGTTGGAACAACCGCAATCATTATGTTTGGTCGTAACCAGTGCTAACCGTGTTAGTGAGCCACTAATTATTGATGGCAATGAGGCCAAACAAGATTTGACTGGCATTGCCGATGCCATCATTGATCATGACCGAAAGATTGTGGTGCGCTGCGATGACTCAGTGATGCGCGTCATCAACCAACAGCCTAGGTTCATACGTCGCGGTCGTGGTTTTTCACCTCAGGCAATCAAACTGCCATACGCCATCCCATCCACGCTTGCTGTGGGTGGGCAGCTGAAAAACTCTATCTGCATAACGCGTGATGATGAGGCATTCGTCTCACAACATATTGGTGACATGGATAATGCCGCCACCCTGCGCTTCTTTGAAGAAACTATCGAACACCTGCTATCACTATTAAACATTAAACCGGAACGGATTGCCCATGACCTGCACCCCGACTTTCGCAGCACACACTATGCACAATCATTCGAATTACCCTGCTATGCAGTGCAACATCATCATGCCCACTTGGCAGCAGTCGCCGCAGAACATCATATTACTGACCCAGCCATCGGACTGGCCCTGGATGGCTTTGGCCTCGGCACCGATCACACTGCATGGGGTGGTGAACTGTGTTTAATCGAAGGCATACACTTTCAACGTCTAGGACATCTTCGCCCACTCAAACAACCAGGTGGTGACATTGCTGCACGCGAACCCTGGCGCATGGCCGCATCATTGCTTCACCAAATAGGTAGAGAAGATGAAATTGCCGCACGCTATAACACACAAGCGGCAGCAAAAGGCATCAGCCAGCTATTACAAAAAAACATCAACACCCCCTCAACCACAAGCTGTGGCCGCCTGTTTGACACTGCCAGCGGATTAATAAATATAAAACACAAATCAAGCTTCGAAAGCCAGGCAGCAATGTTATTGGAAAGCTTGGTTACTGAGCCTGCTGCAATGAAGAATGGTTGGCTAATAAAAGACAATCAACTTGATTTAACCGCACTGCTCACTGCATTGATAGATAGTGAACCTAGAGACGCTGCCAATCTGTTTCACGGCACGTTAATCAAGGCCTTATGTGAATGGGCTACACAAGCAGCCGAGAGATATAAAACAAAAACAATTTTGCTCAGTGGCGGATGTTTTTTGAATCAGGTTCTTGCCAACGGTGTAATGAAAGAATTACAAGCTCGCCAACTCAAACCTTACCTGCCGCAGAAAACACCACCTAATGATGGCGGGATTAGCCTGGGGCAGGCATGGGTTGCAGGGAATATCTGAATGTTTATTAGTCTGAAATCGGCCAACAAGAGCCATTTGTATAGAGGATGCTTGTAACGAATTTTCCTTGATAG
>CBFCYE010000021.1:0-48930 GCA_965602225.1 uncultured Gammaproteobacteria bacterium | reverse complement strand
TTTGCGCTTATGGATCAAGGCTATTGACCCTTTGAAGCATTCCACGATCTAATGACCCTCTTGTCCGTTTTAGCCAACCTTTTAATTATTATGAAATTCAAAATTAAACCCGCAGTCCTTTTTTCTTCATTAACAATTAGCTTGGTCGGTCTTGGCATGGTCTTACCTGTGCAGGCCGCGGTTTCTGTTTATATCGTTTCGCCTGGTGACACGCTCTGGAGCATCGCCAATGAGAATCTGAAGAGTCCTGATGATTGGAAGAAATTGATGAAGTTTAACAATATGACTGATCAGTCGCAGCTTAAGGTGGATCAGGCCCTGCGTATTCCTTCTGAATTGATGATGGATTTTTCAGCGCCTCCGGCGTCGACTTCATCTGCTAGCGCTGCTGGTCTGCCCCCTGCGGCGGTGGTTCCAGCTCAGGATAAAAAGGCTGTCTCCAGGATTGCTGCATCTGCCAGAGAAGGTGCTAAGGCTGTTGAGGATGTGTCTGCAATATCGACTTCCAGTATTACTGTCGCGGCCACCTACGGCCATGTTGTGCGGGTGTCAGGCAAAAACCAGATAAAACTCAAGGTTAATGATGTGCTGGCTGATAAGACTCGCATCCGTACCGGTGACAAAAGTGGTGTCAATATTGTTTTGACCAATGGTTCGGTCGTTGTTTTGTTGTCTGATACTGAGGTGGTTTTGACTCAACCGCTTACCCTGCTTCAAGGTGAAATTGAATATAAGGTTGATGCGAGTAAGGAGTTGGCGCTGGTGTCCACTGAGGCTGGTTCTGTAAGCGCTCAGGCAGGTCATTTTCGTGTAGCGACTAGCAAGGCTGGTAAGCAGATGCGGGTTGAGGTTGGACAAGGCGCTGTGGTGGTTGCGAACGAGAAAAAACATCGTTCTATTAGTGCTGGGATTTCTATTCAGCTTAACGCCGGCAAGGCCATGAATGAGCCGCGCCAGGGGCTGATGCGGCCCAATATTGCGAACCTTTCCAAGAGCAGCGTAAATGGTGAGGCCAACCTTAAATGGGCGGCGATTAACGCTGCCAAAGGATATAGAGCACAGCTGGTTTATGCGGCAGATGCCTATTTGGTGTTGTTTGATGAACACCTGAAGCAGCCTGAACTTAATTGGCACAATATCAGCCCTGGGCGCTATAACATCCGTTTGCGTTCGGTTGATGAGAATGGTCTTGAGGGGCTGAGTGCTGAGCTGCCCTTTATTGTCCACGGTGCGTTGAATCCACCAAGGTCTAACTCACCTGTTGATGGCGCTACCTTACCAACGAATACACCATGGATTGCCTGGTCGAGAATTGCTGAGGCTAATTCCTATATTTTGCAGGTGGCGCGTGATGCTAAGTTTAAGACTGATTTGCAGGAATTTACTTATCAAATAAATAACTACTATAAATATTCAGATGCGTTGCCGGCTGGCGATTATTACTGGCGGGTATTGAGTGTTTCACCTCAGCGGGTAAAAAGCGCCTTTGGTGATGTGCGGATGTTTAAAATCAAATAAGCTTTTTGGCGCAGGGTAAGGCCACGCCCTACCCTGTGCCTCGGCTAACTGGTCTTACTTTAGTTTGCCTTCTTCCAGAATTACGGCATAGCTGTAGCCCATGCCAAAATCGCGATTGGTGGTTACCAGCGCATCAACTTCAACCTTGTCACCAACATTGGCTGTTTGCTGGCTGGTAACGATTATGTCATTGGTGCCTTCAGCGCCGCTGCCGTCCTGAATATGGAGGAAGTTTTTCCCCATGATGCCGTTGTTTACCTTAACCACCTCACCACTTATATGGATGTGCTTGCCTGATAGTTCAGCCTGCTGAGCAAACACTTGTTCAACAGTTTTGACTGGCAGGTCTGCGGCCTGTAGCTGGCTTACGGGGGCAAATGCAACAATTGCGGCTAAGGTTGCAGCGATAATATTTTTGTTCATAACAACTCCTTCAATATGGTTTGCCCTTTTTATCATGATTTGTGGCTTGTCGGTAGTCGGCTGGTTAAATTTCGATTTTGGCTATATAAAAAAGTTTTGCTTCAGCACTTGCGTATTTCAATTCATGGACTACTTTTGACATGCGCGGGGCAATATTGTGGCTGGCGGTATATGGCCTTGTGATACTTCAACTCAGTGGGCAAACTGGAGGGCGACCCCATGAATCAGTTGTATCCTAAATATTCAGGCAATATATTTGCAAATATTGCCGGTTCGATTCCTATAGTACTGGCTGTTTCTTTTCTGATTTATATTAATTAACACGCATATTTTCTAGCAAGGATGCTGGACTCTTCTTCACCCTGAGAATAAGGATGTTCTCAGGGCGAGGGCTTTTTAACAAATACCTTTATTGGTTTGGTGTTTGCATCTGTGATTTTCCTAACTATTTTTGTCATACATGGGCCGGTACGTGTCCTGTGTCGTCCCATGCTCGATTGTGATTACACAACAGACAATGTGGAGGATAGAATCATGCATCAAATGATCCCTGAACACCCCGCCAGTTATGCCGCCGATGCCGCTATTGCGGCCTTTATTCTGCTAACGGTTTTCTTGATGGTACTGGTCTGGTAGCGACTCATTCCTTTTTAATACAATGTTTATCTCTTTAATTGCCCCAGGGGCTGGCTGCCTCTGGGGTGTTTGGTTTTTGCGTAGATGATCCTCTGTCTATTTCTTTTCTCTCAGTGATTTGATGTGATAATCTTGCCCGTTATTTTGCTGTGAAGGTTGTTGTTGTGAAAGTCTCTGAAGCCATTAAAAATCGCCGCTCTGTCAATGTATTTGATCCCTCATATCAGATCAGTACAGCCGAGGTTCATGAATTAATTGAAGCTGCTAATTTAACACCATCGGCATTTAATGCTCAGCACTGGCGGTTTGTCTGGCTGCAGGATAAAGACTTGCTGGAACAGGCCAAGGTGGCTGCCTGGTATCAACCACAGGTTACGGATGCTTCGCTAGTATTGTTGGTGTGTCTCGACGTTAAGGCCTGGCAAAAAAATCCACAGCGCTATTGGGTGAATGCACCGGCTGATGTGGCAAAATCTATGATCGACAACAGTCAGCAAATCTACGCCGATAAGCCTCAACTTCAGCGTGATGAAGGTATGCGCTCTGCGTCAATGGCATCTATGGCTCTTATGTTGAGGGCTCAGGAGATGGGTTTGGATTCATGTGCGATGGCTTGTGATGAACAGAAGATGGCTGAGCTGGTGAAATTACCGGATGACCATGCTATTTGTATGTTGCTGGCAATTGGCAAACGTTTAGATGTGCCTTTTCCTCGTCCTGGTTTGGTGTCTGTTGATGACGTCTTATTAGAAAACAGCTTTTAGACGCTAAAACGAAACCGGGGCCTTACGGCCCCGGTGTGTAATGGTTAATTACCTTTTTGATTATGACGCCTGATCAATATCAAAGTCTTCGTCAATGTCGGGTGCTTGATCAACCAACGGAATACCTTCTGAACCTTTAACATCTCTCAGCTTTGCTGTGTGTTCTTTTACCTTGCGACGTGCCGCATCAAAAGCATCACGGATTGCCACGTTCAGGTCTTCATGTTCCTCGCGCTTAATAACAATCTCAGCACCGGGCACGGTGATATCTAGACGGACATTATATTGATTGCCGTGTTGCTGGTGGCGATGAGGTGCTTCTACTAATACGCGACATCCCATGATCCGGTCACAAACCAGATCAAGTTTCGCTGCTTTGTCACGAATCGCCTGCTCTGCAGTTTCAGACAGTGATAAGTTCCTGGAAGTAATTTGCAGCGGTAGCTTCATATGTCTCTCCTTACTTATGTGAATTGCCCGGCTTGTTGGGCCCATCTCCCAAGCTCGAACTGGGGTACTCCTTGATGGGAAAACTGTTGATATCAGTATAAGTACAATTTGACCTATTCGCCTAGTTTTTTACTCAAAAAGAACATTAAAGATTGCTAATGCATGGGTCGATACGTTTGTGAGTACAGCAACAAATGTGGTTGGATGGTCTGACCAGATTTAGTGACAATGTGATTGATTTAAATAACTTTTTTGGAGTCAGGATGACTGCTGCTATAGGAGAATAGACATGGCACAGATTGATAACCCAATTGTTAATTCCTGGTATAAGTTACAGGACGCTGAAACCTTTCGAGTTGCATCATTTGACTCTGATGAGGGCTATATTGAAATACAGTATGCTGATGGAACCCTAGAGGGCCTAGACCTCGAAGTCTGGGTCAAACTCGGTGCCGAGCAGATTGAACCGTCTGAAGAGTGGCTTGAAGAGCTTGAAGAGGATGTCAATGAACTGGATTTTTACGAACTAGGTGCGGCCCCAGGTGCTGAAGTCTTTGATTTCCCGGACTATTACCCAGAATAGCTATCCAGCCATTTAGCCCTTTCGTTTTACATCAAGAACATTGGGCAACTCTTTGAGTTTGTGTAGGATTTTGCTAAGCCGACTGAGATCTTCAATCTCCAGGGTTAGCACCATGTTGGCCGTGTAACTCTTTTTGTCTGACAGGGTGTTCACGGCAATAATATTGACCTTTTCAGCCGATAGCATTACGGCAACATCGCTTAGCAAGCCTTGGCGATCAAACGCCGTGAGTTGTACATCAACGGGGTAAGCCTGGCTTTCACCCTCCGTGCTGGCCCATGCGACGTCTATCAGCCGCTCTGGCGACTGGGTGATATAGCGAAGAATATTGGGGCAATCCTTGCGATGAATGGAAATTCCCCTGCCCTTGGTTATATAACCTGATATCTCATCACCAGGAACAGGCTTGCAGCAGCGTGCTATCTGCGTCAACAGATCCCCTACCCCAGCAATCATTACGTCACTGGAACTGCTGCTACGATTTTGCGTAGCCTGGCGGGTTTGAATAACCGGTTGGGGTGGATGCTGCTCTTGTCTGATATCCTGTATCAGCCTGACAATCCGACCAATTTTGAGGTCATTACGTCCAATCGCGGCAAGACAGTCATCCAATTTGGGGTAATCCAGCCTGCGCGACAGTTTTTCCAGGTTAACATCCGTTAATCCAAGCCGATTTAGCTCTTTTTCCAGGATAGATCTGCCATCGGCGACATTTTTGTCGAAATTGAGCATTTTGAACCAGTGCAGCACCTTGCTGCGTGCACGACTGGTACGAAGATACCCAAGTTCAGGGTTTAACCAATCTCGACTCGGCTCACCATGTTTTACCGTCAGAACCTCAATTTGTTCACCAGTCTTGAGACGGTAGGTCAAAGGCACCATGTGGCCATTAA
Source organism: uncultured Gammaproteobacteria bacterium (assembly GCA_965602225.1). Lineage (GTDB taxonomy): Bacteria > Pseudomonadota > Gammaproteobacteria > Tenderiales > Tenderiaceae > Tenderia. Next base: position 43,663 of record CBFCYE010000021.1, on the reverse strand, counting down.
CCTTGGCGCCGCGGCAGCGATGCCCTACGTCTGTATGGATATGATAGGCAAAATCCAGCGGTGTCGCGCCATCGACCAAGTCGACAACATTACCCTTAGGTGTGAAGACATAAATTCGATCTTCAAATGCATCTGACTTGAGTTGATCGACAAAGTCATTGGCATCGGCAATATCCTCTTTCCAATCGAGCAGTTGCCGTAACCAGGCAATTTTGCGTTCAAAACCGGCATCGTAGTCCGTGCCTTCTTTGTAACGCCAATGTGAGGCTACCCCCAGCTCATTGTCTTCATGCATTTTATGAGTACGAATTTGCACTTCAACCACTTTGCCTTCTGGGCCAAACACGGCGGTATGTATTGATTGGTAATTATTCTGTTTAGGGGTGGCGATGTAATCATCAAACTCGCCCGGGATATGCCGCCAAAAAGAATGCGCAACACCAAGCGCGGTATAACATTCAGGAATTGTATCCACTAATACGCGCACCCCACGGGTATCGTAAACATGCTGATATTCGATATCCTTGCGCTGCATTTTTTTATAAATGCTATAGATGTGTTTGGGACGGCCTTTAATTTCCGCATTGACATGTACATTGGTCAGTTCAGTTTGCAGCCGCTGAACAAACTCATTAATGTAGCCCTCACGATCAACTCGCCGTTCATCCAGCATCTTGGCAATTTTTTTATAAAGTTCGGGTTCAAGATAGCGGAATGATAAGTCTTCCAATTCCCACTTGAGCTGCCACATGCCAAGCCGATTGGCCAGCGGTGCGTATATTTCAAGGGTTTCACTGGCTATACGTTTTTGTTTGCTTTCAGAAAAAACTGACAAGGTACGCATGTTGTGAGTTCGGTCAGCTAGTTTGATCAATACCACACGCACATCTTCGACCATGGCAAGCAACATCTTGCGCAGGCTTTCGGCTTGAACACGTTCCTTCTTTGCTTTTTTGCTAGATTCATCCAACCCCTTAAACGACTGAATCAGCAGCATCTTGGTAACACCATCGACCAGACTGGTAATGCTGTCACCAAATTGCTTACGAATGTCTTCCAGGCTTATTTCTGAATCTTCAACAACATCATGCAACAATGCTGCAGCAACGGTTTCATAGTCCATGTGAATATTGGCAAGGATATCTGCAACAGCCAGTGAATGCTGAAAATACGGCTCACCGGAAATGCGTGTTTGATCGGCATGGGCAGACTGGGCAAGCAAACTGGCCTTTTCAATAACGGCCAGACCTTGCTCAGAATATTTGTCATGTAGAGATGCCAGCCATTTAACAGGATCAATGTTCTGCTTACTAGCCTCACCACCTAACGAATTGGTAACACTGACCATTAATCTTTACTTTCTTTATGGCTGTGTTTATCTGCATGTTCATCAGGCCCATCATCATCTTTTTTCGATTCACCAAATTCGTGGCGGATGATCGCAAAACGAAACAATTGTGAGGCAACCCTAAAATTGACACTGTCTTCAGGATATTGCCCTTCTGCATCCAGCTCACCTGCAGCCACACCAGTAAGGATTTCTATCCCCTGGTCGATTGTTTCAACCGCATAGATATGAAACATCCCCTGCTCTACGGCTTCAACAATATCTTTTCTAAGCATCAGGTCATTAACATTGCTGCTGGGAATAAGCACGCCCTGCTTACCCGTGAGACCACGCACTGAACAAACATCAAAGAACCCTTCAATCTTTTCATTAACACCGCCAATTGCCTGAACCTGGCCATGTTGATTAACCGAGCCAGTAACCGCCAAACTCTGTTTGATAGGCAATTCAGACAATGCTGATAGCAAGGCGTATAACTCTGCTGACGAGGCACTATCGCCTTCAATTTCACCATAGGATTGTTCGAATACCAGGCTTGCCGTTAGCGCCAGTGGTTGTTCTTTGGCGTACCTGGCACCAATAAACCCGGAAAGAATCAATACGCCCTTTGAGTGAATCGGACCACCCAGGTCAACCTCACGTTCGATATCAAGCACATCACCATCACCCATCCTTACCTGAGCGGTGATTCGACTCGGCGTACCAAATGAGATATTACCGAGATCAATAACCGATAGGGCATTCACCTGACCGACCTTTGTGTTACAGGTATCAATCAACAATATGCCACGCTGTATATTGTCATGCAGATCTTCTTCCAGACGACTGCTGCGACGTATCTGGGCATTGATGGCCGTTTGCACATCTTCTGCTGTTACCACATCACGGCCATGCTGCTGCGCCCAATAATCGGCTTCACACAACAGGTCACAGATGCCGCGCATATGCGTTGAAAGTTTATTGGCGTCTTCGCTAATCCTGGCACTCTGCTCGATAACTCGTTCAACAGCAGACTTATCAAACGCATGTAGCTCTTCTTTTTTAACCAGAGTCGCAATCAGTCGAGCGTATAAGTGCTGACTCTCAACACTTCGATCCATCTGGTCATCAAAATCAGCCGCAACCTTGAACAATTCCTGAAACTCGGGATCAAGCTGGTAAAGCAGGTAGTAAAGAACACGATCACCAACTAAGACCACTTTGACATTAAGAGGTATTGGCTCAGGTTCAAGCGATACAGTAGTCACAACGCCCAACATCTGCTCAAGCGAACCAATATGGATCTCACCAGAACGCAATGCGCGCTTGAGCGCCTCCCAACTAAATGGATGTTGTAAAAGTTTGTACGCCTCAATGACTAGATAGCCATTATTGGCTTGATGTAAGGTGCCAGGTTTGATGAGTGTAAAGTCGGTTATCAGAGTGCCCATCATAGCCATATGTTCTACACGTCCAACCAGGTTCTGATAAGTTGGATTGTCATCGAAGACTACAGGTGCACCTGAAATACTGGTGTAATCAACCAGGACGTTAACCTCATAGCGACTAAAGCTTGCCCCCTGTTGTATCAAACCTAGACCAACCGCAGACTGGTCATCTTCACTACGACGAAAATTATCAATATTATCGATTACATCTGTTTGCACGGTATTAAGATAGGTCAGAACGTCGGCATGACTTTTGTAATGTTCAAACAGTTCATCGGTAAGGCGACCAATAACCGACATTGCGACTTCATCATTGAGTTGTTTTAGTTTTTCTCTCGCCTCGCGCCGCCACTGAGGAACGGCCCTTAGACCACGTTCCAGTTTGTCCTGTAATTGTTCAATATCGGCATCAAATTTTTGCTTTTCATCCTCAGGTAGCTTCTTAAAATCCTTGGGATTGATAACAGCATCATTTTTGGTGGGGGCAAAGGCGAATCCATTGGCGGTGCGAATGAGAGCAACTTGTTTATCTTTTGCCGATTGACGGATTTCATCGACAGCCCGTTCCTGGCGCTTTTTAAGTTCATCTTCAAGTTCTTCAACCTTGCTGCGATATTCTTCACTTTCAAACAGTGTTGGAATAGCCTCACGGAGCTCTTCGATCAGTTGCTGCATATCCTGGCAGAGCTGGCGTCCCATACCGTTTGGCAAACACAGTTTGATAGGTTTATGCGGCAAGTCAAAATTATTGACATAACACCAGTCGTAGGGCTCTTTTTCTGATTTCGCCTTTTGCTTCAATAACTGCGTAACTACACCGTGCTTACCTGTACCCGCAGGTCCAAGCGCAAAAATGTTATAGCCAGTCTTTTTTATACCGATGCCAAAATGAATAGCCTCTAATGCCCGAGCCTGGCCAACTATCTCTGATAAATCTTCCAGGTCAGTCGTAGTACGAAAATCAAGTTGCGAGAGATCAGAGGCTTGATAGAGCTGTTTTGCTGCCAACGGTTTTAACAGACTCATTGTTATCCTTTTATTTCAGGGTTTAAACACTAATACGGTGTTCATAATACCCTATTCATTTCTGAAAATAATCTATTCAATAGCGCCATTTCGGGCAAAAAAAAACCTGCATAGTTAGCAGGCTTTTTTTTGTAAAACTGATCGTTTATTAATTATCGAAATTAAATCCGAATGCGCTAATCAGCTCATCTTCAAGTTCGATACGGTCGGCTAGAACCTCACCTAACTTCGATAGATCTTCTTCAAGATTATTTAAATGTGAGCAGTGATCACCACAATCATAAATATCATTAAAATCTAGGATAATGTTAGTCATATGCAAGACTTTGGGATAGACGTTTTCAGCAACATCACGAATTTCTTGACGACGCTCATTTTTTTCAGCGAAATAGCGATAAAGCTGAAAATGGGCATTGGCGGTATAATCGACTAGTGACTGGCAGAACTCTTGCAACAACATCTGCGCATCAGCTGCTTCATTGAAAGGTTTACGACTTGCTAGCAATGTATATAGTGACAACATTTCTGTTCTCGCCCCTACAAGCCTCTGAATCATCGTCATAGAACGACGACGTTTTACCTGTGGCATCTCAGTTGTCTGGACCATATATTGCCTCCACTTCGAATATTTACATTAACTGATCATACCAAAAATGAGGCGTATGCCTATCCCTAATCTATTAATAATATGCACAAAAAAGGGAGGTCAAGCCTCCCTTTTCCAAATAACTGTGTTGTGATGAGCTTATTTCATCTCATTACTCACCATTCCACGCCAGTAATAGGCCTTATTACTGTCCTGTGGCAGGCCGAACCAACCTTCTTCATAGCCAACAACCAGATAAACCTGAGCAGCGGTGTAACCAGCTTCAGCGGCCTTTTGATAAAGTTTAACGGCTGTTGCCTCGTCTCTTGGCAGTCCTAGTCCACCGTGATACATCAATCCTAGATTAAATTGTGCCTGTGCATCACCATCAGCAGCTAGATCTTCCCAGATTGTTACAGCCTGCTTAAAATCACCTGTGGTTGCAGCATCAAAACTCTTACCCATATCACCGGCAGCATGAGCCATTGAAAATATTCCTGATACAGCCATCATCATGGCTATCATCCCCCAACGCATTTTTTTAAACATGTGCTACTCCTAAACTTAAAACTGAGGAATTCGTTTGTTTACGAGCATAATTCTAGATATCAGGCTAAAAGTTTCCGTGGCATGAGTCACAAAATAAATATGCGAGTGAAAAAACATTACTGAACAACATGAACAAAAAGAAGAAACAATATTAAATGTATATAGCTATCTGACTGATAAAACTAAATAAACACCATAACCGATGCCATAACAATCAAAACTACGGAAAAGACCTTTCTTAAGATTGCGACAGGTAGGCGGTGAGCCAGCGCGGCACCCAATGGAGCCGTAATCAGGCTTGCGGCAACTATCCCAGCCAAGGCGGGCCAATAGATAAATCCGCTGCTATAGGCCGGTAAAATCGCTTCATCAAGCCCAAAAAAACAATAAGCAAGCGCACCAGATACAGCTATCGGTATTCCACAAGCAGCAGACGCCGCAATTGCCTGACGAATATTGGTGCCACGCATGCAAAGATATGGAACAGTCAGCGTGCCGCCACCTATTCCAAGCACAGCTGAAATTGCGCCAATAGATACAGACACACCTAGCGATTCAGTCCATTTGAGAGTGCCCTGAAAAACATTTTCGGCCACTGGCGCACCAATAAACAGGTATGCCGCCACCGCAACTTCAAAGACTGCAAAAAACAGTTTTAATTGCTCACCGCTGGTAATATCTGCGACATAGGCACCAATCATTGCCCCCAGCAACATCCCTGGCGCCAACTTGGCAATCATGCCCCAAACGACCGCCCCACGGCGATGATGGGCAATCACTGATGACAGTGAGGTAAAGACAATTGTTGCCAACGATGTACCAAGCGCAAGCTGCATCAAAATCTGAGGATCAAAAGATTGCAACTGAAAAACAGCAACCAATACCGGCACGATAATCAAACCGCCACCAACACCCAGCAAGCCGGCAACAATGCCGGCAAATGCACCTAGCAACAGATAAATCAGAGCAACTTCAAACATGGGTATTTTTTATATTAGAGAGCCATTACTATACCGCCATGTCAGCTGAATCAAAGCATCTTGTCGTTGTAATTTCTGGTCATGGTTATGGTCATGCGGGGATGACCGCCCCGCTTATCCAGGCGCTGCAACGCAAGTGTTCAAACCTAAGAATCACTGTGCGGGCAGATCTTCCTGAGCATTTTTTACGCACTATCATGCCATTCGAATTTGATCACTGTATGGAATCAACAGATTTCGGCATGGTGATGTTTGATGCCTTTAGAATTAATACTGAAAAGAGTCTGGCCAACTACCAGGCCTTGCATCAGAACTGGCAGGCCAACATAGATGCAGAAATTAGCAGGCTTACACAACTCCAGGCCGACTTTGTTATTTCCAATATTGCCTATTTACCGCTGGCTGCTGCCAACCAAGTAGGGATACCGGCGATTGCCTATGGCTGCCTCAACTGGGCTGAAATCTTTCAGCACTATTTCAGCGGACAGCCACAGATATACAGACAAATACTCAACGCCTATGACAGCGCAGATTGCATAATCCGCACTCAACCGGCAATGCCAATGACTGGCCTTGCCACCGAAACCGTTGGTCCAATCGCATTGACAGGCAGAAATAGGCATCAATTTCTTTGTGAAAAACTGGCCTTGGCAGACAATACCCAGTTGGTTCTAGCCAGCATGGGCGGCATAAAGACCGACATCAATATCAAAGCTTGGCCGGTTATAGAAGGTGTTCAGTATCTGATAGACGGCCAAGCCCCCGACGATCGCGACGACATATCCTCACTGCAGGGCATAGACATCAGCTTTATCGATGCGCTCTGCTCGGCCGACTTATTACTGACAAAACCCGGCTATGGCAGTTTTAGCCAGGCGGCCTGCAATCGCACGGCAGTGCTTTATGTTGAGCGCCCGGACTGGCCTGAACATAGCTATCTGTGTGACTGGCTTAAACACCACAGCCCCTGCGCCAGTATTACGCAGCAGAAATTCGGTGATGGCCATTTTGCTAGTGAGCTTATCTCACTGCTGGAGCAAGAAATCCCGCCGATCATGCCTGACTCTGGACTAGATGACGCCATCAGGATTCTGTTACATAAATTCGATCTTACTGAAAATTAAGCATATTTCCTGAAAGCAGGAACCACTCTAGATCCACGAAATTTCGCAGCTTGTCAGTCAACGACATCTATGACAAGATTTTAAGTTCGCCCTCCAAAAAAGGCCGGGGGAAATAACTAAAACTGGGAAGGGTATAAATATGAAAACCATCGATATCGCATTAGTACGTTTCTTACAATTTCTTGTATTGCTGTTTTTTACCTTTGTGGTTTTTCTCTGGTATGGCTGCGCATCACTCGTCCCATTAGCGCTCTGGGTTAACCTGACCGAATTCTTCACTGCTGCATTTGGGCCAATTATGTCAACAATCGTTGCCCTTGTTATTATTGGTGCGCTGGGCGTTTATCTGTCCAAGATCCCCAAGCTGATTGAGACCTTCCTGGCAACAGGTGTCGACTTGATCAAGCTGGGCAATACCAGTGTTCAACGTATGGGTGACATTGCTGCGGCAGTCAGAAATGATGCACCACCACAGGGGCAAAAGGTTGAGATCATTTTGACCAACAAGCTGTCCTAGCACTACTTCCTGCGCGGACTTCGCTTTACACCACGCCCGGTTGGCTTTGCCTGCCGGGCTTTTTTAGGCCCCTTGGTTTGTGGCGGCTGGCGTGTATTGTTTGATCTTGGCTGGGATTTACCAGGGGATTTACCGGAAGATCTATCGAAGGATTTAGTCTGGCCGCCCGTTCCTTCCGGCTGCCAGTTAGGCACCAGGTGGCGTTTGCCATTACCAATCAGATCGGAGCGCCCCATTTTTTTCAGAGCATCACGCAATAGTGGCCAGTTTTCGGCATCGTGAAAGCGGATAAAGGCCTTTTGCAGGCGGCGCTGGTTCGCCCCTTTGGCGGTAAAGAGTTGCTCGCCATCACGATGAATTTTGCGTAATGGGTTCTGATTGCTGTGATACATGGCCGTGGCCAAGGCCATCGGTGATGGCAGAAAGGTCTGTACTTGATCAAGACGAAAATCATTGCGTTTCAACCACAGCGCCAAGTTGAGCATATCCTCATCGGTTGCACCCGGATGGGCGGCGATAAAGTAGGGAATCAGATACTGCTCTTTGCCTGCTTCACGAGAATACTTTTCAAACATCTCTTTAAAACGTTCATAGCTGCCGATGCCCGGCTTCATCATCTTGTTGAGCACGGCCTCTTCAGTATGTTCAGGGGCAATTTTGAGATAACCACCAACATGGTGAGTCACCAGCTCCTTGACGTATTCAGGCGATCGCAACGCCAGGTCGTAACGCAGGCCTGAGGCAACAAAGACCTTCTTGATACCGGGTAAGGCCCTGGTCTTGCGATAGAGATTGATCAGCGGTGTGTGATCGGTATTCAGGTTGACGCAGATATCAGGAAAAACGCAGGAAAGTCGCCGACAGGCCGACTCAATCTCTTCCGTCTTACAGGCCAAACGATACATATTTGCGGTCGGCCCACCCAGGTCTGAAATGACACCGGTAAAACCAGGTACCGTATCGCGAATGCTCTCCACTTCTTTGAGGATGGATTTTTCAGAGCGATTCTGGATGATGCGGCCTTCATGTTCGGTGATAGAACAAAAGGTACAGCCGCCAAAACAGCCACGCATGATGTTGACCGAAAAACGGATCATTTCATAGGCAGGAAGCTTGGCACCTAGATAGCTCGGATGTGGTTGACGCTGATAAGGCAGCTCGAAGACCCGATCAAACTCTTTACTGGTCAGAGGAATCGGTGGTGGGTTCAGCCAGACATCACGTTTGCCATGACGTTGCACCAGGGCACGGGCGTTGCCCGGATTGGTTTCCAGGTGCAGTACGCGCGCGGCGTGGGCATACAGAGAGGGATCCCCTTTGACCTGCTCATAGGCTGGTAGGCGGATAATGCTGCGGCTACGGTCATGTTGTTTGAGCAGCTTGGCGGAAAACTCGATGATCTTTTCGCCGCCCTTCTCCGCCGTTTTACCCTCAGCGGTCTCACATGACTCGGCACTGGTCATGGCATACGGGTCCACATGTTCAATCAGCTTGCCCGGCTCATCAATGGAGGTCGAGTCAATCTCCATCCAACCAGCTGGCACGGCCTGACTCATAAAGGCTGTACCGCGGATATCGGTGAGCTGTTTGATATTCTCACCATCCGCCAGTCGATGGGCAATCTCAACCACCTGCCGCTCACCGTTACCAAATACCAGTAGATCCGCCTTGGAATCCGGCAGGATGGAATGACGCACCTTGTCAGACCAATAATCGTAATGGGCGATGCGACGCAGACTGGCCTCGATTCCACCAATCACCAGCGGCACACCCTTATAGGCCTCACGACAGCGCTGGGCATAAACCACCACCGAACGGTCTGGTCGTTTACCACCGGCCGCATCTGGCGAATAGGCATCGTCAGAACGGATCTTGCGATCAGCTGTATAACGATTGACCATAGAGTCCATGTTGCCAGCCGTCACACCCCAGAACAGGTTTGGTTTGCCGAGTATTTTAAAGGCTTCGGCACTGCGCCAGTCTGGCTGGGCGATAATACCGACGCGAAAGCCCTGCGCTTCCAGCAGACGCCCAACCAGGGCCATACCGAAACTGGGATGATCAACATAGGCATCACCCGTCACCAGAATCACGTCACAGGAATCCCAGCCCAGGGCATCCATCTCGTCACGTGACATGGGCAGATATGGCGCTGTGCCATAACGTTTGGCCCAGTATTGACGGTAGGAAAAGATATTTGGCGCAGTTTGCATAAGGATTTAGATGGCTTGGCGAGAGCAGCTATTTTACCTTAAATAGACTCTCTACGCGAAAAACAGACCACGTTTATCAAGTAAACGGTAACTAAGCCACATGCTCAAGCCGCGCGCCAGCATAAATACCATTAACGCAGCCCAAAGACCGTGATTACCGAACGCTTCGAATAGATACCAGGCGGGTAAAAAACACAAAAATGTTGATATCAACATGGTATTACGCATCTCAGCAGAGCGGGTCGCACCAATGAAAATGCCATCAAACAGGTAACTCCATACCGACAATAGCGGTGAAATCACCATCCAGGGCAAGAACAGATAGGCCATGTTGCGAACGCTGTCGATATCAGTCAGAAGATTGATTAACGGCACACCAAAAAACAAATACAACAGGCTAAAAAAGACAGCCACGCCAGCAGACCAGACTGCTGCAGTATGAACGGCCCGTTTAAACTCGCGCCTATTTTTCTGCCCCACCGCTTTGCCCACAAGTGCTTCTGCGGCATTGGCAAAACCATCCAGGCCATAGGCCATGAAAGTCTGAAAATTAAGCAACAAGGCATTGGCGGCAAGGACAATATCGCCATGTTTGGCACCTTGAGCCGTAAAAAAGGCAATACTAAAAATCAGGCACAGGGTGCGGATAAAAATATTGTGATTTAAGACAAACATCTGCCGCAGCTGGGCAGCATCAAAAATATGTTGTTTTAGCCACAAACCTGGATATCGCTTTAGCTCACGCTGCACCAGCCACAACCCAACAGCGACACCAAGATATTCAGAAATCACTGAAGCCAGCGCCACACCATCCACATCCATCCCTAACCCCCAGACAAACAACAGATCAAGGGCAATATTGGTTAGATTGATGATCAGCAATAAATATAGTGGGCCGCGGGCATTCTGCATCCCCAGAAACCAGCCAATCAGAACATAGGTGAACAAGGTCGCCGGTGCGCTCCAGATACGAATATAGAAATATTCACTGGCGTAAGCTTCAACCTCAAAACTGGCCTCTAACAATGACATCGCTAAAGCCTGAATAGGTAACTGCAAGGCAATGATCGGCACAGCCAACATCAAAGCCAATAGCCCTGCCCTGGCAAGACCCGAGCGTATCTCATTGTGATCTGAGCGTCCGTAGGCCTGGGCAATTTGCCCCGTGGTACCCATACGCAGAAAACCAAAGGCCCAGTAGACAAACGAGAATATCAAGCCGCCAATCGCAACCGCACCAAGATAATGCGCTGAACTGAGATGCCCCACCACAGCGGTATCCACAATCCCCAGTATAGGAATGGTCAGATTGGAAAGAATCATGGGACCAGCAAGACGCCAGACATCTGCATGGATAAAACGTGACGTAGTCATCAAAAACAAGCAATAGATAGAAATATGTGTCGAGAATTATACCTACGACAACAAATACTTTTGCTTTTTGGTCGATTATTAATAGAATCAGGTAATAGGGAGAAAATAAATGACATCAAAAAAACTTTTCAAGCAACTAATTGCTGTATCCATGGCCGCAGGCGTGGTGGTTTCGCTAACGGGCTGTGGCGCTGCAACCAAATCAGTCACATTCCGCGGCGACAATCACCACAGCGGTGTTTATGAAACCAAAGGGGTTGCAGAATTAAACCAGGTCAAATGGAAATTCAGGACTGAGCATGCCGTTAATTCGTCGCCTATTGTGGTTGATGGTACTACCTATGTTGGTAGCCATGACGGTAACGTCTATGCGATTGATACTCAGACAGGTCAAAGTAAGTGGAAATTCAAAACTGCCAGCAAGGTTGGCGCTACACCCACCATTGCTGGCGAAACACTCTATATTGGCAGTGACGATGGCAACCTCTACGCATTAAATAAAGACAGTGGTGCCGAGTTGTGGCGTTTTGCCACTGCTGGTTCAATCTATAGTGCTGCCACCTTCTATCAAGACACTTTATACACCACCAGCACCGATGGTTTTCTTTATGCCATCAACACCAAGTCTGACACTGAAAAATGGCGTTTTAAAAGCGGTGGTCCGATTTATTCATCACCTGCGTTTCACCATGGCATGATTTATTTTGGCAGCCATGACGGCTATCTCTACGCGGTAAATGCTGAAACCGGTCAGGAAAAATGGCGTTTCAAGAGCAATGGCGCAATGTTTTCATCACCTGCCGTACACGGTGATAATGTCTATGTTGGCAGTGAGGATGGCAACCTATATGTAGTCAACATAAAAACCGGTCAGGAAAGTTGGAAAATTTCAGCCCGTGCTGCTGTTTCGTCATCCCCTGCCGTCACTGATACCCATGTCTTTTTTGGCAGTCAGGATGGCAGACTCTATGCCGTTGATATCGCCTTACGACAGACGGTTTGGAAATACAAAACCCATGATTGGGTCAGCTCATCACCTGCAGTCAACGATGGCCTGGTCTATTTTGGCAGCTATGATAAATACCTTTATGTAGTCGACATTGAAAGCGGTAAGCTGCAGTGGAAGTTCCGCACCGATGGCCGAATTTACTCTTCACCGTTTATCGATAATGGCGCCGTCTATTTCGGCAGCTTTGACAATCACCTCTACGCGATTGAATAAACCTCTATAACAACACAACCTAAAAAGGGCAGCCCTGATTTATTTTCACAGAGCTGCCCTTTTTTATTTCAGGTAGATTGTATCCAGCGTTTGCATGGCTTCATTGATCAGTAACAGACTATCGTGGTCTCCGCCTCTGTCCGGGTGATGTTCCATCACTAGACGGCGGTATTGCGCCTTGATCTCGGCATACTCAACAGGATCAGCCAGACCTAACTGCTGCAATGCCAGCTGCCGTTCATCCACCGCAATAAAACGCCGCCAAAAACTACCCAGCAGACGTTCCACCTCCGCCGCATCGGCCTTCTCAACATTACTGAGATCAAGATAGTAATCTCGCAAAGGATCATGCTGCTGTGGCAAGCCCCCCCCCTGCAGCGCAAACGGCATCAGCTGAATAGACAGGCAGTGGATATTAAGCCCTGCCTCGCTGTCTTGATGTAAACGGTCACGCAGTACATACAAACCATGAAACAATAAAAAGTGACTTTGAAACATCGAAAGATGATCAGTAAAAGCCGCTCGACCAAAACCTGCTACGCAACGCTGATCCAGTGCGGTCATTAGATTAAATTCAGTAATGCCTTGAGGGTGCTGAGACAATATCTCATGTACATGTAGCAGCAGAGTATCGATGGCTTGTGTATAAACGCGGTCTGTCACGGCAATCCTGTCTAGTAGAAACCTGTTAAAGCATATAACGACTGCTTAGCCAGTCTTTACAGTTACTGGTGTGATCAGGCGTATTTCTTCGGCTGAGATAGCCACCGAATAGGCCAACACTTCAACACCATTCTCAATCGCATAAAGCAGAGTCTTGGCATAAAGTGGATCTATTTCTGCTGCGGCACGAAACAATTCAATATCATTCCGCTGGATACAAAACAACATCACGGCCCTGAACCCGGCCTTCACCATAGCCACCAGTTCATTTAAATGCTTGGTGCCACGGGCAGTCACAGCGTCGGGGAAAATGGCATATTTACCATCACGGGCCGTCACATTTTTAACCTCTACATAACAATCCGGCTGGTCTAGCTGGCCTTGCAGCAGGATATCAATGCGGCTGTTTTCGCCATACGGCACTTCAGTACGAATGCTTTCATAGCCTAGCAGTTCTTTAATACAGCCCTGCTCTATTGCCTCAACAACAAGTTTATTGGCAAGGTGTGTATTTACACCAATCAGACAGCCATTGTCTGCCTCGCTGATTTCCCAGCTATAACGATATTTACGTTTATCGTTTTCTGAGTCGCGAATCCAGATGTAATTACCGGCTGTGGAACAGCCCAGCATGGAACCCGTATTGGCTGTATGCACCGTCATCAATTTGCCATCAGGCCATTCAACATCACCCAGAAAACGCTTATAGCGCTGGATCAGTTTCACTCTTTGTAACGGTGTTGAATATTTCATGAAAAGTCTGAATAGAGTCACACATGGTCAATATTGACCCGACTATACTGCAATTGATAAGGCTGTGGTGCGGCTACTTTAACCCTGGTATCTGTTTGCCATTGTCATTATCTGGTCATGCGACCAAAGCAGCATTCAACTAAGCAGCTCAATCATGGTAACGCTGTAGTTTTTTATTGGCGCGATACTGGAAGAGAAAAAACTGATCGAAGAATATGGCCAGACTTATGAGATATATATGCAGTATGTAGCGGGGATTATCCCCCGGCCGTGGAAATAACTTTCCACAGACCGGATGAGACAGATATTAGAGGACGTGAATGGTCGCGCTTAGCGCGACGCCACCTGCAAACCATGACCGACGAACTTCTGATTAAAAGGAAGAACAACTTCTTTCAGGTTACGATTAGTGCGCACCACGTATTTAAAACTATCTGGTGCAGTAATCTTACGCGAAGCACGTAGACCAATATTGTAGGCCACCATTGCCGCTTCGTTAGATTTAGTCTTTTCTTTCAAGTACAACAAGAATTTAGATGCCATACGGATATTCAATTTATCATCCGTCATCAAGGCAACAATCAGTGCCTCATCAGAACGAAAACGCTTAAATTCTTTATTCTTACGTAGAATATCTCGAGCAGCACTGACCTTAATCTGCATCACACCATAAGAACGCTTGCCAACCGGTGCGGTCATATGACCAATTCGGCCCAACTGGCCGGCAATGGTTTCCTGTAACAGAACTGCTTGAAGTATCTCAGCATGTTCGATACCGCCATCTTCTAAACCAACAGCATAGGCTGTTTGCAACAAATACTGCTGCTCGTCGCTTAACCAGGTTTTATTGAGGGAGTTCCAAAAAAGCTGACCTTTGCTTGGCGTGTTTGATGCCGACGCAAGGGCCGCAGGACTAAAGTAAGCTTGGTTGTTAACGGATGAAGCCTCATCAGTCAGACATATTTCAGAATTAATGCTGGCAACAGCAAAATGCGGCTGGCTCAGGACAACGGCAATCGTGGTGGAAACAATTGCAACACCACCTAGTAGCAGCGTCTTAAAAGAATTATTTGTCGGTTTAATATCAGTCATACCGGCACCTCATTTCTGTTGTTTAAATCTGAGCGCCTACCCTGGCTTTAAGTTAAAAAAATCCCACTTGCAGCATCTACCGCAATTCAGAATTAATTTCTATTGATGTTCGGCTACGGGACTTCATGCGGCCAAATTGAGTGTGAACTATATCACACTTTTCTTATGAATATTAAAATTTAGTGATGTTTATGTTTATTATCAACCACTTAAGTAGTTTACAGCCTAACTAAGGAATGCAGAAAATAGAGATTTAAACTGACATTTCAACCAGATAGCCGCCAAACTTACGCATGTTTATCACCCCAGAATCAAAGATAAGGTACTGGCCCTTGATTCCTTCCAGGGTACCTTCCACCAGCTCGGTTTTATCAAAATTGAAGGATTTGACCTTTTCAGGGTAGCTCAACACCGGGTATTCAATCTCTACCAGATCCTGGCCATCGAGTTGGCTGATGGCGCCCTCACCATACCTGGCCCCCAACTCGCCAAGTTCAGTTTCACACTGGCTTATCAATTCAGCCCTCGTTTGTTGCAGGTCAACTTCCGCAGCCACCCCCTTCAACATCTTGCGCCAGTCAGTACGATCAGAGACATGCTGTTTGATCGCCACCTCGACCAGACCAGACAAGAGACGATTGTCTACCCTAAAGATCGGCAAGGCCTGGGTTGCGCCCTGATCCATCCAGCGGGTTGAAATCTGACTGCCACGGGTAATACCAACCTTGATGCCGGATGAATTAGCCAGATAAACATAGTGGTCCTGAAAACAATTTTTCTGCCCCCACTCAGGGTCACGACAGGTACCCGCTTCAAAATGACAGGTTTCAGGTCTAACGATGCAACCATCGCACTCCGGCAGGCTGCGCATACAAGGGAAACAATAGCCCTGCTGAAAGCTCTTGTTGGTCTTGCGACCACAACTAACGCAGTTGATCTCACCTAGAAACTTAAGCTGCACATGTTTGCCAATATAGTCATTCATGGCAACACGGTTTTCACCCAGCACCATTTCATACTGCACCGGGCTTTCATGCCGGGTGATCATCTTGCGCAGATTGCCCTGTATTGCAGTCATGCTTATGCCAGCCCTTTCGATACCACTTCGTAGACATCCTTGGAGAGTTCAGGCTCAGCCAGGATCCGTTGCAATTGGGCCTTCATCATTCCCTGACGTGATTCATCATAGCGACGCCACTGAATCAGCGGTGAACACATGCGCGCTGCCACCATCGGATTCAGGATATTCAAGGTAATCACCTGATCGGCAAGAAATTGATAACCCTCGCCACTGGCCTGATGAAACTGATAGGCATTGGCCGAGACAAAGGCGCTGATCAGTGAACGGACCTTGTTGGGGTTTTTGATATTAAAGGCCTCATGCTGCATCAAGGCCTTAACATGTGCCAGGGTACCGGGCAGACTGGACATGGCCTGCAATGACAGCCATTTATCTACCACCAGGGCATCAGACTTCCATTTGTCATAAAAGCTGTTGATCGCCTGCTGACGGGCATCACAATCGATATCAATCAGGTTGCGCATGCCAGCCATAACATCAGTCATGTTATCGGCTTGCAGTTGCAACTCTGAGGCACTAACGGCTTTGGCCGTTGCCAACGTAGCCAGATAGGCCAGGCAAATATTTTTCAGGCTGCGCTTGCCAACAGTCAAGGCATCGACACTGTAGGCACCGGTGTCTGCATTGCCCTCAAACACCTGCCATAACAAGGCCTCATGTTCTTGTGCCAAGGCATGACGCAATGCCGTACGTGCCTCGTGGATCGCGACAGGATCAATCACCGCCATGCTTGCACCAATATAGTTTTCACTTGGCAACATCAATGCCGCGGCGCGGAAATTAAGATCCCCTCCTCGCTCCTGTAGCAAGGCCTTAAAGGCATCAGAGAACGGCTTATACGTGTCTGTCAGCTTGTTTATGTCAAAGGCTTCATCGGCCTGTTGTTGTTTAACCAACTGCAAAATCAACTTTAGACCCAAGCGCTGACCGGCATCCCAACGATTAAACTCATCCGAATCATTGGCCATCAAGAAGGCCAACTCTGCCGTGCTGTAAGCGTAGTTAAGTTTCACTGGCGCAGAGAAATGACGCAGTAAGGACGGTACTGGTTTCTGTTTGATGCCGGTAAAAACAAAACTCTCTTCCGCCAGTTTCAGTTCCAGAGTCTCATTCTCTATCGGCAGGTCAGCGCCATCGGCAGCCAACAGACCGATACCAAATGGAATGTGGTAAGGCAGTTTGGTCTCCTGTCCCGGCGACGGCGGACAACTTTGTTTAACTGTTAGGGTAAAGGTTTCAGCACTAGCGTCATAACTGGATTCACAGTCGAGAATCGGTGTACCGGCCTGGCTATACCAACGTTTGAACTGGCTCAGATCAACACCGCTGGCATCTTCCATCGCTTTGACAAAATCATCAGTGGTCACCGCCTGGCCATCATGGCGTTCGAAATAAAGGTCTGAGCCCTTGCGAAATACATCCTTGCCCAACAGGTTGTAGATCATGCGCACTACCTCGGCACCCTTTTCATAGACCGTCAGGGTGTAAAAATTACCAATCTCAACATAAGACTCTGGCCGCACCGGATGCGCCATCGGTCCGGCATCTTCGACAAACTGATAACTGCGCAGACTATTAACGTCATCGATACGTTTCACCGTGGCCGAGAACATGTCGGCGGTAAACTGTTGGTCGCGAAAGACGGTAAAACCCTCTTTCAGACTTAACTGAAACCAGTCACGACAGGTGACGCGATTACCGGACCAGTTATGAAAATATTCATGACCAATCACCGCCTCGATGTTGATGAAGTCCATATCAGTGGCAGTATCAGGACGAGCCAAGACATATTTAGAGTTAAAGACATTCAGGCCCTTATTCTCCATGGCGCCCATGTTGAAATCATCCACCGCCACGATCATGTAGATATCCAGATCGTATTCACGACCAAACACCTCTTCATCCCACTGCATCGAGCGTTGCAAAGAAGCCATGGCGTGATCACACTTGTCGATATTGTGCGACTCGACATAGATTTCCAGCTTCACCTCACGACCAGACATGGTGGTGAAGGTGTCGGTAATACACTCCAGCTGACCGGCAACCAGGGCAAACAGATAACAAGGTTTCTTGAACGGGTCCTGCCACGTAAGCCAGTGACGGCCATTATCCAGCTCACCGCTGGCAACAGGATTACCATTACTCAGTAACACTGGATATTTGGCCTTGTCTGCTTCAATCGTTGTGGTGAACAAGGCCATCACATCTGAGCGATCGTAATAATAGGTAATTTTGCGAAAACCCTCCGCCTCACACTGAGTACAAAAGTTGCCACTGGATTTATACAGGCCTTCAAGCGAGGTGTTCAGTTGTGGTTTGATAACGGTCTGAATTTGTAACTCGAATACGTCAGGTAGTTCACTAATCGTGAGCGACTCAGCATCAACCTCATAATGATCAACCGCCAGTTCGGCCCCATCCAGTTTAATGCTGATCAATTCCAGCTCCTGACCATCTAGGCGTAACTTACCGCTATTATTACGCTGCATCTTCAGGGTCGAAGTGACGACTGTCTGCTCTTCACCAAGATTAAAATACAGATCAACTGAATCAATCTGAAACGGCGCAGGCTGGTAATCTTTGAGGTAAATAGTTTCAGGTTTTTTGTTGCTCATAGGTGCTCGTCTTTTAATTTAGATGTAACGTGTTCAGAATATTCTTTACCACTGTCATTCCGGCGCATACCCAAAGGACACAAGTACCGGAATGACGGATCACTAACGGGCGATGCTATCGGCCAGGGTGCCGACGGCAATGGCAAATTTATTTGATTTATTCCAGTCCATGATGGCGCGGTAGTTGTCGTAAACCAGATAGCTACGTACGAACTTGCCTTCATCCGGTTGAATCAGTGAGGCTTGCAGATCACGTTCAGGCAGATTCTTACCCGACAGACGGCGCACACCCAGCTTGTCCCACTCAGCCAGACTCTTCTTTGTTTCCAAACCAAAAAGAGACTTATCAAAGCTGTCCGGCAACTTGACCTCGCGGCCCCAGGTCTGCTCTTTGTCCCAACCCACTGACGACAAATAATTGGCCGCTGAAGCAAACACATCGCCCTTGTTGCCCCACAGATCTATCTTATTATCACCATCGAAATCCACCGCATAGGCACGGAAGGTGGAAGGCATGAATTGGGCCTGACCCATGGCGCCGGCCCATGAACCCGTCATCTTGTCTGGGGTGGTATGGCCTTCTTCGAGAATTTGCAGGGCATCCATCAATTGCCGTCTAAAAAAATCCGCACGGCGACCGTCGTAAGCCAGGGTAGTAATCGCAGCAATGACTGAATAACCGCCAGTCAGGCGACCAAAGTCTGTCTCTATACCCCAAAAGGCCACCAGAAAACGTGGTTGCACACCATATTTTTCAGACACCTGTTCCAGCAGCTCGCGGTTGGCTTCGAGACGTTTTTTGCCCAAATTAATACGCCGTTTAGGCACCACCCGGCTGACGTACTCTTCCAGCGTCAGCGTAAACTCGGGCTGTTTTCTATCCAGCTCAATAATACGCGGGATGGGTTTAACGCCTTTAAAGGCGGTATCAAAAGTCTGTGGCGTAATGCCCTTGTCGATGGCCTCCAACCTTAACTCACCCAGCCACGACTCAAAGCTCTGTTGTTCTGCGATGGCAACACCACTGACAAACATCAGTGCCCCACATATCCAACTAACTATTCGCATCATCTGCGCCAACCCTCTCCCTAAAAGTGAAGTCTAATTCTAGCAAACAAATAACCAAACTAAGTTGACCATAAGAGATATAAAGAGATTTAGCTGCTTTATATTTTTAGCCACGAAGACTAGAATTTGCTCACGTTTAGTTGCTGCAAGGAAAATATGATGGCCCGTACCGAATCAACCATGTTAGAGCTTGGCACCCAGGCACCTGACTTCAGCCTGCCAGACACCAATGGCAAACAGACCCGCCTGGCAGATTTTAATGATGCCAAAGGTCTGCTAATGGTCTTTATGTGCAACCACTGTCCCTTCGTCATCCATTTGCGTGATGCCCTGGCTGAGTTGGCCACGGAATATCAGGCCAAGGGACTGGCCGTGGTTGGCATCAATAGTAATGACGCCAGCAACTACCCGGCCGATAGTCCGGAAAAGATGGCGGAAGAAGTGGCCACTCAGGGCTACACCTTTCCCTATCTATATGACGAATCACAGGCTATGGCAAAGGCCTACAAGGCCGCCTGCACACCTGATTTTTTCCTCTTTGATGGCCAGCACAAACTAGTCTACCGGGGCCAGTTTGATGACAGCCGGCCAGGCAATGATAAACCTGTCAACGGTGCAGATTTGCGCGCAGCCATCGACGCACTATTGAATGGTACCGCCATGCCAGCAGACCAAAAACCAAGCTTGGGCTGTAATATCAAGTGGAAGGATGGCAACGCGCCGGACTATTTCGGCTAAGCAATCACTCGATTCCATACGCAAAAAAGCCACGCCCAAGTTTAACCGGGCGCGGCTTTTTGTTTAATGGTGCCTACACTTTAAATTGTTTTACCAAATCTTGCAGTTCACTGGCCAGATTTGCCAGCTGTTCACTGGCCGTCGCTGTTTGATTAGCACCGTCGGCAGTATGCTCAGCCATTTCGTTGATCTGAACCACATTGCGACTAATCTCCTCCGACACCGCAGTCTGTTCTTCAGCGGCACTGGCAATCTGGGTGTTCAGGTCATGGATGGTTGCAACAGCCGTGGCGATTGACTCCAAGGCCTCACCTGCCTTGCCCACCTGCTCAACACTCGACTGAGCCTGTGTGCGCCCCTGCTCCATGGCTTGTACCGCACTGCGAGAGCCTGTTTGCAGCTTGTTAATCATATTCTGAATCTCTTCAGTCGATTGCTGGGTGCGACTGGCAAGCGTACGCACCTCGTCGGCTACCACCGCAAAGCCGCGGCCATGCTCACCGGCACGAGCGGCCTCAATTGCGGCGTTCAGAGCCAACAGATTGGTCTGTTCGGCAATATCACTGATCACCACCAATACAGTACCAATAGAATCACTATCTTTTTCTACCGCGGCAATGATCTCGGCACCCTTTTCAACCTCAGCTGCCAATAACTGAATAGAGCTAATCGTGTTGTTGACCACTTCACGTCCCTCTACCGCGGCATTATTGGCTTCATCCGCTGCACTGGCTGCATGAACCGTGTTATTGGCAACTTCTTGTACCGTAGACGTCATCTCGGTAACTGCAGTGGCGACCTGGCCGGTCTCCGACATCTGTGACTGAATCGCCTGACTTGTTTCGGTGGTGATGTTGGTCATCTCTTCTGAAGCAGCAGCCACCTGTGAAGTCGCCCCTGATACCGATTCCATACTATTGCGGAACTTGTCCAGCATCGAATTCAAGGCCTTGGCCATGGTGCCCAACTCATCGTTAGAGTAAATATCGATACGCTGGGTCAGGTCAGAGTTTCGCTCGATATCACTGACAGTGTCAGACAGTTTGAGGATTGGTTTAACAACAGCCATGGCAGAAAACCATGCCACTGCAGCACCAATAGCAAGCATGATCAGTGCAACAAGAATAGCCGCAGATGTCATCTTATTATTCATCACCGCCACGGCGGCAAAGGCCTCTTCTTCATCAATCTCGGCCAGGATGCCCCAGTGCAATCCGGGGATATTCAGTGGCGCATAGGCCGACACCACCGGCACGTTGCGATAATCAGGAATGATATGCACCCCCTTATCGCCCGCAACCGCTTCTTTAGCCGATTCACTATCGATGCGATGCAGACCGATACTGGTACCCTTGGCCTTGATCAGATCCAGCGTACGCTTTTCCATGCCAGCCGCTTCAATGGCAGCAAAATAACCATCGGCATCTTCAATCAAAAAGCGGCTGTTGCTGCGCATCAGGCGGTTAGGGCCAACCAGATAGACCTCACCCGAGGCACCCAGACCGGCATCGGCCCATTTCTCGTTATGGGTCATCACGGCGTTGATCTTGTCCACCGGCATTTGGAAGATCAGCACACCTTCTTTCTTGCCATCATGAAAAACCGGCGAGGCAATAAAGCTGGCGTGGCCGTTGTAAGAAGGCAGATAGGTATCGAAATCTTCTATTGCCACCTGACCAGCGCTCAGCCGGTTGGCAGCATTAAAGGCCTTGGCAAGGCCGGTGTTGGCGTAAGGGCCATTCTTCAACGAAGTGGCGTAATCAACTTCCTTGAAGACCGAATAGACCACATGGCCTGTTGCCGAGTCCACCAGGAAAATGTCGTAATAACCAAACTTTTCCAGATAGTCATTAATATGGGGGTGATATTCAGCATGGGACTGACTGTAGCTGGAACCATCATTGGCTGCATTCAGGCTGTTTTTGCTACCCAATGGATTAGAGTTACTGACAATGTATTGATATTGCAGGGCAATGCCCTCTTCATCCAGACCACTGACCAGGCTGGAGGCATTAACACTTTCGCCTGAGTTAAGGGTTTTATACTGGTTAGCAAAATCCTGCTTATAAAAGGCTGAGACACGACCTTTCAGAGCAGAAGTATTGCCGTTAAAGGCTTCGTCTTTAAAAGTTTTGAAACCGGCACTGAAATCAGTCATGGCATCAATGATCATTTTGTCATTGGCAAAGGTCAGCACCTGGTTTTGAATGGTCGCAAAATAATCCTCGATCTGCCCCTGTTTGATATCACGTACCGCAATCAAACGCTCAGAGGCCTGTTCTTCAATGGCCTGGCTAGCCGTGTCACTGGCGACCATTTCAATCGCAACGGTTGCAATCACCAGCGGCACAGCCACCAGGGCGATCCCACCCGAGACCATCTTCAGCTTCAAATTCATATTCTTATTTCCCCCAACAGACTCAAAAATAGTTCCTTCACACTTCAACCGGATAATTGATGGCTTACGGCAAAAGCCCACGTAGTAAGTATTACGGCAAAACCGCACTATTTTTGATCGATAAAGTCAGGAGTTTACAAAGAGTTTACATTCCCAGCTAACAACCTGAAATCAATGTAATTTACATGCTGACTCGCCCCTATCATACCTATAAAAATAGCAATGAAATCAATCCTATGCACAGCATTAGTGCGTTAACTTATTATGTTTAGCCATTAACTCAACGGGATGCAAGAAACTCAGATTTAACAGAGTATAAATAACTAGTTTTGGGGAGAAGTAATAGATAATTACTAAAGTCAGTTAAACAGACTATCAGTCTGTTTAAACAATAATTAGGCTCGTAGCTGGATGACAGATTAAGCTGAGTAAAAACCGGTTTTACAACCAGCATAATATTGCTGATTGTTAAACCGGCCTGATCAAATCACACCCTGAATTTGGCCACTAGGGTTTGCAATTGCGAAGACAGGCCTTGTACCTGGTTCGCCGCAGCGGCCGTTTCTCGGGTATTTTCCAGGGTGGTTTCAGCCTCTTCACTGATACGGAGTACACTGCGATTCATCTCCTCCGTTACTGCACTCTGCTCCTCTGAGGCCGTCGCAATTTGGGTATTCATATGATTGATTGCGGCAACAGCGGCAGTGATGGCCTCAAGCGAGGTGCTGGCGCTATTGGCTTGCTCAACGCTATGCTGGGCCTGTTTTTCGCCTTCACCCATGGTAACGACCGCTTCACCTGAGGTTTTTTTCAGATTATCCAGCATGGTACGAATCTGGACGGTGGATTCCTGGGTGCGCGCGGCCAGGGTACGTACTTCATCAGCGACCACGGCAAAACCACGGCCCTGCTCACCGGCACGAGCGGCCTCAATGGCTGCATTCAAGGCCAGTAGATTAGTTTGCTCAGCGATATCGTTGATAACCTCGACAATGTCATCGACGCCATTGACATCCTCACCCAGTTTATTAATGTTAGCGGCGGCCTGGCTAATTCGGGTTGCCAGTTGCTGAATGCTATCGACAGTCTGACTCACTACCACCTTACCATCAGCAGCCTCCTGGTCGGCCTGTCCTGCAGATACGGCTGCCTCGCTGGCGTTGTTGGCGACTTCCTGCACAGTGGCAGACATCTCATTCATAGCCGTAGCTACCTGATCGGTCTCATGACGTTGATTCTCCATGCCGGTGCTGGTTTTGGCTGATGCTACAAGCAACTGATTTGCCGCAGAAGCCATCTCGTCGGTGGAGCTGCCAACCGATGAAATGACATCACGCAGACTGTTATTCATACTATTGATGGCGATGCTCAGCTCGGTCAATTCATCATTACCGCTAGACTTGTAGTCTTGGGTGGTCAGATTGCCGTCAGCAATCTCTTTGGCGCGGCTAACAACCTTGTTCAACGGGCCGGTAATGGCGTTGCTGAGAAAAAAGGAAATAACGGCGCCAAGAATCAGCGCCATAATTGTTCCCGCGATCAGCCAGAACTTCATGACTGCGGCGTCTTCCTTTAGTAACTCAACATCCTTTGCCAGCAGCTCATCTTGCGAGGCACGCATCTCTTTCAGAATTTCCATAATGCGTTTGGCCTTAGGTGCAGCCTTGGTGCCTAACCAGTGATTGGCCTTATTCCAGTCTTTGGCTGCACGCAGAGCAAACATTTTTTCAGGATATGAGGCAAACTCCGCACGGACAGTTTTGTATTCATTCCAGGCGGCACTTTGCTTAGGGCCAAACAATGCAGTCATGGTCTCAATCTCATTGAAGCGAACTTCATTTACCTTCCACTTGGCATGAAAGTTATCGCGAAACTTGGTATCACCTGAAAGTAGATAAGCACGGATATTGGCCAGTCCCAGGGCAAATGAAGCTCGGCTATCGGCCATCAATTTCAACAGTGCTTTGCGCTCAGCGGTAGCCTCAAGGGTGGCCTCAATATTAATGGTTTGGGTGATGGCGGCGACAATCTTGCCTGCCCGTGGTGCGGCATCGGTCAGAAGCATGTTGAATGCAGGGACATTGGCATTGGTATGGGAGATATCCTCGACTTCTTTCTGGGCAGTACGGAACTCTTCTACCAGACCTTGCATCTCTTGCAGGCGTTCAATATTGGCAGGCACAGTCCAGCCCTTTGCAAATTCATTAAACTCGGCCATGGAGCTATCAATCTGATGCCAGCCACTGGCGCGTTCATCCTTAAATATTGTTGCCTTGGCCGGATCGTCACCAAGAATCATATAGGCCCGCAGACCGGCTAACGATAGGTGGATACCGTCGGTCAAATGCAAACCGGCCAGCACTGTGGGCTGGCGCAGATCCAGGATTCTATCCTGTACTTCGACTGTGGTTTGAATACGATAAAAAGTATTGATGGACACCAACGTCAGTATTGTCAGTACTGCGCCGAAGCCTAAAAGTAGTTTGTTTTTGATTGTTAGTTTCATTCCCTGCATCCCATCAATATCTGTCTAATTAAATAGACCACCTGAGTAAGCATAAAAACCCAGCGCCCCAGTAGACTATCGACATAACAAGGTAATACTTAACAAAAGATCGGATTAGTTTCCATGGTATTCATAAGGTTACCGAGCTTTTTACTACAATTAAAAACACTTAAATTGTGCTCAAAATAAAACGCGGCTGATCAGAGAAAGTTACATATAAATACGGGGAAGCTAGTTCAAAACTCATTAAACTTGAGGCTAGAAATTTCAATCTCAGTAAAACCAGGCAACGAGGAGTGATGATTTGAGGGGGACGTGTCGGCATCACGAACCAATTGAAGCGTTTGCATGCCCGCTTCAGAGGCAGCATCCAGCTCTTGTTCAATATCAGAAAGAAACAGGATCTCTTCAGTCGGGAGGCCTAGCTGCGTGACGATGTGCTGGTAGGCGTCGATCTCACGCTTGGAACCAATGCAGGTATCAAAATAACCACTAAACAGCGGCGTCAGATCACCAAAGTCACTATAGCCAAAGATCAACTGTTGGGCTTTTACTGAGCCTGAGGAAAAGACATAAAGTTTGATGCCCTGGTCATGCCAGTCACGCAGTTTACGTGCTGCATCTTCATAGACGTGACCTGTGAAGTCACCTGATTTGTAGCCGGCCTGCCAGATCATGCCCTGCAAGGCCTTTAGCGGTGTGATTTTTTGGTCTTCGTCAATCCACTGAACCAGCTGCGCTATCACTTGTTCTAACTCCAGCTGCTGGCCAACAATATTGCTGACCTCGTCCAACTGGATTTTTATTTCAGGCTCAGTGGCATGCTGACGCACAAACTCAGCGATGTGCTGACGGGCATAGGGAAACAGCACATCTTTGACGAATGACAGGGAGGTGGTGGTGCCTTCAATATCGGTAACAATGGCTTTAATCATCAGAACTGCTCGAAGCTGGGAAAGTTATTGGCCAAGTCGTCACCGGTGTATTGAGCCACCCAGCCTTCAGGATTGGTGAACAGACGAATGCATTTGAATGAAGGTGCCGCACCCATGTCGAACCAGTGTTTTGCATTGGCCGGCACGCTGATCAGATCGCCCTGTTCACACATCACTGCATAGACCTTGTCGTCCTGATGAATATAGAACAGGCCCTTTCCGTCAACGAAAAAACGCACTTCAAATTCGCTGTGAATGTGTTCACTGAGAAATTTCTGTCGTAGCGCTGCCTTGTCGGGATGATCAGGACCTAGCGCGATCACATCGACAGACTGAAAGTTATAGGTGGTCATCAGGCGGTCAACCGATTCACGGTAAACAGCAATCACCTCATCCTGCCCGGCAGCATCAGACAGCGGCTGACTGGCCTGCCATGCTTCGAATTTGATACCAACCTGATCCAACTCGGCCGTGATCAGTTCATGCGAGTCAACTGTGCGCAGTGGTTGAGCGTCAGCAGCAGAAAAAACTTTCAACAGACTCATGTGGATTCCTCGAATGGTTAAAGTGAGAGATTTTATTCTTCGAGCGATTTTCTGGCCAACCATATTCAAGACATAGTTGAGCATTTCACTAATGATATGAACCTGCCGATATCATTAGTATCTAACTTAATGTTGCTTATAGATTTTCCGCCTAGCGGTGCCACTGAGCGACTATCGGAGGTGCACCATGAACACCTTAGTTAAGCCACTGATTTTACTTGCCTTACTCGCCATACCCTTAACTTCATCCGCATTCGAAGCCCTGCCGACAAATGATGAAGAGTATCTCTGTTATTCCCAGGCCATGATCGGTTTTGACTCAGTAATCAATTCACGCTTGGGGGTTCCTGCCGAGCATGCCCTTGGCTTGGCCGTACTCACCAATAGACGGGCATCATCAGAAAAGGTCTATTCCGGCGCGATTCTCAAAACCATTCTGGACGCTTATCTTTGGTCAGAAGACCCACACAGTTATGCGATAAAAGTCTTTTATCGCTGTGCGCAGAACGACACCAAGCTGAAAAGCGCCCAGAATGACTGGATTACAACTGACTAGTTTTTGATCTTCAGTAATTCAACATCAAAAATGAGCGTTGAGTTTGGGCCGATATCGGCTCCGGTGCCACGGCTACCATAGGCCAGCTCAGATGGGATGAAAAGCTTCCACTTTGCCCCTTCCTGCATCAGCTGAAGCGCCTCGGTCCAACCCTTGATAACGCCATTTACCGGGAATGTCGCCGGTTGGCCACGGCTATATGAGCTATCGAATTCAGTACCGTTGATCAAAGTGCCACGATAATGAACTTCTACCATTGAGCTGGCCGTAGGTTTAGCGCCAGAGCCAGCCTTTACTACCTTATACTGCAAGCCGCTAGCAGTGACTTTAACGCCAGCCACTTTTTTGTTATTTGCCAGAAAGCTTTCACCTTCAAGACGATTACTCTCGCCGGCCTTTTCCGCCTCAGCGGTACGCTGTTGCTGAACCCGTTGCAGGGTTGCTTGCAGTTCAGCTTGTGACAAGCGCGGTGGTGCACCAGCGGCAAC
Organism: uncultured Gammaproteobacteria bacterium; assembly: GCA_965602225.1. GTDB lineage: Bacteria > Pseudomonadota > Gammaproteobacteria > Tenderiales > Tenderiaceae > Tenderia. Next base: position 15,859 of record CBFCYE010000021.1, on the reverse strand, counting down.
GTCCTGGATGGCGGCGACAAATGCAGCTTCATCAAGCTCAATACCATCGCTCTTTATTTGCTGACCAATCTGCAAACCGACGAAATAGCTAAATCGTTTTTTGTCAGTATCCAGCTCCAACGCCATTACCTGACCAGCCCAAAGCCCGGCAAGTGTCGCGGCTAAAACCAATTGTTTTTTCATCTTTAATATCCTGTTTAAATTTCGCCATGCATATTGCCACATAGAATCTATAAGCCCAAGCCAAACAAGGCAATACTCGAATTGCTATCAAGGTGGTTATTTTTATACAATCAGGCCTCATAATCACCGATTAACCGATGCAAGTACCCCAAAGCATGCCCCTTAAAATTATTCCCCTTTTTCTACTGCTCACTCTAAGCGGCTGTACCTCGATGGTGACTGAGCGGTTTGCCAATAATCTTGGCAATGCCATTTTGAGCCAAACCGATCCAGAAGTTGCCTCGGCCAGCCTCCCCACCTTCATGGTGATGATGGACAGTCTGGTACTTGATGCCCCTGAGAACCCTGCTATTCTCAGTGCCAGCGCCAATCTGAATGGTGCCTATGCATCATTATTTGCTTCCAGTGATGAGCAGGCAAAACAGCTAACCGAAAAAGCCCTACAACAAGCCCGCACCGCCATATGCACTGAAATAACCGCGATCTGCTCACAGAACAACCTCAGTCTGGATCAATTCCAGGAAATTCTAAGCAACGTTGACGACGACAATATTGATCTGCTTTACGCGCTTGGCACCGCCTGGGCAGGCTGGATTCAAACCCACACTGATGACTGGAACGCTTTGGCTCAAGTGCCAAAAGTCGAAGCCGTTATGAAAAGAGTGGTTGAGCTTGATGAACGCTATGAATGGGGCCGCGGTCATCTCTATCTGGCCGTTATCAACAGCCAGCTACCGCCTGCACTGGGGGGTAAACCAGAAACAGGGCGAATGCATTTTGAAAAGGCCATAAAAATATCAGAAGGTCAGGATCTTATTACCAAGGTAGAATTTGCCCGTCAATACGCCAGACTTATGTTTGATCAAGCATTACATGACCAGTTACTTAAAGAAGTCATTGAAGCTAAAACTACAGTTGCCACACTCAATCTAAGTAACGCCGTTGCCAAGCAACAGGCAAAACAGCTATTGAGTACATCAAAAGAATATTTTGAGGAATAAAGATATATGTTGAAACACCTCGCCAGCCTTGCCTGTCTATTTGCACTTATCAGCACGCCAGTCTGTGCCACAACATTCAAAATTGCCACCATTGCACCCAATGGTACCCACTGGATGTCCGAGTTAACAGACGGCGCCGATGAAATTAAAAAGCGTACCCAAGGCCGAGTTAAATTCCGTTTTTACCCTGGCGGTGTAATGGGTAATGATAAAAGCGTAATGAGAAAAATACGTATTGGTCAGCTTCATGGTGGAGCCATCACTGGTGGTGGCCTGCAAAGCATAGATCCAGATTCACAGGTCTATAGCCTGCCACTGGCATTTCGCTCCCATGAAGAGGTCGACTATGTCAGACAGCAAATGGACCCGCTCATCATCAAGGGCTTGTATGACAATGGTTATGTCAGCTTTGGTCTGGGCGAAGGTGGTTTTGCCTACCTGATGTCTGGCCTGCCACTTGATAATGTAAATAACATAAAAAAACAGAAGGTCTGGGCGCCTGATGATGATCCAATCGGTCGTGCCGCATTTGAAGCTATCGGTGTCAGCCCCATCCCGTTGCCACTCACTGATGTGTTAACTGGCCTACAAACCGGATTGATTGACACCGTAGCCGCATCACCGATGGGCGCAATTGCCTTGCAATGGCACTCCAAGGTCAAATATCTCAATCAAACACCGCTTGTTTACCTCTATGGCACCATGATCATTCAACGCAAGGCATTTGAAAAAATATCAACTGATGACCAGGCGATTGTAAAAGAGGTTATGGGAAAAGCATTTAACAATCTCAATGTTATCAACAGGACTGATAACGAGAAAGCCTATGCGGCCCTGCAACAACAAGGAATTACATTCGTGACTACCGGCGAACAAGCCGAAGCGCAATGGATTAGCTCAGTTAAAGATGCCACCCAGGGCCTGGTTCATAGCGGTGTCATCAATGCTGATATCACCCAGCTGCTATATAAACATCTTGAAGACTTCCGTAATGGTAGCCTCGCCAAGCCTACGGCTATCCATGCACAAAAGAATTAACCGGCTTATCCATCTGCTTGAGGATGGTCTGCTTATATTCACACTGACGGCAATGATTCTGTTGGCATTGAGTCAAATTGTCTTGCGTAACCTGTTTGATAGCGGCATTGAATGGAGCGAGCCACTCCTCAGAGTCATGGTTATGTGGCTTGGCCTGCTTGGCGCAATTGCAGCAACTAAGCAAAGCAGTCACATCAGCATTGATGTGGTTTCACGCATGCTTCCCAATAAAGGCAAAGTGATTAGCGCTGTTATTGCCAATCTGTTCAGCGCGCTCATTTGCGCCATTGTCAGTTATTACGCCTTCCAGTTTGTACTAATGGAATATGAAGACGGAATGATGGCCTTTTCAAATATTCCAGCCTGGTTATGTGAAAGCATCATTCCAATCGGATTTGGCCTGATGGCATTACGCTTTCTAATCAATATTGGTCCATATTTTAAACTATGGACTGACAAGGAAAGTAACCTGCAGCAGCCTCCCCAGTAATGGAAATACTCCTAACATTACTGCTGATAGCCCTGGCGCTGATGGGCACACCACTGTTTGTCATCATCGTTGCCTCTGCCATGCTCGGTTTCTATATGTCAGATATCGAACTATCGGTCATAGCAATTGAGTTTTATCGCCTGGCAGAAATTCCTATCCTGCTTGCAATCCCATTATTCACCTTTACCGGCTACCTGCTCAGTGAAAGTGGCGCACCACAAAGACTGGTACGCCTGACACAGGCCATACTTGGCTGGATGCCCGGTGGCCTCGCCATTGTTTGTTTATGTGCCTGCGCTCTGTTTACGGCCTTTACCGGTGCCTCCGGTGTTGCCATCGTCGCCCTTGGGGCACTGTTATTCCCGGCGCTGATGCAGGCTGGCTACCGCGAGAATTTCAATCTCGGCCTGATCACCAGTTCCGGTAGCATGGGGGTTCTTTTTGCACCCTCTCTGCCCCTGATTTTATATGGTGTCATTTCACAGCAGATGGGCTTGGGTGAGCCATTCAGTATTGATGATTTATTTTTAGCCGGATTGTTACCTGGCATTTTAATGATAGTGATTCTGTCTGGCTGGAGTATATGGCAGGGTAAATCCTTACCCAAAATCCCCTACTCAACTCAATCGCTGCTTGATGCCATTAGTGAATCAAAATGGGAGATCCCACTGCCTTTTATCGTCCTGGGCGGTATCTATAGTGGTTATTTTGCCGTCTCAGAAGCAGCGGCTGTGACCGTGGTTTATGTCATCATCGCCGAAGTCATAATCAATCGCGATATCAAGCTAAGACAGTTACCAGGCATCATGCATGAGTCGATGCTACTGATTGGCGCCATACTTGTGATTCTAGGTGTTTCCATGGCCTCAACCAATTACATGATTGACGCTGAAATCCCAACAAAAATATTTGACACCATTCAGGAGCACGTCAGTGATCCACTGACATTTCTGTTGCTGTTGAATATATTCTTGCTGCTGCTGGGTACCATGCTCGATATATTTTCGGCCATCGTCATCATGGTGCCTATCATCATGCCAATTGCATTAGAGTACGGCGTTGATCCTATCCATTTAGGCATCATCTTTCTCGCCAATATGCAGATAGGATATTTTACTCCACCGGTAGGCATGAACCTGTTCATTGCCAGCCACAGGTTTGGCAAACCCGTATTACAGCTATACAGAGCAACATGGCCGTTCTTTATTCTGCTTTTGATTGCGGTGCTTATCATTACCTATTGGCCAGCACTATCACTGACCTTACCGGCAATTTTCTAAGCAAATAGATATGACAAAAACGTTCAAATTGGTCGGGTAGAGAGGATTCGAACCTCCGACCCCCACAACCCCATTGTGGTGCGCTACCAGACTGCGCTACTACCCGTATTTGAATGATCTTTTTTGAATCCACCTCAGACGAGGTGGTTTGAGAAACTGTTCAGCGGCGTATTCTACCTAACTGAAACTTAGCGTACCAGAGATATTTAGATTTTTAGTGCTACCAATAAGCCTTCAAGGTCGCGGCGCATTTGCTGGATTAAATCAAGGCTGTGACTGACATCACTCTTGGCCTCTGTACCAGATAATTTTTGTCTTGCACCGCCAATGGTGAAACCTTGTTCATACAACAGGCCACGGATTTGACGAATCATGATGACATCATGACGCTGGTAGTAACGACGATTACCTCGACGCTTAAGAGGTTTGAGCTGAGGAAATTCCTGTTCCCAGTAACGCAGCACATGTGGTTTTACGCCACACAGCTCACTCACTTCACCGATAGTGAAGTAACGCTTGGCCGGTATCTCCGGCAACTCACTGTTGTTCGAGGCTTCCAGCATACGCTTCAACTCTAGCTTTCAGTTTCTGACCTGGATGAAATGTAACAACACGACGCGCCGTAATTGGAATTTCTTCGCCAGTCTTGGGATTACGACCGGGGCGTTCGTTCTTGTCACGTAGGTTAAAATTGCCAAACCCTGACAATTTGACCTGGCGACCATTTTCAAGCGCGCCCCTGACCTCCTCGAAAAACATTTCGACAAGTTCCTTGGCTTCACGTTTGTTCAGACCAAGTTCTTCAAAAAGCCTTTCGGCCATCTCTGCTTTTGTTAACGCCATGTCTTATTCTCTCAGCGTTGCCTGTAGTTCTTGGTTAAGTTTTTTCAATATGCCTGACACAAGCGCATCGACATCTTCGTCTTTTAGAGTGCGGGATTGATCCTGAAAGGTCAAGCCTAAAGCAAGACTTTTTCTCCCGGATTCAATACCTTCGCCACAATATACATCAAACAACTGTAAGTTTGCCAGATATTCACCTGATGCTTCAGCAATGCAGTCTTTTAGCTGTTGGGCAGAAACTGTGTCATCCGCAACTATTGCCAAATCTCGCCTAACAGATGGAAACTTCGACAGTTCAGAAAATGCTGGTTTGGCAGCCTTTGAAAAGACTTCTTCTGACACCTCAAACAAATAAACTGAACCATTGAAACCTAAAGACTTTTCAAGCTCTGGGTGTAACTTACCTATCCAACCTATCGGCATTCCGGTAGATGTCTTTATAGCGGCTGTCTGACCTGGGTGTAAGGCTGCGTGATTACCTGTAACAAAAGTATATTCTTCAAAACATGCTGTCAGGCCAAGCAGGCCTTCGATGTCCGCCTTAAGATCATAAAAATCAACTTTCCTGGAATTGATACCCCACTGTTCAGGCATCAAATTGCCAGCAATCACACCAGAGAGAAGTCTTTTTTCAATAACTTCATCATCCTGTTTGGTAAAGCTAACCCCCTGTTCAAACAGCCTGACACGATCCTGCTGGCGGTTTTGATTATATTTAAGCGCCTGCAACAGGCCAGTCCATAGACTGGTACGCATCACTGACATATCCGCAGAGATTGGGTTTGCCAAAGCAACCGCTACCTCATCAGGAATGATTTTGCTCTGGATAGCAGAATCAACAAAACTATAATTAATCGCCTCCTGGTAGCCCCTATCAATCAAATAGGCACGGACACGTTCCATTCGAACTTGTGCTTCACGTGGCAAAGCCACTTCAAGCGGAATATTTGGAGCTTCAGTTGGCAGCTCATCGTAACCAAAGATACGTCCGACCTCTTCAATCAGGTCAGCTTCAATTGTGATATCAAAACGAAAACTGGGTGGCGTAACCAGCCAAGTCTTACCTTGCTCAACGACATTCATCCCCAGACGAGTCAGTATCTCCGTCACCTTGGCCTGCTCAATTTCAATACCAAGCAGACGCCGGATGCGATTTTCTCGCAAGCTGATTGGCTGACGCCGCGGCAACTTGTCGGACTCATTAACCTCAATCACAGTACCTGCCGAGCCACCAACAATTCCGAGCAACAACTCTGTCGCCCGACGCATTGCCTTGGCAGGCAAGTCAAAATCAACACCACGTTCAAAGCGATGCGAAGAATCTGTATGCAAGCCATACTGACGCGCCTTGCCAACAATTGCATCCGGCGCAAAATAAGCACTTTCAAGAAATAGATCTACTGTTTCATTGGTCACTGAAGTAGGTTCACCACCCATAATCCCAGCCATTGCTACAGGTGCATTTTGGTCAGCAATTACCAATGTGTTTGCTGTCAAGGTTACTTCCTGACCATCAAGCAGTGTCAACTCTTCACCGTCTACGGCATAACGAACCTCAAGCCCACCATGCAGCTTTGCCAAGTCAAAGGCATGCATAGGCTGCCCCATCTCAAGCATGACGTAGTTGGTCACATCCACCACAGGACTAACGCTACGCATATCTGAACGACGCAAGCGTTCCAGCATCCACAGCGGCGTTTCCGCCGTTGGATTAACGCCCTTAATGATACGACCAAAGTAACGTGGACAAGCGTCTGAAGCCGTCAACCTGACAGACAAACTATCCTGATGTTCAACAGTGAACCCAGATAATTCTGGGCCTTCCACTGTCGTCTGATTTACCACTCCAACCTCACGGGCAATACCCGCAATGCAAAGACAATCGCCACGATTCGGTGTCAGGCCTACTTCGATAGTCTTGTCATCAAGACCCAACACTTCACGCACGTCAGTACCTGGTTCAGCATCATTCGGTAATACCATCAAACCATCAGAACTATCCGCCATTCCCAGTTCAACTTGAGAGCAAAGCATGCCAAAAGATTCAACCCCGCGCAGCTTGGATTTCTTAATCTTCAATCCACCTGGCAATTTGGCACCAATCAATGCCGCGGGCACTTTTTGACCTTGCGCCACATTCGCTGCACCGCAAACAATGGATAGGATTTCGCTACCGACATTCACCTGACAGACACGCAGGCGGTCGGCATCAGGATGTTGTTCAAGTGATACCACCTCACCGACAACGACGCTATTAAACTCAGCGGCAACCGCCTCAACCGCATCCACTTCCAAACCTGCCATCGTTAGCTGATGTGACAACTCAGCAGTAGTGACATTCGGGTTAACCCATTCACGCAACCATTGTTCGCTAAATTTCATTTTTTATATCTTTATATGCTTGAGATTTGGCTTGTGAGAATTAATTGAATTGACGCAAGAAGCGCAAATCATTTTCAAAAAAGAGGCGCAAATCATTTACACCATAACGCAGCATGGTTAGTCGCTCGACCCCCATACCAAAGGCAAAGCCAGTGTATTTTTCATTATCGATACCAACATTGGCCAGCACGTTAGGATGAATCATGCCGCAACCCAGCACTTCCAACCAACCCGTGTGGCTACAGACACGGCAACCTTTCCCCTTGCACATAACACACTCCATATCCACCTCAGCCGATGGCTCGGTAAATGGAAAATATGAAGGCCGGAAACGGGTTGCCAGATCTTGTTCAAAAAAGTTGCGCAGAAAATCGGTCAACATACCTTTCAACTGTGCAAAGGTGACATCGGTATCGACCATAAAACCTTCAACCTGATGAAACATCGGTGTATGTGTGACATCAGAATCACAGCGATAAACGCGCCCAGGTGCAATCACACGCAACGGCGGCTCTTTATTTTCCATCACACGCACCTGCACCGGTGATGTATGGGTACGCAGCAAAGTAGTTTCATCGAAATAAAACGTATCGTGCATGGCACGGGCCGGGTGGCTCTCGGGAATATTTAAGGCGGTGAAATTATGATAATCAGACTCAATCTCGGGCCCAGTGGCAATATCAAACCCAAGTCGGCTGAAATACTCTTCAATGCGCTGCAAGGTGCGCGTCACCGGATGGATACCACCTACATCCTGGCCACGCCCTGGCAGGGTAATATCAATGGTCTCGGCCGACAACTTGGCATTTAGTGCCGCAGTTTCAAGCACGCTACGGCGAGCGTTGAGTGATTCCTGCAAAGCCTGTTTGGCATTATTAACTGCTTGACCAACCTTGGGGCGTTCATCAGCAGGCAAATCACCCAACTGCTTAAGGTATTGGGTCAACACACCCTTTTTGCCCATATACTCAACCCGTATCTGGTCAAGTGCATTTAGGTCTAATGCTTGTGTGACGGCCGCTTCGGCCTGGCTCACTAAATCCGTTAAGTCCTGCACGTATCCATCCCCTGATAGATTCAATGTTCTAAAACAAAAAAGGGAAGGCACAGCCTTCCCCTTTCTATAACAACAATGTTGCCGCCCGTACTTTTATGACGACATCAAGGTCTTAAAGGCTGGCTTTAGCCTTTTCTGCCAGAACAGCAAATGCGTTCTTGTCGAAAACAGCCAGATCAGCCAGGATCTTGCGATCGATTTCGATAGCAGCCTTCTTAAGACCATTGATCATACGGCTATAAGACAAACCGCACGTACGTGCCGCAGCATTGATACGAGCAATCCACAAAGCGCGGAATTGACGTTTACGCTGACGACGGTCACGGTAAGCATATTGACCAGCCTTGGTAACGGCCTGAGTCGCTACACGATAGACGTTTTTGCGACGACCGCGATAACCTTTTGCCTGAGCAATGACCTTTTTATGTCGCGCTCTGGCGGTAACACCACGTTTAACTCTTGGCATCTTCTATTACTCCAAATTAGCTATAAGGCAACATCTTGCGGATTGATGCTGTATCACGAGCATGGACCGAGGCAGGGCTGCGCAGCTGACGCTTACGCTTGGTGCTCTTCTTGGTCAAAATGTGACGTCGGTGGCTCTGGTTACGCTTAATACGACCAGATCCGCTAACCCTAAAGCGTTTGGCTGCGCCTCTGTTGGACTTCATCTTTGGCATCTTCTATTTCTCCAAACTTCAGTTTAAATTGCGGCAGTAGGTAAGGTCCTTATCAGACCTTTTTCTTTGGTGACAACACCATAACCATCTGCCTGCCTTCCATCTTGGGGAACTGCTCAACCTGGGCCAATTCATCGAGATCAGCCGCTACACGTTTGAGCAAGTTCATACCAAGTTGTTGATGGGCCATTTCCCTACCGCGAAAACGCAGTGTGACCTTGGCCTTATCACCGTCGCCAAGAAAGCGAATCAGATTACGCATTTTTACCTGGTAATCACCTTCTTCCGTCCCGGGACGGAATTTCACTTCCTTAACTTGAGTCTGTTTCTGCTTCTTCTTCGCCACCTGGCGTTTCTTGTTTTCTTCAAAGATAAACTTGCCATAATCCATCACACGGCAAACAGGCGGTTCAGCATTCGGGGACACTTCTACCAGATCCAGTCCTGCCTCTTCAGCAGTCGTTAGGGCCTGGGTAGTTAACATAACCCCCATCATTTCACCTTCAGCATCAATCACACGCACTTCACGTGAAGCTATTTCCTGATTGATACGGGCTTTTTTCTCAGCAGCGATATTTTAATCCTCCAAAACAACGTGGCCGCGGCGCGCGATTTGAGTAGAGAAAAGCTCAACCAGAGCATCCAGATCCATAACACCAAGATCTTCTCCACTACGCGTGCGAACGGCCACTGTTCGATTTTCCACTTCGCGGTCGCCTAATACCAACAGAAATGGAACCTTTAAAAGTGTATGCTCGCGGATTTTAAAGCCTATCTTCTCATTTCTCAAGTCTGTTTTGGCTCGAATACCATGATCTGACAAGGTTTTCGCCACTTCTGCGGCAAATTCACGTGTTCTATCGGTGATACTCATCACCACCGCCTGGGTTGGCGCCAGCCAAACTGGCATCGCCCCCGCATACTGTTCAATCAAAATTCCGATGAAACGCTCCAGCGATCCGAGGATGGCGCGATGTAACATTACCGGCACCTGACGCTCACTATTTTCATCAACATAGCTGGCATCAAGACGGCCCGGCATGGAGAAATCCACCTGAATGGTGCCACACTGCCATACTCGACCAAGACAATCTTTCAGCGAAAACTCGATCTTTGGACCGTAAAATGCGCCTTCACCTGGTTGAAGGCCCCATTCTAAGCCCTTGTTATTCAATGCATCTTCCAGTGCTTTTTCCGATTTATCCCATTCAGCGTCAGAACCTACCCGATTTTCAGGTCGCGTTGAGAGTTTGATGATGACCTCGTCAAAACCAAAATCGGCATAGACCTCATACAGCAGATCAATGAAGGCCGAAACCTCGGACTGAATCTGGCCTTCAGTACAAAAGATATGTGCATCATCCTGAACAAAGTTACGCACCCGCATCAAACCATGTAATGTTCCCGATGGCTCATTACGGTGGCAGGAACCAAATTCAGCCATTCGCAACGGCAGATCACGGTAACTATGCAGACCATGATTATAAATTTGTACATGGCAGGGGCAATTCATCGGTTTGATCGCGTAATCGCGATTTTCCGAATGGGTGGTAAACATCATGTCCTGGAATTTGTCCCAGTGACCAGATTTCTCCCACAAGGCACGATCGACCACCTGAGGCGTTTTGACCTCCTGATAATCGTGCTGACGCAGCTTCTGACGAATGTACTGCTCCACCTCTTGATAGATCTTCCAGCCGTTGTCGTGCCAGAACACCATGCCCGGCGCCTCTTCCTGGCTGTGAAACAGATCCAGCTGCTTACCAAGTTTGCGATGATCGCGTTTACCGGCCTCTTCCAGGCGATGCTGGTAGGCCTTTAAATCCTTCTTATTGGCCCAAGCAGTACCGTAGACGCGCTGCAGCATTTCGTTCTTGGCATCACCGCGCCAGTAGGCACCAGCCAGCTTCATCAGTTTGAAGTGTTTCAGTTTGCCGGTAGATGGCACATGCGGACCGCGACACAGATCGATAAAATCACCCTGTTTATACAGAGACAACTCTTCGTTGGCAGGGATACTCTCGATAATCTCAGCCTTGTATGCCTCACCCATATCGCGGAAAAACTGGGTAGCCTCATCGCGCAGCATCACTGAACGCTCGATGGGGATGTCCTGCTTAACCAGCTCTGCCATCTTCTTTTCAATGGCGGTTAAATCATCAGGGGTGAAACCGTTTTTGTAGGCAAAGTCATAATAAAAACCATCATCAATCACTGGACCAATAGTGACTTGGGCTTCAGGGTAAAGCAGCTTCACCGCCTGAGCCAACAGGTGAGCCGTTGAGTGACGAATGACCTCCAGCCCTGCCTCATCACGCTCAGTGACAATCGCCAGCTCTACGTCGCTTTCAATCAGATATGAAGCATCCACCAGTTCGCCATTAACCTTGCCAGCCAGGGTGGCCTTGGCCAAACCAGGGCCAATATCAGCCGCCACACCCATCACACTGACGGCTTGGTCAAATTTGCGCTCGCTTCCATCGGGTAGAGTCACGACTGGCATCGATTTAAATCCTATTCGCTTAAATTATTTGCTATAAAAACGCCGTCTGTTGAGACGGCCTTATACTAAAGGAACCGGATTATACATCAATCACTTAGAAGCGGATAGCGATGCCCCGTCACGACTGAGATCGGAAAAACATATTAAATATTATCTGTTCACCAAGCATGCCATTGATGGCGATTTGGCTTACCGTGTCCGCCACGCTGTTAATTTTCTATGAAAGCCCAGCATTGAGGCAGAGTTTTGGAATTTGCTAAGCGCGCGAGGGGTCGAACCTCCTGCCCCGCCTATCAAAGTGACGTGCACAGAAACCTACGGCCATGTTTTATAAAGATACAAACATAAATACCCGGACCAATTATCTCTATGGTGCGTTAGGTGCCAACTGGCTATTAATCGTAATGTTTATCACCTGATCAACGCTGACATTATGCAAAATACTAATTTTACCATTTGGCCAGACGACACGGAGCGTATCGACCGCTGAAGCACTACCTAGTCCAAAATGTGCCTCAACCGGGTCTTGCGATTCAAAGTTGCTTCCAGCACGGAGCTCACGCATTTGTGTAACACCATTCGCCGTCAGATAAACACGTGCGCCGATCGCTTCAGTATTGGGCGAATCACCTTTTAAACTAACGCCAAGATAATGCTGCTTATTGCCACCATCATTACGATAAAGCCGCGGTGGAGCACCAAAGTTGGCAATAAAAATATCGAGATCGCCATCGCGATCATAATCAAAACAGGAAACACCGCGCCCCTGACTGGTGTCATCCAGACCGAGCACAGCCGACTGTTCAGTAAATGTCCCATCGCCATTGGAGATAAACATGCGTACAGGGTCATCCACGAATATAGATGACTCCGAATCTCTTTCAGCTTCATCCAACAAGAATCCGTTTACATGAAACAAATCAAGGTTGCCATCATTATTGAAATCTGCAAAGCAACTTCCCCAACCCCAGCCACCATCACGAACACCGGCAAGTTCCGTCACATCTTCAAAGCTACCATCACCACGATTTCGATATAGTCGATTCCCCGACTTACCAACTCGATAGGTATCTTTTTCTGACTTGTACATTTCTTCTGCATATATTTTTCTCGCATCCAGAATACTCGTCACAAACCAGTCCAAATCACCGTCGTTGTCATAGTCACCTATTGCGGCACCCATGCCGTTTTCATCAGTAATTACTTTCTTGTCCGTTGCATCTCTAAACGTGCCATCCTTATTATTTAGAAACAGTTTTGAATGTTCAAAGTCGGCAGCAACGAGCAAATCAGGCCAGCCATCGCTGTTTACATCGGCGAAGTTCCCTGTGAAATCAGCAAAGATCAAATGGATAAGACCGGCGCTAACGCTGGCATCTTTAAACTCGCCCTGACCGTCATTTGCAAAAAGATAATTCCTGTCAAAATTATTGCTGAAACTCCAGTGCGACACATATAGATCGAGATCGCCATCGCGGTCATAGTCTCCGAAGGCCGCGCTATAGCTGTTTTCAATATCACTAATGCCGTACTCCGGCGTCATGTTTTCAAACGTTCCATTGCCGGTGTTACGAAAAAGTTGTGGCGTGGTCTTACCTGCCCCACCCACAAATAGATCAAGAAGCCCATCACCAGTGAAGTCCGCAAAGGTGGGGCCAGACGAAACAGCCCCTTTATCAGAAACCAACCCTGCCTTAGCACTCACCTCTTCAAAAGTACCGTTACCCTTGTTGCGAAACAGCAGATTTGGCCCAATGTCTCCTCGGACCACATAAAGATCAACCCAGCCATCACTATCAAAATCACCCGCCGCAACGCCGCCTGTCATATGCAGGATTCGGCTTTTAAGGTTGTTTTTAATTGGATCGATCATGCCATGCTGATAGTTAAAACCGGCCTGTTGCGTCACATCAACAAACTTCCATGGCGCAGCAGCGACGTATTGAGTGTTTATAAGCAAGATGGCTAATAACAAAGAAAACGGCTTCATAATCGCCCCGCAAAATAATGCTCTGCCAAATCAAATGCCGTATTACCAACTTTTATGCCGATAAGGCGGCCGGGGTAATCATCAGCAGGTGGGTGAATCCCACCCCAGATACGGGAAAGACTGCACTGGTCAGAGGCATCTCGGTAGGTCGCCCACTGCAATACTACATCCACACTTGGTCCCTCTTCGAAAACCAGGAATTCGTTCTTCTTCGCAGGAAACTCTCCCATGCCGCCGGGAAAAAAAGGATCACCAGTAAACGACGTCAACACCTCTGCCGCCGCACGTGAATAGGTTGAGTGACCGGAGACATAGCCCGCAAATGGTGGCGTTACAAATGATGGACGCTGGTAGGGCCACCAGTTCTCTGCCAACATCCAACCGACGCCCGCCACATCCAGTTTGGGATCTTTAACTTTGGTAGGGCCAAGCCAGGCATATACTTTAATCTTGTTTACGTTTTCGCCATTCGCGCCCGCGAGCGGGTCATCCGGCGTGACTAATTCAATCAGACCTGGCATTAATGGAATTCCCGCCGGGGAATAACGCGGCAGATCAGGATCACTGCTCTGACCAAGATCGGCCATTAACCGAAGCGCTGATATTGGCCGAATATAGTCGTACCAACCCTTAATGCCCCAGGCAGAAATCGCAGCATCGTGCATGGCACCGCCCAGAGCGAAATAGGCCTTTACATCCCATTCGAGTTTATCTAGTTCGGGGCCTTTCCCCTGGAAATTTTTGACCAGCTCTGGGTGGTCAGAAACATAGTTCAAAATCACAAACCAGTGGCCTGGCGGTGTTTCGGAATCTGGACCATCGGCCCAGAATTCGGCCAGCACACGACCATAATCACCGCGCGGGACCAAATTTGGTTTATAGGGTTTACCCGTACGGGGATTTACAGAGCGTCCCTTGCCGGGATCACCACCCTGCATCAAATCATAAAACGTTTGTGCCTCATCATAAGTTTTTGGCAGCGTCTGTACATTACCCATGGCAGCAGGTGAGACATCCCAGATCACGCCGTCACTCGGATCAAGATGAGATGACCAGATAGACACAAGCGAAAAATTCCACTTGTACTCATCAGACCGGCCACCTCCGCTCTCCATATCAATCATTGGCGGCGCACCAGGGTCATGATAAACCCAGTAATCAAACCCTTTACGTTTAAATACTTTTGCATCTGCTTTATTTAAAGCAAAAGGTTCGACACGCCCCCACTCAGGGCCAAGAAACTCAGCAACACCACTCGGTAACAAGTGGCCGGATTGATCGATATACTTTTCCAATGCCAAAGGTTGCCAACGATTAGGATCAACCACCCCGGGGTTACCCGGCACACTTGGGGCAAGGTAAGGGTTTTTCGGACGATAGGCCAGCGGAACATAGGCGTATTTTTCATTTGCCCCATCCTGCAGGCCAAACTCAATCATACATTCAGCAATATAGTTGCCGAGCGCTGCAGCTGAACCACTGGAATAATCCGTTGATGTAAATTCAGGATCGTAGCCAAACTCCACCAAGAAACGATCAAACGCAGCTTGTGGTTTAGAAACACCTGGCAATCGCTTAAAACGATGCGACAAAAGACGATACGCAGCGTAACTAATAGCTTCTCTGCGTAGTTCGTCTTTATTGGCTGTAATAGGCAGGTCTACGCGATCAAAGGAGCAAGAAAAACCACTTATGGTTTTTCCAAGCAGGTATGGAGTGGCAACATCATCATATGCTGCCCAGGCGTCGTACATAACTACAGATGTATGAAATAGATTACGGGCATGAACCGTAGGTCGGGCATAATCAGTCCGAATCGCTGTAAGCAGGGCTTCATTCCACAAGCGGGCAACCGAATGCTCGTCATTAGGCGCATTCTCTTCCGAGGCGTTGGCTTGTGAGCAAAAAAAAGGACCCGCTAGTATTATCAGCAATACTGGCAGATAAATAACCTTAAGCATTTGCGATACGTTCACTATCTTCATTAAATGCAGTTTATATTAACCCAGCAAATTTTTATGCTTAAGCCACGCAAATTCAATTGACTGGTTCAACCTATGTTTAAAATCTAAAAATGGTAGCGTTTTTTCATAGACAATATTTATAACACTATTATAGATAGCTAAACACGCACCAATTTAACGCTCAACGAATGCTGAAACATTTTTAGTGTTGGCCATTTCATCGTTTTTTCAGATAGAGGCGATTTTTTGTAGGCAGTGATGGCGAACCAGCTGGGTATAAGACAAATATTTCCCACTGAATTCCCATTTGTATCCCACAGGAATTACTCTAATATTTGGAGTGACATTTAAACCATTGATCCAGAAAGGAAAAATGGTAGGCGCGAGTGGATTCGAACCACCGACCCCCACCATGTCAAGGTGGTGCTCTAACCAACTGAGCTACGCG
>CBFCYE010000020.1:0-50763 GCA_965602225.1 uncultured Gammaproteobacteria bacterium | reverse complement strand
TTATAACAATTAAGTAATTTTAAGTATGTCCGATAGCTGTCCATGGATAGAGTGCTATAACGAGAGGTCATATGAGTACAGCAACACAAGCAATTGAAACGCAGGCAACTGAAACACCAGCCATAGAAGCGGCGCCAATATTCACATATGCTGATTTGATTGTCAGCTATCTGGTACAGATCGATGTTGAATATATCTTTGGTATTCCTGGTGGTGGCATCGAGCCACTTTACAACGCCCTTGCTCGTCACTTACGCCAACCGGCAGATCAGGCAATCGAGCGCCTGAAAGTAAACAGCCTGGTGCCAATGCGACAGCGAGAGACTAAGGCACACATAAAATCAGTAATTGCTCGCCATGAAGCCGGGGCTGCCTTTATGGCTGATGGTTATGCCCGCGAAACTGGTCGTTTAGGTGTGTGTTGTGCAACCACCGGTCCAGGTGCTACCAATCTGATTACAGGTGTCGCTTCAGCCTATGCAGATCGCACCCCGATGTTGGTGATCACGCCACAGACAGCATTACCGAATTTTGGTAAACGTGGTCTGCAAGAATCATCAAGCGATGCCGTCGACATAGTCGGTATGTTTGAACATTGCACCCAGTACAACAGTCTTGTCTCACACCCAGAACAACTTGAAGGCAAACTATATTCAGCATTGTTGCACGCCTATCGCCGACCACGTGGCCCGGTTCATCTCAGTATTCCTATGGATATACTCAGCGCACCTGTAAAGGGTGAGACTAGTCGTTTTCAAGTGGCGCACCTTTTTCGCCAGCCACAATCCATGGATGATGTCGCATATCAGGCGTTGGAAAAAAGGTTAGGGAAAACTAAAAAGCCTGTTCTGTTTCTGGGGCGTGGCTGTCGTCATGCCATTGAACTTATCATGTCCTATGCTGAATTAAGCAATATACCAATCGTAACAACACCCACCGGTAAGAGTTGGGTGAGTGCTTACCATCCACTTAATCGCGGAGTGTTTGGTTTTTCTGGTCATCAATCCGCTTGCGACACATTGCTAGATCCAGACGTGGATCTAATTATTGCAGTAGGTACTGCTATGGGTGAGCTTTCTACCTCTGGCTGCAATAAACAATTGATGAGCGAAAAACTAGTGCACGTATCAGCATCACCAGAAGATTTTGCCCGTACCCCTATGGCATGTCTTCACCTATCGGGTGACCTTAGAACAATCTTTTCAAATCTACACAACAATGCCATGTTGAATGGCAATAAATTTGTTTGCGAAAAATATGAGACTGACAATAGTGGCGATGATTATTTACCAGCAAACATCGAAGTAATTGAGCCCGAAAGCGTAAACAAAAAATCATCATTAATCATGCCACAAGCAGTAATGCGTGAGCTTGCCCAACGTTTCCCCAAAGATGCGCGTTACATAGTCGATGCCGGAAATGCCTGGGCATGGGCAACCCATTATTTATTTCTGGAAGAAACAGGTCTGCAAAGAACCGGCTTTGGTTTTGGTGCAATGGCTTGGGCCATTGGTGCCGCAGTTGGAACTGCTTTGGGCAACAAGGACCATCCCGTTGTTTGTATTACTGGTGACGGTAGTTATTTAATGAGCGGTCAAGAGATAACCGTCGCCGTTGCTGAGCAACTGCCGGTAATTTTTATTGTTTTGAATGACAGTGCGCTAGGCATGGTGAAACATGGGCAACGAATGGGTGGGGCTGAGCCGATAGGCTATGAGTTGCCTACCGTTGATTTTGCCATGGTGGCGAAGGGCATGGGAGCGCAAGGAATTACGATTCGTAATATTGAAGATTTTGCAGCCCTGGATATTGAGCAGTTGTGCAATGCTAACGGACCAACACTATTGGATATCCACATAGATCCAGAGGCCATACCGCCAATCGGTGCACGAGTAAATAAATTGAGTGAAATGAATAAGACCAAATAAATAGAGGTGTTTCAATATTTTTGAGAAAGGGTTATAAATACAGACACTTAATTATTATTAAGTACTTAAAGGGATGACTGGGGGGTTAATCCTAAAAAGAATATGAGTGAGCAGGGGTATATATGCGGTATTCGAAAATAGCATTAGCGACTATCCTCATTATGGGGTCAAGCCAATTGCAGGCAGAAATGCTGGCAGCGGCAGAAGAAGACCTGATGTTGTTGTATGAAGATGAAGAAATGATCAGTATTGCCACCGGCACCTATAAACCGATTCACTTGGCACCATCAGTTGCCCACGTTATTACCGCAGAAGATATTAAAACTAGTGGTGCGACTAAGTTGGATCAAGTGCTTGAGATGGTTCCGGGTATCCATGTTTCACTCTCAACAGTTAATCGCCTGAATTACGTTTACTCCATTCGCGGGATTCATACCGGTCAAAACCCACAAGCATTGATTTTAATGAATGGACACCCATTTAGAAGCGCATCCTCAGGTGCTCGCCCAAATGGTTTTCATTATCCTGTAGAAAATATCGAGCGTATCGAAGTGATGCGTGGCCCTGGTTCAGCAGTTTATGGTGCTGATGCCTTTGCTGGGGTAATTAATATTATTACCAAAGATGCTGATAGCTTGGCTGGGCTCAGTGCTGGTGCGCGTAGTGGTTCATTTGGATCACAGAGTGTCTGGCTTCAAAATGGACAAACCCTAAATGATTGGGATGTAGCATTTAGCTTTGAATATTTGGATTCAGATGGTGATGATGAGCGAATCATAAACTCAGATGCTCAGACTGGCTTGGATGCAATTTTTACAACAAATGCCTCATTAGCACCAGGTACACTTGATACCCGTTATGAAGTACTGAATACACAACTGGAGATGTTACGGGATGAGTGGAAGGTTCTGCTTTGGAATTGGCAGCTCAAAGATGGCGGTAATGGTGCCGGTGGTGGTCAGGCGCTAGACCCAATGGGACATTTAGAAAATAATACCTTGATGCTTGATGTTGAATATAACAACCCTAACTATTCCGATAACTGGGGGCTAAAAAGCAATCTGAACTATCATCGTCTGGATGAACACGGTTACATGAATATTTATCCAGCGGGTGCAAACATAGGTTTTGGTGTTTTAGCCAATGGCCTTATAGGTAACCCAGGTGGAGTAACTCAGGATTTAAGTTATGAAGTGGTCGGATTTTACAAGGCTTTGCAAAATCACCAACTGAGATTTTCAGCCGGTGTTATTCATAGCGAAATGGAAACTAAAGAAACCAAAAACTTTGGCTCTGGAGTAACACTAGGCACGCTCACAGATGTGTCAGGCACACCAAATATCTTTATGCCAAATTCTAAGCGAAACATTGCGTTTGTTTCGGCTCAAGATGAATGGCGGCTGGCTAGTGACTGGGAATTAACTGCTGGCATACGTTACGATGATTACTCCGATTTTGGTAATACCACTAATCCACGCCTAGCCCTGGTGTGGGCGACAGACTATAACCTCACCAGCAAACTACTCTATGGCCGAGCCTTTAGGGCTCCAAGTTTTGGTGAACTGCATTACATTAATAATCCCGTCACTCTAGGGAATAAAAATGTTCAGCCAGAAACTATCGATACTCTGGAACTGGCATTCGATTATCGCCCAAACTTTGATGTGCATACCATGCTCAGTTTATTTACATATAAAGTTAAAGACCTCATTGATTTCGCCGCAAGTGGAGGTGGTAATAAGACAGCACAGAATGCGACAGATCAGGATGGCTATGGCTTAGAGGCTGAGTTGGAATGGGACCTTACTGACACTTTTGTACTAAAAACTAATTATGCCTGGCAAGATTCTGAAAATGCAGATTCAGGCGCAGATGTTATTTATGCCCCAGGCCAACAAGCAAGTTTGAGCGGTGTGTGGATGTTTAAACTAGATTGGAGTCTTGGCTCACAGGTGAACTGGGTGGCAGATAGAAACAGGGAAATTGGGGATAGTCGACCAGAGATTGCTGACTACACCATTGTTGATCTGACCCTGCGACGGGCTAATCTGATGGAGCATTGGGAGTTTTCTGGTTCTATAAGAAACATGTTTGATAAAGATGCTCGTGAGCCATCTGCCTATGATGCAGCCACAAATACGGTTGCAATCGCTGATGACTATCCACTTGAAGGACGAAGTGTTTATCTTGAGGCACGTTATCACCTAGACTAGGTTGCTGTAATGACTAAAGCCCAATCTGAGGTTACCCGTCGCAATGATGTTTTTAGCGAACGGGCTTCTACACGCATCTGTCAAGAGCTGCCTGCTGAAAATAACCCTTATGCTGTAGAGCATAGTCGTTGCCATGGCTATGAACTTCTTGACCTGGTAAAAAAACGCAGCTTTGCTGATGTGCTTTTTCTTTTGTTTCGTGGTGAGTTGCCAACATCAGACGAGAGTGAATTACTAGAAGCATTAATGGTTTCGTTTATTAATCCGGGGCCCAGGCACCCGGCAACACGTAGTGCTATGAATGCAGGTATTGGTAAAACAGACCCCGCTCTGATTCTTCCGATTGCCTTGACGACCATGAGTGGCAAAAATAACGCAGCGGGTGCTGTTGAAGAAACAATGCGTTTTTTAAGAAAACAACAGCGGCGACAAGTGTCTGAGGTTGCAGTTGAATTAATTGAAAAAGAAGTACGCCCGCCTGAAGGAGACTGGATAATTTCTCCTGGCTTTGGCAGCTACTACAACAGCATTGATATTCAAACAGCTAAGATAGCCAATTACCTCGCCGAATTTTCTGCAGCAGGTAAAGCACTGCTTTGGGGGCAAGAGTTTTCTGAGACAATTGCGCTGCATGATTTAGGTTGGTTACCTGTAGGCGTGGTTGCTGCTGTGTTGACCGACCTAGGTTTTCAGCCACGGGCAGCAGCAGGAATTTATCAGATCATTAGTGCGCCAGGCTTGCTCGCTCATGGTGTTGAGCAAAGTAGCAAGCCGTTGTCGGCAATGCCTTTTCTTGCAGATGAGGATTACTTCATTGAAGACTAAGCCTGATACATCGTTTTGGGATCAACGCCGTGGCAAGATCTTTAGCAGCAAAGGTGGTTGGAAAGTAGGTGAAGCTGTCTATTGCCACGGTTATTCGATGATGGATGATTTCGTTGGCAAAACGTCTTATATGCAGGTGGTAATGCTAAATGCAACGGGGCGCTTACCGGAACGAAATTTAGCAGATTGGCTTGATGCGATCTTTATTTGTTTAAGTTATCCGGATGCTCGTATTTGGTGTAATCAAATAGGTGCTCTGTCAGGTACGGCACAGACTTCTGTCATGGCTGCAACCTGTGCCGGGACTTTGGCAACAGATGCACGAGCCTATGGGGTAAGGCCATTATTCGAAGGATTGAGCTTTATCCAGCAAGCGTTGGTTGATTACAAAGCGGGTCGATCTGTTGAAGAAGTTGTAAGAATGGGAAGTCGTGTTCGTAAAGAAAAACCGGAAATTATGGGATATACGAGACCAATTGCCAAAGGCGATGAGCGTATACCTGCTATGGAGCGTGTTACTAAAGAATTAGGATTCGAAGTGGGTGAGCATTTATCCTTAGCTTATTCGATTGATGATTATATGATGCGACACTTCGATGAGGGGATGAACATAAATGGTTATATGTCAGGTTTTTTGTCTGACCAGGGTATAACCCCAGAAGAATGCTTTCGAATTTTTTCAACACTCGTAGCCAGTGGCGTCACTGCTTGTTACGTTGATACGCGCGATAAAGTACCAAATTCATTTTTACCTCTTCGTTGTGATGATATTGACTATCAAGGCATTGCGTCTAGAGAGGTTCCGGATAAAAACTAAAAGAGATTAGCTATTCATTTTGGTTTTAGCTGCCCAACCCATAAGGTTGGGCAGCTTTATTAATACCTCTAGTTATTTTTAATGTGCTGAGCAATTATCTCCGCTGCTTTTCTGCTGGTTTTGTCATTAGGGTGAATGCCATCGCCCATATGTTCAAAGTCGGCCCAGATATCCAACACCACAGCACCGGCTAGCTCGGTGGTTAAGCGACTATGCTGTAAGTTGCGCATGGTGTTGTAATAGGCTTCATCCGCAATCCAGTTCAGGCCAAAAACAGCGGCTGTTAGTGGCAAATCTAATTTGTCATAGGCGGGTAACAGGTCAAAGATAGGAACAAGACCGGCATCAATTGCCTGTTGACCAACAGCCAGCAGGCGATCCATATAGGCATTCAGTTCATCCATATTGCACGGCAGTGTTTCAGCCTGAGGAATACCGAATGCATCAGAATGCATGCAGTCGTTTGCGGTTGTGATGACTACATACTTTGCCATTCTAATCGCGGTGCCAGGGATGGTGACGCGTGCCATGGCTTTTTGTAGCTGTTTATTATAACCCTGCCATTCACCAGCCTCACAACCTGGGCCTGGGTTACATCCCGGCCGGTCAAAGGTAGTTGCACCTCCTTGCGCCTCGTTAATCACGTAACCAGGCAGGCGAGGGTCTTTTATCAATGCATTACCCAGATTTAGATATGAACCAAAACCAACCGCGATGCCAAACACCGGTGCCACCAGTTCATCGTTAAAGGGTAGGCTGCCGTTCGAGTAAGAGGCGCCGATCACCAATAGTGGTTTGTCTACATCGCCGGAATCGGCGAATGCACCACCTGAGAATATGAGCGAAAAAGATAAAAGTGCGCTAGTTAATGGTTTTGTTAAAACGTTGTTATGTATAAATTTCATTTTTGACCCCACAATAAAATTTGAGTAATAAATAACCCTGAAATCAGAAATTTCAGTTAAAAATATTGCCTGGTAGGCAGATGAGCTAATGTATTAAAAGTTAGGGTGGTTGAATGTCGTTATGGAAATATAAAGACAGAAATGCTATTTCTTGATGCTTCATTATTCATGACCCCCGTCATAATTTTTGATTTAGCAAAAGAAGTAACGGCTTATAAACTTAAAATATTAGGGTAAATTAAAATAAAATTGAGTACGACTCGAAATGGATTAGGAATTGGGGCGTAATTTGATTGATGATTCGAATAAGTTGATGTGGGGTGGCTAGTAAAATCAGCGGGGAAGAAGCGATGTTAAATAATGGCTAGAAATAAAATAGATAATAAAAACCTTCCTAAGTCATTTAAGTTTATAGGATAAGTATGGGGCGGCTATTGTGAGGCCGTGTAATTTAGAATGAAGGCTGCTGGCGAAGGTCGCAGGGAGTAATGCTGTTGAACACGTTTGCTATGGCAAACATGGGGTTTGTGAATGCAGTTGGTTAAGGGCAAGATATTTATTTTGTTGTTCTAAAAAAAGGCTATTGCTGCCAGTGAATTAATCACCGGCAGTCAATAGATTGTTAATGGGAACGGGTTTGCTAATGGCATAACCTTGTGCAAAATCAACATCGAGTTTTTTTAGCTCAGCCATTATCTCCAGGTTTTCAACAAACTCTGCAATGGTCTTTAAACCAAATACATGGCCGATTTCATTGATGGATTTAACCATGGCTTTGTCGATGGGATCGACAAGGATATCTTTGACAAACATTCCGTCGATCTTGAGGTAATCCACTGGCAGTGCCTTCAGGTAGGCATAAGAGGACATGCCACTGCCAAAGTCATCCAGGGCAAATGAACAACCAAACGCCTTCATGGTATGAATGAAGTCAGCAGCATCTTGAAGATTATTGATGGCGGCTGTTTCTGTGACCTCAAAGCAGATCTTTTCTGCAGGAATGCCATGGCTGGTGATTTCATTTTTTACAAAGTCAGAAAAGCTTTCATCACTGAATGAGAGTCCTGAAAGGTTTATGGAGCACATCTCAATTTGGTTAAGGCAGCTCTTGTTGTCAGATAACCAGGACATTAGTGAGCTAACAACCCAGCGATCTATTTTTGGTGCAATGTTGTAACGCTCAGCGGCTGGTAGAAAGAAGCCTGGTGCAATCCAGCCATCACCATCATTCATCCGAATTAGAATTTCAAGATGTTTGCCCTGGTTGTCATCGGTTAAAGATTTAATGTCTTGATAGAAAAGTGTGAAGCCATCATTTTCAAGTGCATGATTGATGGTCGACACAACCTGCATTTCACTACTGCGACGTACCATTTCATGATCATCGGCATGATAAATATGGACGCGGTTGCGGCCCTTTTCCTTGGCGACATAACAGGCATTATCCGCCATACGCAGGGCATCATTTACATTGGCGATTTTTTCATTGATTGGTACTACACCGATGCTGGCGCCAATGACGAAGGTTTTGTTTTCATAGGAAAAGCTATAGTCCTGGATTTCTTTGCATATTTCATCTGCAATACCTATTGCTTTTTCAATAGGACAGTCACCGAGTAGTAATACAAATTCATCACCACCGAAGCGTGCCAGTGTGTCTCTATTTTTGCGGATTTTACTCAGAATAATAGATGATATTTTTTGCAGCAACTGGTCGCCGGCTATATGTCCGCAGGTGTCATTAACAACCTTGAACTGATCAAGGTCGATGTAACACAAAGTATGTTCGCAGCCATTACGTTGAATGCCAACAATCATTTTTTCCAAATGATCCTCAAAGGCCGGCCGGTTGGCCAGGCCGGTAAGTGCATCATGTTTTGCCTGGTAATCAAGTTTTTGGGAAAGTTCGTGTTCATCAGTGATGTCACGGAACACCATGACGGCGCCAATGACATGATTATTTCGGTCATTTATTGGTGAGGTAACATAGTCAATCTTTAGCTTAGTGCCATCACGGTTCAAGAAGGTAATGTCTGGAGTAGTAAAGATGGCCGTCTGTTTGTTTAGGCAGACATCTATAGGACTAGAGGCCGATTTATTATTGCTGTCAAAATAACTTTTAAAAATATTGCTAAGCGTTTTATTAAGAGCTTCTGTCGAGTTCCAGCCAGTAATTTTTTCGGCCACCGGGTTCATATATTCTATCTTGCCGTTGGCATTGGTACGAATTACGCCATCGGCAATGGATTGCAATGTAATTTGAGCCAATTCTTTTTCTTGATGCAAGGCCTGCTCATGTTGAGCGAACTCTTTGTTGCTAACGATAAAGTCTTCACGTTGAACGGCAATTTCACAAACCTGGCGTAATTGATCTGCACGGAAGGGTTTGGATATATAGTCAACTGCGCCGTCGATAATAAGTTGGGCGGCGCGATCAGGGGTCGATTGTGCTGTCATCATCACGACTGACTGGGTGGGTGATTCTTTGATGATTTCCTTAAGCACCTGGTTGCCGGACATTTCTGGCAGCATGACATCAAGCAGAACCAGATCGTGACGTTTCTTTTTCCAGGCTTCCAGGCCTATTTTCCCCGTGGTGGCTTCATCGATATCAAATCGGTTTGATAGCACTCGTTTACACAGCTCAACAGTGTCTGGGTAATCCTCAATAACTAGCAGGCTTGATTTTGGTGCGCCAGGATTTTCTTGCCTAAAAATATCAGATAAAACTGAAGGCAAGGTATGAAACTTTGCGTGGGGAATAAAACAATTAATCTGGAATGCTTTTGATGTGGCCAGGGCAATACGTTCACTATAACCATCAGAAAGCATGACAATTGGGACGTTTGATTTTACAGTGAGCGCACCAGAACGGATGATTCTGGCAAAGCGCCAGCCATCCACTGGTTTTAGCTCTACAGCACAGACAACCGCATCTACATTTTTTTCTGTAAGCAGGTTTATTGCGTCCTGGCTGCTGTTGGCAGTGATAATATTTTTGAAGCCGGATTGTTCCAGTGTCTGGTGAATCGCTTGTAGCTGCGTTTCATCCATCGTAACAATCATTACACTCTGGCTAGTCATCAAAACTACTCCCTCGAAACATCCCTTATCGACCAGGTCTGAAAATAATAAAGTTAATTCTATAAATGAACAGGTGTTTTTTATTTGAAAGGAATGGTTAGGTGGAATGTAGACCCTGAACCTTCTTCACTTTCGACCCTTATAGACCCCTTCATCAACTTACAGAATTGATAGGTAATAGCGAGCCCCAAACCTGTTCCTTCGTAGCGCCGAGTGTGGCCACCATCAATCTGAAAAAAGGGATCAAAAATATGATCAACCTGATCTTTATTCATGCCGATGCCGCTGTCTTGTACCTGAAATTGTAGCGCTTCAGGTGTTTGCGTAACACTAAAATTCACATTGCCATTATGGGTGAATTTGGCTGCGTTGCCTAATAAATTTAATAAAACCTGACGTAATTTATCAGCATCAAGCTCAACAGTTTTATGACTAAGCTGTTTTAAAAACTGAAGTTTATTATCATTAGGTGTCATAAGGGGCTTGATGGTTTCAACAACATTATCGAGTAGATGATCGAGGTCTGTTTGTTGTGGGTTGAGCTCAGTTTTTCCGGCTTCAACCTTTGACATATCAAGGACTGAGTTGATCATGTGTAGCAGATGTTCAGCGTTCTGAATAATGGTATCAATATCGTGTCGGATATCATCAAGCTCAAGTGGAAGCGCTTCATGGATCAAATCGCTATATCCAAGAATTGATTGCAGTGGGGTGCGTAGCTCATGACTGACATTTGAAAGAAAGTTAGACTTATTCTTATTTGCTTTGATTGCCATGTCACGGGCATAGACTAGATCACGAGTTCTCTCTGCAACCTCGTATTCCAGAATTTCATTGTGGTGCTTTAACTGATCCTGCTGCTGTGCCAGTGCTTCTATCATTTTGTTAAAGGCGCGGGCAATTCCAACAACCTCTTTAGGTCCATGTAGAGCTGCAAATACCTTTGTTTCACCCTCTTCTGCACGAGCCATGACGGTGGCCAGATTATCTAATGGTGAAATCAAACGATTGAAAAAGATATGTATAACGATAAGCAGTATCGTGGCGAATAGCAGTCCAATACCAACGTTGTTAATAATGGCAGCATAGAAAACCTCGTTGATCTTGGATTTTCCTTTTTTGACCAGAACATAGCCAATCAGCTCGTCTTTTTCATCAGATTGAAATAATAAGGTTTGATCGCCAGGTGTCGTCTCTGAACTCAGAAATACAGGCGCTAAAAATAACCAGTGGTTAATGCCTTCTTCCAGTAACGTGACTGTCTGGATATTGCTGTTAAAGTTGGGGACGGAGAGCAGCTTGCCGCGTTGAAGCAGTATTTCCTTGTTTGTGGTGATAATGGCAACCTGTTCAATAAATGGGAAACCCATTGCAGCATCTGCAGCATCCTTGGCATTGTCTGCACTGTCGTAAATAAGCGCCAGAGATGATTGTTTGGCCAGTGATTCGGTTACCTTTTCACCATCTTCAAATAATTGATCTTGTATATGGATCTTTGTAACCCAGGCGGATGAGAGTGCGCCGGCAATTGCCAGTGCCAGTATGCCAATGGTAACGATGATGGTTAGCTGGCGACGAAAGCTTTTGTTCTTTTTTCCAGGCACTGCGCTAGTCTATTTTCATCTGAGTGGGTAGATAATGTCGAAGGCTTCACGTTGGTCGCTAGAATAGTGCAGCCCCAGATGGGACGCAGTTCTTTCATTGACGGATACCTTCATGCTTGATAATGGCAAAACTCGGGGGGTATTGGAGAGTATTTGTTTCATACTCAACTTGGCCAGGTTGTAGCCCATCTTTTTATTATCGGGGAATAGGGAAAATAGGGCGCCACGTTTGGTATGTGCGGGGTTGTTTGAGAAAAGCACGATGTTTCTTTTCCAGGCGGCATTGAGTGCCAGTGGCAAGATAGTTTGGTCGGGCACTACTTTATCAAATAACAACCAGACGGCATCCGAACTATCTTTAACCTGATTCAACACTTGTTTGAATTGTTGCGCGGCATGGCGAATGTCGTTGGCCTGTAGTGCGTGTAGTTCAATGTTCAATTTACGCGCTTCTGCTTCTGCCATTTTTATTAACCAGCCACTGTTTTTTTCGTTATATACGGTGAAAATTCGCTTTACACCGGGGGCGATATTCTTCAGGTGAGTGAAAAACTGCACCGGTGAACCAACCAGGCTAATGCCACTATGGCCATTGGGATTCATAATCATGCCGCCGTGAATGACGGGTAACTGATCGCGGAATTTTTTGGCGATGCTGTAACTGGTATGGCCAAGCGCAATGACGGCATCGATCTCTTTGTTATCGATTACTTTTTGTATATCAGCCGGCTGACTGTTGTTGGTCAGTGTGTAGGTGTGGGAAACGACCCCTTTATTGGCATCAATACCGCTGATGATTTCTGCAAAGACGCGGTCGTAGGCGGCATTAAGTTTTGGGGATAAGATTAATAGTTTGGCGCGCTGATCATCGGCAGCATACGCCGGGATCACAAGTATTGAAAAAAATATTAGCAGTATGCCAACTAAGCGAGTCATGTTTTCTTTATTATTAGTTACGCTTCAATGCTGGTTTTTGATTTTAGCCATAATCCAGTGATAAGTCTCTCATTTAATACTCTTTTAACATTGCTTTTCATTAATCACATGGTGACTCCGGCCAGGCGCAACGCTTGCTTAACCACCTTGGTGGCATCCATCATCATGCGAATGGCGACTGGATATTCGCCCTCAATAGCCTTGTCGCGAGCCTGCTCCGACATCCATTTGGCTTTGTCCCCAAGCTTGATCATGGTTTCTTGTGCCATTTCGCTGGGCTTTTTGACATCAATAGCTATAGCGACCAGACCTTCATAACCCTGATAGCGTCGCAGTTCATAAAAATATTCTTTTTCCGGAGTGCTGATATCAAGCTCTATTACCAATTTCTTATTATTGAGTATGCCCTGTAGTGAGCTGGTGATGATGGACTGGGCTTCGGCCAAACGAGACACAGCTGATTCATAGTCACCACGGCTGGCTTCTTTGTCGGCTTGTGCCAGCAGTTTGTTGACCTGAGCCTTGCTGTATTGGTTGGCGCTGTTGTTTTCTTCGGCAAAGCGTTGTGTGTTTTCTTCCTGGGCGTAGGTGAATTTTTCCAGGCCGCGACGCATGTTTTCAAAGCGTGCCTTGAAGCGGGCTGTTTCCTCAGGGTCTTCCGGCAGGTCGCGCACGGCAGACATGAAGAGTTTGACTGCCTGTTTGGTGATGGCGTTGGCTTTTTCATTATTGCCGGCGGAAATTTCGGTTTTTGCCTGGTTCAGCATGCGGCTGACTTTAGCCTTGGTCTTGCCATTGTTGTGCTGCGCCAGGCGTTGACCACTGCGCGACTCTAGTAATTTATTCAGGTATTCCAGCCGCAGTTCAACATTGGTGGAATGACTGACATCCCGCGGGGCGGCCGAGAGTAGGCCAGGGCTGCTAATGAATAGGCAGGTGGACAGGGTCGCAGTGCCAAGGATCTTTTTCAGGGACATAACTAAACTTCCTACTACTAATTACTCTTTTGTTGCTGGGGCAGTGAAAAGGTCACTGTTCTGTTTCTGTTGTTCCAGCAATTTTTTAAAGTCATCCATGTTTAACTTGGGTTTGGAAAACTTGGGCAACTCAACACGTATGGCATTGTTAACGATTTCTTGTGAGCCATCTTTATAGTTGATGTTGAGGTTATAGCTGCCTATTGCCAGATTTTCGGGCAGGCTGAACTGGATCTCGGCCAGCCCCTGCGGTTGTTGCCACAGGTTTTGCAGCGGTCGCAGGGCAATAATTGTTTCTTCACCGCTGATATAAACCACGTCGCGATGAAAGGTGATGGCGCTGCTAGTGGCCAGCAGAGGATAACGGCTGGTTATCTGCGGCGAGTTGACATCGCGGATATCGATACTGAGCAAGGCTGTGTCGGTGCTGACTAATAGCTGTGTTTCATTTGCCTGTAGGTCAGTGATTTGCCCGTCAATTTCAATTTGATTGAGTTCCTGCATCAGCAGCTTGCGTTTCAGACTGTGGACAGTGTTGCCGCTGCTGACATAGACGCGGTGTTGGTCGCCAGTGATCTGTTTTGCGCCGCCCTCTATTTCAAAGTGAGTGACGTATTCGAGCTGGTTGTCCTGGTTTAGGCGTATCACCTCAACCCCTTGGTCGGTGGCGAGGTAGAGCAGGCCGTCACGTAGCCACAGGTCATGGGCTTTGATGTCGAGCTTGGCCATTTTACGTGCTTGATCGTTGCCAATATCGATGGCAACCACACCTTCACGGCTGTCGATCAGGTAGGCGTGGCTGGCGTCGGCGATTACGGCGCTGGTCTCACCGAGGCTGTCGTAACTGCCCAACCAGCGGATATTGAAAGGGGTGCTGATATCGATAATCGCCATGCCGCCATCGCCGGCAGCAACATAGGCGCGCTGCTCATGCAGGGCCACCTGACGTGCCTGACCGGGAAAGCTGACGCCGGTGGTCCAGGTTGGATTGAGCGGATTATTGATGTCGAATACCTGCAGGCCGTTGCTGCCCTGGGCGACAAAGGTGTAATTGCCCTGGGCGGCGGTATGATTGATCTGGCCGCGGTTGTGATAGCCGCCGACCGCTGTCGGTTTGCTTGAGTCGCTGATATCGATGACGCTAATGCCGCCCCACCAGTCCATGGCGTAAAGGTGTGGGCCGATTACTTTCAGGCCCCAGTTGGCACCGCGGGTGTCATGGCTGCCTAGTAGTTTGGGCCGTTTGATATTGCTGACATCCACCACATGCACTCCGGACAACCAGCCGGCGACATAGAGTTTGTCGTCGATCAGATCCAGACCGCGGGCATTGCCGGGGATGGTCAGCTGGCTGATTAGTTTGGGTTGGCGCGGGTCGGCAATATCGAGGATGTGCAGACCATCATCGAAGAAGGCAACAAAGGCGATGTTGTCACGGATGGTTATTTCTTCCGCAGCTCCGCCGGTAAAGTACTGGCCGATCAATTCGGGCTTGGCCGGATCAGCGACATCAAACATCAGCAGGCCGCTGTCGTCGTCGGCGACATAGGCGATGTTGTTATGTACCTCCATCGACCAGGCCTTGCCATCGGTATCGTATTCGCTGATTAATTTAGGTGAGCTGACATCACTGACATCGATGATCTGAAAGCCGCCACGATGGCTGGCCAGATAGAGCAGGTCACCGACCAGACGAGGGGTGTAGGCCAGGCCCTGGGTCAGCAGCGATGAAATCAGCTTTGGATTAGTCGGCTCACTGATATCGATAATCTGCAGGCCGTGATCGTCATCGGCGACAAAGGCGACGCCGTCACGCACCACCACGCCCTTGGGCGAACCGGGGGTGTGGAAGCTCGACAGCAACTCGGGTTGGCGTGGCCGGCTGAGGTCATAGATATGCATGCCGGAAAACCAGTCGGCAACATAGGCAAGTTTGTTTTCGATAAAGACACGTCGTTCGCCGCCCAGGTTAACGCCCTGGCCGAAGTCCAGGCCTTCGTTACTAAGCTGTGGGGTGACGGCGCTGAAATCGATAAGCTGAATATCCGTTTTGCCCAGGGCGAAGAGCTGATCACCGTGCAGGGCGATGTCGAAAATGGCCTCATCGCTACGATAGCTGCTGATAGTGGTGGGCTCAATCGGGTTGCTGGCATCGAGTAAAAAGACGATTCCTGCATCGTTTAAAACCGCAACGCGACCGGCTACAGCGGATATTTTTATTGCGCGCCCTAATTTTTGATGACTACCTAACCATAGTGGCTGCTTTGCATTTTCAATGTTCAGAACGGTCAGTCCGCCGGCACCAGCAGCGATAAAGGCCAGGCCCTCATCAACGCTGATATCCAAGGCCGGGCCGGTGGTGCGATAGCTGGAGATGGGCGATTTTTTGGCCCAATCATTGTCCTTGTAGACCCGCATGCCTTGTTCATCTGCGGCAGTAAATAGGTAGTGGCCGTTGCTGTCGCTAGGGCGTTCGTTATTGAAAAAGGCGATGACCTTGTTGTCAGCATCGCGGATATAAACGCCGTTGTGGCGCCGACTGACCTGGTAGTCGCCATCTGTTTTGTCGTTCAGGTCGAGGCGTTGTTGCAGATAGGGGCTGCCCGGTTGCAGGCTGATTGAGGCAATCCTTTCTGGCTGTTCAAATTCCAGCGTCACTTGGCTGGCCTTGCCAACGGCAACGACGGTGGGCTCGATAGTGACGGCGGCCTGCAGGCTGGCGCAAAAGCTCAGTCCGAACATGGCGTGAATTAGAGGTCGCAGAGAAGTTTTCATTTTTAAGGGCATGGGTAGGTGTGTTGTTGATGTAAGGCTTCGATAGCATCCAGCACTTCAGTGGATAGCTTTAATTCGGCGCTGTCGATGTTCTGTTGTAGCTGGCTCATGGTGGTGGCGCCGATGATGTTGCTGGTCACAAATGGGCGACTGGTGACATAGGCCAGCGCCATTTGTGCAGGCTCAAGGCCGTGCTCGCGAGCTAGTTCAACATAGGCGCGGGTAGCGGCGACACCTTGCGGATTGGTGTAGCGCTGGAAACGATCAAACAGGGTCAGGCGGCCATCAGCAGGCCAGGGGCCGTCCAGATATTTGCCGCTTAACACACCAAAGGCCAGCGGCGAATAGGCCAGCAGACCGATATCTTCGCGCAGGGCAATCTCGGCCAGACCCACTTCAAAACTGCGGTTCAGCAGTGAATAGGGGTTCTGGATGCTGACTGCCCGTGGCAGATTGAGTTGCTCTGCCAGTTGCAGGAAGCGCATGCTGCCCCAGGGTGTTTCGTTGGACAGGCCGATGTGGCGGATCTTACCGGCCTGAACCTGCTCGGCCAGTACGGTCAGGATCTCTTCGAAGGCAGTAAAGTCTTCGTCTGGCTGATGTTGATAACCCAGTTGGCCGAAGTAGTTGGTGCTGCGTTCGGGCCAGTGTAATTGGTAAAGATCGACGTAATCGGTCTGCAACCGTTGCAGGCTGTCATTCAGGGCGGTCTCGATATTGTTGCGATCAAAGCCGAGTTTGCCGCCGCGTAGATGGGTGAATGCAGCCGATGGCCCGGAGACCTTGGTCGCCAGAATTACCTTGTCGCGGTTGCCGCGGGCCTTGAGCCAGCTGCCGATGTAGGCCTCGGTTAGCCCCTGGGTTTCGCCCATGGGTGGCACCGGGTACATCTCGGCGGTGTCGATAAAATTGATGTCCGCCGCCAGGGCTGCATCGAGTTGCTGATGGGCCTCGGCCTCTGTGTTTTGTTCACCATAGGTCATGGTGCCGAGACAGAGGGCGCTGACCTTAATATCAGTGCGGCCGAGGCGGCGGTATTCCATCGTGTTGGCTCCGAATTACAGTGTAGAAAAGACCTTCTCGGCCGCCACCAGAGTCTGTTTGATTTCACGATCGGTGTGAGCGGCAGAGACAAAACCGGCCTCATAGGCTGATGGTGCCAGGTAGACGCCTTCGTTCAACATGCCGTGGTAGAACAGTTTGAAGCGTTCAACATCACACTGGGTGACCTGATAAAAGTTTTCGACCTTTGCTTCGGCTGAGAAGAATATGCCGAACATGCCGCCGACGTGGTTTTCGCACATGGGGATGTCGAAGGCCTGGGCGCGGGTGACCAGGCCCTGAGCTAGTTTCTCGGTCAGGCGGCCCATTTCCTCGTAGAAGCCAGGTTTGGATATCTCTTCCAGGTTGGCCAGGCCAGCGGCCATGGCCACCGGGTTACCGGACAGAGTACCGGCCTGGTAGACCGGGCCGAGTGGCGCGATCTGTTCCATGATTTCACGTTTGCCACCGAAGGCACCAACCGGCATGCCGCCGCCAATGACCTTGCCCAGGGTGGTCAGGTCAGGCTTGATACCGTAATGGGCCTGGGCACCGCCGAGGGCGACGCGGAAGCCGGTCATGACTTCGTCGAAGATCAATACAGATTCATATTGGTCACAGATTTCACGCAGACCTTCGAGGAAACCGGCCTTGGGTGGAACGCAGTTCATGTTGCCAGCCACCGGCTCGACGATGATGCAGGCGATCTGGCCACCGATCTTGGCGAAGGTGTCGCGGACCTGATCGAGGTTGTTGAAATCGAGGGTGAGGGTGTGTTCGGCCAGGGCCGCTGGTACGCCAGGTGAGGTGGGTACACCTAGAGTCAGGGCGCCGGAACCAGCCTTTACCAATAGTGAATCGGCATGGCCGTGGTAACAGCCTTCGAATTTGAGGATCTTGTCGCGGCCGGTGAAACCACGGGCCAGACGGATGGCGCTCATGGTGGCTTCGGTACCGGAACTGACCATGCGGATCATTTCCATCGACGGCACGATCTCGCAAACGCGATCGGCCATGCGGGTTTCTAATTCTGTGGGCGCACCAAAGCTGAGGCCGTTTTTGATGGTCTCGGCAACCGCAGCCAGAACCTTGGGATGGGCGTGACCGAGGATGGCAGGCCCCCAGGAGGCGACGTAGTCGATGTACTGTTTGTCGTCTTCGTCCCAGAGATAGGCACCTTCACCCTTTTTGAAAAAGATCGGCTCACCGCCGACGCCGCGAAAGGCGCGGACCGGTGAATTTACACCGCCGGGAATGTGCTTCTGAGCTGCCTGGAATAGATCGTGCGAACGGGTCATTGTGCGTCCTTATTAATAAATAGTGAGGCCTTTGCAGGAAGTGAGTTTTTTGTCAGAGCAAGGCAAAAATAATCGCAAAAGCGCAGTTTACATGTAGTAAATGAGCATTTTAAGATAATTTTTAACACCGCTATGGCGAAAAAGGCGCTTTGTGCAAAGGTCTCTTAGTTAAACAAATCGGCGTACTGTCTGGCGGCCTGACGGATGTCGGGCTGGCCAAACACCCCTTGAACGACAGCGAGCATGTCTGCTCCGGCCTCGATCAAAGGTGCGCCATTTTCTGCCGTGATGCCGCCAATGGCGACGACGGCGATATTCAATTCCTGTTTGACGTGTCTGAGCAGGCTTGCTTCTGCCTGGGGTGCGTCCGGTTTCGTCGTTGACGGAAAGAAGGCACCAAAGGCGATGTAGTCTGCTCCCGCCTGCGTGGCGGTCTGGGCCCGCGGCCAGTCATTGTAACAGGAGACGCCGATTATACCTTCGGGTAGCCGTTGGCGGGCAGATTCGATATCGCCGTCATCGCGACCGAGGTGCACGCCGTCGGCGCCAATCTTTGCCGCCAGGGCGACGTCATCATTAATAATCAGAATGGTGCCATGTTGGCGACAGAGTTTGAGTAGCAGTCTTGCTTCATCCAGGCGGCGGGCCTGGTTATCACTCTTGTCGCGGTACTGGATGATGCGGGCACCACCGGCGATGGCTTCGCTGACGGCCTGAATGAGTTTGCCTTCGGTTGATAGCTGATTATCGGTGATGGCGTATAGGCCTGACAGTGGGCTCATTTTTCGTTGCTTTCGTCTTCATCGCGAGCCCAGAACAGGCGGTTGGGTAGGTGCTGCCCCATGCCGACACGATAGCCGTTGTTGAGTGCTTCCCAGGTATATTCCTGAGCTTCGTGGACGGCGGTGAACGGATCCAGCCCTTGTGCCAGCAGAGCGGCGATGGTTGATGCCAGGGTGCAGCCCGAGCCGTGGTAGCTATGGGGCAGGCGTTCCCAGGTAAAGGTTTCGAGGCAGCGATGTTCGGCATAGAGGCTATTTTCCACCATGGTGGTGTTTTCATGGGCGCCGGTAATGAGGACAAATTCGGCGCCCATGTCGAGCAGTTCCTGGGCGCAGGCATCGAGGCTGTCGGCCTCGGCGGCAAGGATTCGGGCTTCATTGCTGTTCGGCGTTAGCACGGTGGTTTGCGGAATTAGCATGCTGATGATGGCATCGACGACATCGGGATCTGCCAGGCTGCCGCCACCGCCGCCGGCTAGAACCGGGTCGAGCACAACCGGAATATTGGGGTAATCGATCAAGATGCTGTGGATGGCTTCGACATTTTCCATGCTGCCTATCATGCCGATCTTGATAGCGGCTACCGGCATGTCTTCCAATACCGCTCGGGCTTGTTCGATGATGACAGAAGGATCGACCGGATCGAAACGGGATACGCTGGTGGTGTCTTGAATTGTCAGCGCGGTAATTACCGGGGTGGCATGACAACCCATGCTGGCGATGGCTTCAATATCAGCCTGTATGCCGGCACCACCAGTCGGATCATTGCCCGATAGTGTCATGACGATAGGTATACGGTTGTGTGCGGTCAACGGAGATCCTTTTGTATTTTGTATTGCCAAACAGGTTGCGGCGTTAAGCCTTCAGATTTTAACACCGGGCCCTGATTTATAGGCAAAAAAAAGCCAGCCCTGGGGCTGGCTTTTTTGCGGTGCAGTATTGAATTAAAGGGTCAGGATGAAATCGACCAGTGTTTCAATATCGGCATCAGCTACGCGAGGTGAGTAAGGAGGCATTGGTACGCCGCCAGTTACGGCAGTCCAGTTGCCCTTACCGCCTTTTTTAACCTTGCCGATCAGTGCGGTGCGAGCACCAGCATCACCTTTATATTTGGCAGCTATATCTTTCCATGCTGGACCAACAACCTTTTTTTCAATGCTGTGACAAGCAAAGCAACCGCTTTTCTTTGCCAGGGCCTGTGCATCAGCATTAGCGGCTTGACCAAAACCCATCATCAATACTGCCGCAGCAGGAATACTTAACCAACGTGCTTTCATGTGTTTTTCCCCGTTTTTATTTAGTGATAAAAAAGCAGCAGTAATGCTGCTTCTTAGTCGATGAGAGACTGCAATCGTTCCCCCTCCTGCAGGTCCCCACCCAAGATCCAAAACAGGTTGCTTATGGAGTTAAATCCCATTGTTCACAACTGTTTGGTCGAAAAGTTATGCCATGTGTATCTGTGCTCTGTCAAGCATCGGTAAGTATATTATTTTTCATAGGGTTATAAGTAGAAAACGTGGTTTTGAGTTTTTTAGTCAGGATTGATCATCACGATTTATAGGGTATTCGCCAACCTTGCTGACAAAGGGGATTAGCAGTAACCAGTGCAGGCTTTGTTTTTTTGGATCACGGAATTGGTTTAAGCCTATGTTCATGCCTTCATGACCCTGTTTTGGTTGTGCCCTGTAAGTGCCAAATAGTCTGTCCCAGCATGAAAGGCTAAAGCCATAGTTGCTGTTGGTTTCTATTTTTATAGTGGAGTGGTGTACACGGTGCATATCGGGTGTGACGATAAGTAGTCTGAGCATGGCGTCGAGCCATTTGGGGAGGCGGATATTGCCATGATTAAACATGGCGGTGGCGTTAAGCATAATCTCAAAAATGATAACGGCGAGAATGGATGGCCCAAGCACCAGGATAGCGGCAAATTTAATCAGCATTGAAAGCATGATCTCTATGGGGTGGAAGCGCAGACCTGTCGTGACGTCATAATCCATGTCGGCGTGATGCACCATGTGCAGGCGCCATAACAATGGAACGGCGTGGAACAGGACGTGCTGAAAGTAGATAACCAGATCAAGCACGATGACGCTGATGAGCAGGGATGGAGCAAAACCTAGCGAATACTGATTTAGCAGGCCCCAGTGATTTTCGCTGGCGAGTGCGGCCATGCCTACGGCAGCGGTTGGAAACACTAGTCGCAGGATAATAGTGTTGAGTACGACGAGGCTGAGGTTGTTGAGCCAGCGATTCATTTTATTGAGCTTGAGTGGTCGGCACGGGCTTTTGGTTTCCCAGAAGGCTATGATGACAAAGACACCGATAAATGTGGCCAGGCGTATGACAAGTTCGCTGCTCATGGGCTTCTCTGTTATTGGTTAATGGGGCTTGGTTTCACTTGTAGCATAGGATTAATCTGGCTACAATATTAGCCGATTCTAATATATTTAATGTGGACTATTTATGACTATCACACGCATAACGCGAACAATGGCAGGCACATTTGTGTTGTTGTCACTGGCGCTGGGCGTTGAGGCAAGCCCGGTTTTTCATTCTAGTAATTGGTTGTGGTTTACTGTGTTTGTTGGTGTGAATCTGTTTCAGAGTGGGCTGAGCAATTGGTGTTTGATGGATAAGGTTCTGGTCAAGCTTGGTGTGTCTGAATCTTCTCCTTGCGCAAAAACTAAGACTGACTAGTTGCTGCGAGCCATGTAGCTCATGATGAATTCTACTATCTCAGCTCTGTTGTAAGTCTGTTGTAGTGAGTTACCCCAAACGGTGATGCCGTGATCACGGATCATCAGTGCCGGGATTTCAGGCGGAGTGTGTTTGAAGCGGGCGTGAATCTGCTGCGAAATTTCTGCCACATCCAACAAATTATCAAACAGGCTTAGGCTGACCTCAGGGGTCTGCTGCCAAATATCCAGGCCTTTAATCATCTCCAGTGGCGGCAATAATATTTGTTGCTGCTTGCTTGTGATGCGACTGGTGGCAATGCAGGCATCGACGCTGTGGATGTGGAAACAGGCCCGGGTATCCGGGAAAAGTTTGTAAATGGTCGAGTGGATGCTGGTTTCAGCCGAAGGTTTGGCATCTTCATAAAAACGCTGGCAGACATCGTTTGATTTAAGATCCATGAGAATAAAATCATGGTTATCAAGCTGGCCCTTGGGCAGGCCGCTCGAGGTGATCCAGAAACAATCTTCCGTGTTATTTGATAGCGCGCTCAGGTTCCCTGCTGTCCCTGCCATCCAGCCACGGCGATGAAAGTCCTTGCCGATTTTTGCTAGTGCGGAGCGGGTTGGTAATTGATCAAACAATTCGGCCATGCTTAAGCGTTGTGGATTAAGGTTTTTGCTAGCGCGGCCGGCGTGGGCGTTGATTCGGGCTTTTCCGGCGGGGTTTTTCAGTTCGCTGGCTTTTCACCGGTGGGGCTGGCTGAACTATCAGTGCTGGGTCAACCGCTTCAGAAGGAATTTTTTTACCAATGTAGGCCTCTATCTCTGGCAGGTAAAAGGAATAGTCTTCACAGGCAAAGCTGATGGCATTGCCACTGGCACCGGCGCGAGCGGTACGACCGATGCGGTGGACATAGTCCTCAGCATTTTGTGGCAGATCAAAGTTGATGACATGGCTGACTTCAGGGACGTGCAGGCCGCGGGCGGCAACATCAGTGGCAACCAATATTGGCAGTTCACCCTTTTGAAAGCCTTCCAGCAAGCTCTGGCGTTTCTTTTGCGGGATATCGCCTGAGAGTAGGCCAGACTTTAAGCCGTTGCCTTCGAGATAGCACCAGACAGTGTCGGCAGCACGTTTGGTATTAACAAAAATGATGGTGCGGGTAGGGTCCATATGTTTGAAGAGATTGATCAGCAGCGGAATCTTTTCATTGTTGGCAGTGTAATAGACGACTTGATCAACATTGTCTGCGGTGACGGATTCGGTCTCAACGGCAACCACAGTGGGGTTGTTCATATGTTCGTAGGCCAGTTCAGTGACGCGATGCGACATGGTGGCGGAAAAAAGCATGTTGAGGCGCTTGTCCGGCTCAGGCATGCGCCGCAGCAGAAAGCGAATGTCGTTAATAAAACCAAGGTCAAACATACGGTCGGCTTCATCCATTACCGTGGATTGAATGGCGCGCAGGTTAAATACCTTTTGTTTGAAAAAATCGATGATCCGGCCTGGTGTGCCGATTAGGATGTCGACACCATCAACAAGCTGCTGACGCTGTTTGTCATAGTCTGTGCCACCATAGATCAGGCCCAGTTTAAGGCC
The DNA here is from genome assembly GCA_965602225.1 of uncultured Gammaproteobacteria bacterium. Taxonomy (GTDB): domain Bacteria; phylum Pseudomonadota; class Gammaproteobacteria; order Tenderiales; family Tenderiaceae; genus Tenderia. Next base: position 27,300 of record CBFCYE010000020.1, on the reverse strand, counting down.
AGTATGGCTATTTAGGGCCACCGCATCTTTATGAATTTGTATCGCTAGTTCACGCGTCGGTGCAAGAATTAAGGTGCGGGGCTGGTTTGCCTGACGGCTTTCAGGGGCTGGCTGTTTGAGCAGGTTGTCCATACAGGCAACCAGGAAGGCAACCGTTTTGCCTGTGCCTGTTTGTGCCTGGCCGGCAATGTCTTTGTTTTCCAAAAGAAGAGGTATGGTTTTAGCCTGGATGGGGGTGCAGAATTCGTAGCCGGCTTCTTGAATGCCTTGTTGCAGCGTCTCGGCCAAGGGTAGATCGGCAAAGCGGGTGTCGGATAAATGGGTGTCACTCATAGGCTTGTTTGGCTCATTTTGCCCCCAGGGGCTTGCAATATTATTCAGTTTGGGCTTGAATTCTACAAGGATTGACCATAATAAGACACTTGATTCCCAATTGTTTTTAATTCGTATAAGCTAGTCAACTGTAGTGCCCCTGAATACTGGAGATTTAATAGTGAGTGACAACATAGTTTATGTAACAGATGCCACCTTCGACGCCGAGGTGCTAAACGCTGATGGAGCAGTACTTGTCGATTTTTGGGCTGACTGGTGTGGCCCATGCAAAATGATCGCGCCAATTCTGGATGAAATTGCAGCTGATTACGACGGCAAGGTACGTGTTGCTAAGCTCAATATCGATGAAAATCCAGGCACACCGCCAAAATACGGCATTCGCGGTATTCCTACCCTGATGCTGTTTAAGGGTGGCAACGTTGAGGCAACCAAGGTCGGTGCTGTATCGAAGTCACAGCTGACCGCTTTTCTAGATAGCAATATTTAGAGAGTACAGTATTTTATTTGCGTCGCGTCTGGCTAAGGCTAGACGTGGCGAAATAAAGGTGGTAGGGTTCACAAAATAAATATGAAAAGGCGGCAAGCAAAAAGCCGTTTAACGTCAAAGTAATCAGCGAGTGTAACTCGCAGCTCGCCCCAGTCAAACATTCTCCTATACGCGATTTTCCGCAATTCAATTAAATAACCAACTATGAACTTAACCGAACTAAAGAAACAATCTGCAGCTGAACTGATAGATTTAGCGCTATCCATGGGTTTGGATGGCATGGCGCGGATGCGCAAGCAAGAGGTCATTTTTGCCATTCTGAAAAGTCACGCTAAGAAAGGTGAGGCTATTTATGGTGATGGTGTGCTGGAAATTTTGCAGGATGGCTTTGGTTTTTTGAGGGCTGCGGATAGTTCCTATATGGCCGGCCCGGATGATATCTATGTCTCGCCGAGTCAGATTCGTCGTTTTAATCTGCGTACCGGTGATAGCGTTACCGGTAAGATTCGTCCACCCAAGGACAGTGAGCGTTATTTCGCATTGCTGAAAGTCGATTTGATTAACTTCGAGCCGCCAGAGAATGCCAAGAATAAAGTACTGTTTGAAAATCTGACGCCATTGTTTGCCAATGAGCGTTTGAAGATTGAGCAGGGTAATGGCAGTACTGAAGATTTGACTGCTCGCGTAATCGAGCTGGTAGCGCCGATAGGTAAAGGCCAGCGCGCCATGATCGTCTCGCCGCCTAAAGCTGGTAAGACCATGATGTTGCAGAGCGTCGCCCAGTCGATTGCCGCCAGTCATCCTGAGTGTTATCTGATTGTGTTGCTGATTGATGAGCGTCCGGAAGAGGTTACCGAGATGCAGCGTTCGGTTAAGGGTGAAGTGATTTCCAGTACCTTTGATGAGCCAGCCAGTCGCCATGTTCAGGTTGCTGAGATGGTGATTGAGAAGGCCAAGCGTTTGGTTGAGCACAAGCGTGATGTGGTTATCTTGCTGGATTCTATTACCCGTCTGGCGCGTGCCTACAACACGGTGATTCCTTCGTCTGGTAAGGTGCTGACCGGTGGTGTGGATGCCAATGCGCTGCATAGACCAAAACGTTTTTTTGGTGCGGCGCGTAATATTGAAGAGGGTGGTAGTTTGACGATTATCGCCACGGCTCTGGTTGAGACCGGTTCGCGTATGGATGATGTGATCTACGAAGAGTTTAAGGGTACGGGTAATATGGAGTTGCACCTGGATCGTAAGATTGCTGAAAGACGTGTCTATCCTGCGATCAATATCAATCGTTCCGGTACCCGTCGTGAAGAATATCTAACCAAGCCGGATGACTTGCAGAAGGTATGGATTCTGCGCAAGCTGCTGCACTCGATGGACGACATGGCTGCGATGGAGTTTATGTTGGATAAGCTGAAAGACACTAAGACCAATAACGAGTTTTTTGATTCGATGAAACGTTAAGCTTAAGTCAGCAGATCGATAGAAAAAGGCCAGCTTTTAGCTGGCCTTTTTTATGAAACATTTTTAGGGATTCCCTTTAGCCAAACGAATATCAACTGGCTTCGTGTTCCATATTTCTTCGGCGTATTCCTTGATGGTGCGATCACTGGAAAATTTGCCCATGTTGGCGGTGTTCAGGATGGCTTTGCGAGTCCAGTTGTCTGGATCGCAGTAAAGCTCGGCGACCTGTTCCTGGCATGAAACGTACTCGGCGTAATCAGCCAGCACTAGGTAGTGGTCGCCATGGCTGGTGAGTGTGTCGATAATGCCTTGAAAACGATTTGCCTCATTGGGTGAAAAATAGCCTGACTCAATCATATCCAGCACCTCTTTCAGTTCTGGATTGCCATGGTAGTGATCGTAAGGGTTGTAACCATCACGCTTGCATTGCTCCACTTCGCTGGCAGTCTTGCCAAAGATGAATATGTTGTCTTCACCCACTTCTTCCATGATCTCAATGTTGGCGCCGTCCAGTGTGCCGATAGTCAGTGCGCCGTTTAATGCAAACTTCATATTGCCTGTGCCAGAGGCCTCGGTGCCAGCGGTGGAAATCTGTTCGGACAAATCACAGGCAGGAACGATCTCTTCTGCCAGCGATACATTGTAGTTGGGCAAGAAAACGACTTTAAGTTTGTTGTGTACGGCGGGATCGTTGTTGACGATGTCGGCTACATTGTTGATCAGTCTGATGATTAGCTTGGCTAGGTGATAGGCGGGGGCGGCCTTGCCGGCAAAAATAATTGTTCGAGGGGTGATGTCGTTATCCGGGTTGTGGCGGATGCGATTATAAAGTGTGATGACATGCAAAACGTTTAGCAGCTGCCGTTTGTATTCGTGGATGCGCTTGATGTGAATGTCAAAAATAGAGTTCACATTGACATCAATATTGAGGCGTTGTTTGATCAGTTTCGCTAGGCGTAGTTTGTTGTTGCGTTTTACGGCGCTGAATTGTAGGCAAAAGTCTTTATCTTTTGTTAGTGGGATGAGTTTTTTGAGTTGATCAAGGTCGGTTGTCCAATCATTGCCAATCTTGCTTGAGATCAGGCTGGAGAGTTCTGGGTTGGCCTGGTTGAGCCAGCGTCGTGGTGTGATGCCGTTGGTCTTGTTGATGATTTTGTCGGGATAAAAACGATTAAAGTCGGCAAAGATCGATTGCTTCATCAGCTCGGTATGTAGCGCGGCAACGCCATTGACCTTGTGACTGCCAACGACAGCAAGGTGGGCCATGCGAATCCGTTTGCCATTGTTTTCATCAATGATGGACATGCGGCTAAGAAGTTCGTTATTGCCTGGATTGCGATGCATGACCTCATCAAGAAAGCGCTGATTGATTTCGTAGATGATCTGCATGTGGCGTGGTAATAGTTTTTCGATAACGCTTACCGGCCAGGTTTCCAGCGCTTCGGGCAGCAGGGTGTGGTTGGTGTAGGCAAAGGTCCTTCTGCTGATGTCCCAGGCCTTGTCCCAGGCTGTATGGTATTTATCAACCAACAGGCGCATGAGTTCGGGAATGGCCAGTACCGGGTGGGTGTCGTTAAGCTGGACGGCAACCTTGTCTGGCAGGTGGTCAAAGTTGTCGTGGTATTTCATGTGGCGATACAAAATGTCTTGCAGGGAGGCGCTGACAAAAAAGTATTGTTGTTTCAGTCGCAGTTCTCGGCCCATCTCGGTGGTGTCATCGGGATAGAGCACCTTGGACAGATTTTCCGAATCATTCTTGTCCTTAACCGCCTTGATGTAGTTGCCTTCGTTGAAATATTTAAGTTCAAAGTCGCGCGATGATTTGGCTGACCAGAGGCGCATGTTGTTGACGGTGCTGTTGGCATAGCCGGGGATGGGGGTGTCATAGGCCATGGCCATGACTTCGTCGGTATCGACCCATTGGTAGCGCATTTCTCCAGAGTCGTCCGGATAGCTAATTACCTCGCCATTAAACTTGACCGGATAGAGTACTTCGGCGCGAGGAAACTCCCATGGGTTGCCGTAGCGCAGCCAGTTTTCCGGATGTTCAATCTGTATGCCGTTCTCTATGCGTTGATTGAACATGCCGTATTCGTAGCGGATGCCATAGCCATAGCCAGGCAGCCCCAGGGTAGCCATGGAATCGAGAAAGCAGGCAGCTAACCGGCCCAGGCCACCATTGCCCAGTGCTGCATCGCTTTCCATCTCTTGTACTTGTTCAAGGTCGACACCGATGTCGCTTAGGGTTTGGCGCAGTTCGTCATCAACGCCCAGGCTGAGGGCGCTGTTGCTAAGGGTGCGACCGATCATGAATTCCAGCGACAGGTAGTAGACCCGCTTGGCGTCCTCGGTGTAATAGCTACGCATGGTTTCCATCCAGCGCTCCATCAGGCGGTCACGTAATACCCAGGCGGCAACGTGGTACCAGTCTCTAGAGGTGGCGGTGTAAAGATCTTTGCCGGCCGAGTATTCAAGTCGGTTGGCAAGGGAGTGTTTTAAGGATTTGCTATCGAGTCCCAAATAATCATATTTAAAAGAGGGCAAGTTCCGTTTGTCTTTCATGGCCATCCTTGTTTTCCGTGTGGGGTATAAACGATTGGTTTTTTTGGCGAAAACCGGATTTTGCTTAGGGCGCGGATCAATATTAGCCTATATTTAGGCGGCTGCGGTTGGCCGATACTTTAATGCTGTGGCTGGGGGGGCAAAATTAAGTCTTCGTGGGGCTTGTGAGGTATGGGGTTTTTCGGTATTATGCCCGGCTATTTCACGGACCATGCCCCTTTGCATGGGGTTATATTGAGAATGAGGTTTTTACCATGAAAGCGGATATCCACCCGGCCTACACTGATGTTAACGTGACTTGTAGCTGTGGCGCTGCATTCACCACTCGTTCTACATTGAAAAAAGACGCACTGTCTATTGATGTGTGCTCTAACTGTCATCCTTTCTATACCGGTAAGCAGAAGACTATTGATACCGCTGGTCGTGTAGATAAGTTCCGTCAGAAGTACGGCATGAAATAAAGCTGTATGCTTCGACCGACAGGTCTATTGAAAAGGGTGCCTCAAAAGGGCACCCTTTTTGCGTTTTGGCTGCTGAGTTTGTTTTGTCTGCCGTTGCAGGCCCAGGAATGTTTGCCGTTTCAGGCCGATGAATGGGTAGAGGTTGCCCATGTCTACGATGGTGATACGGTCAAACTCAAAGATGGCCGTAAGCTACGTTTTATAGGTATTAATAGTCCTGAAATTGGCTACGATGGCGAGTCATCAGAGCCTTTTGCAGGAGAGGCGCGTCAGGCGCTGATTGGTCTGCTGGCAGGTAATAAGCGTCTGGCGTTGCGCTATGGGGTTGAGCGTAACGACCGCTATGGTCGTCTATTGGCCCATGTGTTTTTGTCAGATCAACGCAATCTGCAGTCTGTATTGTTGCGCCAGGGTTTGGCGGCCAGTGTTGCTGTGGGCCAGAACCTGGCCAATTTCGATTGTTATCTGGCTGCGGAGCGCCAGGCCGGCCAGCAAGGCATTTGGTCTTTGCCCCGTTTTCAGGGGCTGGCCACTACGGCTCTGCCAGCAGGGCTGACAGGTTTTCAGGTGGTTCAGGGTAAAGTGATCCGTGTTGGCGAGAGTCGCAAATCGTATTGGCTCAATTTTGCTGGTAAGGTAGCGGCGCGAATAGATAAGTCTGACCTGGCCGCATTTGAAAACCGGCTTGAGTTGCCAGAGCTGCAGGGTAAAACCATTAAACTGCGTGGCTGGCTTTACCAATATAAGGGGCAGACGCAGTTGCGAATTTACCATCCTGGTCTCATACAGGTGTTGGAGTAATCGCCCGAAACCCTCCTATATATAAGTGGGGGGACGCTATCGCAAATAGCCTGAAGCGACAAATATGCTAAGATTCAACGAAATTTTATGGACGATGATTCATGAGTGACGATTTAAAACGACGTGCACTGGCCTATCATGCAGAGCCAAAACCGGGCAAGATTGCCACCGCTATTACCAAGCCCTGTGAAGATCAGAATGACCTGTCTCTGGCCTATACCCCTGGTGTGGCCGCGCCAGTGCGAGAGATCGCCGCTGATCCACAAAACGCCTACCGTTATACCGGCAAGGGTAATCTTGTTGCGGTGATCACAGATGGTACTGCGGTGTTGGGTTTGGGCAATGTCGGCGCCTTGGCGGGCAAGCCGGTAATGGAAGGCAAGGCCGTGTTGTTTAAGCGTTTTGCCGATGTCGATGTCTTTGATATCGAGGTTGATGCCGATAGTCCTGAGCAGTTCATCGACACGGTGGCCTGTATAGCAACGACCTTTGGCGGTATCAATCTGGAAGATATTGCTGCGCCACACTGCTTTGCTATCGAAAAAGCCTTGATAGAAAAACTCGATATCCCTGTCTTCCACGATGACCAGCATGGCACCGCAATCATTATTGCTGCCGGTCTGCTGAATGCGATTGAGTTGCAGGGCAAAACTCTGGAGCAGGCCAAGATAGTCTGTGTTGGTGCGGGTGCCGCTGGAATTGCCTCGATGCGATTGTTGACGACCCTGGGTATGCCGAAGCAAAACCTGACCTTGGTGGATCGTACTGGGGTGGTTCATAGTGGTCGTGATGACCTGAATGAATACAAACGTGAGTTTGCTCGTGACACTGATGCGCGGACTTTGGCCGATGCCATGAATGGTGCCGATGTCTTTATCGGTGTCTCTGGCCCGGATACCCTAAGCGAAGAAATGTTGAAGACCATGGCGGCTAAGCCGGTAGTGTTTGCGTTGTCTAATCCTGATCCAGAGATTCGTCCAGAGGTGGCGCTGGCGGCACGTGATGATTTGGTCATGGCCACTGGTCGTAGTGACTATCCTAATCAGGTTAATAATGTCTTGGGGTTCCCATTCATTTTTCGTGGTGCCCTGGATGTGCAGGCGCGCAAGATCAATGCTGAGATGGCCGCCGCGGCCGTGCACGCGCTGCGTGATCTAACCCGTGAGCCAGTGCCGCAGGCGGTGCTGGATGCCTATGGCCTGGAGAGTTTGAGTTTTGGGTCGGACTATATTATTCCCAAGCCAATCGATCCCCGTTTGATCGATGTGGTGCCACCTGCGGTTGCCAGGGCTGCTGTTGATAGCGGTGTGGCACGGCTGCCTTATCCGCAGCATTATCCAAAATCGTAAAATTTAAGTTTAAGACTGACGGCCTTGCGCCGATGACTTTTTAACTAAACAGAATGCAAGAAGGGATTATTTGCTATGGCCAAAGATACCGTTACCGTTACAGATAACGTCACCGGCAAGAGCATTGAGCTGCCGATTTATCATGGCACCCATGGTCCGGGTGCTGTAGATATTAAGGCATTTTTTAATGAGTTTGGTTACGTCACCTTTGATCCGGGGTTTGTCTCAACCGCCAGCTGTCGCAGCTCCATAACCTATATTGATGGTGATAATGGTAAGTTGTTGTATCGTGGTTATCCCATTGAACAATTGGCAGGTAAGAGTTCGTATCTGGAAGTTGCTTATTTGATGCTTCATGGTGAGTTACCAAAGCAGCCGCAGCAGAATGACTTTCTCGACAACATTACTCGTCACACCATGATTAACGAAAGCCTGAGAAGTTTTTACAAGGGTTTTAATCATGATGCCCATCCGATGGCCATTATGGTCGGTGTGGTGGGTTCTTTGTCGGCCTTCTATCACGACTCGACCGATATTCGAAATCCTGAGCATCGTGAGATTGCTGCGCATCGTTTGATTGCCAAGATGCCGACTATTGCTGCGGCCTGTTACAAGCATTCTATTGGCGAGCCGTTGGTCTATCCGCAAAACAGGCTGAGTTACACGGGCAATCTACTTAACATGATGTTCTCGGTGCCATGTGAGGAGTATGTAGTTGATCCGGTTGCAGAGCGTGCGCTGGATATGATCTTTATTCTGCATGCTGATCATGAGCAAAATGCCAGTACCTCGACCATCCGCCTGGCGGGTAGTTCGGCGGCCAATCCATTTGCCTGTATTGCTTCCGGTATCGCTGCCTTGTGGGGGCCTGCCCATGGCGGTGCCAATGAAGCGGTGTTGCATATGTTGGATGAGATCGGCGATGCCAGCAACGTGCCTAAATATATAGCCAAGGCCAAGGACAAGAATGATCCATTTCGCTTAATGGGTTTTGGTCACCGCATCTATAAAAATTTCGACCCGCGCGCAACGCTGATCCGTGAGATGTGCCATGAGGTGTTGGCCGAGTTGGGTGACGAAAATGATCCGTTGTTCGAGTTGGCGTTGAAGCTGGAAGAGGTTGCCTTGCAAGATGATTACTTTAAGCAGCGTAAGCTCTATCCGAATGTCGATTTTTATTCGGGCATTATCTATAAGGTGCTAGGTATTCCAACCAATATGTTTACGGTAATGTTTGCTATCGCCCGTACTGTTGGCTGGGTGTCACAGTGGATGGAAATGATTGGTGATCCTGATCAGCGTATTGCCCGTCCGCGCCAGTTGTATCAAGGTGCGGCGATGCGTGACTATGTTGAGATGAGCAAACGCCGTTAATCTAAATCCGCTGACAGTTGAATTAATTCTTCGACTTTATTAAGGCCAAAACGCTGCATCGGTTTACCCGTTGCCGGGCAGCGTGGTGCCTGGCGCAAGCCCTTGTGATCAAAAATCAGTAATAGCACCGGGGTGTTATCCATCTCCAGGCGATAGCCTGGAATCTCGATAGTCTCGCCGTTCGGCATAGAGACGTTTTGACTGTATTGTTCAAAAGTTATTTTTGCATCTAGCAGGAACAAGGCTAGCTCTTTGGTTGAGTCAGCAAACAGGTGTAGCTCAATCTCAGAAAACTCATTGGCTGTACCATCAAGTACAGCCCCAACTAGTCGTGGCTCAAACTGTTTGAAAAAACGCATGGCATTAAGGGCTGTCTGTCTTAGATGCTGAAGTTGTTTGGGCTGAGTGTCGGCCTTGAAGATGCGCTGGTATTGGTTCAATGCAAGTTGAATTTCATCATTGCGTGGCAGGTTGTGGGTTTGTGGTGCATGTAGTCTTTCTGCGGCTTTGTGTTTGGCAAGATGAAAGTCTTTGATGCCTTCGTCTGCGATCAGTCGCGCGGCCTCTTGTGCTAGTTGTTTGCGCATGCGCAGGTCTTTGTTGCGGTCGCTGTGAGATGACTTTTTGGCCATTTTTAAAAAAGCAATTGAGGTGCGGTTTCGTCGTTGTTATTACTGTCGGGTGTTGAGACAGAGTCGTCGGTATCTGCTGCTCGTCGTTGCGGTGCATGTTCAGAGCGAAAGATTTCAAAGATGGCATTTTTTTGTTTCGGCGCGGCAAGCAGGCCTGTCTTGGGGTCGATGCGAACGGTGGTCAGGCCTTCAGGTTGTTCCAGTGGGATTTCAGGCCGGTCTTTTAGTGCGGTGCGCATAAAGTCTATCCACAAGGGTAGTGATGCGCGGCCACCTGTTTCTTTGCTTCCTAGTGGTGTGCCATCATCAAAGCCGGTCCAACTTATGGTGACCATTTCGCTGTTAAAACCTGAAAACCAGGCGTCACGTTGATCATTGGTTGTGCCAGTTTTGCCCGCCAGGTCTTTGCGTCCGAGTTGTAAGGCGCGCCGTGCGGTGCCGCGTTTGACGACATCGCGCATCATGCTGGTCATCAAGTAGGCATTTTGCGATGAGATGACACGTTCAGCCAGCTTGGGTTGTGGTGTAGGTTCGGCAATATCAATCTCTAAACTGTTTGTATCTAGTGTCTCGTTGATACTCGTCTTAGACTGATCATCTGCTGTGGGTTCGAACTCATTTGCGCTGCTTGCAAGGGCGGCTTGCTCACATGACAGGCAGGCGATGGCGGGCTCTACCTCAAAGATGATATTGCCCTTGATGTCTTCAATGCGCTGGATGAAATAGGGCTTAACGCGGAAACCGCCATTGGCAAAAATGGTATAGGCCGAGGCAATATCCATTGGTGTTACCGAGGCGCTGCCTAATGATAGGGATAGGTCGCGAGGCAGTTGGCTGGCTTCGAAACCAAAACGTTGGGCATAGCCAATGGCATAGGGGACGCCAATGGCTTGCAGCAGCCGGATTGAAACCAGGTTGCGTGAGCGGGTGATGGCTTCACGCAGGCGGGTTGGGCCATAGATGCGGCCGCTATAGTTTTCAGGTCGCCATGAGGTTTCTAGTCCGGGGTCATCAAATACTACGGGTGCATCATTGATGAGGGATGCAGTGGTAAAGCCTTTTTCCAATGCTGCTGAGTAGATGAACGGTTTGAAGCTTGATCCGGGTTGGCGTTTGGCCTGGGTTGCGCGGTTAAATTTTGAATAGAAAAAATCAAAGCCACCGGACAGCGCGATCAGGGAGCCGTCCTTGGGGTCTAGTGCGATGATGGCGCCGGAAACATTGGGGATTTGGCCAAGCTGCCATTCTTCATTGTCATTCTGTAATACATAAACGATGTCACCGCCAGTGACGATTTGTTCGGCCAGTGTAGGCGCTTTGCCAATGTGATTGGTGTCGAGATAAGGCGCGGCCCAGGATAGGCCTTGCCAAGGCAGGCTGATTATTTCGCCATTGGCCAGTAACGCTTGGCTGGTTTGCGCTTCGCTGTGGAGTATTAGTGCTGGTTTCAGGTTACCAACGGTAGGGAGAGCCCTGAGACGTTTAAGCACGATTTTGCTATCAGTTTCAGGGCTGATTGCAATGTGTTCGACGGGGCCGCGAAAGCCGTGGCGATATTCATAATTGAGCAGGTTTTGTCGCAGGGCATTTTGTGCCGCAAGCTGCAGTTTGGGATCAATGGTGACAAATACCCTGTAGCCGTTGGTATAAGCCTCTTCGCCATGCAGGTCATACATGTAACTGCGTACCATTTCGCCGATGTATGGTGCGTCAAGGTCAATGTTTTGTTTGTTGAGTTTGGCGCTGACCGGTTCTGCCTTGGCGTTATCGTGTTCTGCCTGACTGATTTTGCCGAGAGTGAGCATGCGTTTTAATACATAGTTGCGACGAATTAGCGCACGTTCGGCGTTGGCGATAGGGTTGTAGGCGGATGGAGCCTTGGGCAGGCCGGCCAGCATGGCGTATTGAGCCAGGGTCAGTTCTTGTAGTGGCTTGCCGTAGTAAATTTTTGCGGCACTACCGATGCCGTAGGAACGATTACCCAAATAGATTTTGTTTAGATAAAGTTCGAGAATCTGTTCTTTACTGAGTTCATGTTCAATTTTCAACGACAGAAAGATTTCATTGATCTTGCGCAGGTAGGTTTTTTCGCGGCTGAGAAAAAAGTTGCGTGCTACCTGCATGGTGATGGTGCTGCCGCCCTGGGCTTTTTCACCCGTGGTAATAAGTTTGGCGACTGCGCGGAGTATGCCCTGGTAATCAACTCCGGGGTGTTCAAAAAATCTATCATCTTCGGAGGCAAGGATGGCGTTGATCATGGTTATTGGTATTTCTTCGTAACGAAGCGGGTCACGTTTTTTGCTGCCGTACTCGGCGATTAACTGATTGTCTTGGCTATAAACCTGAAGCGGCACCTGAAAACGAATATCTTTTAAGGCATCAACGGAAGGCAGTTGCGGTGCAAGATAAAAGTAGGTGGAGGTCACAGCGATAGCGCCAGTCAGCGAAAGTATTAAAGCTAGATAAGCGCTACGGCGAGCTAGTTTGTGAATAAACTTCATGGTTGTCGCTTTAAAGAGATCTTATATATGTGAATTTGATAGCAATATTGCAGATGTCGGACTAAGGTTTGTCTTGGTTCTTCCGATGTATACTACATGAAGATATCTGGCATTTTTAGGATAATCCTAGAAATAAAGGATAAATATAAAGTATGGTATTAAATGCCCGATAAACCCTTAAGGCATAATGCTGCATATTAATGGAATAAATTAGAGAACTCTAAATTGGACCTCTTTAAACGAAAATCTGCATCCTTGTTAGGGCTGGATATAAGTGCGACAGCCGTCAAACTGCTGGAGTTCAGCGAGAGTGGTGGCCGTTACAAGGTTGATAGTTACTCCGTTGTGCCTTTGCCGCCACACGCCGTGGTGGAAAAGAGTATCGCTGATGTTGAATCGGTCGGTGCTGCAATCAATCGTGCCGTCAAACGTGCTGGTACCAGGACAAAGCTTGCGGCCGTTGCCGTGGCAGGTTCTGCTGTAATTACCAAAGTGATTAATATGCCGGAAAATCTCAGTGAAGATGAGATGGAAGGGCAGATTGAGCTGGAGGCGGATCAGTACATTCCTTATCCTTTGGATGAGGTCAATATGGATTTTCAGATCTTAGGGGCTTCTGATGCTAGTGAAGGCGATGCCTCTGATACGGTTGAAGTATTGCTGGCGGCGTCTCGCAGTGAAAATGTCGATATCCGGGTAGCGGCCTGTGAGCTGGGTGGTTTGACTGCCAAGGTGGTTGATGTCGAGGCCTATGCCATGGAGGCGGCCTATAAACTGATCGCGCCGCAATTGACTGATGCTGGTGATGGTCTGACGGTGGCGATACTTGATGTCGGTGCCACCATGACTACTTTGAATGTGATTCATGACTTCAAGATGATATATACCCGCGAACAGGTGTTTGGTGGTAAACAGCTGACTGAAGAAATTCAACGTCGTTATGGTCTTTCTTATGAAGAGGCGGGGCTAGCAAAAAAACAGGGTGGTTTACCTGATAATTATGTGCCTGAGGTGTTACAGCCATTTAAGGATGCAATGACCCAGCAGGTCAGTCGTTCGCTACAGTTTTTCTTCTCTTCCAGTCAGTACAATAGCGTTGATCATGTGGTTTTAGCTGGTGGCTGCGCTTCAATTCCTGGGATTGACGAGTTGATTGAAGACAAACTGGGGGTGCCCACCACGGTGGCTAATCCATTTGCCAACATGTCTCTTTCTTCCAAGATTAAAGCGCAGCAGCTAGGTGCTGATGCTCCCGCACTAATGATTGCATGCGGATTGGCATTAAGGAGTTTTGACTAATGACTCGCATCAACCTATTGCCTTGGAGAGAGGCGTTACGTAATGAGCGCAAGCGTCAGTTTACCTCTATTCTTGTTGGCGCTGCTTTTTTGATGTTGGCCATTATTGGTTACGTCTATGTCCATATTAGCGGCAATATTGATGGTCAAAATTCGCGTAATAGCTTTTTGGAGGCGGAGATCGCCAAGGTTGATGAGCGAATCAAAGAGATTAAGGAGCTGGAGACAAAGAAGAAACAGCTGCTTAACAGGATGGATGTCATTCAAAAGCTGCAAACCCGCCGGCCGATGGTGGTGCATATGCTCGATAAGTTGGTGCTGGCCTTGCCAGACGGGTTGTTTCTGACAAAGTTTGAGCAGTCTGGGGTGGAATTGTCGATTGAGGGGCTGGCGCAGTCTAACGCTCGTGTTTCGGCATTCATGCGCAATCTTGACGAGTCTGAGTGGTTCGATAGTCCTAGGCTTGAAGTAATTCAGGTGCAGGAGAAAAATGGTAGCCGTTCAAGCAGTTTTACACTAAAGGTCAAGCAGTTAACGCCCGAAGAGATTGAGGCTAAGAAGGCGGAAGAAAGCAAATGAACCTGAAAAATATCGATTTTGAACAGTTTAAGGGCTTGGATCCAAGTGATCCGGGTTCATGGCCAGTCCTGGTTAAGGGGGTAGCTGTTCTCGCGGTTTGTCTGGCGGTGTTGGCTGCGGGATATTGGTTCGTCACCCAGCATCAGCTGGAAGAGCTGGAACAGGCAAGGCAGAAAGAGACCGAATTGAAGGATGCCTTTAAGGTCAAGCAGCTAAAGGCGATTAATCTTGATGCCTACAAGCAGCAAATGGCCGATATGCAACGCTCATTTGGGGCGATGTTGCGGCAGTTGCCGAGTAAGACCGAGGTGGCCGAGTTGTTGGTTGATGTATCACAGGCGGGTTTGGGTAATGGTTTGGAGTTTGAGCTTTTCAAGCCGCAGGCTGAGAAACCGGCCGAGTTTTATTTTGAGCTGCCCATCGATATCAAGGTGACCGGGCGATATCACGATTTTGGTGCGTTTGTCAGTGATGTTGCTGCTTTGCCCCGGATTGTGACCCTGCATGATATAAAGATTTCAGCTAAGGGTGATGAGTTGACGATGTCGACGACGGCTAAGACCTATCGCTATCTGGAGGATGGGCAATGAGCATAAGATGGCGGCAGAACTCAGTAAGTCTTGCCATGATCGTGGTTATGGCTTCGTTGCTGGTGGGTTGTAGTGGTGGTGATAATGCAGATCTTCAAGCCTACATTGAAGAAGTGAAAACAGGCAGCAAGGGGCGTATAAAACCATTGCCGGAATTTGTTCCGGTTGAGAGTTTTGTTTATTCGGTCAATGATTTTGGTGACCCTTTTATGTCATGGGAGACCAAGGCCGTGCTTGCCGCGAAAGATAGAAAACAGGCGGATAGTGACGGTGGCATACAGCCAGATTTGGGGCGTCGGCGTGAATCGCTGGAAGCCTTCCCTCTGGATACTCTGCGGATGGTGGGAACAATGTCCAAGGGTGGCAAGAGTTCGGCGTTGGTTAGTTCTCCCGATGGGCTGGTTTCGAGAATAGTGATAGGTAATTATCTGGGGCAGAATTATGGCCAGGTGACAGCGGTAAGTCAGGACAAAATAGAATTGATTGAGGTTGTGCCGGATGGCCTGGGGGCCTGGATTCAGCGACCGGCCTCTTTGGCTGTAGCGGAGTGATCCCTAGGGAAGCATGACAATGAGACGAATCGGGAATATGGGTGAGCAGGCGATGATGAAGCGAGATTTTTGGAGCCATAAGATGATGCAACGATTTACATTGATGGCCATGCTGCTGTTAGGTCTATCTGTAGGGCAGGTCAACGCCGAAGAGGCTGCGGCTGAAAACTCGCTGGAGGCTGTTGATGTTTCAAGCCTGCCGGGTAATCGAGTGCAGATTAAATTTTCCATGTCTAGCCCAGCGGCAGAGCCGCTGAGTTTCACTATTGATAATCCAGCCCGTATTGCGATGGACTTTGCGGCAACGAACAATAATCTTGCTCAGCGTACCACCCAGGTTGGCGTAGGCGCTGCGCGTAGCATTAGTGCGGTTGAGGCCCGCGGTAGAACCCGAGTGGTTTTGAATTTGTTGCGTTTGGTGCCTTATGAAACGCGCGTTGAAGGCAATAACGTTTATGTGATTTTGGATAGCACCGGAGCGGCTATGTCGGTGGCGTCGCCGCCAGTTGATAAGGATCCAACCGTCTTTACCAGTCGTGAAATTTCTGCCAGTCACAGTATTAAGAGTGTCGATTTCCGTCGTGGTGAAGAGGGTGAGGCGCGTATCATGGTGACTTTGTCGGATGCGGGCACCAGCGTCAATATCCAGGAGCAGGGCGGCAAGCTGGCGCTGGATTTTATTGATAGCAGCATAGCTACGGAGTTGGAGCAACGCCTTGATGTGGTCGATTTTGCCACGCCGGTAACTATGATCGATACTTTTCGCCAGGGCGGTAATGTCCGTATTGTCATCAGTGCCAAGGATAAGTTTGAGCATATGGCTTATCAGTCTGGTGACCTATTGACGGTTGAGATCAAAAAATCTGTTGAGCCAACCTTGGAAGACCTGCGACGTCAGGGTGATGAGGGTGGTTTTGTCGGCGAACGTCTGTCTTTGAACTTTCAGAATATCGAAGTGCGTGCGGTGTTGCAGTTGATTGCGGATTTTACCGAAATGAATCTGGTCACCAGCGATACGGTTGCCGGTAGTGTGACGTTGCGACTGCAGAATGTGCCCTGGGATCAGGCTCTAGACATTATTCTTAAGACCAAGGGCTTGGGCGTGAGAAAGACCGGCAATCTGTTGTTTGTAGCGCCGTCACAGGAGATTGCAGATCGTGAGAAATCTGAGCTGGAAGCTTCGCAGCAGATTAAAGAGCTGGAGCCGCTCTATTCAGAGATGTTGCAAATCAATTATGCCAAGGCAGATGAGGTCGCCATGATGTTGAAGGGCGAGAAAAGCTCACTGTTATCAGCGCGTGGCAATGTCACGATTGATGCGCGCACCAATACGTTGTTGATTCAGGATACTGCGACGTCTTTGGAAGAGATTCACCGTTTGATCTCTAAGCTGGATATTCCGGTGCGCCAGGTGTTGATTGAGGCTCGCCTTGTTATTGCGAATAGCAGTTATAACAAGGATATAGGCTCTCGTTTTGGCGTCTCTCGGGATACCTTGGGTGCAAATACCACCGGCAGCGGCAGTCAGTTCAGTGGCTCGTTGGGAGCGACAGATCAACTGGTTAACAACGACACCCTGACAGCGCCGGGCCGATTGAATGTCAATCTGCCAGCAACGCCTGAGACGGGTTCGGCAGCTGCGTTTGCGATGAGTTTCGTCAAGCTGCCTTTTGGTACCAACGTCGATCTTGAATTGTCAGCCATGGTAGCTGAAGGTCAGGGTGAGGTGGTGTCATCACCACGCCTGATTACCGCCAACCAGAAAGAGGCCTATATCGAACAGGGTGTCGAGATCGCCTATCAGGAAAGTACGGAAGGAGGGGCCGCGTCAACGTCCTTCAAGAAGGCCGTGTTGAGTTTGACGGTGACGCCACAGATTACACCTGATGACCGCGTTATTATGGATTTGCAGATTAAGAAGGATAGTGTTGGTGCTCTTTATGCGGGGGTTCCAAGTATCAACACCCGTGAAATCAGTACTCAGGTGCTGGTAGAGAATGGTGAGACTGTGGTTTTAGGTGGCGTTTATGAAGAAATCAGCAACGATGG
This sequence comes from uncultured Gammaproteobacteria bacterium, assembly GCA_965602225.1. Classification (GTDB taxonomy): domain Bacteria; phylum Pseudomonadota; class Gammaproteobacteria; order Tenderiales; family Tenderiaceae; genus Tenderia. The sequence goes on along the minus strand of CBFCYE010000020.1, from coordinate 10,272 downwards.
TACAAGTAAGGTGCCATTCCTGGGTGACCTACCCTTGATCGGCGCTCTGTTCCGCTCAACAACCAAGCGCGATTCCAAGGAAGAGCTGCTGGTATTCATTACACCGAAAATCATCAAAGAAGGCCTGTCTATTAATTAATGGTGGTACTGTAAGGGGCCATGAGATTTCTCATGGCCCCTTTTTTTATGGCCGAAGCTAACAGTTACCTATTGTTTTTTGGTAAATTCTCCTTCGTGACGGCAGAATCAACGGCGATAACTCATGACACACCCATCCACAAAGCCAAAAAAGATCTTCATTGTTGGTCCTATGGGGGCCGGCAAGACGACGATTGGCAAACAGCTGGCAAAGTTTCTGGGCTGGGCATTTGTTGATAGTGATCATGAAATTATTGCCCGCACTGGCGTCAAGATCCCCATAATATTTGATGTTGAGGGTGAGGAAGGTTTTAGAAGGCGCGAAAAAGATGTGATTGATGAGCTGACTCAGCGGCAAGACCTGGTTCTGGCAACGGGTGGTGGTGCTGTGCTGGATGCTGATAATCGTAATCTATTGCGGCAGCGAGGGGTGGTAGTGTATTTGTGTGCTAGCCCCGAGCAGTTATATAAGCGTACTGGGCGTGATCGCAATCGCCCCCTGCTGCAGGCGGGTGATCCGCAGGAAAAGATAAGGCAGCTGTTGGCCCTGCGTGACCCCTTGTATCGGGATGTGGCCGATATTGTTATGGAAACTGGCGAAGAAAGTGTCCGCTCCGTGGTAAAAAAGTTGATGGAGCACCTAAAGCGCCAGGGCATAGTTGAAATTGATCAAAAGTATAGTTGAGAGCAGGCAGATGATTACCCTTGATGTTGCCTTGGGCGATAGAAGTTATCCCATATATATTGGCAGTAATTTGCTTGGTCAGGCAGCGTTGATACAGCAGCACCTGACTGGAAAAGAAGTGCTGGTTGTCAGTAATGAAACTGTCGCGCCGCTATATATGCAGCAGCTAATGGCTTCATTAGAGGGGTGTCGGGCTGAGCATGTCATCTTGCCGGATGGTGAAAAATATAAAACTCTGGAGCAGTTGAATAATGTCTTTACTGCCCTGCTTGAAAAACGCATGAGTCGGCAGACGACCATTGTTGCCCTGGGTGGCGGCGTAATTGGTGACATGGCTGGTTTTGCCGCCGCCTGCTATCAGCGTGGTATTCCCTTTGTTCAAGTTCCGACGACACTGTTGGCGCAAGTCGATTCATCCGTAGGTGGAAAGACAGCAGTAAATCATCCCGCTGGCAAAAACATGATTGGTGCCTTTTATCAGCCAAGGTGTGTGATTGCAGATACTGCTGTGCTCAGTACCCTGGATGATCGCCAGCTCAGCGCCGGAATTGCCGAGATCATTAAATATGGTCTGATTCGGGACGAAGAGTTTCTGCTTTGGCTGGAAGAAAATATGGAGGCGCTGGTTGCTCGTAATACAGATGCTTTGGTCTATGCAATTGAGCGTTCGTGCGTTAATAAGGCCGAACTGGTGGCTGCCGATGAGCATGAGCATGGCCAGCGAGCCTTGTTGAATCTGGGTCACACCTTTGGTCATGTTATCGAAACAGCCATGGGTTATGGCGAGTGGTTGCATGGTGAGGCGGTGGCGGCAGGCATGTATATGGCGGCAGACCTATCGGCTCGGCTTGGTTGGATAAGCAAAGCCGATGTGGCGCGAGTAGAAAAACTTTTAGTCCGCGCCAAGCTGCCGGTAAAAGGTCCGCTAATCAGTATTGAAAAAATGAAGGACTTGATGGCTGTGGACAAGAAGGTACAGGATGGTCGAGTTCGACTGGTCTTGCTAAAGTCCATCGGCAAGGCCGTGGTAACGGATGATTTCGATGCTGCGTTGCTGGATCAGACGCTGCAACAGTGTCAGGCCTGATAAGCAATAGAGAAAAGAGGCAAGGATGGTAGATAGCGATAGTCATTTGGCTAACTATGCTGCGCAGCCGCAGGATTCGCGTGGCCGAGTGTTTGCGGAGCCCGGGCCGCAATTCAGGAGTGAATATCAGCGTGACCGGGATCGCATAGTTCATTCAGCGGCGTTCCGTCGCCTGGAATATAAAACCCAGGTTTTTGTGAATCACGAAGGTGATATGTTTCGTACACGCCTGACGCACTCGATAGAAGTAGCGCAGATTGGCCGTTCCATTGCCCGCGCCCTGCAGCTAAATGAAGATCTGACCGAGGCCATTGCCCTGGCGCATGACCTTGGCCATACACCGTTTGGTCACGCCGGCCAGGATGTTTTGAATGAGTGTATGCGCGACTATGGTGGCTTTGAGCATAATCTGCAGTCACTGCGTGTTGTTGACGAACTGGAAGAAAAATACGCGGATTTCAACGGTTTGAATCTTAGCTTCGAAACCCGGGAAGGTATTTTAAAACATTGCAACCTGGATAAGGCGCGGCAGTTGGATGAGCTGGGTCAACGCTTTCTGCAAAAATCTCAGCCAGGCCTGGAAGCACAGCTGGCCAATCTGGCCGATGAGATTGCCTACAATAATCATGATGTTGATGATGGCCTGCGTGCCGGCCTGATCAGTGTTGAGCAGTTGTGTGAAATTGGTTTGTTCCGGGATCAATATGATGTGGTTAAAGCGAGTTATCCCGATCTTAATGGTAGACGTTTGGTACATGAGATCATTCGTCGCATGATTAATGAGCAGGTTTCTGATCTGGTTAATAATACTCGGCTGAATCTGGCGCAGCATAAACCTGGTTCGATTAGTGATGTTCGTGCCCTGGTTGAGCCGATAGTCTGTTTTAGTGCAGAAATGCGCGAACAGAATTTGCAGCTAAAGCAGTTCTTACGCAAACAGCTATATCAGCACTATCGGGTTCAGCGTATGAGCAACAAGGCCGGACGGGTGATAAGAAATCTGTTTGATGCATTTATGACAGAGGCAAAGATGTTGCCGCCAGAACAGTTAGAAAAATGCCAGTTGATGGAGTCGAGTCTGGGTGAGGAAGGGCGTGCCCGCGCTATTGCGGATTACGTTGCCGGGATGACGGATCGTTACGCCATTGTTGAGCACGATCGAATTTTCGATCCATCGGCGTTAACCTGAGAAACCCTTGATGCGAATCTATATGCAGTTACCGGCAACAGAGGGCAAGCCGCCGCGCTTCTATCACCTGTTTTTGCAGCCCGATCTAATTGACGGCTGGAGTCTGGTAAAAGAGTCGGGCTTTCAGGGCAGTAGTGGTCGTCTCAAGCGTGAGCACTATCCGGATTATGAAAATGCTGAAAATGCATTGATAAAAAGTCGCGATGCGCAGAGCAAACGTGGCTATCAGATTGTTTTTATGGAAGCTCAGCGTAATATCAAGGCTTGATTAATTGCTTTTGTTTTCACTTTAGTTTTGCCACAATGCTCGGATTGAAATCAGTCTCCCCCTATGGCCGAAAATCAGCACATCACACCAAAATTAAGCGAACGCTTTTCTGGCCTGTTTGGCGTTGAAGATCCGTCGCTGGAATTGTCGCTGGATAGTGATCCAAAGACTATCTATATCGAAGAGTCACGCAAGCTAAATCTAAATAAGTTGTTGCATCTCGCTCCCTACAGCGAGGTGTTGTTGTTGCTAGGCGAGCCAGCGGTTGGGCGCACATCATTGCTAAAGGCCTTTGTTGAGCGTGCGGCAACAACCTGGCGAATCAGTTTTGTCACCGCAACGGCTGTGATGGATGGCGAGTCATTTCTGCGTCAGGTTGGGCAGGGTTTTGATCATGATCTGAGTGATTTTGAATCCACTTCGGATTTGTTGTGGGAGCTTGATCGCTACCTGCAAGCACTTGGGCGCAGTGGTCGACGAGCCATGATCATTGTCGATGATGCCCACCTGCTGACAGATGATGTGATATTGCTGGCAGAAAAAATTCTCCGTGATGAACGCACCGATAACAGCGTTAGTCTGATTATGAGTATGCGTAAGGATCAGGCCAACAAGCTGGATCGCTTTGCCCTGCTCAAAGAGAGTCTGGCCTATACCTTGACGTTGGAGCCGTTTAGTCAGAAAGAAGTAGACGGTTATCTGCGCCACCGTATGTCTGCCACAGTGCCACAGCTTAATGAGCTGTTGTCGCCCGAGTTGGTGGCTGATATTCACCGCAAGAGCGGTGGCATGCCTGAAGAGGTCAATGCCTTGGCTCACGGTCTGTTGACGAAAAAGGCTAAGAGTGGCGTGTCGACAGATAGCCGCCGTTCGCCGCTGAAGCTGGTGGCGATAGTTTTGGCTGCTTTTGTGGTCGGTGGCGTGCTTTATTATCAGGATGAAATAAATCAGGTGTTTGTTGTGCCTGCAGGGCAGGTGCAGACAGCAAGTGATGAGTCTGATTCGCCAGAAGCGATTGATACGGCAGATGCGCGGGCCTTGAAGGCGATTGATGCGGTGTTGCAGCAGACCCCGGTTGTGGCCGGTCTGGAAGATGCCGAGGGCAAGCCAGTGCCAATATTGCACGAAGAGGTTGAGTTGATTGTTGACGACCTGCCGGTGGTCGATGCCAGTCTGGAGCCTGAGACTGTTGCGCTTGAGGAAGAGCCTGCGGTCAAAGGTGATGCTGATGAGGAGGCAGAGGTCTCGGTTAAACCTGAACCCCAGGTTGCGTCTCAGCCAGAACCAAAACCAGTGCCGCCGGCTAAGGTTGAGCCAGTAGTGCCAGCCGAGCTGGTGTGGTTGATGGCTCAGCCGGGCAGCCATTACACGATGCAGATGATGGCGCTGGTGGACAAAGCCAAGGTGCTGCGGTTTGTGAAGCGGCACAAGATTGCCGATCAAAGCGCAGTCTATCCAATCTCCCGTCGTGGCAAGCTGCTAACGGTGCTGGTCTATGGCAGTTATGCCAGTCGGGCCGAGGCCGATAAGGCGGCCAAGGCCTTGCCTAAGTCATGGGGTGTGGGCCAGCCGTGGATTCGCAGTTTTGCTGATGCCCGAAAAGACCTGCAGTCAAAGTAGCTTTAGCTAAGCTATTGCATTGATATCCCTGCGGTTATGCAGGGGCTTATGTGGTCTGGGATTGCGTCAGGTCGTCTCTGATTGTATACTCCTGTCCCCTTTTGCGCTGCTTTTGCAGGTTGATGCCTGCGCACGCAAATGACTTAATAACAATCAACCGGTTATTCGTTTTGCTTATGGAAAAAGGTTTATACCGCCCCGAGTTTGAAAAAGATAACTGCGGGTTTGGACTCATCGCGCAAATGGATGGTAAGCCCAGTCACTGGCTGGTGCAGACCGCTATTGATGCGCTTGCATGTTTAACGCATCGTGGCGCAGTTGCTGCTGACGGCAAGTCTGGCGATGGCTGCGGCCTGTTGCTGCGCAAGCCGGATGGCTTTTTGCGTGCGGCTGCCGCTGAACAGGGTTTCAGTCTGTCCGAGCTGTATGCCGTCGGCATGGTCTTCCTTAATCAGGATGACAGTCTGGCTGCGGCTGCGCGCAAACAGCTGGATGCTGAGCTGACCCAGGAAGGCCTGGTTGTGGCTGGCTGGCGCGTTGTGCCGGTTGATGCTTCGGCCTGTGGTGACGAGTCGTTTAAGAGTCTGCCGCAGATCGAACAGGTCTTCGTCAGCGCCCCAGCGGGAATGGATGAGGCAGCCTTCGAGCGCCATCTCTATATTGCCCGTCGTCGTGCCGAAAAGGCGCTTGAGGCCAATGATGATTTCTTTTACGTACCGAGCCTGTCGTCACGGGTAATCTCGTTCAAGGGTCTGGTCATGCCGGCCAACCTGCCGGTGTTTTACAAGGATTTGAACGACGCTACGTTGGAATCGGCTACCGCTGTATTCCATCAACGTTTCTCTACCAACACCTGGCCGCAATGGCGTCTGGCTCAGCCATTCCGCTACCTGGCTCATAACGGTGAGATCAATACGGTCCAGGGTAATCGTTTTTGGTCGGTAGCCCGTGGCCATAAATTCGAAACGCCATTATTGCCGATGGATGATATCCGTCCGCTAGTAAGCATGAGCGGTTCTGACTCCAACAGCATGGACAACATGCTCGAGGCACTGTTGGCGGGTGGCATGGATATCTTCCGCGCCATGCGTCTGCTGGTGCCGCCGGCCTGGCAGAACATCGATAACATGGACCCAGATCTGCGCGCCTTCTATGAATATAGTTCCATGCACATGGAGTCCTGGGATGGTCCGGCCGGTATCGTTTTGACCGATGGTCGTTATGCGGCTTGTACGCTAGATCGCAATGGCCTACGTCCAGCCCGTTACGTCATCACCAAAGATAGACACATCACCGTGGCTTCCGAGATTGGCGTTTACGGTTACAAGCCTGAAGATGTTATCGCCAAGGGTCGTCTCAAACCTGGCCAGATGATGGCGGTGGATACGGATACCGGTAAGCTGTTGTTGCCCGAAGATGTCGATAATATGCTCAAGGGGCGCCAGCCTTACAAAGAGTGGATGACGGCTAATTCCAAACGTCTCGAATCTTCGCTTGAGGGCGAGCATGGTGATTGCAGCGAGAATCTCGATGCTGATGAACTGAAAGTTTACGAAAAGCAGTTTCAGGCTAGCTTCGAAGAGCGTGATCAGGTGTTGCGTGCTCTGGCCGAGGCCGGCCAGGAAGCGGTTGGCTCCATGGGTGACGACACCCCATTGGCAGTATTGTCGAAGCAGGTGCGTTCACCTTACGACTATTTCCGCCAGCAATTTGCCCAGGTTACCAATCCGCCGATTGATCCGATTCGCGAAGCGATTGTTATGTCGTTGGAGACCTGCTTTGGTCGCGAGTGCAACATGTTTGAAGAGACCGCTGACCACGCCTCGCGTCTGTTGGTGAGCTCGCCGGTACTGTCTCACGCCAAATACACACAATTGCTGGGCATGGATAGCGATCCTGACTACGGCAATATCATTATCAATCTCAATCGTGAAGGCGATCTGAAAGACGCCATCATTGCCATCTGCGATGAAGCAGTGGCAGCGGTTAAGGGCGGCAAGGTTGTAATCATCCTGACTGATTGCGGCATTAGCGCGGACGTGCCGTTGGTCCACGCGGCCTTGGCCACGGGTGCAGTGCACCACCGCCTGATTGCTGAAGGTCTACGTTGTGATGCCAACATCGTGGTTGAAACAGCTACCGCCCGTGACCCTCACGCCTTTGCCGTACTGATTGGTTACGGCGCCACAGCGGTCTATCCATACCTGGCCTACGAATGTCTCTTTGACATGATTAAGACCGGTGCCATCGAAGGTCTGGAGCCAGCCAAGGTTGAGTCTAACTATCGCAAGGGTATCGGCAAAGGTCTGTACAAGATCATGTCAAAGATGGGTATTTCCACCGTCGGATCTTATCGTGGTTCGCAGTTGTTCGAAGCTGTGGGCCTGAACCGTGAAGTTGTTGACCTGTGTTTCAAGGGCACCACAACACGTATTCAAGGTGCTGGTTTTGAAAATCTGCAGGCTGATCAAGCCAAATTGCAAAAAGAAGCCTGGAATGCGCGCAAGAACATCAGTCAGGGTGGTCTGCTGAGATACGTCCATGGTGGCGAAGAGCATGCCTACAATCCTGATGTGGTTCGCAGCCTGCAAACAGCAGTGCGCACTGGTGATTTTGCCGATTGGCAGAAACACTCAGACCTGATCAACAACCGCGATGCGCTGTCTTTGCGCGATATGCTCAAGCTGCGTGACGATGTAGAAGCCATCTCCATCGACGAAGTAGAGCCTGCGGAAAATATTTATAAGCGTTTTGACTCGGCAGCAATGTCTCTCGGTGCTTTGTCACCCGAAGCCCATGAGACGCTTGCCGAGGCCATGAATAGACTCGGCGCCCGATCCAACTCGGGTGAGGGCGGCGAAGATCCCAAGCGTTACGGCACCATTAAACGTTCCAAGATCAAACAGGTTGCCTCTGGTCGTTTTGGCGTTACACCCGCTTACCTGCGCAGTGCCGAAGTGCTGCAGATCAAGGTAGCTCAGGGTGCCAAACCCGGTGAAGGTGGTCAGCTGCCGGGTCAAAAGGTCAATGAACTGATTGCCGAGTTGCGTTACTGCAAACCCGGCGTCGGTCTGATTTCACCACCGCCACATCACGATATTTATTCGATCGAAGATTTGGCGCAGCTGATCTATGACCTGAAACAGGTAAACCCTGCGGCATTGGTGTCGGTGAAGTTGGTTTCTGAGGCTGGTGTTGGCACTATCGCGGCTGGTGTCGCCAAGGCCTATGCCGACTTGATCACCATCGCTGGTTTCGACGGTGGTACGGCGGCATCGCCACTCACCTCGGTGAAGTATTGTGGTGGTCCATGGGAGCTGGGTCTGACCGAAACACATCAAACCCTGCGCGCCAACAACCTGCGTGACAAAGTGCGTCTGCAAACAGACGGCGGTTTGAAGACCGGTCTGGATGTAATCAAGGCTGCCATCTTTGGCGCTGAGAGTTTTGGTTTTGGTACCGGGCCGATGGTTGCCATGGGTTGTAAGTATCTGCGAATCTGTCATTTGAATAACTGTGCCACCGGTGTTGCCACGCAAGACAATGTCCTGCGGCGTGACTTCTACACCGGCAATGTTGAAGCGGTGATGAACTACTTTGGTTTTATTGCCGAAGAGTCGCGCCAGATCATGGCTAGCTTGGGTGTGCGTAGTTTTGAAGAGTTGGTCGGTCGTGTTGACCTGTTGCAAGAGCTGGATGGCGAAACAGCCAAGCAGCAACGCCTGGATCTGGCGCCGCTTTTGTACAGTGGAGACAATGATAGTTCTCATACCTGTCAGTCTGCTCGCAACGAACCTTTTGATAAGGGTGAGCTGGCCGAGCAGATGGTTAAAGATGCCTTGTCCTCAATTGAGAACAAGTTCGGTAGTGAGTTTAGTTATGAAGTGCACAATACCGATCGTTCTATCGGCGCCCGTCTCTCGGGTGAGATTGCCGCCCTGCATAGCAACCATGGCATGTCTGACGCGCCGATCAAGTTGAACCTGAAAGGCTCAGCCGGTCAGTCCTTCGGTGTCTGGAATGCCGGTGGCCTGGAAATGTATCTTGAAGGTGATGCCAACGACTATGTCGGTAAGGGCATGGCCGGCGGCAAGCTGGTGATTTATCCGCCGAAGGCTAGTGTCTTTGCCAGTCATGAAACCACCATCATCGGTAACACCTGTCTCTACGGTGCTACCGGCGGCAAACTGTATGCGTCGGGTCTGGCTGGTGAACGTTTCGGTGTGCGTAACTCCGGCGCCGAAGCCGTGGTCGAAGGTATTGGTGATCATGGTGCCGAGTACATGACTGGCGGTATCCTGACCGTGCTGGGCCAGACCGGTGTTAACTTTGGTGCCGGTATGACCGGCGGCTTTGCCTACATCTATGATGAAGACAATAGCTTCGTCGATAGGTACAACCATGAGTTGATCGACATTCACCGCGTTGGCACAGAGGCCACTGAAGCTTATCGTAACCACCTGCGTGGTGTGATTGAAACGTTTGTTGAAGAGACCGGTTCGGCTCGTGGTCAGGCCATGCTTGATAACTTTGCTGATACGGTAGCTAAGTTCTGGTTGGTGAAACCGAAAGCGGCTGATCTTGAGTCACTGCTGGAAGATCTGCAGAGGGTGGCGGCTTAAAGGCCCCCGCATCTGGATTACTACACGGAATTAGATGGATAAAAACTATGGGTAACAATTTTCAATTTATCCAGGTCGATAGGCGCGACCCGGCCAAGAAAGCGGCTGATGAGCGTAAAAAAGAGTATCGCGAGATTTATGCTGACTTCGGTCAGGAGCAGGCGGCGGAACAGTCTGATCGTTGTCTGGCCTGCGGTAATCCCTATTGTGAATGGAAGTGTCCGGTACACAACTATATCCCTGACTGGTTGAAACTGGTTAGTGAGGGCAAGATTTTACAAGCGGCAGAGTTGTCACATCAGACCAATTCGCTGCCGGAAATCTGTGGTCGTGTCTGTCCGCAAGACCGTCTTTGTGAAGGTGCTTGTACCCTGGGCGAAGGTGGTTTTGGTGCCGTGACCATTGGTTCGGTTGAGAAATACATCTCCGACACCGCCTTTGATATGGGCTGGCGTCCTGACCTGTCACACGTAAAAGACACCGGTAAAAAAGTTGCCATCATCGGTGCCGGCCCGGCTGGCCTGGGTTGTGCCGATATTCTGATTCGCAATGGCGTTAAGCCCGTTGTCTATGATCGTAACCCTGAGATTGGTGGTCTGCTGACCTTTGGTATTCCAGAATTCAAACTGGAAAAAGAAGTGGTCAAAAAGCGTCGCGCCATCA
>CBFCYE010000019.1:0-50820 GCA_965602225.1 uncultured Gammaproteobacteria bacterium | reverse complement strand
TTTTGTGTATAACCAGGAAAGAATCTTAGTCTAACAATAGGTTAGCGCATTTTGTTAGCTAAACTTTAACAATACCCACCTAAACCAAGGCAAATAGGTTTGATTTGTTAAGTTTCAACAGCAATGGCTCCAACAGCGCGCACCAGACTGTTTTGACAATTAATTTCAGGGGACGAACTACCAGCGCACTATCGACCAACGCGGAATCATAAAATTAGAACCAAGTTGATTCTGACGGCTTTCCAGCAGACCGTCGCCATCACTATCAATTAAATAGTAGGGCGCCCCTTTGGTTGGTATCACCTCAATCATATAAAGCTGACCGTTGGCGCGATACTCTTTTACCCGGCCCTGATCTCTTGGCGTGATCACCACTTCCGGCTCCATGGCCTGATCCAGTGACGCCGCATCACTTGCCGCAGACTCTGCCACAACAGACAACAGCATCAGGGCAGCCAATATATGTGTGTATTTCATGATCATCTTGCCTCCATCAGCAAACGGTACCGGCCCAGCCCAGCGCCCTAGATTGCAGGCGGCTAAAGATATCATTAACCCGTTCCTGTTAGCGAATCAATCTACGGCTCTATGCACTCTATATAATCATCACCCAAAACCGGAACTGTTGCATAATATTGGCCCAAATACTTCTCAAAAAATAAACATTTGCAAACATCATGACCAAATCCAGCACCAAGCCCCTAATCCTCGTTGACGGCTCCTCCTATCTGTTTCGTGCCTTTCACGCTCTAGATGTTAATAAATTCAGCAACCATAAGGGCCAACCCACCAACGCCATCTATGGCGTTATCAATATGGTGCGTAAGCTGATCAGCGAATATCAGCCGGAATCAATGGTGGTGATTTTCGATGCCAAGGGCAAAACCTTTCGCAATGATATGTATGCCGACTACAAGGCCAATCGTCCGCCCATGCCGGACGAGCTGCGCAGCCAGATCGAACCCATCCACAACATCATTCGCGCTATGGGCATTCCATTATTAGTCATTGAGGGCGTGGAAGCGGACGACGTCATCGGCACCCTCTGCGTTCAGGCCAGCGAACTGAAGATAGAGACCCTGGTCTCTACCGGTGACAAGGATATGGCCCAGCTGGTCAATAAGCATGTCACCCTGATCAACACCATGACCGATACCTTGATGACACCTGAGACCGTGGTGGAAAAGTTCGGCGTCACACCAGAACAAATCATCGATTATCTGGCCCTGATGGGCGACAGTGCCGACAACATCCCCGGCGTACCCAAGTGCGGCCCCAAAACGGCAGTAAAATGGCTGGATCAATTTGGCTCACTTGCTGAGGTCATGGCTAAGGCTGATCAGGTTAAGGGCAAGGTCGGCGAAAATCTGCGCAATAGCCTCGATTTCCTACCGCTTTCACAACAACTAGCCACCATTAAATGCGATGTCGAGCTGCCTTTTACGCCGGAACAACTCAAGCTTGAGGCACCGGACAAAGCAGCTCTGCGTGAGCTATTTAAGGAAATGGAATTCAAGACCTGGCTCAGACAGGTGGAAGAGGCCGCCGACGCGCAAGACACCGTTGAAGAACCCGCCCCAGCCAGCATCGAAACTGACTACCACATCATCCTTGAACAAGCGCAGTTGGATACCTGGCTGCAAAAACTCAAACAGGCCGAACTGTTTGCCTTTGACACCGAGACCACCAGCCTTGACTACATGCAGGCCGAGATTGTCGGCGTCTCATTTGCGGTGCAGGCTGGCGAGGCCGCTTATGTACCCCTGGCCCACGACTACGAAGGCGCACCTGAGCAACTGGATCGCGATGCTGTTTTACAACAACTCAAACCACTGCTGGAAGATGCCAGCCGGAAAAAAGTCGGCCAGAATCTGAAATACGACATGAGCGTGCTGGCCAATTACGGCATCAACCTGCAAGGCATTGCCTTCGATACCATGCTTGAGTCCTATGTCCTCAACAGCACGGCTATACGGCACAACATGGACGCCCTAGCCGAAAAATACCTTGGCCACCAAACCATCCACTTCGAGGATATTGCCGGCAAGGGTGTCAAACAGCTCACCTTTAACCAGATCGACCTCGAACAGGCCGGCCCCTATGCCGCCGAAGATGCCGACATCACCCTAAGGCTGCACCAGACCCTGTGGCCGCAGCTGGAAAAAGAGGCCGGTCAAATACGTGTTTTTGAAGAGATTGAAATGCCCCTGGTACCGATTCTGTCGCAGATCGAACGGCATGGTGTGCTGATCGATCAGGACATGCTGCACCTGCAAAGCCAAACCCTGGCCAGCCGCATCATCGAGCTGGAGCAAAAGGCCCATAATGAGGCAGGCGAGGTCTTTAACCTCGGCTCACCGAAACAGATCCAGGCCATCTTCTACGACAAGCTCGGGCTGCCGATACTGCAAAAGACCCCCAAGGGCGCGCCATCTACCGCCGAACCAGTGCTGCAAGAACTGGCACTGGACTACGATCTGCCACGCCTGATTCTGGAACACCGTTCCATGAGCAAACTCAAATCGACTTACACCGACAAGTTGCCACAGCAGATCAACCCGTCCACTGGCCGGGTACATACCTCATATCACCAGGCCGTCACCGCCACCGGACGGCTGTCTTCGTCGGATCCAAACCTGCAGAATATCCCTATCAGAAGCGAGGAGGGAAGGCGCATCCGCCAGGCCTTTATCGCCCCCAACGGTTATCAACTGGTAGCCGCGGATTATTCCCAGATTGAACTGCGCATCATGGCCCACCTCTCTGGCGACGAAGGCCTGTTGACCGCATTCCAGCAAGGCAAGGACATCCACAGCGCCACCGCTGCCGAAATCTTCAATGTGCCGCTGGACGAGGTCGAGACAAACCAGCGCCGCAGCGCCAAGGCCATCAATTTCGGCCTAATCTACGGCATGTCGGCCTTTGGCCTGGCCAAACAGCTAGGCGTCAATCGCGGTGAGGCCCAGGAATATATCGAGCTCTACTTTACCCGCTACCCAGGGGTAAAAGATTTCATGGATCGCATGCGCGCCGAGGCCCATGAACAGGGCTACGTCGAAACCCTGTTTGGCCGCCGCCTCTACTTAAATGACATCAATTCCCGCAACGGCCAACGCCGCCAATACGCCGAACGCGCCGCCATCAACGCCCCCATGCAGGGCACTGCTGCCGACATCATCAAGCTATCGATGATTCGCTGCCATGATTGGTTACAGCAGGGCGATATTGATGCGCGCATGATCATGCAGGTTCACGATGAGCTGGTATTTGAAGTAAAGACCGAACAGCTGGAAGCCGCCAAATCGGGCATAAACGATTGTATGTCAGGTGCTGCCGAACTGGCTGTGCCACTGCTGGTGGATATCGGGGTAGGGGATAACTGGGATCAGGCCCACTAAACTAATTTTGAACAGCCCCAAAAAACGCAATTAAATCAATCTATTGAAAACAAATAACTGCCCTGACTCTGATATTGCCTGGGCAATTGTTAACGAATATTAAATGTTATATATCCAACCCTTGAACTTTTTAGCTTCGAGTCGATCTATACATGTAAGCGCTGCCCTTTGCGCTTACCCCGCTCACCCTCCCTAGAGCGGGACCCCTCTATCCGGTTTCCCCAAGCCGGGTTTAGACTCTTAGCCCCGGACACCCTCCAATTGGTCCCGGGGCTTTTTTTATCCCCGAATCACAATCAACAACACTATATTTTGACCAAGTCCAAATAAATATTATTGCTTCGTTAAATCACCGAAATGACTTTTGGATGTCCGCCGTACCTTTCCCTTGAACTTTTTAGCTTCGTGCCGATCTATACATGCAAGCGCTGCCCTTTGCGCTTACCCCGCTCACCCTCCCTAGAGCGGGACCCCTCTATCCGGTTTCCCCAAGCCGGGTTTAGACTCTTAGCCCCGGACACCCTCCAATTGGTCCCGGGGCTTTTTTATAACCGAAATTTTTCTTACCCGTGTATTGAACTTTAGTTTTCGGCTTGCGGTCATATGTTGTGAACCCAATGTTCTGCCTTCCTAACTCCTCGGCAGACCCCACCAGAAAATTGCAGGTGGTCATTCAAGTCCCTGGCTAACTCCCCCAGCCAGGGGCTTTTTTTATTTATGCTGCCTTGTCGGTTACGCCAAACCAATCATCAAGTTTGTTCCAGGCATCTTCCACACCAACACTCTTCAAGGCAGAAAACAGTTGCACCGTGGCCCAGGGCTGATCACGCTCGACGCCATATTCTGTTGATAATGCCTGACGCACCTGCTGCAAGATATTGCCCGCTGCACCACGACTCAACTTGTCTGATTTGGTCAAAAGGATGTGCAGCGGCATTTCACTGCTCTGACACCACTCGATCATCTGCCGATCAAAATCATTCAACGGCAGTCGGATATCCATCATCAACACCACCCCCCTGAGTGACTCCCGCTCCTGCAGATAGGTACCCAGGGCCTCGCGCCAATGCTTTTTCATTCGATCAGAAACCTTGGCAAAACCATAACCAGGCAGATCGACAATGTGACGCTGCGGATCGAGTGCGAAATAATTGATTTGCTGAGTACGCCCTGGCGTCTTACTGGTTCGCGCCAGGGACTTCTGGCCACAAATTCGATTAATGGCGCTGGACTTGCCCGAATTGGATCGTCCGGCAAAGGCGACCTCAATCCCTTCGTCCGGCGGCAATTGAGAAATCTTGTGAGCACCGGTAATAAAGGTGGCCTGCTGATAAACACGATGCATCATAATGCTGAATTACTTCTGTTGATATGCAAACTAGCGTTTGCCGGGGCCGTAGATGTAACGCGACAAATCGACTTCTTTGGTGCTCAAACGACGTACCAAGTGATCAAGACTGATAATGGCGTGCTCGAGCAGGTTTACCGCTATATAAGGGTGCTCGATTCTAAGCCGGTCGTACATCGGACGAGACAAACGCAATAAGTTTGTTCCGGTGCTGGTGGCACGCATCTGCAACATACGCGGCTGACGGTCAAAGAAAGACATCTCCCCCATCAACTCGCCTTCCTGCATTGAACCTACCGCCATTTCGCGGCCATTATCATCAAACAACAGGGCCGCTTCACCCTTGACGACAAAATAGAGTGCATCACCTACCGAACCGGCCGCAGCAATGACATCGTTTTTAGCATAGGAAACCAGCTCGGTGTACTCCAACAGCTTTTCCACCTCGGCCATAGTCAATGACTCGCACAGGTACTGCTGATTCATGAAAGATTTTAAATCAAAATTTTTGGCTGTCATGGCGCACTAGCTCCCTAAAATCCCATGCAAAAAGTTGAAACGATGATAACAACAAAGCGGTCTCACATTCTAGCGGCGCAATATTGCACTGCCGTGGCCTTGTCGGCAACACAAAAGTAACCGACAATCGGATACAATTTAGCTCATCCAGTACAACATATATTAAAGAAGCACCAACAATAAGGATTTAGCATCATGAAACTATTCAAACTTACCCTGCTAATGCTTGTGTCATTGATCATCATGCCAAGCGTTAATGCTGCACCACCGCAAGAGGGGCCAGCCTACTTGGCTATCACTCCGGCACAACCCACCTCTGCCGATGAAGGCATGATCGAGGTAGTGGAAATATTTTCCTACGGCTGTTCACACTGTTTCCGCTTTGAACCAATGTTGGATCGCTGGCTAAAAACCAAACCGGCCAACGTAAAATTCGTACAACTGCCGGCTATTTTTAATGCCACCCTGGCCATGTATGCACGCGCCTTTTACGCCGCCGAAGCACTGGGCGTACTGGACAAAATTCACACGCCATTCTTTGAAGCCATTCATCTGCAGAAACGCCGCATGAATACCGAAGCCGAAGTTGCCGCACTGTTCGCCGAACATGGCGTTGACCAGCAAAAATTCGAAAAGGCATTTCGTTCATTCGCCGTAGAAGCCAAAGTACGCCGCGCCGCGGAACTGGGCAAACGCTACGGTGTTCAGGCCACGCCATCAATGGTCGTCAATGGCAAATACATCACTGACCCAGGCAAGACCAACGGTTTCCAGGGCATGGTCAATATTGTAAATCAGCTGGTCAAACAGGAAAGCTAATCCATCCACATGAAAGCGGCTGAACTGTTCGTACAATGCCTGGAAAATGAAGGCGTAGAGTACATCTTTGGTATCCCCGGCGAAGAAAATCTGGCCATGATGGATGCCCTGCTAGACTCTAATATCAAATTCATCACCGTGCGCCACGAACAGGGCGCCGCCTTCATGGCCGATGTCTATGGCCGCCTTACCGGTCGTGCTGGCGTCTGTCTCTCCACCCTCGGCCCCGGCGCTACCAATCTAATCACCGGCGTTGCCGACGCCAACATGGATCATGCACCGCTGGTGGCCATAGCCGGCCAGGCGGGCACCCACCGGCTACACAAGGAATCGCATCAGGTGCTGGATCTGGAAGAGATGTTCCGGCCGATCACCAAGTATTCCGCCCGTCTGCTAATGCCCGAAGTCATCCCCGAGGTGGTACGCAAGGCCTTTAAACAGGCGCAGATGGAAAAGAGCGGCGCCAGTTTTATCGAGTTTCCGGAAAACATCGCCGACATGGAGGTCGACGACAAACCACTCTGGTCAAAAAATCCCGTCACCCCGGCGCCGACCCAGGATCGCATCGATGCCGCCGCCGCGGCCATTTCGAATGCCAAACACCCAATCATCCTCGCCGGCCATGGCGTCATCCGTGCCAATGCCTCAGAACAACTGGCCGAGTTTGCCGCCCAGCTCAACATCCCGGTCACCAATACCTTTATGGCCAAAGGGGTGGTGCCGTTTCGCCACCCCACCAACCTGGGCAGCGCCGGGCTACAGGCCAAGGATTATGTCGGCATTGGTTTCGACAAGGCCGACGTCATCATCTGCGTCGGTTACGACCTGGTGGAATACCACCCCCATCTATGGCACCCGACCAAGGATAGATTCATCATCCATATCGACTTTCAGCCGGCCGAGGTCGACGCCCACTACGGCGTCCGGATCGGTGTCGTCGGCGACATCAAACAAAGCCTGCAACGCATCACCGAACAGGCCACACCGCAACAGGAAACAGAACAGCTGCGGCCACTGCGCGATGCCCTGATCGAAGACATGAACGAACATGCCGCCAGCCAAGCCTATCCGGTGCAGCCGCAAAAACTGATCTGGGACCTGCGCACCGCCATGGCCCTGGAAGACATCGCCATCTGCGACGTTGGTGCCCACAAGATGTGGATGGCACGCATGTTTCGCTGCGAACAACCCAACACCTGCATCATCTCCAACGGCTTCGCCAGCATGGGCATTGCCGTGCCCGGCGCCATCGCCGCCAAACTGGCCTATCCAGAGAAAAAGGTCGTTGCGGTCACTGGTGATGCCGGTTTTCTGATGAACAGTCAGGAGATCGAAACCGCCATGCGTCTCAACACGGCGATCGTCATTCTGGTCTGGAACGACGGCGCCTACGGCCTGATCGAGTGGAAGCAGATGAACCAGTATGGCCGCAAGAGCCACGTCAACTTCAATAATCCAGATTTGGTCAAATATGCCGAATCTTTTGGCGCCAAGGGCTATCGCATTGAAAAGACAGAAGATCTGCTGCCAACCCTGAAACAGGCCCTGGCCGACAACACCGTTAGCATCATTGATTGCCCGGTAGACTATTCAGAAAACATGAAACTGACCGCCAAACTAGGTGAGACAGTTATTCAACTATAGTCGACCACTGATGCCAGAATCCAAACGCGCCACCCTACCGGCCGATGCCGTTGAGGCGGGGCGCAAAATCAAGCTAATGAGCTTTAATATTCAGGTGGCGATTGCCTCGACCCGCCGACGCCACTACCTGACCCAGAGCTGGAAACACATCCTGCCTCATTCTCAATGCTTTGATAATCTGGATCGTATCGCCCGCCTAGTCAGTGATTATGACATCGTCGGTCTGCAGGAAGTGGATGGCGGCAGCCTGCGCAGCCAGTTCATCAATCAGGTTGAATATCTGGCCCAGCACGGCGGTTTCCCATTCTGGTACAACCAGACCAATCGCAATCTGGGCAAACTGGCCCAGCACAGCAATGGCATGCTGAGTAAATTCCAGCCCAGTGAAACCATCGAATACAAACTGCCGGGCAGGATGCCGGGCCGGGGGGCATTAATGATGCGCCTTGGCCAGCATGACAACAGTCTGGCCCTGTTTATGGTGCATCTGGCGCTGGGCAAACGGGCCCGCCAGCAACAACTCGACTTTATTGCCGAGCTGGTCAACGAACATCCACACGCCTGTGTCATGGGGGATTTCAACTGTGCTGTCGAGAGCGACGAAATGGCCAGTCTATTTGCCAAAACCGATCTCTGCCTGCCACTGGAAAACCTGCTTACCTTTCCCAGCTGGCGCCCGGCCCGCAATATCGATCATATTCTCACCACCTCGGCAGTTCAGGTAGAAGAGGTCAAGGTCCTCAATGAGGCCATGTCAGATCATCTGCCGATTGCCATGGAGATCACCCTGCCCAGGGATATCCACATCAGCGGTTAGTCCTGGTGCGAATCGGCCTGCTGTAGCGCCTTTTGCCGATCTTCTTCCTCACGCAGGCGACGATTATTGCGATCATCCCTGGCCAGATAAACCATAAATGCTATACACAACACCAACATGGTGATTTCAATAACGATTACTTTCATTCGACCTCCACACACTTGGCCGGAAAACGGCAAGCAGTCATTTCAAGTTTTACAACTGATTTCAGCGCCGTAGTATAACAAGCCACAGCAAATGAGTACGTTGAAGATAACAAGGCCGCAGCCCCGTCAATGAGAGGGCGCTAATCCGCACCCAAGGCCCAGGCGGGGATAACAGACATCGCCTGGCGCAGCTCAACCTCATGCTGTTTATATCCAGGCATTTTGCTCGCCACCAAAGCCCAAAAACGTGACGAGTGATTCAGATGCACCGTATGACACAGTTCGTGAATCATCAGATAACGCACCGCCTCGGGTGAAACAAACAGTAAGGCCCGGTTGAGATTGATATTCTTCTGCGCCGAGCAACTGCCCCAACGCGTCTTCTGGCCCCGCACCGCCACCCGATTAAAACCCAGCTCCAGCTCGGCACTGACCTGTTCCAGCCAGTCAGGCAAGACCTGCTTAGCCCGCCGCTGCAACCACTGCTGCAAGGCCGGACGAGCAGACCGCTCATCCGGCCCAGACACCTTTAACAGCCCGGCCGCCGGCTCAGTCACCCGGCAACGCGGAGCACCAACAAAGCCAAGCTGCCAAGACTCACCAGTGGCCTGAAAGCAAATCGATTCAGGTAACAACGGTTGCTCAACATAGTTTGCCGCCATCTTGCCGAGATGAAACTGCAACCACTGCCTATGCTCGGCAACAAAGGCCGGCACGTGCTTGAGATTAAAACGTTTAGGCACCACCACCTCAACCTTGCCCGACGGCAAGACCTTCATTTGCAACCGCTTGGCACGCAAACTGACACGAACAGAGTAGGGGGGCAGGGCAGACATCGCGCCATTGTCTCGGAAACCCCGTCACAACTCAATCCACAGCTCAATCCATCACTCAATCAAGTAGTGCTGCAACCACGCAAGCGTTATCATTACGCCTTCTGAGCGACAACTGGAACAGACATGTCCACAACCGACCACCAAGTAGTCTATATCGCTGGCCCCGAGGCTAGCGCCAACAAAGCCAGTGCAGCAGCACAGCTTCAGGGACTAAAACCACCAGTCTTACTGAAACGCCGCGGCACCGCACTGGGCTGGGTTGCAGAACGCCCCGAACAAGACAACATAGATGCCAAGGCCGCAGCCAAGGCCTGGCAAAACTCCGCCGCCTACGCCTTACCAGCTTATGTCGCCGCCGAGTTGCCCGCGCAGCAAGCCAATATCAAACAAGCCCTGGGGCTAATGGCAGCCATTGCCGAAGGTGCCGAAGTGGCCGAGCTATTTGAGCAGCCGCCTTATATAGACCGAACCACAGCGCAATTTGAGATGCTGGCCAGTTTTCAGGATGAAGGCGATGCCCAAGAGATTGAAACCATCGAATACGATGCCGTCGACGGTGATGAAGTCATCGCCGAAAACCTGTGGTGCAAGGCATCCTGGCTGTCGTTTGAAGATGACGACGCCTCACTACGATTTCGCTTTTCATTCGGCATGGTCGGTTTCGAAGATGTTGCTGCTGACCTCAATCGTCAGCACTACGCCGCCCAACTCACCGATGCCATCTTTCCCGAGTCAGCCATCATCAGCAACAACACCCAGCTGGAAACATTCATGCAAACCGTACTCGACACGGAAAAGCTGGCCTATGTCGAACGCATCATCTACTTCAATGCCCCCAATGGCGGCGCCCAGTTTCATCAAGATGTAGAGCGTGGCCACCTCGGCGTGGTCTTCGCCCAGGTGCACGGCAGCACCGGCTGGCTGGCCTGTTCAAAGGCCCAGTTAATCGACGAGATTCAAACATTCGTTAGCGATGCGAGCAACAGCACAACCCTGAGCAACTTATTGGACGAAACCATGCTGTCCGAACTCAAACAAAAGAGCGCTGATCGTGACCAACTCAACACTTGGCTTGACGACCGCGACAACGACCCACTGGAACTGTTAATCAACCGTTGCCCGGAATTTTATCGCCACCTGTTTGAGAAAGGCTATGGTTATATCGTCAATTCCGGCGACGTCATCCTGCTGCCACAAAAGAGTATCGATGATTGCTGTTGGCACACCGTGTTTTGTATTGATGACTTTCCTGGCGAATCACTATCCTTTGCCGTCAGGGCCATTGACTAACAGCACAAACAATTACGCAGCAAAAAAATATCAGCGAGCAAGAATTTATCATGAGCAACAAACTATTTTTCCAAACCGTGTGCGGCGCAATCATGGCGCTACTATTATTGAACGGCTGCAACAAAGATGTCGACAACGGCCTCATCACATCCGTCTACATGCGTGACAAGTTCAATCAAACCGCAGACACTTTTTATCCGGGCGATGAAATCAACATGACCCTGTCGATAAAAAATGACAGCACCTCAACAAAGACACTAAGCTTTTCAAACGGACAGCAACACGACTTCATTATCAGGGATGGCGCAGGCACCGCAACCTGGCAGTGGTCGGAATTCAGAACTTTCGATCCAGATCCGACAACTTTAATTCTCGGCCCAACCGACATTCAAACCATTACCTACACATGGAATCAGACTATCCCGACAGAAACTGTAGAATTGATAGATGGCGTTGCAACCACTGTTCTCCAATACAACGACATCCCCGCAGGCAGTTACACCCTTGAGGCTAATTTCATCGGCCATGATAAAGCACAAACAACACTAACGATCCTCCCATAAACCACAAGCACACATTCATTAAAAGACTAATAAAATGGCTATCCAGGTCAATCATGTGAATAATGGCAAAGGTGTCGAGATACTCGCCACTGGTGATATTTATGGCAAAGATATTATCGAAATCTATCCTGACATCTACAATCGTGACTCCCTTCACAAACAAAGATATCAACTAATCGACAGAACAGGTTGCGATAAATATTTTGTCAGCGTCAAAGATCTAAAAGCAATTGCCAAGCTTGATAATCAAGCAGCCAAGATCAATCCCAATATCATCATCGCCATTGTCTCGCCGACACAAGTAACACTTGATGCCGCAGAGATATGGAAGACCTTCATCAAAGAAAGCAGCTTTAAAACTGAACTATTCAATGACCGTAACAGCGCCATTGAATGGATTGAGACTCAGCTAGGTGAAAAAATCCAGCTAACATAGAGCTGCCAATAAACAGCAGGATTATTGCATATGGGCCGCTACAGACCACCCCAACCAAAATCATCGCCATACATCACAGCCGATGGTTTCCAGACCCTACAGAATGAACTGGATGGACTATGGAAGCGCCGTCATCTCGTCACCATCGCACTGACGGCAGCAGCGGCAGAGGGCGATCGTTCCGAAAATGCAGAAATAATGTATCGTAAAAAAGAACTGCGCGAGATCGATCGGCGAGTACGTTATCTACAAAAACGCCTGCCAGACCTAAAAGTAGTAAGAGATCTGCCTAGCGATCAGGGCGCTATCTTTTTTGGTGCCTGGGTCAGACTGGAAGATGAAGACGGCAATGAATCTGTTTATCGCATCGCTGGCCCCGATGAATTTAATCTCGATAAAGGCTTCATCAGCATGGACGCGCCGATGGCCAAGGCGCTGATGAAAAAACGTATTGATGACGAGGTGAGTGTACACACCCCTAAAGGCGACAAGCTCTATTACGTTAGCGAGATCTCTTATTCAGAGATCAAGTGATGTTCTGACATTTTCAAGCAAAGCATCATCGCCATAGATCTCAAGCAACACTCGCAAGCTTTCACGTAACAACTTTATTGCCTCGGCACGACCGGATAGACCAACACACTTCACAACCTCCGGCCAGGACTGCAACTCAAACACCTTAGCCAACAATAACTGACGTTGTTTTAGATTTAATTCAGGCAAGTCTCGCGGCAGCGTTTCAACAAAGCCCGCAATTGCCGGCATACAAAATTCATAACCCCGCAGGCCATAGGCAAAACTAACAACATCCTGCCAGTCAATCTCCGTCATGGTTGTCGCAGATTCAAGCGAATCGAGCATCAGCATTTCTGCCAACTGCGCATCAAAGCCAGACAAACAATCTGTTAGTAAAACCGGCAACTGTTGTTGCATACGCTGATGCGCCTTTAGCAACAATTGTTGGCCTGACGCAGAGACAGGGTGCAACATAATCAGCGAATGGCTGCCGCTACTGTGCTCACGCGTCAAACCCAAACGCACCGGTACAAAATCCAGCGCCTGCCAAAAACGTAACAGTTCTGCAGTCAAACCAAAACTGGTGCCAACACAATCACAATCGTTCTCCGTTACCGTTTCACAAACATGCCTGATCAAGGCCGAACCCAAACCCTGATTCTGCACTAGTGGATGAACCGCGATGCGCATGATGCGCAAATAGCGCAGCGCTGGCGCCTCAACCAGACCAGCATGTGTTGCCAGTGACTGTGGAATCAAATGCCCCTGCAAACGTCGCCAGCCCTGATAGATAGAACGAGCCAACGGCGCATCAATACCTCCCTCAACACCCAACAACACGACGGCCACCACATGTTGCTGGTAAGACATGACATACAACTGCAGATCAGGACTGTCCAGCAACTGGCGTAGATCATTGGGGCGGGTGCGATAATGCGCCAGCACCAACAGACCAAACACCTCAGACAATAACTGTTGATCGCCCATTAAATTCGCACTGCTAACAGAATCAATCTGGCATAGAGATAGATCAAGACCGGCCAATTGATCTTGTGAAGCGATTGCCGCATTCAATAACAGCGCATCAAAAACAAACCGTTCCAGCGCATCATCTTCGGCCCAGCGTATCGGCTGTTGCAAACGCAACTGCTGCCAGCCAGGTCTCTGCCTATCAAGCACCTTATAAAATCGCAAGGCAAAACCACGCCCGGTACCCTCATAACCATGCACAGTGGTAGCAAACACCAGCCGCTGATAATGTGACAACATTTTTTCCAGCATAGGCGTTGGAATCGCTGCCGCCTCATCCACCAATAATAGATCCACCTCAGGAGCCGTCTCTATCAATTCATCTGGCGCAATAAATCTAAGACAGGCATCACCGTATTCCAGCAAGCCACGACTAGCGGATGCCTCTGGCAATAGCCGACGAGCATGTTCAAACAGCGCATCGACTGAAGCCAAACGCGGTGCGGTGATAAAAATGGTTTTACAACCCTGCTGCAACAATTGCGCCGCAGCAATCCCCAGTGCCGAAGACTTGCCTCGACCGCGATCTGAAACCAGCACCAAAGGGGCTTGTGATTGCCCACAACCTAACCCAACAATCGCAGCCACCGCTGCCCGCTGATCCAGCGTTCGGCATGGGCCATCAAGATCAGGCAAAACCACACTGGACTCATCAATCTCTGCAAGAGCAGGCAGGGGCTCATTCTCAGCCAACATCAACAACGCAGCAGAAACCCTGGCAATCTTGATAAAACGTTTGATAAATTGACTGGCAGTACAATCCGTTTTAAAAAACCGCTCGGCCTCCGGGTCTACCTGCAGCGGCCAGGCAGCCAACGGCGGCGTCAGCAACAACAGCAAACCGCCACCGCGAATCAAACCCGATGCGGCAGCAAAGGCATCAACATCAAAACCATCGTGACAATCATAGACCAGCAGCTCTACTTCGCCACCCAGATGTTGCAACACCTCACGCCCGACACATGCCTCAACAGCCTCAGGCGGCTGACGCGTCACCCACAGCTGTCGCCCATCAAAATGAGAGGCCACCTTGTAGGCAACATCAGCACACCAGGCCGCAGTGCCACTTAGCACCAGACCACGACGCTGATTTGTGTGCCGCGCTTGATCTCGCTGGGCCAGGGCCAGCGCAATAATGGCAGCGTATTTTGAAGATGGATCAGACATAAGGCCCCTAAAACTACTGCGGCAATATTAACACGACGACCACATGACACAGGGACATGCCAAACAGCCAGCAATCGAGTAAAATGCGGCCATGCCTTCTATCGTCCTCAGCACCCTCAATGCCCGCTATATCCACAGCGCCTTCGGTCTACGTTATCTCAAGGCCAATCTCGGTGACTACGAGGATGACTGCGACATCATCGAATTCACCATCCACGAACGGCCCATCGATATTGCCGAAAAATTACTGTTAAAAAAACCAAAGATCATTGGCCTTGGTGTTTACATCTGGAATATTGAAGAGACCACCAAGATCGTCAGCATCATCAAACAGGTCAGTCCGGAAACGATCATTGTTATTGGCGGCCCCGAGGTCAGCTTTGAACAACAGCAACAAGCTATTTGTAGGGATGCCGACTATGTCATTGCTGGCGCCAGTGAAACTTCGTTCAGAGACCTATGCGAAAAACTTTTAAGCAACAAAGCCATTGCCGACAAGTTCATTCCACAGCAGACGGTCAATCTTGCCGAGATAAAGTTTCCTTACCATCTATACAATGATGATGACATCGCCCACAGGATCATTTACGTCGAAGCCTCGCGCGGCTGCCCATTTAAATGTGAGTTTTGTCTGTCGGCATTAGACAAAACTGCCTGGCCATTTGATCTCGATCTTTTCCTTGAGCAGCTAACATCACTTTATGATCGTGGTGTACGTCATTTCAAATTTGTCGACCGCACCTTCAATCTAAAAATTGACAACAGTATTCGCATACTCGATTTTTTTCTTGCCCGCATGGATGAAAATCTATTCCTCCATTTTGAACTTATCCCTGACCACCTGCCGGATAGAATTAAAGAGGTTATTAAAAAATTTCCACCGCACAGCCTGCAATTTGAGGTTGGCGTGCAAAGCTTTAATCCACAAACGCAGGCTCTTGTCAGTCGTCGCCAGGATGATGCAAAAACAGAACAAAACCTGCAATGGATCCGAACCGAAACCAACGCCCACATTCATGCCGACCTTATCATTGGCCTGCCGGGTGAAGACATCAACAGTTTTGCCAATGGCCTGGATCGTTTAATAAAACTCAACCCACACGAAATACAAATCGGCATACTCAAACGTCTGCGTGGTTCGCCCATCATTCGTCATAGCGAAGAATTCCAACTGCGATTTAATCCCGCGCCGCCATACAACATCCTCAACAACAACCTGATTGATTTTATTGGCATGCAAAGACTTAGTCGGATGGCGCGCTACTGGGACATGATTATTAACTCAGGGCGTTTTTCAAATACCAAAGACATGATCTTTGCCGAGCAACCATTTCAACGGTTTATCGCCTTAAGTGATTGGTTGTTCATAACCACCGATCAAACACACCATATTTCACTGAAACGGCTATTCGAACTTTTGTTTGATGGGCTATGCAACAAACTCGCTTGTAATGAAGCTGATGTAAGTCAATCATTACTAAAGGACTTTGAGGCTTCTAGCCTTAAGGGAAGACCTTCATTCCAGGACCAAACCATTAACAAAAACAAGCAAGCAAAACTCAACACCACAAACCGACAGAAACGCCATTCCTAATCCATAAAACATCAACTTAAACCGCTAAGCCATTGATAGAAATAGGCTTACACCACAATGCTAATACACCCTGGCATTAGCGGGTTTTCTTATTTCAAATTGCTGCTATAGTTCTGTTTCTGATAATTGATTGGCAATCGTTATTGATCAATATTTATAGCAGCATAAATTCAGCTTATAAAAGCGCTGGAGGGAAACTGATGAAAGATTCACTCAATCACGTTGGCTTTTCGAACACACTGGTGGTTTCGAGAAAAAGAAAAAAGGCCTCTCAAAATAACGGCCTAATTATCGATGCGAATAAAATTAGCGCCGATGATCCATTGAGACATTGCCCACCATACATGATGCAACAAAGCCCTATCAAAGACGTCGCTAAATAAATAAAAACATATTTAACAAGCCACCAATGCATAAGCAACATTGGTGGCTTTTTTACATCTGCGTAAACCACAAACACAATCCTGTATTAATTCTAAACTGGGCCTATAATCAGACACAGCCCATCAACCTAACAAGAACAATATGAACCAAATACGCCCATCAAACGTCAACATCAGCCAGTCTATTGCAATCCTTATTGATGGCAACAATATAGAACGTAGCATCCACACCGAAACCGGTGACAACCAGACCATGCTCAACTTTGATACCTTGGTGCCTAAGCTGCTGGATAACCGCGGCTTGAATCGTCTGGTCTATTTTCGTGAAGGCCATACAATCTCATCAAAACTAAAAGAGCGTCTGCACAGCAACTTTCATGGTTCAGTCAGACCATGCCACAAGTCAGCCGACATCCCCCTGAGCATTACAGCCACCCAACTGGCCAGCAAGGTAGACACCATCATTATCATGTCCGGTGACTCAGATTACATTGAACTGGTCCGCCATTTAAAAGGTGAGGGCGTACGCGTTGAAATTGCCGCCGTGCCAAGCACCACCTCAAATCAATTACGCAGTGAAGCTGACCACTTTTATGAAATCTCATCCGACGACTGGTTTACCCTAACACCGAAAAAACCACCCCATCGCACTCACAGCAGCAAAACTCAGAGCTAAGTCCAGCAGCTGCATCGCCAGGCCCCACAACCTGAGTGTCATTACTAGCCAGCCGAACTTGGCTACTCGTCTTATCTGCAACTGAAAAAACTGCGATCTAATACAAACGAATTTCAACGCCATCCAGTTGATTCAGATTCGTTTAAGCTTGGCCGATTATGGTTGTTAACAACAATGTCTGAACTATAACTATTAAGGCGGCTAACGAGGCAGAAATGACCGAACACAATAAAAATAAAACGTCACAATCGATACTGGTATGGGATGTTCCTACCCGGGTATTCCATTGGTTGCTGGTCACATCCTTTGTTATCGCCTGGCTAAGCTATGACGACAACCGCTATCTTGATACCCATACCTTCGCCGGTTATACCTTCCTTGGCCTGCTCATCTTCCGCCTCATCTGGGGCGTGCTTGGCACTCACTACGCCCGCTTTCAGCAATTCAGCTACAGCCTGCCTGAAGTCATCGGCTATATAAAAGGTCTGTTTGGTGAAGACATGCGCCGCTATGTTGGCCACAACCCGGCTGGCGCCTGGGCTATCTTTGCCTTGATTGGTTTTGGCTTAGCGCTAACCATATCCGGCCTCTTTGTGCTTGGTGGCGAAGAACAACATGGCCCGCTGGCTGGGGTGATCAGCTTTCGCCAAAGCACCATCTTTCGAGAAGCCCATGAAATCGCCGCCTATGGTCTATTGCTGCTGGTGTTCATTCATTTTTGTGGTGTCATTACTGAAAGCCTATTCCACCGCGAAAACCTGATTGGCACCATGTTTCGCGGCACCAAGACAGCGGACACCAAATCGGCCAGCGTTCGGCCCCATCGGCTGATCGCCGCCACCATGGTCACCGTTATTATTGCCTATGTCATCGCCACCTTTGGCGGCTATCTTACAGAAACACAAGAGCAGCCCTATCTACCCTTCAAGGGCCCGGAACTGGCCAAAAGTGATGTTTGGGAAGAGGCGTGCAGTGAATGTCATCTGGCCTTTCACCCCAGCCTGCTGCCAGCCCGTTCATGGAAATTAATGCTGGAACAACAGGAAGAACATTTCGGTGACGACCTGGACCTGGATGAAGACACCATCACCGAACTGCTGAACTATGCCAACGCCTATTCAGCTGACCTGGAACAGACCGAACCGGCCTGGCGCATGAACAGCAATATAGCCGCCAACGACACTCCACTGCGGATTACCGAGGTCAGTTACTGGAAAAGAAAACATGACGAGATCACCGATGATGTCTGGAAGCGCGACATAATCAAGAGCAAGACCAACTGCGGCGCCTGTCACCTTGATGCCAAACAGGGCACCTTTGAAGATGCCAATATGCGCATCCCCGGTGAACAAAAACTAGACGCTATAGAGTGGCTCAAGTCCATCTTTGGCCAACCTGCAAAATAATCTGAATCTTTTCAAGGAGAAGAAAATCATGAAGCTAAACTTCGGCAAACTTACAGCAGCAGCATTATTCATGGCTCTCAGCACGCAAGTGCATGCTGGTGCGGTCGACACCCTGCAACAGGAATACCTCAGTGCCGGCGCTGGCCCCTTCAGCGCCGCCAAGGGTGAACAAATGTGGACCGAAAAACACTTCGACGCTGAATCTGGCAAAAATCGCACCTGCCAGACCTGCCACACCGCCGACCTGAGCAAACCAGGAAAACACGCCAAGACCGGCAAGGTCATCGACCCGTTAGCGCCTTCGGTCAACAATGAGCGGCTCACAAAAATCAAATTCATCAACAAGTGGTTTAAACGCAACTGCAAATGGGTGCTGG
Source organism: uncultured Gammaproteobacteria bacterium (assembly GCA_965602225.1). Lineage (GTDB taxonomy): Bacteria > Pseudomonadota > Gammaproteobacteria > Tenderiales > Tenderiaceae > Tenderia. The sequence goes on along the minus strand of CBFCYE010000019.1, from coordinate 31,856 downwards.
GACGCGAATGCACCAACCAGGAAAAAGGCGACTATCTTGAATATCTAAGAGGCTTGTAATCACTCACGACAACAACCAGGAGACACGATATGAATACTAAATCACTGACAGGACTAATAATCGCAGGTGTCTTGATAACAGCCAGCCATGCTGCCCTGGCCAGTGGCGATGTCGCTGCCGTCAACAATCAACAATACACCGATGAATGCGGCTCATGCCATTTCGCCTATCAGCCGGGCCTGCTGCCAGAGCGCTCCTGGAAAAAGATCATGAGCAGCCTGGATGATCACTTTGGCGAAAACGCCGAACTGCCTGCTGCGGACCAACAAATGCTCAGCGACTACCTAGCAAAAAATGCCGGCGACCACTCCAACTACAAACGCTCGGTTAAGCTAATGCGCTCCATCCGCAACAGCGAAACACCGTTGCGCATCAGCAAAATACCGTACTTCGTCAAAGAACATCGCAAGGTTACCAACAAGATCAAGGGCAGCACCCAGGTCAAAAGCATCAGCAACTGTGAAGCATGCCACCAGAAGGCCGCCGCCGGCTCTTACGCTGAACGTGAAATCAATATTCCAGGGATTGGCCGCTGGGATGATTAAACCATGAACCCGCTCAACTGAATTATGTTGAGGAGGCGGCCACCACTGGGGTGGCTGCCTCTTGTCACAACAATCTGATAGAAAACAGCCCAACAACCCTGCCCTGGCAATAACTTCTAGCCTCTCAAGCCCAGCTACCAGCTCAGGTAGTCCGAGCTGTGACCGATACAGCTTCTAGGTCACTGCATGAGCTTATATGTCTAAAAACAAACAACAATTCTGGTCAGCCTGCCTGATTGCGACAATCACTATTGCGCTATCGGTTGGGCTCTTCGCCAGCGGCAATCTGACCAGACTGGAAAACATTAGCTATGACTGGCGCATGAAGCACAGCCGTAGCAACAGCCATGCCCCGGACGACATTGTCATCGTCCTCATCGACGATGCCTCGCTCAGCGCCATGGACCCAGTCGTCGGTCGTTGGCCATGGCCACGTTCGGTACATGCCGACATAATCGACTTCATCAGCCTGGGCGAACCCAGAGCCATCGTCTTCGACATCCTGTTTACTGAATACGAGGCCAATCCAGGCAACACCGACAAGATCAGTGACAGCGATCTGCGCCTGGCTGACGCCACCGTCAGCGGCAGTCAGGTCATTCATTCCATGCAACTACACAATGATATTGACGACGAGATAAACACCCGCCAGCTCAATCAGCCGCTGCCACAACAGGCCTTGCGCCACGGCCTAAACAACCTAACCAGGCTGCATAGCCCCGACAACAACCGCTACTACCTGCCTTTTACGGAATTGTTGCAAGCCAGCCATCAACTGGGGGTGGTTAGCACCAACGCCGATAGCGACGGCGTTTATCGCAGCAGCAGACTGTTCAGAAACTATCAAGGACAACTCTATGCCACCCTTGGCGTCAGCCCACTCATCAGTGGCGACACATCAATCGAGGGCAACGATCAGGCCATTCAGCTCGGCAACCGACTAATCCCGGTCAACGCACAAACCGATCTGCTGCTGAATTACTACCAGCACATCAACACCTATTCAGCCAGTGGCATCATCGCCTCGGCACAGCAGCTGCTTGAGGGCGAGATCGACAATCTGATTGTTGACCCCTATGAATTCAGCGACAAGATTGTCTTCATCGGTGCCAGCGCCGTTGGCCTGGAAGACCTGAAAACCACACCACTCTCCAGCACCACCCCCGGCGTCATCCTGCATGCCACCACGGCAGGCAACATCCTTAGCGGCGACATTCTCCAACCCGCTTCAGATACCACGACCACCTTGCTCAGCGTCGGCTTTAGCCTGCTAGTCAGTTTTCTGGTCATCTATCAAAAAAATACCGCGCTAAAGATCACCACCCCGATGTTGCTGGCTGCGGCCTATGCCGCCCTTGCCGTTTACGCCTTTTCAAACAATCAGGTCTTGCACCTCTCGGCCCCACTTGGTGCCATCATCCTCGCCACCAGCCTCGGCTTCACCTTCTTGATGGTGACCGAAGGCCGTGACAAGCGCCGGGTCCGCACCATGCTTGGCCAATATGTTTCACCGGCGGTGCTTAGCAGCGTCGTCGATCACTATCAGGACCACCTCAAGGCAGAAGTCGGCAGCAACGAGTGTCTGTCTATCCTGTTTTCTGACATCCGCGGCTTTACCAGCTTGTCGGAGGCCGTGCCCGCCGACAAGGTAGTCGAGATGCTCAACTATTATTTCTCGGTCATGACCGACACCATATTCAACCACCACGGCACCATCGACAAATTCATCGGTGATGCCATCATGGCCTTCTGGGGCGCCCCCATCAAAGAGGCTAGACATGCCGACAAGGCCCTGCAGGCCGCCATCGAGATGGACGTGCGCATGACCGAGGTCAACCGCTGGCTGGACGAGAAGGGTTATCCCAATCTGCAGGTTGGCATCGGCATCAACAGCGGTAATGTCATCCTTGGCAATATCGGCTCGGAACAGAAACTCGACTTCACCATCATCGGCGACAACGTCAATCTGGCCTCGCGGCTGGAAGGCCTGACCAAGCAATACGGCGTCGCTGTGGTGATTTCCGAATACACCTATGACTTGCTGCAAACACCGCCGCCGTGTTGCATCCTTGATCTGGTGCAGGTCAAGGGCAAGCAGGTGCCAATCCGTATCTTTGCTCCCATCATCGGTCACAGCGACGACGAGGCCAAGGCCATTGCCGAGCAATCGCAACAGGCCTTTGATGCCTATCTCAACCAGGACTGGGATGAAGCCATCAGACTATATTCAAAGCTGCCCACCGAAACTCTAAAGGCCATATTTATCAAGCGTTGCCAGGCCTATCGCCAAACCCCGCCCCCCGCAGACTGGGACGGCGCCTTCACCATGACCACCAAGTAAAGCAATCGCAGCTGTTGCCGATGGGATATAGAGCAAGCACATTCTATATATAAGTGCTGACAGAAATTGCGCCCAAAGGGGATATTCATAATGACAACCAAGGCACTCTTAACCCTCGTTATCCTGGCCATTAGCAGCTCGATGGCACTGGCCGAGACCGGCTATATTCAGGGCCGCCAGGCAAAAATCTATGCCGCGCCATCGATGAAAAGCGATGTTGTCAGCAGCGCCAAAAAGGGCGACGCTATTGAAGTAATCGAAACACATAGGCGCTGGTTAAAGGTCGAATTCGACGGCCAGCAGGGCTGGGTCTCCAAACTATTGGTAAAAAACACCCCGCCCATGGCCAAGATCAGCGTATTAGAAAACAATAGCGAACAACTACAGCAATCAGCCCGCCGTCGGGCCTCGGTCGCCACCGCCTCAGCTGCCGCCCGTGGACTACGCAGCGATGGTCGCGCCCGCCAAAGCGACGATAGCGTCGCCGACTTCAGCGCCCTATCGGAAATGGAAGAGATGGGTGTCTCTGAAGACGATGCAATGAAATTTATGGAGCAAGGGCTTGAGTAAGCAGACCGGCGGCCGCCACAAAAAATCTAACACCTTAATCAGATCCACCCTGATCGCCGGGCTGGGACTGGGCTTAACAGCATGCGCAAGCATGGGCACAGAGGATGGCCAGTCATTCAGGCTGCGCGCCAACAGTCATGCCCTGATGCAAACCAGCACGGCAGATGTGGAAGCCGAGATCGAATTCGGCCGTGACATCGCCGCCCGCGTGCTGGGCCGCCACGGCCTGCTGAAAGACAGCCAAAAAGGCCGTTACATCAGCCTGATCGGCACCGCACTGGCAGCCCACTCCAATCGCACCGAGCTCAGCTATCACTTCGCCATCCTCGACAGTGACAAGGTCAATGCCTATTCAGCCCCCGGCGGTTATATCTTCATTACCCGTGGCGCCCTGAAATTAGCCCAGGACGAGGCCGAGCTGGCAGCCATCCTGGCCCATGAAATCGCCCACATCAGCGAACGCCATATCGTCAACGCCCTTAACATCAAGGCCACAGACAAAAGCGCCGGGGCAGGCATAGGCCGCCTGCTCAGCGCTGGCACAGACACCAGCCGCGTCGCCTTTTTTCAGGCCATCGACCAGGCCGTTGCCATCCTGTTTGAAAAAGGCTACTCGCAACAGGATGAGCTGGACTCGGATCGAGTCGCCACCCTGCTGCTCACTGAAGCAGGCTATGACCCACTGGCTTTGCGCCGTTATCTGCAACGCGCCCAACAGGCCGACAACCAGACTGGCGAAATCAACACCACCCATCCGCCATCCAGGAATCGCCTGCAAAGTCTCAACCGGCTTATAGAAGAAGAAGAACTCGACAGCCTGCAACTCAGCAAGAACAAAACGAGGTTCGAACAGCATGTTAACTAAATCAAGGCTCAGCCTGGCCATCGGTATCATCAGCGCGCTCGGCAGCCACAGCGCCAGCGCCGATCAATACCACTACATCAACATGCTGGTGGGTGACCGCGCCGCCGGACTGGCCGGGGCATACACCGCCGTATCAGACGACCCCACCGGGCTGTTCTATAACCCGGCCGGCATCGTCTACTCACCCGGCTCCAGCCTCACCGGCAGCATGAACACCTATCAGGAATCAAAGACATCGTACAAAAACGTGCTTGGCGGGCAATATGACTGGGATAGAAGTTCGTCAACATTTCTGCCCAATTTCTTTGGCATGGTGCAACCCATGGGCGCAGGCACAATTGGATTTTCCTACGCCGTACCCAACTCCATCATCGAAGACCAGGACCAAACCTTCGACAACATTGCCACCACAGTAGGCACCGCCAACAAGTTCATTATCAACTTCAACAATACCGACAACACCTATAACTTCGGCCCCTCGTACGCCTACAAACTAAGTCCTGACCTTTCCATCGGTGCCACGCTCTATTTCCACTATCGCCAACAACAACGCATCGCCAACACCATTCTGCTCTACAACGGCGACCGCTACTGGTACAACGAATATCTGGAAATAGAAGAGCGCGGCGTCAAGCCCATACTCGGCGTGATGTGGTCACCGACAGAAAAAATATCCCTCGGTGCCAGCGTCAGCCAAACCAGCATCACCAGCTCAACGGCCACCTCACACCAATCATGCATCGGTGCCAACGGCTCAACATATACAGCCGCCGACCTTTGTCAGAATGGCAACGTGATAAACCATCAAATCATCGCCTCAGATACCGAGGGTGAATACCCACTCACCATGAACTTCGGCGGCGCCTGGTTTGCAAATGATGCCTTGATGGTGTCAGCCGACATGAACTACTACGAAGCCTATGGCACAGGCGTCGATGCTCGCGACAGCGTCATCAACCTCGCCATTGGCAGTGAATATTATCTAAAACCCAGCCTGGCACTCCGCGCCGGTTTTTATACCGACCTCGCCAACACACCGGAATTGCAACAGGGTTTTACTGCCTATAACCAGCCAGACCATGTCGACCTATACGGCATCAGCGCCAGCATCAGCCATTTCACCCGCAACTCATCACTGACATTTGGCTTTACCTACAACAGCGGCAGCGGCAAGGCACAAATAAGCTCAGGTAGCACCGTTTTACAAGATGTCGAAATGGAAAGTATTGGGGTTTATATTGCCGCTTCATATGCATACTAGTTGATCAGTAAATCATCAACTAACGAAATACTGGTTCAGCGCTGCCATTGATTGTGCTATTAACTCTGGCCGGCTGGTTTCTGTCATTTTCCGCACGGAAATCGTTGTTTTAACGTCAAAAAGCATCACTTAGATTAATACTAATCACCGCCTCAATAAACTGTTATTCAAGAGAATACCTGCCTTATCAAAACCCCCTATTTAGATAGTTAGTTATGTAATAGGTATTCTGCCGAGTTTTTAGGTAGAATGCCGCCCGCATGATTTATCTGTTGGGGAACATAATGAAATCAGTATTTAGTTTTTTTGCCATTTTACTTGCCAGTACAACACTACTAATAAGCGGCATGGATGTCGCCGAGGCCAAGCGTTTTGGTGGCAGCAAATCTTTTGGTAGTAAATTCAGCCAAAGCCAACCGCTGAAAAAGAATTCCGCTAACAAAAGCTCTGCCCAAGGCCTGCCAGCCTCACCTGCCATGCAGCAGAATGCCGCACGCAAACAGCAACTAGGGCAACGGGGCGGCCTTATGGGCATGTTCGGCGCGCTGGCGCTAGGTGGCGTGCTGGGGGCGATGTTTTTCGGTGGCGCCTTTGAGGGGATCAACTTCATGGATATCCTGATCATAGGCCTGGTCATCTTCCTGATATTTAAGTTCATGTCTCGTCGCAGCCCACAACCAGCAGCGGCAGGAGGCTATGGAGCGGCTGATCTGGATGATGTCGACAATCACCAGCATAGCAACACCGCCAGAGATCAACTTGGCAGCAATGACACACCCGATAGCGACACCTCGATTGATGACCTACGCTCAGCTGCAGCCAAACAGTTTGACCAAGAGGCCTTTATCGAAGGTGCCAAGAGCTGTTTTGCCCGCCTGCAGCAGGCCTGGGACGACGGCGACCTGAGCGATATTCGCCAGTTCACCACCGACCATGTCTTTGGCGAGATTCAAGATCAGCACCAGGCCCGTGAAAAACACGGCAAGACCGAGATCGTCTCTCTGGATGCCGAGCTGTTAAGCAGTAATGATCTGGGCTCAAAACAAGAAGCCATCGTGTTATTCAAAGCTGAACTGACAGAAGATGGTAACTCGCACCCCGTTGAAGAGGTTTGGCACTTTATTAAACCCGCCAACAGCCAGCAGACAACCTGGTTTCTAGATGGGATTCAACAGGTCGAAGGCTAAACAAACAGGCCGTAGAACACAAAAAAGCGATGCTAAAGCGTCGCTTTTTTCGTTTAAGAACAACGATAGACTAAACAAACACCCCGCCACCCGCTGCAACCTGGTCCCAGCCGAAATATTTTTTAATATTCATTTAAGTTTCAGGCGTTACTGTGGTCATCAGTATTCCAAAATTGCGCTTGGAAAGAGCCATAACAAAAAATTGCACCATAACATCAGCAATGCCATTCTCGGCCTAATTGCGCCACGCTACTTGGGCATGAAAAAAGCTTGGTGCAATCAATAATTAGCCGACACAAGCCAAAAATAACAAGGAGCCAGTTTATGATTAAAAAGTGCGCGCTTGCACTCACCCTTTGCTGCAGCCAGGCGGCTGTTGCGAACGACTATTTTTCCCTGCCTGATCAATGGAATTCAAACACTGCCGAACCACTAATGTTGGCCAGTTCAGACGACAGCAGCATGACCACCATGGCAACCGATACGACTAATATGTACGAGGAACGCCTGATCACAGCCAACAAGCTGCATAAATATTTGGGCATAGGCTCACTCGGCGCCGCAATACTAACCGGTGCTATGCCAAAAGAAGAAGACGGGGCACACGAAGCCTTCGGCAAAACCGCTGCCGCACTAGGCCTTGGCGCAGTAATTACCGGACTAATATTTCACTGGGAAGAAATCGAGCTAGGCAATGGTTTCGGTGACCCTGACAATCTTCATTTGGCCCTGACCTCTCTCGGCGCACTGGGCATGGCTAGCGCTGCCAGTACAGCACCAGACGCACACGGTGGTCTTGGTGCCGCCGGCACTATCAGTATGGCCATCGGTATCAAAATGGTTTGGTAATAAAACCTCAGCGTCTTGCCAGGCCTGTTGCCAGCAACACGGGCCATTGGCATTAACGATAATAACGATGACCTGAGTAAATTCTAAAGGACATAGACAATATGAAAAAACTACTATTGATTAGCGCAACACTGGCCCTCGGCCTTAGCAGCATCAACAGTCATGCCGATGACGGATTTTTTTCATTCTTTTCTCTTGAGCGCAAGAGTGAAGTAGCAGTGGTTAGCGATAAAGACTACATCGAAGAATGTGGCTCATGCCATTTTGCCTATCAGCCGGGACTGCTGCCAGAAGCCTCTTGGCGCAAGCTAATGGATGCCAAGGCACTTGAAGATCACTTTGGCGATAACGCCGAACTGGACGAAAGCCTTCGCAGCCATATTCTTGACGTGTTGGTAAAGGCATCGGCCGACAAGTCCAGCTACAAACGTTCGAAAAAAATCATGGCTTCACTGCGTGATGACAAGGCACCGATGCGTATTATTGAAACGCCTTACATCAAACATGCACATCATGAGGTCCCTGCCAGTCTCATCAAAGAAAACGCAAAGGTTAAATCACTTAGCCAGTGCGACAAGTGCCACCAAAAGGCCGCCGAAGGCAGCTTTGATGATGACACCGTTATGATCCCTGGCCACGGCAACTGGACCTGGTAACAAGACTCTAAAGCAGCGCACTCAATGCGCTTTCCTATTTCGGGAAAGCGCGTTTTTTATTTAAACTCCGTCATCACCGCCAAAGCATCAATCCTGTTTGCATCCGAGCGGATCAGCACATCTTTTGCATCACGTTTAAGCTTTTTTATTTCAGCCTCGCGCTGACTAGCCGAGGAGCGATCATGACCATCTTCTAGATACGCCAATCGTTTAGGGCTACGACCACGAAAGTATTTCGCCCCCTGCTGTGAAGCATGCTGTTGCATACGCCTTTCAATATTATTGGTAATGCCTGTGTAAAGCGTATTGTCGCTACAGAGAACTATATAGACCAACCAGTCGCTGATATTACTGTCTACAGCCTCGCCCGGCATCAACACCAACTCGCCTGGTGCTGTGGCTGATGCAGGACTTCCTGGACATTGGCTGCAATCACCTTGTAACCAACATTGCCGTAAAGTTTTTGCCTACCTTCGTTGAGAATATAACTGGGGCTACCTGCCACAGCATATTCTTTACACAAATCCGTATCGCGACACAGCGCCGCCATCGCGGAACCATCGTGCAACAGTTCGACAATTTTGTCGCACGGTAAGCCCATCTCGTCCGCCAATGCCAACTGGCACTCAAGTCGGGAAATATTTTTGTTGTCGCGAAAAAATGCCTGCCGCAAACGCCACACCGTTTCTTCAAACAAGTTGCGACCATCACAACTGGCCTGTGCCACACAACTGATTTCGCCAGTCTGCTCAAGCAACTGCACCGCCTTTAAAAACAGATGGGCATTGGCCGATGATTTTGGCGCATCACCACACCAAACATCGGCACTGATCTCAACATGGGGAAACTGCTGACACACGGCCTGCACATGTTTTCCAAAACCGACATAACCACCCTTATCTTTCCAGCCCTCACCAATGCGCTGTTCGGTCACAGAAAAGATAGACACAAAGTGATAATTGATATGCACCTGCTTGCCAAATTCACGCTGCAGCTCATCCAGACGGATCTGCGCGGCATAGGCCCAGACACATAGCAGGTCAGAAAAATGATCAATCACAATCGGTTTGTCATTCATTGCAAACTCCTTAGGTATGACTCACGCCAACCCAGTTCGTCGATAACTTTATCAAACACATCATCAAGTGATGCGCATAGTTCCACTTTTGCATTTGTGTGTGGATGTTGAAAGCTCATCGCTGTCGCCGCCAACATCAATCGCTGACAATCAAACTGCTGTCGAAAAAATTTGTTTTGATTGCCATCGCCATGAGTGGTGTCACCGACAATGGGATGAAAGATGTGTTTCATGTGCCGGCGTAGCTGATGCTTGCGGCCGGTCTTGGGCATCAATTGTAATAAAGAGTAACGCGCCGTTTCATAACGACCAACGGGGATGGGCAGTTCAGCTATCGCCAGACGACGATATTCCGTCACCGCCTCTTGGGCCTGCTTGTCCGGATCAACCAGCGCATCGCTCATTTTATCCAGTTGTAGTTTAAGCGGATAATCAATCAGCTCATGCTCGACAGTATAACCACGCACCACCGCCAGATACTGTTTCTGCACGGCATCAGCAGTAAACTGTTCGCCTAACAATCGTGCCGTCTCACTATCAAGTGCAAACAACAACACCCCCGAGGTTGGTTTGTCGAGCCTATGCACAGGATAAACCCGCTGACCAATCTGGTTGCGCACCAGCTGCAGGGCAAAACGTGTTTCATGTTTATCGATCATGGAACGATGCACCAGCAGGCCGGAGGGTTTATTCACCGCCACCAGATGTTCATCTTGATAAATAATTTCTAGCTGTTCAGAAGACAATGTTTTCATACTCAATAAAATGTAGCAGAGCCCGGACATTAAAGAGCTCCCGGGTTACGCTATTGCTCCAGCCGGGCTACCAGTTGTTTCAACTCATCCAACTCCTGACGTAACTGCGCCACCGTCTGTTCCAGTTGCTCAATCCGGTCACAGTCAGAACCCGCCAGGGTTTTGGCCGCCATCGGTTGGCTTGCCACGGCTGCTTCAACCGGGCCACAAAACAACTGTGCATATTGTGAATCACGTCGGCCAGGCTGACGCGGCAGTTGTGCCACAAACGGGCCATCGGCATGGCTAGCCAGTTGATTTAAGGTCTGATCGACCTCGCTGACATCGGCAAATTTGCACAGCCGGGCAGTGCGCGTACGCAGTTCTCCCGGTGTCTGTGGCCCACGCAACAACAGCTCGCAAATCACGCCCATCTGCCGGGCATCGAAATGGGTGCCACTAAACTCACTATTAAAAAAACGGTGTTGAAACTTCACCACCCGACTGCCATAACCACTGTTTTCGCTGACCAGATGTTTTTTGGCCAAACTATCGAGCGTCTGCTGCACCTCGGCCTCGCTCAGACTCATCATCGGCTCACGGTTGCTCTTTTGGTTGCAGGCATTAGTCAGTGAATTAAGCGACAGCGGGTAGTGCTCGGGTGTCGAAACCTGCTTCTCAATCAGGCAGCCAATCACGCGGGCCTCCAGCGCTGTTAACAGGACATCCATATTATTCACCTTCTACAATTATTGCCGTTACAGGTGGATAGGATACCGCCAAACAAGCAGCAATAAGATCTGAGCAACAAGATTTTTTTATCAAAATAAACTAATATACGCCCCCTCTTCAGGCAGGCAGAGGAAAAGAACTGTGAACGACTTCATCCCCGGACAACGCTGGATTAGCGAAGCTGAATTACAGATGGGGCTAGGCACCATTCTCACCTGCGATCCGCGCTCGATCACCATCCTGTTTCTCGCCACTGGCGAAACCCGCATCTATTCGCGTGCCACGGCACCGCTGAGCCGGGTCAAATTCAGTGAGGGCGACAGCATTCGCGCTCATGACGGCTGGAACCTGACGGTTAAATCGCTACAGGAAAAAAACGGCCTGATCACCTACCTGGGTCAGCGTGATGACGGCAGCCCAGCAGAATTGCCTGAGGGCGGGCTGGACAACTTGATCCAGCTGAATCGCCCCACCGAACGCCTGTTCAGCGGCCAGATCGATAAACGTAAATGGTTTGAGCTACGCCAACAGAGCCTCAAACACCATGAACGCCTGAGCGGCTCCGACCTGCGCGGCCTGACCGGCGCCCGTACCAGCCTGATTCCACACCAGCTCTATATCGCCCACGAGGTTGCCAACCGTTACGCACCGCGGGTGCTGCTGGCTGACGAAGTAGGGCTGGGCAAGACCATCGAGGCCGGCCTGATCCTGCATCAACAATTGTTGACCGGCCTAGCCAAGCGGGTGCTGATTGTTGTGCCTGACAGCCTGGTACATCAGTGGCTGGTGGAGATGCTGCGCCGCTTCAACCTGCATTTCACTATCTTCGATGAAGATCGCTGTCTCGGAATAGAGGAAAGCAGCGGCCAGGAAAACCCCTTCCACAGCGCTCAGCTGGCACTTTGCAGCCTGGACTTTGTCACCAACGACCCGAAGCGCTTTCAGCAAATTTCCGAAGGCGACTGGGATCTGCTGGTCGTCGATGAGGCCCACCACCTGGAATGGGCGCCGCACCTGCCCAGCCACAACTATCAATTGATTCAGCTGCTGGCCATGGAGATCAAAGGCGTGCTGCTATTGACCGCCACCCCGGAACAACTGGGTAAGGCCAGCCATTTCGCCCGCCTGCACCTGCTTGACCCGGACCGCTTCTCAGATTTCGATACCTTTCTTAAAGAAGAACAGGGTTACCAGCCAGTCGCCGAGGCGGTTGAACAACTGCTCTCTGACCAGCCGCTCGATCCTCAGGCCTACCAGACCCTGCTCGAGACCCTGGATGAGGGCGACAACAAGGGCCTGCTGACCGATCTTGACCACACTGCCCGCGTTGAGCTGATGGAACATCTGCTCGACCGCCACGGCACCGGCCGAGTGCTGTTTCGCAACACTCGCGCCGCGGTAAAAGGCTTTCCTTTACGTCAGCTGCACGGTTATCCGTTGCCACTGCCGCTGGAATACGCCATGGCCCTGGAATTGGTCAATGACAACGGCCTTTCCGTGCCGCAGCTGCTGCTCTGCCCGGAGCTGCTGTATCAAGCCAGTGACATCGATGGTCAGACCGACTGGACCCTGCTAGACCCGCGCGTTCGCTGGCTGGCCGATCAGCTGAAAAAGCTGCGCCCAGCCAAGGTGCTGGTGATTGCCGCCAGCGCCGACACCGCCATCGAACTGGCCACCGCACTGCGTATCAAAGAGGGCATCCACGCCGCGGTCTTCCACGAAGACATGAACATCGTCGAACGTGACCGCGCCGCCGCCTTTTTCGCCAACGAAGAAGATGGCAGCCAGGTACTGATCTGCTCCGAGATCGGCAGCGAAGGGCGCAACTTTCAGTTTGCCCACCACATGGTGATGTTCGACCTGCCGCTCAACCCTGATCTGCTGGAACAACGCATCGGCCGTCTTGATCGTATTGGCCAAACTGAAATCATTCAGATTCATGCACCTTACCTGCAAGACAGCGCCCAAGAGGTGATGTTTCAGTGGTATCACCAGGGTCTATCGGCCTTTGAGCAGACCTGCCCAGCCGGTCACAGTATCTATGTTCAGGTTAAAGAGCCTTTAATCGAAGCGCTACAGCAACTCAGCGACAATGCAGAGTCCGAGCTAAATGAATTGATTAGCACCACCCAAACATTGTTGAGCGAAATAAACGCAGCCCTGCACAAAGGCCGCGACCGCCTGCTGGAATATAATTCCTGCCGTCCGCACGTCGCCCAGTCAATATATGACAAGGCTGTCAAACAAGACCAGCCGGCCCAGCTGCTCGAATATCTGGAACAGATATTCGACTGCTACGGCGTCGACATGGAAGAACACACCCAGCAAAGCTATCTGGTGCGCCCTGGCGAAAAGATGCAGACCAGCTTCCCTGGCCTGCTCGACGAAGGCATGATCATCACCTGCGACCGCGAAACTGCGCTGGCCAACGAAGATATGCACTACATCACCTGGGAACACCCCTTGACCGACGGTGCCATGGATATGGTATTGAGCAGCGAACTGGGTAACACCGCTATGGTTTCAGCCAAGCTCAAAGGCCTCAAACCCGGCAGCCTGTTGCTGGAATGCCTATATGTGCTGGAAAGCAGCGGCCGCAGCCAACTGCAATCCAGCCGCCACCTGCCACCCACCGTCATCCGCGCCCTGGTTGACGCCAACGGCAGGGACTACAGCCACAGCATCGATGGTGCCGCCATCCAGCTGGCATCACAAAAGGTTGATAGAAACACCACCAGCCAAGTCATGCGCGCCTACGGCGAGCAACTGCGCAGCATGGTCAAGCTGGCCGATGTCGCCGCCAATAAACAGGTGCCTGAATTACTCGCCAACGCCAACCGCCACGGCAAACAAACCCTGGAGCGTGAGGTCAATCGCCTCAAGGCCCTGCAACAACACAACCCCAATATCCGCAATGAAGAGATCCGCTTCTTTGATCAACAACTTGAAGCGCTGATCGAGGCACTGAACAGCAGCAGTCCCAGACTGGATGCCACTCGGGTTATCATTACAACTTAGCAAGCAAAGGAACAACACATGCGCCTAATCCTAATCGCCGTCATCGCCTCCACCATCATGCTGCTGGGCGGCTGCTCTGAAGAGCAACAAAACAAACTCTCACGCCTGGGTGTTACCTGGATGGAAGGCAACTACAAGGTCACCTTCGTCGAAGGCAGCCATGTAAAAGTCTGGAACATTATCGACAGCAAGGTCACCAGTGACCCACAGAAAGGCTATTACTATTTTTGGGCCATCAATGAAGCCGGCAAAAAATTCTATGTCCAGACACCAATCATTCGCACCTATGTTGAAGAAACCCGGTAAGCCCAGCGACACAGCAAACCGCATTTTTCTAGCGGGTATGCTGGCATAAAACAGTGCCTGCATACCGGCTTGCTCCCCGCTTAAGCCGCTTCACGCCACAAGATCAACTCAAAAAGACCATTAAACAGCAAGATAAAAAACCATATCCCGAGTCTTTTAATCGGGAGTTACTCAATATAATCATTAGCTTATCTCTTGACTTAGGCCCTAGCCACGGTTAATGTGCATTTTGCATGAATGTTTTAAAGCGCAGCAAGACGCTCAACCTAATAACAGAGAGATAACCATGACTCGAAACAAATACACCAGCCTTGCTGCCGCCCTGCTATTGGGTCTGAGCACACAAGCCCTGGCAGCAGAAGACTGGGGCTTCCAGCCGTTACCACTCAAGGTGCCTGAACCCGCCGACAACCCAAGCACAGCCGCTAAAGTCATTTTGGGCAAACAGCTGTTTTTCGATCCACGCCTATCTAAAGATGACACCCTATCTTGTAACTTTTGTCACGATGTTGCCGGCAATGGTACTGACAGCCGCTCAACCTCTGTCGGTGTTGATGGACAACTCGGTGGCCGTTCAGCGCCTACTGTTTGGAATGCCGCTTTTCTTAGCTCACAATTCTGGGACGGACGTGCAGCTTCACTGGAAGAGCAAGCCAAAGGGCCTATCCTGAACCCGATTGAAATGGGAATAACCCACGAAGCTGCAGCGGTAGATCGCATTGCATCGATTCCCGGCTACCAAGAGCAATTCGCTGAAATCTTTGGCGGTGAAAAACCGGTCACCTATGACAATATCGCCAAGGCTATCGCCACCTATGAGCGCACATTAATCACACCCAACAGCCTGTTTGACCAGTACCTGCGTGGTGATAAAACCGCCCTGAACAAAAAAGCCCTGGCAGGCATGAAAGAGTTTGAAAACCTCGGTTGTATCCGTTGTCATAACGGCCCCAATTTTGCTGGCCCGAAATTGGAAAAAGGCGAAGTGTTTTATCAATACTTCCCAGCCAACCGCAGCGAGTACGACAAGTTGCTAGGCTTGCAAGAAGATGAAGGTCATCGTAACGAGGGCAGCGACAAAACCCCTAGTCTGTGGCGTGTACCGTCACTGCGTAATATTGCACTGACTGCACCTTATTTTCACAATGGTTCAGTACCAACGCTAAACAAAGCCATAAGGGTAATGGCGAAAGTACAGCTTAACCGTGACATTACTGACGAACAGGCCGATCGACTGGAAGCCTTTCTGGAAACTTTGACCGGTGAATTTACCGTTCAGTTACCACCAAAATTGCCTGCTGATAAATAGTCATCTAGGTAGTTTGATGTAAAAAGGGGCGCCGCAATGGCGCCCTTTTTTATTGGCTCTAAAGCAAACACCAACAAAGCGAGATATAAGTCATTTTGTCCTAAAAGCCCCCGCGACAAAAACAGCCCCGCCAATACTTTCAAAAAGACACAGCATTAACCAGCTGATTTATTAGGCCATTTTTTAATGGCCAGATTTGATAGGGTTTTATTAACAGAGTAACCTTCAGAGAAATACCCCTCTTTGGGGTGCACTTACTGTTAGACGCTGCACCTGCTCCCGCACTCACTCCCGTATAGCTAGACTCACCCCTTTATTGTAGTTAACCTATAGGCTAGAATGTAGTTATCAACCTTATTGTAATCAGATTATATTCAATTTTATCAACAACTTATTGGTGCGCCGTGTAATTATGAATCCTGAATTTAAGGAGTTTGAACTTAGAATTGTTAGCCCAAGCTTTGACTCACCTTTGACTGATACATTAATGGAGCTAAACCATCTACGGCGACAGAGGCTTGGAGGAACGACAGCGCCATGGATGTTTTTCCAGCTTAAAAATATCTTTCATATTCTGGAGAGCGTTGGGTCTGCACGAATTGAAGGAAACCGGACGACTATTTCAGAATATATTGAGCAGAAAATAAACAATAATGAGCGTTCGTCAGAGCAATATTCCGAAATTGCCAATGTCGAAAGCGCTATGGACTTCATTGAAGAAAGCATTTCTGAAGGCACAGAGATCACACATCACTTCATTAGAGAGCTTCATCACCTAGCTGTAGATGGCTTAACCGATGAGGGTGATAAAACACCAGGTTCATATCGCAAGTGGGACGTAAAAATATCAAAGTCAGCACATTTACCTCCCAAAGAATATGCAGTCCAAGCTTACATGGATGAATTAGTAGATTTCATAAATAGGGATGACCCTGGAAAATATGACCTACTAAAAACTGCAATCGCACATCATCGGTTCACATGGGTACACCCGTTTGGTAATGGCAACGGGCGTGTAGTAAGACTATTGACCTATGCGATGCTGATTAAATATGGGTTTAATGTCAAAGATGGAAAATTACTTAATCCAACAGCTGTGTTTTGTAATGATCGTGACCTGTACTACGAAAAACTATCTGAAGCTGATTTAGGCACTGACGAATCATTACTTTCTTGGTCTGACTATGTTCTTAAAGGCGTCTTAGAAGAAGTCAGTAAAGTTAATAAACTTCTAGACTTTGATTATCTTTACAAATACATAATGCTACCTACAATCGAGCTAGGCATTAAACGCGGCTACTTAAACCAAGTTGAAGCAAACATTCTTTCAATTGGGATTAAACTTCAGAAATTTAAGGCAACTGATTTAGATGAAACTTTAAAGAAACTATCGACACGCCAACGGACACATCAACTTGCGAAAATGAAAGAGTCTGGATTTATCAAGCCACTAAAAGAGAATGGCCGCACCTACTATGTAAGCTTCAAGAATAATTTTCTGATGCGTAGTGTAATCTCAGTTTTGGAAAAAGAAGGCTTTATACCGCCAATTGATAACTAGCATCTAAACTCAGATTTTTCTGTATTTCACACTCCAAAAATAAATCGTTTATACAAGCATTCACAAAGGTATTAGTAAATGGCAAAACTAACGCTAATCATCGGCAACAAAAACTATTCCTCGTGGTCTCTCAGGCCGTGGGTGTTTCTTAAGCACTACAAAATAGATTTTGAAGAAAAGCGGGTCGCACTATTTACAGACACCACTGCGAGTGAATTATCAGAATACAATTCTGATTTTAAGGTGCCAATATTGAATGATGGTGATTTGGTGGTGTGGGATACGCTATCGATTCTTGAGTATATTTCCGAACAATATTTAGACAACCGAGGCTGGCCTGATGATCCAGCTACTCGCGCAATAGCCAGATCCGTTAGCGCTGAGATGCATTCCAGTTTTGTTAATGTTCGAGGCGAGTTGCCGATGAACTGTCGTAAAAAATTCCAGAACATCAAGCTATCTGCAAACGCTGAGAAGGAAGTTGAGCGCATCAAACAACTTTGGCGAATATGCCGGACCCAATTTGGTGGAAACGGCGAATGGTTGTTTGGAAAATATTCTATTGCTGACGCAATGTTTGCACCGATTGCGCTACGTTTTGATGGCTATAGCATTCCGCTCAGCGGCATTGAAGAAACCTATGTGCAAAGCGTTTTGTCACAGGCCTGCATCATTGAATGGATCGAGGCCGGCAGGCTGGAGAAGGAAGTTATTGCGGCCGATGAAATCGATGCCTGACGACAGGGATACAAAAAAAGGGGCAGGGTCTTACTGGACTTGCCCTGAAGGAGTGAACAGCTAGACCGCCAACACTACTCCTTTTCCAGATCTACCACCCTCATACCTTTCAACATCTGACTGCAATCTGAATTTGTTGCCAATAACATTTTGGTCAATAACAGCCCCAGTGGTTTGATATAAACCAGACCAAAGATAAACAGTATGCTGGTGACAACCTGAAACCAGAGCATGAAGGTGGCGTCGCTATCGATCAGCATACCGAAGGTGAAGAAGTAACTGCTTAAGGCTATACCCATGGTGACGCCGACGATGATGACGATGCGATCGTGGACCTTTTTGATTTTTTGCAGGGTCTGGCTGTGGTTTTCGTTAGTCATTATTTGCATTGCTTTTAGTTGGTTGGCGTCATTCTAGCAGATGAGGGCAGGGGGTTAGTGGTTAGACCTCAAACACGCATTCATTACCCAAGACTGATTTAAGCGTTTCCGCAACCACCATCAGCTCCTCATCCTGATAGGCCCTGGATGGTTTGCGCCCCCACACTGGCGCTGGCCAGGCCGGATCGCTGGTGTAGCGAGCGATATGGTGGATGTGTAGCTGTGGCACGACGTTACCAAAGGCGGCGATATTGAGTTTGTCGGGGGCAAAGGCCTGTTCCAGGGCACGCGACAGGATCATGGACTCGCGCAGTAGCTGTTGCTGGTCTTGTTCTGTCAGGTGGTGGATCTCGCGAATATCCTCACGATCCGGCACCAGAATGAACCAGGGGTAGTTGGCATCGCGCAGCAGTAGTAGCTGGCAGAGTGGGAATCGCCCCAGCGTGAGACAGTCTTGCGCCAGTTGTGGGTGTAGTTCAGCCATATCGCAGTCCTTATTTTGGACGCTAGTTTCGCACACAATGTACATGGCTCAACAGGCTTATAATTCCTGACTGTTATGCTAAAATCCGCCCCAGAGCATTGGGCTCAGTGAATTATTGATTAGGAAGGATTTAAGATGAACGTTGATCAACACCTGAAGATTGCCTCTTGGCACATGGAGCAGGCCCGCCTGCACGCAACTACTGAGCACGCTTGTGGCTGCCCGGTTACTCCTGAATACCAAAAGATCATTGATGAAGTTGAGTCAGGCAAGATCGAAGAAGAACTGACCTGCGCTGCACCGCAGAAGTAAGCGATCTTCAAGATACAAAAAAGCCCGCCCCATTGCAAAATGGGCGCGGGCTTTTTTATGTTTGCGAGATCAGCTATTTAAGCTTGGCCATTACCTTTTTCAGGGCTTCTTCCTGCAGCGGTTTGACCAGGAAACCAGTCACCCCCAGGCGTAGCGTTTCACCTAGACTCTCTTTGGTTACAGTGCTGCTCATGGCAATGACATTAAAATCAGGAAAGGCATTTTTAAGGCTGGGCACTAGCTCTTTAAGGGTGATGCCGGGCAGGTCGGCATCAAGAAACAACACCCCAACCTTGTGCTTGCGCACCGCCTCTAACACGGCCCGCAGCTCGGTTTCCCGGCCCAGGTCTTTGTAAGACTTCTGCCGCATAGCCTCTTTGATCACATCGGCATCGGCATCATTTTCAACGGCCAGAATGGCTTGTTTACGATTGGGGTTTAGCACCTTACCGCTGGTAAAGTCGAATTCCTGTACGCCCACAGCACTCATCCCTGTATTAAAAAAAGTATCTGTCTATTTTTATCGGGTACTGACAGAGAAACTTAAACACCAGCCACTTAATCGCGCCAGCCGGACATGATTTCCATGCAAATCGCATTTATTTGCTGCGCCCGGACTTCGCCGCCAGCCTCGTTATAACAGCGTAATTCGGGTGCATTGCCGGAAGGGCGCAGATGCACCACCTCATCATTATCAAAGGTAATGCGCAGACCATCCGTATCATCCAACGCCTTAACACTGCCAAACTGGCCGAAGACAGCCTCGATGGCCTGTTTGTCATGTTCGAGAGCACCCGTATTAAAGGCACCAATACGGGCCTGACTCAGCTCGGTAGGAAACTCTTTCAACCGGTCGCTGCTGCTGTAACGCTGCGGCAGCTGTTGCAGCAGCGTCGAAATGGAACACCCTGCCTGCTTGGCCAGCATCAGAATGGTCAGCGGCACGATGGCGGCGTCACGGGTGGGCAGAGCGGCCAGGGTCTTGCCACCAAGACTGATATCACTGGCGATAAGGAAACCGCCATTGGCCTCGTAACCAACCACTTTGTCCTGACCCGCCGCCAGGGCCTGCTCCATGGCGGCGATGACAAACGGTGAGCCGATGCGGGTGCGGTCGATGCGCGCAAACCAGTCACATTTTTCCAGGGCACTGTTGCTGCTGACCGGGGTGGCGACAGCGCTGGCACCGAGGTAGCGGGCACAGAGAATACCGGCCACATCTCCACGCAGCCAGTTGCCGTGCTCATCACTGACCAAAGGGCGGTCGCCATCACCATCCGCCGAAATGATGCAGTCGAACTGTTGTTCACTGGCCCATTGTTTGGCCAGGGCCACATCTTCAGGCCGAACCGCTTCAGTATCCACAGGGATGAATTTTTCAGATCGACCCAGCGCCACGACCTCGGCACCCAGACCAGCGAAGATATCCATAAACGCATCGCGGGCAACCGAGGAATGCTGATAGACCCCAACCCGAAAACCGCTCAGGCTGGCGGGCGGAAAGAAATCGAGATAGCGCTGCACATAGACCTGATAGGCGCTGGTAGCCACTTCTGGCAGCGGCACGGGTGTGACGGCATTGCCCTGGGCATCAAACAAGCCAGCGGCGATCTCTACCTCGGTGGCAGCAATGCCCTGTTCATCTTGTTTGAGAATCTCACCACTGGGTTTGTTGAACTTGATGCCGTTGCGGTCATCAGGGATATGACTGCCGGTGACCATTAGGCTGGCGATACCATGACTGATGCCATGCAGGGCGATGGCAGGCGTGGGGATAAAGCCGCCATTAAACGGCTGACAACCGGCCGCGCGCACCGCCATTGCCACTGCCGCCATAATGCGCGGCGAGCTGGGGCGATAATCGCCGGCAATGGCGACCTGATCACCCGGCTTGATATCGCCAATCGCCATCAGGTAGCGGACAAAGGCCAGGCTATAGGCATAACAGACCCGATCGCTCATATCGAGCGCCAGACCACGGGCGCCGCTGGTGCCAAATTTAACGCCGCTTTGCGCCATTAACTCGGCGATGCGGATGGTTTCGACAGGCTGTTCAGACATTGTTAATCCTTAATTTCATGCGCTTAATCGTGACCACATTATAAGATAGCCGCAGATAAAGTCTGCTAAGATACGCAGCAATAATACAGGGCTATCACAATGCGTTTAGAAGATTTTTTTACCCGCCAGAACGACAGCATCATCGTCAGCCGCCAACAGGCCAGCAACTTTGCCAAGCAGGTTGCCGGTGACTTCAACCCCATCCATGACGAAGATGCCAAGCGCTTTTGTGTGCCGGGCGACCTGTTGTTTGCCCTGGGTTTACATAATTATGGTCTGAGCCAGCACATGCGTTTTAACTTCGGCGGCATGGTTTCTGACAGCGTGCCACTGTTGTTTCCGCAGACCGACGCCAGCGACATTAGCATCTGTGATGACAAGCAAAAGGAATACCTCAACATCAACCGCTCAGGCGAATGCACCACTGACCAGGCGCAGATTTCTGATTTGATCCAACAATATGTGAAGTTCTCGGGCCAGACCTTTCCCCATATCCTGGTGCCGTTGATGAAAGATCAGAATGTCATGATCAATACCGATCGGCCGCTGGTGATCTACGAACGGATGATGATCAATATTGATGATTTTGCCTTCCAGGCACCGACACTTGAACTGAGCAGCTCAAGCCTGGAAGTCGATGGCAAACGTGGCAATGTCAGCCTGAAGTTTGTTGTTAATGCCAACGGCAAGGCCGTCGGCCACGGTGAAAAGAATATTGTGCTGAGTGGCTTGCGCGAATATGACCAGGACAAGATCGACATCCTGGTCAAGGATTACAACGGCCGCAAGCAGTCTTAAGGCGGCCGTCTAGCCCTTATCTAACCACGCGCCTCTGTATATAGCCCACTGACTGAGCCGGCTAGCAGACCCACCCAACCAGAATACTCCTCATCATCTATATCCAGCTCTTCCTCACGCAGTAGCGCCAGGGTGGCAATGGGTTCCAGCAGTGAACGACCATCTTTCGACAGCTGCTGCCAGGTCTCTTCGTGATCTGATACCGCCAGCATAAAACCGTAACACCAGCCCTCATAGACCTCGAAGGTTTCGCCGTCCTCTTCCTCTTCGATCACCATTGGCTCGAATGGCTTGCCTGAAACCAGCTCAGTGCTAATGTCCTGATACATGCGCAACAACAGCTCAACAATATTTTTCGGCTGCTCGGTTTCACCGAGGATAGAGACCAGCATAGCGACCTCCTCGACGTCGGCATTGCTGATGATCAGGGCAGTCATGTAACCATGGGCCTCATCGATAGTCAGACGCTCTTCGTCTTCGCTGAGTAGAAAATCATCCAGCTCAACCAGCTCGTCTGTAGAGAGGGCAGTGTTAGTTTTATTGGTCATGTTTATCTCGGCGGCATGGTGGCAGGAAGTAGGGGGATCATACACCAGTACTATATTAAGGTGTTCAGCTGGCTGAGGCGGGAGACTACTAAGCCCGCGACATAAACTTGCCGGTGCTGGTGTTGACCTTAACCATCTCGCCGGTTTCCAGGTACTCGGGCACCTGAATCTCCAGGCCGCTACTCAGCTTAGCAGTCTTGGTGCGGCTGCTGGCGCTGGCGCCCTTAATGCCCGGGGCCGTCTCAACAACCTGCATAGCCACCGAGACCGGAAGTTCAATGCCGAGAATCGCGTCATCCATAATCAAGGCAGTCATGCCTTCCAGACCCTCGCTGATATAGCCCAACTGCTCGTCCAGTTCATCCTGATGCAGGCTGTACTGGCTGTAGTCTTCGCTATTCATGAAGACATAGTTTTCACCATCAATATAGGAAAACTGCACCGGCACCTTGATGCAATCGGCTTCTTTGATGAAGTCCTCACCCTTATAGGTCTCATCCAGCTTCTGACCGGTCTTGAGATTATTGAACCTCACTTTATATAGGGTGTTGGCGCCGCGCGACGAGGGGCTGCGCACCTCTATCTGTTTGACGGCAAAGGGTTTGCCATCAATTTCCACCACCATCCCCCGCTTCAATTCATTTGCCTTAGGCATACGCACTCCTGCTGATCAGATTTATGGGCGCATTATATCTGTTTGTCTATTGGCAGGGGACAGGGAAACGGCTAGAATACTTGAGTGCGATACTAGGTTATTCGATGAAATACACACTAAAATCATTACCGCTTAGCAACTCCTTTGCCAGCCTGCCGCAAGACTTTTATGCCAGGGTTGAGCCAAGCCCAACCCTCAATGCCACCCGACTGATCCACTTCAACCCGGCGGCGGCCGAGTTGTTGGGGCTAGCGCCAGACTGCCATCAAACAGCCGAATTCAACGCCATCTTCAGTGGCAACCAGCCACTCGACAACGCCGCCCATATTGCCATGCGTTATGCCGGCCATCAGTTTGGCCAATTCGTACCATCACTGGGGGATGGCCGCGCCATCATGCTTGGCGAGACCACCAACAGCAACGGCGAACGCTGGGAGATCCAACTCAAGGGCAGTGGCATGACGCCGTTCTCGCGCATGGGCGATGGCCGCGCCGTATTGCGTTCCACCGTCCGCGAATATCTTGGCAGCGAGGCCATGTTTGGGCTCGGCATCGCCACCACCCGGGCGCTGTGCATCACTGGCTGTGACGACAAGGTCTACCGCGAGCAGATAGAAACCAGCGCCATCCTCACCCGCCTGGCCCCCAGCCACGTCCGTTTTGGCTCACTGGAATATTTTTATTACCGCGACAAACATCAACCCCTAAAGCAGCTGCTCGACTATGTCATCAAACATCACTACCCTGAGCTATCAGATAGCGACAATCCTTACCTGGCTTTGCTAAGCAGCGTGATCGAACGCACAGCCAAGCTGATCGCCCAGTGGCAAAGCGTTGGCTTTTGTCATGGGGTGATGAATACGGACAACATGTCGATCCTCGGCCTAACCCTTGACTACGGCCCGTTCGGTTTTCTCGACGGTTATAATCCACAACACATTTGCAATCACTCTGATCACAGTGGCCGTTATGCCTATGACCAACAACCGGAGATCGGCCTGTGGAACCTGGCCTGCCTGGCCCAAACATTGACGCCACATATCGACGAAGAGGCAATCAAGGCCGAGCTAAGCAAATACAGCGGCCGTTATCGCCACCACTATCAAGGCTTAATGGCCAACAAACTTGGCTTTGAAACCAGCAGCACCGAAGCAGGCGAACTGCTCAATTCATTATTGCAACAGATGCAGCATAACCAGGTTGATTTTACCCGCCTGTTTCGTCGTCTAAGCGATATAAAAAGCAACAGCCAGGAATTAGACGCCGGACTTCGCGATATGTTTGTAGACCGTGATGGTTTTGATGGCTGGCTGAAAAACTATCGGGCATTATTGATCGCACAAGGCAAACCTGATGCCGAACGTCAGGCTCAAATGCGATGGACTAATCCCAAATATGTGCTGCGCAATTATCTGCTGCAGACAGCGATAGAAAAAGCCGAACAGCAAAAAGATTACAGCGAGATAGAAAACCTGATGCAGGTCATGCAAAGACCATTCGATGAATGGCCCGAATTTGAACACTACGCCAACCAACCACCCGAATGGGCCGGACAAATCGCGGTCAGTTGTTCATCTTAATAATAGATACGCCCAATCTGTCATCCGTGACAGGTTGGGCGGTTATTTTGACTATCCTCTCATGCGTTGATGATTAAAGATCGAAACTCTTGGCGTAAGTGACCACAAACAGAGGATCTTCTTCTACCGCGTCACTTACATCAGGCGAGGCAACACTGACTGAAAATGTCAGCTCATCAGTAGCGGCATAGTCCAGGGTCAAGTGAGAATACTCATCCGCGCCGGCAAAGGAATTGACAATACCAGCGGTACCATTATCCAGATCCCACATACCAAAGGTGGCAGTCATCGCACCAAACTCACCTGAAATAGTGTAGTAGGCATCGTCATCATAATCACTATCGGTGACAAAGTTGGCACCCACTGTGACAGGACCATAGGAACCACTCAGATAAAGCTCGGAAACATCTGTATCACTAAGTCCATTTTTCGGTGCAGTGCCATCCTCAGGATAGAGATATTCGATGTAACCAATATCATAACCAACACCACTGGCTTCACCGCTGAAACCAAGATAAAGATCTGTTTCATGACCACCGCTTTCACTCGAAGTCCACATACCGGCATAGGCGCCACTTGCATGCGCATAATCCAGACCGCCACTGACTGTGCCACCATTCTGTGCCAGATTCACACCACGCCAGAGATACATATTACTGACAGCAACATTGGCAGACACCTCAGCAACAGCAGGTGTGGCAACCAGCAGCGCTGAAACACTCATCGCCGAAGCAATCGCTAGCGGAACAATCTTTTTACTTAGTTTCATCAAAACAATCTCCCTAATAATCAAACAAAAACAACTGCACTTGATTGCAGCAATGTCACGATTCAGCTAACAACAAATTGTTATGCTGTAGAGGAAATTGCACACACCGTGCCAATCACAATTAAACAATGAAAAACAAATAGTTGACTGATTCGATCAGAATCTGAAATAAACAAGACCACGCCACAGGCACTGTCATGGCGCAGCAAATGGAATGAATGCATTGATTATGCGCATTACAGATAGCAGCACGCTGTTCTTGGCAAAACAACACTGCTAACATAGCCACGGCTATCTGCCGAACAAAAATTATTTGAGCTACCGTGCTAGAAAAATTTAAACCTGCCACTGTCGCAAGCCTTGCCGCATTTTCTTTACTACTCATTAGTCTATTTGTATTTTGGCCCGGTAGCAGCGGTGGCTTTATTCTTGATGACCACGCCAGCCTAGCCACACTGGCCAATAATGGCGGCATCAACAATGTCCATTCAGCGCTGCAATTCGCCCTCAGTGGCAAAGAATCTTTTATAGGTCGTCCCATATCCAGATTGAGCTTCACTCTCAACGGTAGCGCCTGGCCTACTGATCCGTATCCCTTTAAAGTCACCAACATCCTGATCCACAGCGCCAATGCCTTGCTGCTGTTTGGACTTTTTTACAGCCTGATGCGGCTACTGAAAAGCTCCAGACATCAGGCCATCAGCATCGCATTTTTTGCCGCACTGCTCTGGGCGATTCATCCTATCCAGACATCCACCGTGCTGTACATCGTCCAGCGCATGACCGAACTATCAGCACTATTTATTATCACGGCCTTGTTGCTCTACATTCAGAGCAGAAAAATCGCGCTAAAAAATCCAGGCCTCGGTTACCTTCTAATGAGCAGCGCCGTAATCGTGGTTGGCATATTGTCATTTCTAAGCAAAGAGACCGGCATCCTCGTCACGCTGTTAATCCTGATTATCGAATCCACCCTGCTCAACGCAGTGCCCCGTCCCAGCCACTGGAAGTACTGGGCCATCCCGATTCTGGGGATTCCGTTATTGATAGTCGGCGTTTACTTTTTGATGGTGATTGCAAATCATGAAGCTCATTATGCTAACCGTGATTTTGGTTTATACCAACGACTGCTGACGCAGGCACGAGTGCTGCTCGATTATTTGTCGAGCCTGATCATGCCAATCAACACCCCGGCCATACAGCATGACCACTTTCAATTATCCACCAGCCTTTTCAATCCCATCAGCACTGCGTTTGCCATACTGCTAGTAGCTGCGGCACTTTTATCCGCAATTGTTCTCAGACATAAACAGGCCTTTCTAAGCTTCGCCATACTCTGGTTCTTTGGCGCACACCTACTTGAATCATCAGTACTGCCGCTGGAAATGTATTTTGAACACCGCAACTACATCCCCTTGATTGGCCCGGCCCTTGCGGCATCTTATTATCTGCATCACTTACTGGCCAAAAATCAAAAAGCTTTTATATCTGCCGCAGTTGGCACAGGCATCATTCTGACGGCAACCACATGGCACTACAGTTCGATTTGGGGCGATGAAGCAGAACTGGCACAGAGATGGGTAGATGAAGCACCGCTATCCATTAGACGACAGACCTTTCTAAACAATCACCTGCTTCAAGCAGGCAAGACAGAACAAGCATATGAAGTTGCCGCCACCAACTACCAAAACCACCCGCATAAACTTGGTGTGCAAACACTCTATATCGCCATGGCATGCCTCAACCATCGCCTGACAAAAGATGAATATCTAAGCTTTATTAATGCGACCGCTACAGCAAACATAGACAGCGAGACTTTTCCCGCCTTATCAAGGCTGTATGAAGTGATCGCCAGGGGCTATTGCCAACAGGTTTCATGGGCTGGAATGGACGGCATACTCAATGCGATCTTAAAAAATCCCAGCATTGAACACTGGTCGTGGCTGGCGGTGAACGCCTATAAAATGAAAGGCGAAATAAATCGCAGACTAAAACGCTGGCCACAGACGGTATCGGCCTTTAATGCGGCATTTGAACTGGAACCCACAGTAAACGCCGCTCTTGATCTGGCACAGCTGCATATTTCTGTAGCCATGCTCAAGCAGGCCAGCTATTACATTGAACAGGCGACGATCATAGATAATTTACGCAGGCCATGGCAGCCCTCTCAGGCTAAGCTGATAACTGTGGTCAAACAAAGACTAGCCGAAGAGAGCCCGCGAAAAACAGACGACAATCAGTCGCCTTGATTACGCATAAAATCGGCGGTCTTAAATAGAGAATGCAATAACTGTTTCTTTAGCATTTCATCTTCAATATTCATTTCTTCCAGGGCCTTTTTCATACACAACATCCAGGCATCACGGGCCGCCTCATCCACAGGGACATGCATATGCCGCATGCGCAGACGTGGGTGACCAAACTCTTCTATATAGAGTTGTGGCCCACCCAGCCAACCGGACAGGAACATAAATAACTTGTCGGCCGAACCAGACAGATCATGCGGATGCATGGCCCGTATCTGCTGCGCCTGTGGCAGACTGTCCATCAGCTCATAAAACCGATCCACCAGTTTCCGCACTGCTGCTTCACCACCAAGCAGCACATACGGTGTTTGTTCTGGGTTCATTGTTCAATCCTCCTAAAATGACTGCAATCGGGCTGAGATCAGAATATTACGCGGTGTCAGCTGTCGCTGGCAAAAGGTGCCAAACGTAACGTCGTAACCATGTTGTTGCAGATAATTGACCATATCCAGCACCAACCATAATTCCAGTGCCCGGCGCACCGATTGCCGCGGCAGTGACAGAAGCATCACCTCACGCTGACGCCGCCAACCCGCAGCCTCATACCTTGACCAATCAATACCGGCCTTCAGCTGCAAGCCTTCTCGTTGCGCCAATTGCTGACAAAACTCGGCATAACTCAAAGCCAGCCAGGCCTTATTGATCGGCTTAATCGAATAATATCTATCATCAGCAATAACATCGCCACGCAGCAGTGCAAAACCCAGCTTCCAGGCCATCTCCTGATCACGCTTGCGCACCTCTCGTCCTTTTGAGGTGACTGTTTCGGTCACCGCCAGACGCAAGTCATCACGGCCTAACTGTAACTGCGCCGTGGTCGTAAACGGTTGATAGATGCCATCACAACCAAGGTGATAACAGCAGGGCGAAAAATTCACAGCCTCAACCCGTGCCGCAACCACGCGGCGCAGCAGGCTGCGATGCAATTCACCACAGGCATGCAGGGCGATGGCATGATGCCCGGGCAGGAAGTTATCTGCCACAGGCATCAACACATCGGCGACATGAAACTGCTGTTGTACTTTGGCACGCCGCGACAGACGTTGCCCCTCTGCACACAGCGCTGCATTGCGCTCAAGTGTTTGCACCGGCAGTTTGAACTCTCTGGCCAGCAGGCGGCCTAGATGACCCTTGCCACCGCACCACTCCAGCAACGGTAAATCAGCCGGATCAATAGCTGCACTGAATGCTTCGATCTGTTGCCACTTCCGGCCGGGGATGTCGCGATGCAAAAACGGATCTACGGACTGCAATGGCTGTGATTGGCACTGCGGCAATTGCGTAAGCTCGATCAAACCCGCTATACCCGGCACATACTGACCCAACCACTGCAGCAAGGAATGCGTATCATCGGCGTAGTGGGCCAGCTCTGCATCACTCAGCTGCAACAGTGCCTGCGTCAATTGTGGCTGTTGCTGACACCACTCTGGTCGCGCCTGTTTATAGGGCTGCGGCCGCCACAGCCAGGCATAATCCTGCAGCCGCTGCTCAAGCGTCTGAAAATGTTTTAACCCAATTTGATGCATGAACAACTCGAAAAATATTTCACTTCACAGTAAAGTAGCGACATGGATACAGACAATACAGACCTACCTTTTGGTGATCCGAAACTGATGTTAAAGCTGGCAGCTTATCGCATGCCCTTTGGCAAATATGCCAATCACTTGTTGATCGATCTGCCCGAGCCTTATGTCATCTGGTTTGCCAACAAGGGTTTTCCCAAGGGTGAGCTTGGTTATCTGCTACGCATTGTCCATGAGATCAAGGTCAACGGCCTTGAGTATCTGTTTGATCCACTGCGCCAGACACCAGATCGAGGACACTGACACTCTTTTCATTCACGATTTCAAACCGCAACGTCAGATCATATAACTGCATAGTAAATATTTTTTTATCCGAATTTTTCCGATAATAGATTGGCCGCGGATCATATTGCAGCACCTCAATGATCAACTGCCGCAGATCAGGATAACTGTTTTCAATCGCGGTTAATTGCTGCTTGGCCTGATCAGAAAAACTGACCTGTAATCTCGGCTGTGGCGCCTGATGGGCAAAACCGCCACGCGCATCAGGAATGGCATCGACATAGGGCAGGTAAGGTTTGATATCGATGATCGGCGTGCCCTCAACCAGATCGATGCCTTTCAGATGCAGTCTGACCTTGGCCTTGTTGTTTTCAATCCGCTCCAGCTCCACCAACGATTGACCAATCTGATTGGGACGATTCGGTGCTCGCGTCGCCCACAGACCAAACTTGGCGCCATCTTTTTGCGGCGGCTGCACGGTAAAGTTCAACTCATTGTCCAGGCTCTGATGAAACTGGAATATCAACCAGACATGGGAGAATCCTTCCAGCCCGGCAAAGGCTTCTTCTCGGTCATAGGGCGGATAAAATTCTATCCAGCCACGCGCCGTTGTCGCCAGACGTGACTGTGATGGAATACCAAAGCGCTGTTTAAAACAGGAATGCAAAACACCAATCGGCTGAAACTCAAATGTCATTGGCATTCAACCAACACGGCTTGATGATTGCCTTTGCGACCGGCGCGAAAATAATCGGTGTTGTCGTAATAGGCCTCAGCAGCATTATCCTTATCCCAACCCGGCATACCGAGAATGGGAAAGGGTTGCAGGTCTTTTGGTTTGTTCAACACATTACCCGCCTTAAACACTGCTGCCAGTTTCTCATCCAGCCATTGCAACTGCTGGCTGTTATCTTTTATGAAAAACCCCGGCGATGACTCAATCAAAATGCAATTGGCCGTCATGCCAAGATAGGGGGCCTGCCCCTTTTCATACATGGCATGGCCAAAGGTAATGCAAGCCAATTTGGCTTCTAACTCATCACGACGCTGCCAAAACAGATCTTTCCATTTGAATTCGCGAATCAATTCCAGCAACGACACATCTGAAGAGACAATCACTGCGCCACCTTCATCAAACAGGGACAACATATTTTCCACCGGGCTACGGCTACCATGCTGCTGCGTCACTTCTATGCGCTGCTGGGCAAAGGGTAAATGAATGGCGTTAATCTCAGCCTTGGTCTGCGGAAACATAAACCAGGTCAGATACTGAAAGAAGTCATGCCAGTTTTCCGTCCGCGTCTGCAGTTCGCCGGTTTTAAATATGCGTGGCGCATAGTGCTCGTCGAAACAACCGGGTTTGCCATCCTGGGCAACAATCTTTAGCGGTTTGCCCGCCAAGGTCTTAATGGTGCTGGGCCAGGCATTCAGAAATTGCTGGTAATCATGCAGGCCAGGCCACTGTTCAAAACCACAAAAGTTCTCGGCCAGGTGGCGCAGGGGTGCATACATGGGCGACGCCAATGCAAACTGCGGATTCCAGCCGGGGAGTAGATGACAATGCCTCAAGAAAAACTGCCTCTGTCTGAACAGCGATAATCAATTCGATTTAAGTAGCCCATGACTTGATCAGAGGCTATTGGAAGGTGCATTATAACTTGCATATGGATAAACAGCAGAACAGCTCAGCAAAACAAGATGCCTGCCTGGTTGTGCCTGAACAAAAACTTTACCAGTTCAGTCAAACCCCGCAGGCTCAATTTCCCAAACACGGCTTGAAAGGCAGCTCCACCAGCGCCACGGTTGTCTGTGCCTTTCTGATTGGTGCCGCAAAAACATTCGCCAGCAACGATGAGGAACTGCAACTAACGCTTGCCGAACAACTCGGCCTGGATGATAGAGGCACTATGCATCTTATTGATACCACCCGGCGCTTAGGCAAAAAGTATCCCTTTATTAAACATATACTCAAGCAGGGCCAGCAGACCGCCACCGCTTGGCAGGGGAACGAAACGCTCACCGAAACGACCTCGCTGGAACAGCTAGTACAAAAATGCCATAACCTGACCTTAATGGATCTGAAAAAAATAGTCGTCGCAGAAGAAGCTGCCCCAGCAATTACCAGAGAGGCCGTCAGCCAGGCTGTTGAGGGAAACCCCCGACTCAAACGTCTACTGTTTATTCTGCTGGTGTTAATCATCCTGGGATCAGCTAATTATTTGATCTTAACGCTGCTTTAAACGCACAAAGACTTGATCTTTTATCGTCATTAAGGCACCATGCGCTCTCTTTCCGGAGCGGTAGTTCAGTTGGTTAGAATACCGGCCTGTCACGCCGGGGGTCGCGGG
>CBFCYE010000018.1:0-52686 GCA_965602225.1 uncultured Gammaproteobacteria bacterium | reverse complement strand
AATTGGGCAAGGCCTCTGTTATACGAACATTAACGAACTTACCTATAATATCGGCCTCTGCAGCAAAATTTACAACCCTGTTATTTTCGGTGCGGCCGGCATACATGCTGGCGTCCTTGGTTGAGTGTCGCTCGACCAGAAGCTTCTGCACGCTACCGACCATGTTCTGACTGATTTCTTGTGCCATTTCATTGATGCGGGCCTGCAGTTTTGCCAAACGTTCCTGTTTGACCTTATGCGGCACATCATCCGGCATATTTGCCGCCAAGGTGCCCGGGCGCGGACTATAGATAAAGCTAAACGAACGATCGTAACCGACATCTTCAATCAGCTTCATGGTGGCCTCGAAATCGGCATCGGTCTCACCGGGAAAACCAATAATAAAATCAGACGACATATCAATATCGGGGCGCACCTGACGCAGCCGGCGAATAATTGATTTGTACTCCAGTGCGGTATGGCCACGTTTCATCTGCGCCAGGATGCGATCTGAACCGCTCTGGACTGGCAGATGCAGGTGACTGACCAGCTCAGGCACTTCGGCATAGGCCTGATACAGACTGTCATTCATCTCCATTGGATGCGAAGTGGTGTAACGAATTCTATCGATACCTTCAATCCCGGCCACATAGTGAATCAGCAAACCCAAATCAGCGATCTCACCATCATCCATCAGACCACGATAGGCGTTGACGTTTTGGCCTAAAAGATTAACCTCACGCACACCTTGTTTGGCCAGAGACGCCACTTCAGCAATCACATCATCAAACGGACGACTAATCTCTTCACCACGGGTATAAGGCACAACACAGAAAGTACAATACTTGCTGCAACCTTCCATGATTGAGACAAAGGCCATTGGCCCATCAGCACGCGGCTCTGGCAGACGGTCGAACTTTTCGATTTCAGGGAAGGAGATATCAACCACCGGCGCATGTTTCAGCCTGGCTTCATTAATCATCTCGGGCAGACGATGCAGGGTTTGCGGGCCAAATACCACATCAACATACGGGGCACGCTTACGGATGGCATCACCCTCTTGCGAAGCGACACAACCACCAACACCGATTACGATACCGGGGCGCGCCAACTTCCACTCACGCCAGACACCCAGGTGAGAAAACACCTTCTCCTGCGCCTTTTCACGAATCGAGCAGGTATTGAGCAGCAATACATCTGCTTCTTCAGGATTGGAGGTCAACACCAGCCCCTGTGACTCGTTCAACAGATCCGCCATCTTCGATGAATCATATTCATTCATCTGGCAGCCGAAGGTTTTAATAAAAAGTTTCTGGCTCATCATTCAAAGCACGTTAACAAATGGCCGCAGATTCTAACATTTTTCCAACCCTGCAACCAGAAAACCCGCCATTTGACGGGTTTTGCAGCAAATTCAGCCCACTCTATTTCGGGTTGGCGGCGATCTTGTGGATACTCAAATCAGCCCCGTTGTACTCCTCTTCCTCAGTCAAGCGAATACCAACCAGCTTCTTGATCACCCCGTAGACGATAAAACCGCCCCCAAAAGCGACCACGATACCCACCAAAGTGCCGATTAGCTGCGACATAAAACTCACACCACCCATACCACCCAAGGCTTCAAGGCCAAAGATACCGGCAGCGATTCCACCCCAAACACCGCACAGGCCATGCAAGGGCCAGACACCCAGCACGTCATCGATCTTCCAGCGATTTTGGGTCAGGGTAAAGGTCCAGACAAACAGCGCACCGGCGACTAGCCCTACAAACAAAGCCCCCATGGGGTGCACCACATCAGAGCCGGCACAAATTGCCACCAAACCAGCCAAGGGGCCATTGTGAACAAAACCCGGGTCATAACGCCCCATAAACAAGGCGGCAAGCACACCACCGACCATGGCCATCAGCGAATTGACCGCCACCAGGCCACTGACACCCTCAACAGACTGGGCCGACATGACATTAAAACCAAACCAACCAACCGTCAGAATCCAGGCTCCCAAAGACAGAAAAGGGATACTTGAAGGCGGATGGGCCGACATCATGCCGTCCTTGCGATAACGACCATAACGCGCCCCCAGCAACAACACCGCTGCCAGCGCGATCCAGCCACCCACCGCATGCACCACAACAGAACCAGCAAAATCATGAAAGCCATAACCGAAACTGCTTTCAAGCCAGGCCTGAAAACCGTAATTGCCGTTCCAGATCAAACCCTCATAGAAAGGATAAACAAGACCAACCAGGGCAAACGTGGCCGCCAGCTGTGGATTGAAACGCGCCCGCTCGGCAATTCCACCTGAGACAATCGCTGGAATCGCAGCGGCAAAGGTCATTAAAAAGAAGAACTTAATCAGCTCAAAGCCATTCTTCTCGGCCAGCACTGGCGCCGCCTCAAAAAACGAGACGCCGTAAGCAACGCTGTAACCAATAAAGAAATAGGCGATGGTGGAAACCGCTAAATCAGCAATGATCTTTACCAGGGCATTAACCTGATTTTTATGCCGCACCGTGCCCACCTCAAGAAAGGCAAAGCCGGCGTGCATGGCCAGCACCATCACCGCACCCATTAATAAGAAGAGAACATCACTACCAGACTGTAGGGCTTCCATAACAACTCCAAACGATTCAAATTCAGTTATGGAGCCTTTACAGCAAAAAACGCACCAACCTTGTGCGCAACAGTGAAATCAAACAATTAGAGGGAAAAGGGCAATCCTGAGCGGGCCAGGACGCACCTTATTGGTGCCTATAAATAGATGTTCGCCCAAGAATGGTGCGAGCGACATTCAGAAACACACAGAGAGAAGGGGATTATTCCAGCAACTTTAAGAGGTAACGACAGGAACCTTCATGATATTCAGAAAAATTAACACCTATGCCGTCATCGAACACACGTACCACCTTGGCACCGATGCGCACCATACTTTGATCGCCTGAACCACTGAAGTGCAGCTGAACCTCCATCGCTGGCGAAACTACAAGCGAGTCAGTCTCTATCCTGGCCCCCTCAAAACTAACATCTCGAATTTTACAACTTATGGCGTTTTGCCCATCACAGTGCAACAAAACATCCTGACCCACCTGTTTACGCCTGCTCCAACGACGTTCCACGACGCCTCCAACAGATAAACAAATTTAGAGGCAGTATAAGCACATACGCATCAAGGAACAAACCAATATGCCGAATTAATTCAATCAATTAGATATTTCGCCAAGCGGCCGATAGTTATTCCAGGCACGCCTTTGCCAGGGAAAGAGAAACATGTCGAAAATCCGCATCATCCGCAAGCTTCTGCCAACACTACTAGGCATCGCAACCTCTCTGATTTTCGGCTGGGCGCAGTTTTCAGATATCGTACTATTAAACGCTCTGCAACAACGCGCCGAATCAATGGCCTATGACCTGCGACTCAACGCCGGCCTGCCCACGGAACAACTGCTCGACTCGCGCATCGTCATCATTGATATCGATGAAAAAAGCCTTGCTGAAGAAGGCCGCTGGCCCTGGCCACGCAATCGCATCGCCGATCTCACCGACCGTCTGTTCGAATATGGTGCAGTGGTGGTGGGCTACGATATTTTCTTTACCGAACCAGAACGCAACAAAGCCCTGGCCATCGTCCAGCAACTGGAAGACACCACCCCAGAGGCAACTCAGCTGATCAACAACCTCAGCGAGATAGCCACTGAGTTCGACAATGACCAGCGCCTGGCCGACAGCCTGACCGATAACGACGTCACCCTCGGCTATCTATTTCACCAGGAAACAACCCAGCCGGTCGGGCAATTGCCCAAACCATTACAAACACTGGCACCAGAACAAGCCACACGCTCCGGCATCAAGGCCATGTCCAACTACACCGCTAGCCTACCGTTACTGCAAGACAGCGCCATCTCCAGCGGCTTCGTCACCACCTGGCCCGACCCGGACGGCATTATTCGCCGCACACCGCTGCTGATCCGCCACGGCGGCAACATCTACGGTTCCTTATCACTCAATGTCGCCAAGCTTTACCTGTTTCTGGAAGAGGCCGAAATCAAAACCACCCCCATTGGCAATATCGACGCCGTAGACAAAATTATCCTCGGCGGCACTAGCATCCCCACCGATGGCCACGGCTTTGCCCTGGTGCCCTACAAAGGCCCTGCCGGTACTTTCCCCTACCTGTCTGCCAGTGACGTACTCAACGGCACAGTTGATGACACCATGCTCGAAGGCGCCATTGTCCTAATTGGCACCAGCGCCGTCGGCATCGCCGATCTGGTGGCCACCCCGGTAGACAACATCTACCCCGGGGTTGAAGTCCACGCCACCATCATCCGCAGCATTCTCGATAACGACTTCCCCTATCAACCCTCATGGGCCGACGGCGCCAACCTGATTGCCACCCTGAGCATCGGCCTGATACTGGCCCTGCTATTCCCACACCTTGCGCCACTAACACTACTCATCACCAGCGGGCTCATGGCCAGCGGGCTGGTCTATGGCAATGTCTGGCTGTGGCAGGAAAAAGGCCTGGCACTAGCCCTGGCCTGGCCGCTAATCCTGATCCTGACCCTGGCGGCGCTTAACATCACCTATGGCTTCCTCAGCGAAAACCGTAAACGCTCACAGCTGAAAAGCATATTTGGTCAGTACGTACCACCCGAACTGGTCGACGCCATGTCGCAAACATCCGAAGACTTCGGCTTTGAAGGTGAGAGTCGTGAGATGACCGTACTGTTTGCCGACATTCGCGGCTTTACCGCACTATCAGAAAAACTCTCACCCTCGGAACTGCGTGCCCTGCTGAATCGTTACTTCACCCACATGACCGAGATCATCTTCGACCACCACGGCACTATTGATAAATACGTCGGCGATATGATCATGGCCTTCTGGGGCGCACCACTCAAAAATCCAGACCATGCCAAACAGGCCATTGAAGCGGCGATGCAAATGCTGAAAAAAACCGCCGAACTGAAACCCATCCTCATGGCCGAGGGTTATCCCGAAGTCGATATTGGAATTGGTTTGAACACCGGCCTGATGAACGTCGGTGACATGGGTTCCAGTTATCGCCGCGCCTACACTGTGCTCGGTGACAACGTCAATCTAGGTTCGCGCATTGAAGGCCTGACCAAGTTTTATGGTGCCGGCTTAGTCGTTAGTGAAACCACCATGGCTGGCCAGGATGGCTTTGTGTTTAGACGTTTAGATCTGGTGAAGGTAAAAGGCAAGACCGAAGCGGTGAAAGTTTATGAACCGTTATGTAAAAAAGAAGACGCCACAGCAGAACTGTTTGAAGAACTGCAACAACATGAACAAGGTTTAACTGCTTACCTGAAACAGGAATGGCAACAGGCGAATCAAATCTTTGGCCAGCTTAACCAGCAACATCCTGACAAACGGGTTTATAGCTTGTATCTTGAGCGCATTAGTGAACTTCGCCAACGTGATCTTGGCGCAGACTGGGATGGCGTCTATGAGCGACGGGAGAAATAAGAGCCTGTAAATATATCTAGTTTAAATACAACCAGCGCCACCACCAAGACAGTTCACCAGGAACACACCCTCTACAAACTCTGTTGATGGACCATTAAAGTTAAAACTACCGGCCATACCATCTGCATCCGGCCCGGTTAGCACACCCGACATAACCCCACCAGCACCTGTCGCTGCATTTAACCTCGGGTTCACCGCTGAAAAGCTGATCCCTGCACCGTTCAGGGTTCCGGCAAATGTCGCATCCCAGGTGCCACCACCCGCATCAAATGCCATCGCCCCAGCAGTCAACGTATACGAATCAAAATCGACCGCCGCAGTAAACGAGAAAGTGCCAGAATTTATTGCCCCAACATTATCTCTACCCGCCACCATAATGGGATTACTGTAATTTACGACCCCTGTTTTTGCAGTCACAACGGTTGCAGGCGTAGGAGCAAGCGTCATCCAGAAAACAGGAGTTGCAATTGGACTATTGCTTCCGGCATTGCTTGGATCACCAAGTTCAGTGGCACTGTTCCATTGCCCCCAGTTCACCTGAAAGTTGGGATCGACAGCCCCAACCTGATAACTTTCATCTGCGGTAGAAGTGGCGACTGAAGCAGTTTTTAGCACCAAGGTATCCATTGAAACCCAGGTTTCTGGTTTATTGATATCCAACATGCCAGGACTAGTCACCATGACAGGACTACCACCTATACCATCGGTGCTGACGGCAAGTGGATGGCTTGCCCACGTTGAAACTGCCAACCTATCAAAATGCCCAGCTTCAGTGGCTGTCAGGCGAAAATCTTTTTCCGTAACGAAGTGGCCCTGCACATAAATAGCCGGGTCGCTGACAAACTCAAGACTCACAGCACCGGCAATGGCCTCGGCATTTGCACCGGTAAAGAACAAGGAAATATCACCATCTATGGCCAGACCGGCTCCACGAGTACCGTCATAGATACCATTTATTGTAGACACATCCAGCTCTGGCCCCTGCAGAAAACCGTTATAGAGCAGATTCCAGGTGCCCGTCACACCCGTTTCATTAATAATGGTATGACCGTTAAATGTTGCCGTATCAAAATCCACCTCTACGTTTGTATCCACTGTCGCGGCACCACCAACACCACTGACAAAATTACTAAGGGTATTGGTGTAGCGGGCACCACCTGTCATGCCGGCCAACACCACATCATCCGTTGGCTGCACCGTCATCCACAACAATGCCGAAGCAACAGTTGATGTTGTCGCGGGATTCAGATAATCCGTTTCCATAAGCGCACCTGCGTCCCACGCCCCCCATGACACAGGATAGGCAGTTAGCGTAGACGTTATATGCCACGCTGCATTTGTAGCCGCATCCTGGCGAATGATTGAATTTGGTGCCGTGCTATAAAAACGGCTATCACTGAGCAGGAAGGCATTCTGCGACAGGATGGGGCTACCACCAGCCCCATCGGAGGCAATCCCGTTATAAAGCTGAATACCTGCCACCGTATCCTGGACTGCGCTGATCCCTATGCGATCCATACCCACTTGTTCGGCATTAGTCAGGCGCAGGTCCTTAAACCCTTCAAAGGCACCGATGACATATTTAGTTGGATCAGAGACCCATTCCAACTCAAAGGCACCAGCCAAACCATCTGCAGCCGCACCAACAAAATACATATCCAAGTCGCCGGCTATGGCCTCACCAGTCCCATAGACACCGTTATAAACCCCAGACAGATTCACCACATCAAGCCGAGCACCGATTACTGAACCATCAAAATCGATGCGCCAGTCATCATAGGTGCCGGCATCTTCTACAAAACCTGTACCCTTAAATTGCGCCGTATCAAAATCAACATGCACACCAAACTGCGCCGTCCACAGGGCATCACCATCATTGTCGAAACCAATTTTATTTAAACCAGACGCCTTATATTGCGCTTGGCCACTCGTACCTGTAATGGTGCTATTTAGTGTTGGCACAAGCGTCATCCACAACACATCGGTATCAACCAAATATGAAGATGCTGGATCAAAATCATCTTGCAGCACTTCTGCTTCAGAGCCAGCGGCTGCGCTCCATATACCCCAACTAACTTGACCATTTGTATACAAACCAGTCGTTGTTGCTAAGCCTTGCTTCACCACATCCAAAGGCGAATCGATTAGATAGTTTGTATCACCCAACAACGAACCGTTATCGGTAAAAATAGGACTGCCACCGCTGCCACCGCTAGATGAACCAATAAAGTGATGCGTGCCAACAGAACTAGGAATGTCTTTTATCGCAATACCCACCCTATCGAGGCTTGCCCATTCAGCAGCAGTCAAACGCAGATCACCCACTGCCGTGTTATCCAGCAGGAACATACTATCGACATAGAGACTAGGCGTGCCTGTTACCTCAAACGACAACATGCCGGCCAGAGCTTCAGCACTGGCACCGGTAAACATGGCATCCACAGTTCCATCAATGGCAGAGCTGTTGTTATATAAACCAGTCACACTGGTAATCGCCAAGCCGGAACCAGAAACACTACCCGTTAGACTTGCATCCCAGAATTCACTGGCAGCCGTGTAAATATGTGCGTCACCCAAAACCGCAGCTGTATCAAAATTGATATCCAGGCTCATAAACAAATCATTGATCGCTGTGCCACCAGTGCCGACACCATCAAAGGCGACCACATTGCGATAGGTCATACTGCCTGTTGTAGGTGCAACAGTAGGATCAACAGTCATCCACACCAATGGATCACTTAAAGTTACCTGATCCTGAGGATCGAAATCCGATAGCCCCCATAAATTACCGGCACTCCAAATCCCCCAGGTCACATCTGTATAGGTGCCA
The DNA here is from genome assembly GCA_965602225.1 of uncultured Gammaproteobacteria bacterium. GTDB lineage: Bacteria > Pseudomonadota > Gammaproteobacteria > Tenderiales > Tenderiaceae > Tenderia. Next base: position 44,389 of record CBFCYE010000018.1, on the reverse strand, counting down.
TGGGTTGTGGGTGGCGTATGTTCAGTGATGCCGTTTCTACTCACCACCTCAAAGAATGGAGTCGTTGTGTAATTGGCATCACCCGGCAACAAACCATTAAAGGCAAACAGTGGATCAGTACCAGAACTTGCGCCGCCGACAATAATGTCTGTACCGGTCAATGCATTTGATTTAGCGATAAACCCAAACCGTGTACCTATGTCTGCCACTTGAGCATCGGTAATTCGCACATCTTGCACTGGCGTATCATCAACCAGAAACATACCTTCGACAAAGTTATTGGTATTACTGGTTTGCTCGACATCAAACATACCAAGCAGTGCATTGCCATTCGTACCGGTAAAGGCAGCATCAACATAACCGTTTACACCCGCGACATTATTAAACTTACCACTATCAACATTCATATAAAGCAACGGACCTGTAGACGAAATAGAGCCAGAAACATCCAGGTACCAGGTATCAGTATTGTATATATGAATTTTTCCGTCGACCTGAGCGGTATTAAAATTCACTCCCAGATCCATATACATATTCGTTACCGCATTTGCTGCGCCCTGACCCTCGCCAAGAAATCCCAACACATTGCTGTAATGGGCAATACCAGTACCCGGCAATCCACCACTAGGCAGATCCACGGTTGACCAATAGACATCTTTATCAATTACAGAAAAGTCTTTTGGATCAAAACTACTCTCATAAGAATAGACAGGCGCTACTGTGCCTTGCCACATCCCCCAGCTCACTGAATGCGAACCATCAATGGCAAAAGTCTGTGCTGACGTCGTGGTTGCGCTGATTGCCTGATCAGGACCTAATTGACTAAAGACATACAGCGGCTCGGTTGTGTCATACCCCGCCTCACCCGGATCAAGCCAGTTGTCAGTAATTATTGGATTACCACTACTGCCATCGCTTGCATGACCAAGATATGACTGATTGATATCAACCCCGACTCCTGAGGCAAACAAAAAACCAAGGCGATCCAGCGTTACACCACTCAAACGCACATCAGCCACCGCCGTGTTATCCAGCAGAAACATGCCATCAACATAGAGACTAGGCGTGCCCACCACTTCGAATGACAACATCCCGGCCAACGCCTCGGCATTGGTACCGGTAAACATGGCATCCACAGCACCATCAATAGTTCCGGTAATACTGTTGGCAACATCACTGTATGAACCCGTCACGCTGTTAATAGCCAAACCTGAACCAGAGACATTACCCGTTAGACTGGCATCCCAGAACTCATTGGCAGCCGTGTAGACATGCGCGTCACCTAAAACCGCGGTGGTATCAAAGTTGATATCCAGGTTCATAAACAGGTTAGTGATGGCCGTACCACCGGTACCAAAACCATCAGCCTTGATCACATTGCGATAGGTTGCGCTGCCCGTTGCAGGCGCAGCTGTTGGTGTAACTGTTAGCCAATGAATCGGTTGAGTCACGGCCATTGTTATGGTGGGATCATTTGCATCCGTTGCCAATACCCCTGCTTGTCCTGCCGCGCCATCCCAGATGCCCCAGCCAACCGGGTAGGTTGCGTTGGTATAGGGATAAGGGCTAAGAATAGGTGCAGTACCCTGGGTCAAAACATCACCAGAAACATTGTCAACCAAATGAAGCTTATCGCTGCCATCAACACCAGCCTGACCGACATAACGATCGAAACCAGTCACGCCAAGATCAACCAACTGATACATAGCCGCCTGATTCAGTGTTACACCTTCGAGGCGCAGGTCACCGACAGTGGCATCATCCACCAGCACCAGTCCTTCGACATGAAGATTAGGATCGGCAATGGCTTCAAGATCAAAGGCGCTAATAATTGCCTGGGCGTTATCACCCGTAAACAGGCTGCTAAACTCACCTTGGATATCGCTACCATTTACATCACCATTATTGATGGTGAAATCCAGTGTTGGACCCATAATTATTGCGCTATCTAGACTTAGATTCCAAAGCTCAGCAGGGGTATAAATTTTTACCGTGCCAGCGGTAGTAGCCGTATCAAAATCAACACTCAGGTTCATAAAAATATCAGTGATTGCACCACTGTTACTGTCACCAATAAAACCGCGCACGTTGCGATAGTTGGCGACACCGCGGCGACCACTCAGGCCTGCTGCTGGCGTTGCTGTTGCGGTAGCCCAATAGACTGGCTGTTCAATCGCAGTGAAGATGCTGGCATCGGTGTCATCGGTTCTTAGCTGTGCCGGTGTCAATGTCGTTGCGTTCCACACACCGAGATCAACCCTATAATTGGTATCAATGTTGTAACTCGTTGGCGCAGCGCCTAACAAAGGAGCCGCCCCCTGTGTCAGCACTTGAGTAAACGCTGTGGTTCCAAAACCGGCCTCACCTGGATGCAGACCACTGTCGGCAATAAACAGTTTACCGTTGGCATCAAGCCCCGCCTTGCCACCGGCCAGCATGTTTTGAAAACCAGCGTCTGCACTAACGGCCATGGCGAGGCGATTAAGCGTCACACCCTCGATACGGGCATCAGAAAATTCAACGACAACGTCTGAACTAGAATCCGCTGCGGCAATTGCAGCAAAGATTGATTCAACCGTACATGCCTGGGTTGCAGGATCGATCTTACAGTTAGAGATAGGATCATCACTGCCATCAGGTGTTGATGCCGTTTCAAGGTCAACCCCCCCAGTATTCGTGCCATCCCCAGTATTAGTCAGAGAGCCCCCATCGCCATCGCCACCCGGCGCCGCGAGGGTAACATCACCACTATTTCCATCACCGTCGGCACCGCTTTGACCATCACCACCTGTAGCATCGCTGCCTGTGCCGTCGTCGGCACTAGAATCATCACTGCCTTGATCATCCGTCGATTCCTGATCGGCCGTCTCTTCAGACTCATCTTGCATCTCATCCGGCTGGGCTTCTTTATTATTGGTAATCGCTGCCGACGGGGTCATCTTGCCAGAGGGGACCTCGGTCGATGAGGCCACATGGGCAAAATTAAACATGCCTTCGGCGCCAAGGGTAATACCGCCACCCTTATTCTCAACCACGATGGTACCCTGCCAGGCGGCCACATTCAGGCCGCCATTCAACACCACCTCATAGGTGGTGCCACGCACGCCGATGCTGGCAACCGCGCTTTTCATGCGATAGTTTTTGGGATCTTTTTTACCGATCTTGCCGGTAATGGTGCGAAAACCACCGCTGAGCAGGGTGAAGATATTTTTATCACCGCCAGCACGGCCTTCCTGATAGCTAAACTTATCGATTCGAATCTCGGTATCGGCACGCATGGATATCAGCGAACCATCACGAAATCGCACCTGAGCCTTGGCATTGTCGGCGGTCTTAAGCGACTCGCCAGAATAAAAAGGAGATTTACGTTTTAGCTGGCGTAGCTGCTGATCCGTCTGCACAGCAAAGACCTTGCCCTTGGCCATTAATACAAACCCGGCAGGCTCGGCGGCTATAGCCATCACCGGCAATAGCAATAGCAACACGCCCAGGCGCATTGCACTTTGTATTTGTTTATAACCATTCATAGGACGTCTCCTGCAACAGATGAGACAAACCCGCCGGTTTGTTTCGAGAATCTATATAAGGTTATCGGCATATACATAGACTTAGCTGAACCAGACCGTTAAATCTGTGACCGCAATCACAGCAAAACAGTGACGTAGTACCGTTATCCGAATGGCTTGTTGTCTCTGCATTCTCTAAACCCCTGCCATCTAAAAGCTACAACGCAGGCCTGTAAACAGCTGCGAGCGCTCGTAGGTGTAGATGGTGATATTTGAATCATTTTTGATATAGCTAGTGCCAATACTGAGACGCCAGCGCGGATCTATGCGCCAGTTCCAATCCAGTGAAAGCTGGCCGTAGTCATCTTCGCGAATTACGCTAAAGGCCGGATGAATTACATCATGTTCAACCTTCTGCGCACTCAAACCCAATTGAAACTCATGATCCGGATATGGTTTCCAGCTGGTCGTAAAACTCATGCCGTTATAACCGCGACTAAAGTGATCACCGCCCGGCTGAGTAGAGAGTTCACCAGCAAAATAGGCACTGAAATTCAAACTGAGATCAAGCGAGCTTATTTCACGCGTAGCAGCAAAACCGAACAGGTCCAGATTCACGTCACGAACCTTTTCAGTCTCAATATGACGCTGCTGAGCCCACTGGTTGAATAAAACAAACTGAGCTTCCTTGCCGGGTGTCATGCTCCACTCAAAACCTAAGCTGGTAGTGGAACGAAAATGTTCACCATCGACCTTTAAATATTGATACTGCAACGGCACACGAAAACTCTGCTCGGCAGACTGATAGACATAACCACCGCCAAGACTGGAGATATTGCTATCAAACTGACTGTAATGACTGTTCAGATGTTTGCTGACCGAGGCCGAAAGAAAATAACCCATATCCTTGCGCAGCAGTTTCAGATAACTCGCACCAACATCCAGCTCGGCAAATTCATCAGACAACTCCTGACTGGTCTCGCCCAGGGTCAGCACCAAGCCTATCGGCAAGGTGATATTGTCCACCGTGGTAGCGCTGTTGATATTGGTGTCATAACCCAGTTTGAGCTGGGCGTTGGCAGAAATCTGGTGATCACGCCCCTTGCTGCGCTTGGCGATCTGATCCAGAAACAGCTGGGCATTCGCCTTGACCCGAACTGGCGGATCGGAGGCCAGCACCGCATCAAACAACTCCTTGGCTTGTTCATAGCTGCCGAGAATAAAGTGGGCCCGCGCCAATTCTAATCGAGCCCGATGATCTTGAGGCTGGGCAACCAATACCCGCTCCAGTGCGAAGACCGCCTGCTGTGGATAACCTGCCTCTAGGGCTGCCAGACCAAATAGAAAATCGAACCGTGGCTCACCCGCCTGCTCAAACTCCTGCGTCAGCGCCAATTCATAGGCGGCCTGATGCTGACCACTCTCGACCAAGGCCTCAAGCGACTCAGCGGCAAAAACAGAACGACTAATGCTCCCTGCAATCAGCAAGGCGCAAACAATCCCTAAACGCACCTTAAAATCCACCTAGTATTTAATGAAACCCCTAATTTTTTATCGGCAGTCGGCTGTTTTTCTCAAACATCGAACCAAGTCGTTTTATCACCAGAGAGTGATTTGGATGGCTGTAGTACAATTGGCCAATATTTTTGCTGCGCCGTGCAGCCGGTTCATTTGTCATCCCCTCGCCCTCAGGGATGACGCATAAACCAACCCTAAACAAGCAATTTAAATACCGACAGAAATAGAAATTATGTTTGATGTATTTACACAAATGGCGGCCCTGATTGCCTGTGGCGTGGCCTGGCGCATCTGGAAGCCCATGGGCATTCATGCCGATACCTCACGCCAATCACTAATCGGCCTGGTCTATGTGCTGCTATTACCGGCGCTGGTGCTGGATGTGCTGTGGAACTCACCACTAGGCATGGATTCAATCCGCATCTCAGCCACTGCTGCCAGCGGCGTGCTGGTCTGCATGGGTTTAGCCTGGCTAATCTATCGCTATGCCTTTAAATCGGCCTCAAAACCAACCGCTGGCGCCCTGATCCTGGCATCCGCCTTTCCCAATGCCACCTATATGGGACTGCCTGTACTGGAACAGCTGCTTGGCCCTGAAACACGCACGATCGCGATTCAATACGACCTGTTTGCCTGCACCCCCATCTTGCTCAGCATCGGCATTCTAATGGCGGCGGCCTATGGCAATCACAATGAAAAGGCCAACCCAATTGCCACCCTGCTCAAGGTTCCGCCACTGTGGGCGGCCATTATCGCCATCGGCCTTAATCTCGCTGGCGTGCCGATGCCGAAGTGGCTGGATGAATGGCTGGGCATGCTCGGCATTGCCGTTATTCCGCTAATGCTGATCTCGCTGGGTATGAGCCTGCAATGGTCAGCCTGGAAACGCCACACCTTGCCCCTGCTACTGCCAGTCATCGCCCTGCAGCTTGGTGTCATGCCTTTAGTGGCCGCACTGGTAGCAACAAATATCGGCCTTGAAGGCACAACACTAACCGGTGTAATACTTGAAGCCTCGCTGCCAAGCATGGTGTTGGGGTTGGTACTCTGTGATCGTTATGGCCTGCACACCGGCCTTTATGCCCTGGCCGTCACCATCACCACGGCCATCTGCCTGATCACCACACCGCTCTGGTTTAGCTGGATTAGTTAATGAGCGGCGCCATCAGCCAGCAAATATCAACAGCGCTGCGAATCCTGGGGCTTTCTGCTTGCGGCCTGCTGCTTACGAGTCCCGCAATTGCTGACAGCCCTTTTTATTTCGAGCTGGATATCAAACAGCAACGCATCCCGCTAGCGGGCAACAGCCAACTCGAAACCAGCAGCTTTGGCTTTCGCTATCGTGAATATCTGGCAGAAAATATTGCTATCGACATGAACCTGGGGCGACTGGGACTGGATCATCACAACGACCTCAATGCACTGGGCTATAGTCCGGCAGGCTACCACGCCGGGCTGGGGCTAAGCGCCAGCACTGCAGCAAGACAACGTTTTCAGGCCGGTGTTGACCTGAGCTACAGCTATTACCTCAGCAGCCAGGATAAAGCCGGCGACAAAATCGAGATTCGCTGGAATCAGGCGGAGGCGCGACTATGGCTGGCAATACAGCTCACCCCACAACTCAAGGCCTACGGCTGCGCCCTCGCAATCCGTCTCAATGGTGAGCAAAAACTCACCGCAACAACGACGACTGAAACACAACTGGACAGCCGGGATAACACCGGCCAATGCGGCGGCCTAAGCTGGCAAACGGAAGATAACGGTATTATTGGCATTGAGGCCAACGGTGGTGCCATGCATGGCGGCAGGATTTACTTCGGTAGACAGTTTAGATGATTGCCGGTGGCGATAAACCACCGGCAGATATTTGGATTACAAACTAAAACGCTATACCGAGTTTGAGATTATAAGAGGCGATCCCACCGACCGAGTCACGTTCAAAGGCCAGATTAAAAAAGGCTGGCGCAATCGACACACCGACAAATGACTTGGTTTCGGAAATATCATATGCAGCTGCTAATGCGCCTGCCGCCAAAGGTTTGCTTTCACCCCAGACCCGACCAACCCCAGCGTAAGGTGTCACAAACAAGATTGACTTTGAAATACTGACATCCAGACTGCGGGTTTTCAGTTCCAGCTGATCTGCTGCTGTCAGCGTGCTAACAGCACCACGAACAGCCACTGCTGGCAGGGCGACATTGCCGCTGATCACAGCATATTTAATTTCACCGCCCCAGGCATCGACATTGGTTCCCGGCACACTGACATAAAAGGCACCAACATCAATATCAAATGGCAGGCCTTTTTGCACATACAGTTTGGGCACAACCAGGGTACTGATGGTGTCGCCAGAGCTCATGGCCTTAGTCCAGGCAGCCGTGCTTTCCAACTTGGTTGAGGTCACCGCGAGACCGACATCAAAACCGGTAATTCCCAGCGCCTCGGCTGGCGCACCGGCCTTGTAACTAAAGGAGGCAGCCAGGTCTTTTGATAGCCCATCAAATTCGGTCTGATTTAAGCTGGCTATCAAATCCAAGTCATCTGCCTGAGCAAAACCTGCACTCATGGCCAACGCTGCTGCGGCAATCAATCTTTTCATCTCGTTCTCCTTAACTATGGCTATAGCCTTTGCATTATCTCTGGGCTAAGCTGATCGGTCTTTGAATTCGTTCACATCATGCCACATACACGCTTAGGGAGATAGAAATGGGGTTCTACAAGGATAATTCACAATCAATCGGCAATACGCCACTGATTCAAATCAACAAAGTCATCGGTGACAGCAAGGCCACCGTGCTGGGCAAAATCGAAGGCCGCAACCCGGGCTATTCAGTCAAATGCCGTATCGGCGCCGCCATGATCTGGGATGCCGAGGAACGCGGTGCACTGAAGCCGGGTATGGAAATCATCGAGCCCACCAGCGGCAACACCGGTATCGCTTTAGCCTTTGTAGCCGCTTCACGTGGTTATAAGGTCACCCTGACCATGCCTGAGACCATGAGCATCGAGCGCCGCAAGGTACTGAAGGCGCTGGGGGCAAACCTGGTGCTAACCGAGGGCGCCAAAGGCATGCCCGGCGCCATGGCCAAGGCCGAAGAATTGGCGGCAACCAATCCAGAAAAATATTTCATGCCACGACAGTTCAGCAACCCAGCCAATCCAGCGATTCACGAGAAGACCACCGGCCCAGAAATCTGGGATGCCACCGATGGCAAGGTCGACGCAATTGTTGCCGGAGTAGGCACTGGCGGCACCATCACCGGCACTTCGCGTTTCCTCAAGACTCAGGGCAAAAAGATTATTTCTGTCGCTGTTGAACCCGAGGCCAGCCCGATCATCTCGCAAACCATGGCAGGAGAAGAGCTCAAACCTTCACCGCACAAAATCCAGGGCATAGGCGCAGGTTTTTTGCCTGACAACCTTGATCTTGAAATGATCGACCGGGTCGAAAAGGTCAGTAATGAAGATGCGATTGAATATGCCCGTCGTCTGGCCACTGAAGAAGGCATCCTGGTGGGCATCTCCAGCGGCGCCGCGATGGTTGCAGCCAAACGTCTAGCTCAGGAACCTGAATTCGCAGGCAAAACTATCGTCGTCATCCTGCCAGACTCAGGTGAACGCTATCTTTCATCTATTTTGTTTGAGGATATCGAAGCCTAAGTAAATCAAAGCCGGCAAAATAAAAAAAGGGATAGGCCTCAGGGCCTATCCCTTTTTCGTGCCTACAAAAACTCTATAATTAAGCGTGACGCACAATCGGTTGAATCATCGCCCACGACTCAGCAAACATCGGCACCGCCTCATCACCGATCTCAGCCATCACATCCTCACTCAAACCAGTCACCTCCCAGGCCCGCGGATCAACCTGAGGCAAAGGGCCTTCATGACCAACCTCTAGTTCGGCGCGATTTGCGATGACATTAGCAATATGAATAATAGCCGCATCCAATCTGGCGTTTTCAGCCTTACCGATATCATGATGACAACCAACCGTTTCACACAATGCTTCAGGGAGATTCCACTGTTGCAGCAAAACACCCCCCACCTCGGCATGATCAAAACCAAACAATTCAATCTCAGCTTCATACTGTTGTTTTTCACCCGACTCCGCCGCCGCCAGGGCCTGCTTTGCCAGCTCCGGCGCTCTATTCATCATCACCAACATGCCGACATCATGCAGCAACCCCGCCACAAATAAGCGTTCGCCATGTAACACATGGCATTTACTCGCCACCAACCGCGCCACCACACCACAATAAACATTGTGACGCCAGAAGCTGGCCATATTGATCAATTCAACCGGGATGTTGGAAAAGGTGCGTACCGCAGACAGCGCCAACACCAGATAGCGTAGCTCACGCTCACCAACGACCGTCACGGCCCGGGAAATGGTGTCAACGTTGGAGGGAAAATTATAAAAAGAACTATTTGCCATGCGTAACAGCTGGGCCGTAAGCGCGGTATCACGACTAATCACATTACCAATATCAGCGGCCGAACTGCGAGGGTCATCGACCATCTCATTGACCCTAATACAAACCTCGGGCAACGAAGCGAGTTTGGCAATCCCTTTGACGAGTTCAGCGGCTTGCATTGTCATATATAACTCCCGATCTTTCATTTAGCCTGTAGAAAATATAGCACTTCCCGCTGACATCGACGCAATACAGAAAAAACGAATTAACAGCGGCGTTAAAGTAAGTATCGGCGGGGAACAGCGTTTTTTGAGCCTTTAATACGAGAACCCCATCACTAACAGCTAAAGAAGAGGCTATCAGCGGCCGATCACCAATCAATGCAGATAAGGATATTCGCAGACGATGTCGAAGAAAACCGAAAAAAAACAAGCCTTAACAGAACAACAACAGGCCGGTGATGTGCTGCAATTGATGATTGATCAGATCAATGCTGCTGTGCGTGATAACAATTCAAGCATGGCCAAGCTAATAGGCAGTCACTCGGCCATTGCAGCTAAGGCTGATTCACTCACCATCCGCTCTGACAGAAAATCCCTTGAAGACCTAAAAGATTCTTTACATCAAGAGCTTAGATGCATGATTGTCGCCTTTCAGCGCCATGATGAGCACAATCAACGTCTCGAACATGTCACCGAAGCCCTGACCGAGGCAAAAATCCTGGTCGAAAATCCGGCCGCCGCGTCAGAACCGCAACAGTGGCAGGCACTGGTAGAAAAGATTGCTGCAAAATACACCACAGCACAGGAACTTAGGGTTCATGAGAATAAGACTGGCGTAGCCAGCCAGGCCGTACCAGAAGACGATATCGAGCTGTTTTAACCCTATTCTTTAACTGGTTTGACCAGACTGGCCGCCAGTTTGGCCCTACTCAGCGCCTCATTGGCCGAACCACCACTAGCCAAAGCCACCCCCATGCGACGCCGCTCAAAGGCCTCGGGCTTGCCGAACAGACGAATATCACTGTTCGGCACCTGTAAGGCCTGCGCCACCCCTTCGAAGGCAATGCCAGCCTTATCCATCTCACCATAGATCACAGCACTGGCGCCGGGGCTGCGCAAACTCGTGTCCACCGGCAAGCCCAAAATCGCACGGGCATGCAGTTCAAATTCATTCTGTGATTGGCTGGCCATGGTAGCCATACCGGTGTCATGCGGCCGTGGACTAACCTCGCTAAACCAGACCTCATCACCCTTGATAAACAACTCCACTCCAAACAGGCCGCGACCACCAAGGTTGCTGGTAACCTTTTCGGCAATCTGTTGCGAACGCTGTAAAGCCAGTGGCGTCATCTGCTGCGGCTGCCAGCTCTCGACATAATCACCCTGTTTTTGCAGATGGCCAATCGGCTCACAGAAATGGGTTTCAATCTCGCCCTGTTCGTTCAAGGCCCTGACCGTCAGCAGGGTAATCTCAAATTCAAAATCAACAAACGACTCAACTATCACCCGCCCGCCTTTGACCCGGCCGGCGGACATGGCGGTGTCCCAGGCCTCGGCCACCTCATCCGGCCCCTTGACCATGGACTGACCCTTGCCGGACGAAGACATCACCGGTTTGATCAGACAGGGATAACCCACCCCACCATCAATGGCCATCTTCATCTGGTTGAGACTGTCGGCAAAGGCGTATTTTGATGTCGGCAGCTCCAGCTCCTCCGCCACCAGGCGACGAATGCCCTCGCGGTTCATGGTCAACTGGGTGGCTCGCGCAGTAGGGATCACCTCGGCCAGGCCATCTTTTTCGATCTCTGCCAGCATATCCGTAGCAATCGCCTCAATCTCGGGCACGATCAGATGAGGCCGTTCCTGTTCGATCAGCTGACGCAGCGCCACGCCATCAGTCATATCGATGACATGGGCACGATGGGCGACCTGATGACCCGGCGCATTGGCATAGCGATCAACACCAATCACCTCCACCCCCAAGCGTTGCAGGGCGATAATCACCTCTTTGCCCAGCTCACCACAGCCCAGCAACATCACTCGCGTTGCGTTATTCGATAAAGGCGTTCCCAGTTTCATCATCTCAACTCCGTTTTGCTATTCAGGCTCGGCCAACAAGGCATCCAAATCACCACAACGATCCAGGGCAAACAATTCCATGCAACCACCGACAGATTTATCATTGATAAAGATTTGCGGCACCGTTGTGCCACCAGCGCTACGCTGAATCATGGTCTGACGCAACTCTGGATCACCGCCAATCGAGATCTCGACATAATCCACACCCTTCTCATCCAGCAACATCTTGGCCCGCACACAATAACCACAAAAGCGCCCCGTATAGATTTCAACCTTGGTCTGACTCATTCACACACCCTAAAAAAACACTCAGAAACAATCCCGGCAAGTTAACAGCTTGATTAAGCAGCAGCAACACGAACGTCCAAACCACAGACCTACACAGGTAATAGATATGCCCAGTTGACCGATACAACAAACAGATCCACTACAAACAAACCCTGGCCAAATGTTATCGCGCATTGAACAACTCAATCACATCGGCATTGCCCTATCTGCCGAGCAGGATAAAACCCACTTACTGGAAACCATCCTTAGTGGCTCTCAATACCTGACCAACGCCGATGGCGGCACTCTCTATTTATTGGAGGATGGAAAACTTCACTTCAAGATCATCAATAATCAAAGCCTGGGCATTAAACAGACAGATGACAATAGCAGTCAGATAGCCTTCCCTGCCATCCCTCTTTATGACGCAACCGGCCAGCCAAATCAAAAGACAGTCGCCGCCTACGCCGCCCTCACCGGTGACACCATTAACATCCCGGACATCCGCAAAAATAGTGAATTCGATTTTAGCGGCACCCTGAGCTACGACCAACAAAGCGGCTATCACTCACAATCATTTCTGACCATTCCCATGCGCGACCATGAAGATGAAGTCATCGGCGTATTACAACTGCTCAACCCAATCAATAAACAGACAAAAGAAATACAACCGTTTTCCGACGAAGACCAACAGTTGGTCGAATCGCTGGCCTCACAGGCGGCCGTCGCCATCACCAATCAACGCCTGATTGCCGAACTCAAAAACCTGATGGAAAGGTTCATCGAAGTAATTGCCAGCGCCATTGATGATAAATCGCCCTACACCGGTTTTCATTGTCGTCGCGTGCCAGAGATTGCCATGCTGCTGGCCGATGCCATCAATGCAAACAACGACGGACCACTGGCTGATTTCAGGCTTGATGACAAGCAGCTCTACGAACTAAAGATCGCCGCCCTGTTACATGACTGCGGCAAGATCACCACCCCGGTACATGTGGTCGACAAGGCCACCAAATTGGAAACCATCTTTGATCGTATTCATTTAATCGAGTCACGCTATGAAATCCTGCGCCGCGACATTGAGATAGCACAGTTGAAACAACAGCTAAGTCATACAGGCGCGAACTACGACAGCAGCGCCGTGGATAAACAACAGCAACAACTTGATGAAGAATTCGAATTTCTGACACAGGCGAATAAGGGCACCGAATTCATGCCCGAAGCGGCACGCCAGCGCGTCAAAGAGATTAGCCGTAGAACCTGGCAAAACCACCGCGGAGAAATCCAGCCACTCTTAAACGATGAAGAAATCGACAACCTCACCATCGCCAAAGGCACACTATTGGATTCCGAACGCCAGGTCATCAATCACCACATCAGTATGACCATCACCATGCTCGAAGCACTACCCTTCCCCAAGCATTTAAGCAATGTAGCCGAGATTGCCGGCAATCATCACGAGCGCATGGATGGCAAGGGCTACCCGCGAGGTTTAAGGCGCGAAGAGATGTCAGTGCAGGCTCGGTTAATGGGTATTGCCGACATCTTTGAGGCGCTAACCGCCTCTGACCGACCATATAAAAGCCCTATGCGCCTGTCACAGACCCTGGAAATTCTCTCTAAGATGGCCGAAGAAGGCCATATCGACCCCGACCTGTTCGACATATTTGTTCGTCAAAAGGTCTACCTACGCTACGCCGAGAAAAACCTGCAGCCAGAACAAATTGATGAGATTCATCCCCTCTGACACAACCCCGTTAACTCAGCGTTAATAAACCGTTAGACCTGTACTCATTCTAAGAGTATATTAGCGGGTCATATTAAGATTTCTTAAGGATTGAGACAGATTAATTTGTTTTACATCTGACCGACTTAAAACCATCAATGGTCGGTCTTTCAATGCAAAACAAATAAGAATCAGAGGGTTATCCCTTGGGGAGCAGGCGCAAAATGAGCAGCAAGCATTTTTCCATCCGCATTCTAGGCACTTCAGCAGCCGCCGCGTTATTGCTCGCCTCCATGCCGCTGAATGCTGAGTTTGCCCTTAACTTCAAACCCAACAGTTCCAGCGGAGGTGGCGGTGGCTGGGGCGGCTCACGTGGTGGCAGCAGCAGTTTTTCAAATGTCGAATGTGGTTCCAGCAGCACTGGTGGTGGCAACACCGGTTATGGCGGTGACAGTAGTGGTGGTGGTGGCGGCTGGGGCGGTGGTGGCAGCTCCTTTAGCATGGGGCGTGGCTGCGGCACGGGCTATTTCCTGCAGGAAGTCGGCGATGGTTATTTTCATGTCATTGTTGGCGATCCGGTCGATGACTTCGCTATTGAGTGGTACATCCGCAGCTCCGGCGAATATGACACCTCACTCACCACCGGCTACCTGGACAACATAGACGACCCGCTCAGCTCAAATGTAAGCAAGACAGGCAATGGCGCAGGTAATCCACGCAACGTCCATATCCGCTCAATCGTCCGAGGCAATGGTCTGGAGCAGGAATTTCTCAAGGCCAGCAACACCTACAAACCCAAAATCAATCAGGACATCATCGCTACTGACATGACATCACATTTCGTGGCGGATATGACTAACTCCGATTACAGCGACTCATCCACCGTCGGAACCATCACTAATCAACAGTCAATTATCGACTCTAATCTTCCCGGCGCATCAGCACAGTTTGATATGACTGACTTTCCTAACGCAAACATTACTGCGGGCCTTTATAGCCATAATACCGGTAGTGGAACTGGTGAGTTCAAGAGTTACAGCTATAAAGAAGATGGCTTTGATGTCTATGACGTCAAATGGATAGACTACTGTGATTCTGCCCAAAACCCCGACCATGACTGCAATATCGGCGGTTCCAATGGTGCTGGTGGCTGGGGTGGCACTAGCGATGGAGGTAGTGATGGCTCTGGCGGCTGGGGCGGCGGCTGGTAACAGTTAAAGCTGTTTAGACAAGGCAATCACCGCATCGCCAACGCCGACTCATCAAACGCAGCCAGCTGTTCGCGCAAACCCAAAATCTGCTCTTCCCAATAACGCGGTGACTCAAACCAGGGAAATGCCTGGACAAAAGCTGGGTCGTGCCAGCGTCGCGCCAGCCAGGCGGAATAGTGCATCATCCGTAGCGCACGCAAGGGTTCAATCAGACTCAGTTCAGACGGATCAAAATCGCCAAACTGCTGATAGCCATCCATCAATACCGACAACTGATGTTCCATTTCATTGCTGTCGCCCGACAACAGCATCCACAGATCCTGAATCACCGGGCCACTCAAACAATCATCCAGGTCAACGAAGACCGGACCATTAACGCCCCACATAATATTACTGGCATGACAGTCACCATGCAGACGTTGATAGCGCAGGTCATAAGCCGACTCAAAGGCATTCTGCAAACGTGCCACCACATCTTCGGCAATGCTGCGATAGGCCAGTTCTAACTCCTTGGGGACAAAGCCATGCTCCAGCACATATTGGTATGACTGCACCGCCATGCGATCCACCTCAATGCGTGGCCGATGTTGAAACCTGTCCGCCCGGCCAACCATGTGGATGCGCGCCATATAACGACCCAACCAACGCAGGTGATCGTCATTATCCAGCTCTACGTTGCGACCACCGACACTGTCAAAAATGGCAAAACGATAACCCTGATGGCGATGTAGCGTCTCACCGTTTTCATTACGCAATGGCGCAGCAACGGGGATTTCATTTTCCAGCAGCTCATGACTAAAGGCATGCTCTTCAAGAATAGTCTGATCATCCCAACGCTCGGGGCGATAAAACTTCACCACCAGGTTTGGCGCGTCCTCAACCCCAATCTGATAGACGCGGTTTTCATAACTATTCAAGGCCAGCATACGGCCATTGCAAAGATAGCCCTGACTTTCAACAGCGGTCAGGACAACATCAGGCTCAAGCCCGGCATAAGGGGGGGTAATTTCAGACATGGGGAGGATTGTAACAGGCGGCTATAAAAAGCTGATTAAATCGGCTCTTCAATTGGACAAACCAAGCTGCGTTTTTCACCGGCAGAGAGATGATAGGCCAGCACCGGCGCCTTAACGCCCTTAACCTGCAAAGACATGGCATCAGAAAAACAGACCTGAGACTCCTTCAGTAACTGTTCTCGAACGGCATCTGACACCACCACAGACAGGGCCTTGGCATGACCACAGAGTCGCGCCGCCAGATTCACCGTTGGTCCAATCACGGTGTAATCGAGCTGTTTCTCAATACCGATATTGCCGATCATGGCCTCGCCCTGATGGATGCCTATCCCCAGCTGATACAGAGCGACAGCATCACCCGTGGCCTGAACACAGGCCTCCTCCACCATCTTCAGGGCACACAAACAACTGTTGATGGATTTGTCCGGGCCATCAAATACCGCCATCACCCCGTCACCACTAAACTTGTCGATGTATCCACCAAAACGATAGACACACTGCACCTGGGCACTGAGATTCTGACTAAGAATATTAAACAACCGCTCCGGCTCCATCTCTTGCGACAACTGGGTAAAACCACGCACATCAGTAAACAAGACACAGACCTCACGCCGCTCCGGTGTCAGCGCCTTGCCCTCGCGCACCTGTTTTTCAACCATTTGCCGGGTACGACTATCGACATACTGATTCAGACTCTGGCGCATCACCGCCAACTCGCGGGCATATTCACCGCGTTGCAGATGATTATTCAACCGCGCCCGCAGCACCACCTCTGACACCGGCTTGCTAATGACATCATCACCACCAGATTCAAAGGCCTGCTGGCTAATCTCATCCTCAACCAGAGAGGTAATAAACAACACGGGGGTATGCTGAAAACGTTCAAAGCGACGCAGACGGCGACACAACTCCATGCCATCCATGCCCGCCAGATGAATATCGAGCAGAAACACATCCACATCCTGCTCGGCCATCATCATTAGCGCAGTCTCGGCATCGCTGGCCTGCAACACCTCCATGCCAAACGCCTCCAGCATCCGCGTCAGCACCTTGCGCACCGTCGACATATCATCGACCAGCAATACCCGCTTACCTGTCAGGCAATCATTCATATACTTGGCTTAACTTATAAAATCTCAAGTACGCTTTCTGGTGGCCGTCCAATCGCCACCTTATCGCCATTGATCACAATCGGCCGTTCAATCAGTTTTGGCGTTGCCAGCATGGCATCGATCAACTGCTCCTCAGTCAGCGTCTCATCCGCCAGACCCTGTTCTTTATATTCAGCCTCGTTGCGCCGCATCAGCTGACGCGGCGCCAACCCCAGCATCTTAAGGATCTGTTTCAGGCGGGTTTTCGATGGCGGCGTATTCAGGTACTCGACCACTTCAGGCTCAACGCCGTTGTCCTGCAACAACTGCAAGGTCTGGCGCGATTTAGAACAACGCGGATTGTGAAAAATGACAACACTCATGTTTGACTCCATTCATTATATTTTATTGGGCAGAGGCCACTTCGCCTAAAGCACCTACCTTTAATGTCTGCGCTACAACCACATAATTCACAGGCTAATCGGCAGATACTGAATTTTACTTGAATAGGGTAAAATGGCGACCATGGAAAACAAAACTCAAAATCAGGTCAACGTCACCGCCGAGGTCAGTTACATCGATGCCCAAAGCGCCCCCGAAGCCAACCGCTTTGTCTTCGCTTACAAAATCACTATTCAAAACAATGGTTCTGAAGCGGCCAAGCTAACCCATAGGCACTGGCATATCACCGATGCCAACGGCAAAGAGGAAGAAGTAGAGGGTGAAGGCGTTATTGGCAAGCAGCCCTACCTCAAACCTGGCGAGAGCTTTGAATACAGCAGCGGCACCATCCTCGAAACACCGGTTGGTGCCATGCAGGGTTATTACGACATGACCAGCGATGATGGCAGCCAGTTCAAGGCCGACGTTGCCCCCTTCACCCTGGCCGTGCCCGGCAGTCTGCACTAAATAATCAGTTTCAATTGCTGTGTCAGGCGTTTTGCTGACACAGGCATCTTTGTCCCTAAGGTCTGGGCAAACAGCGATACCCGCAGTTCTTCAATCATCCAGCGAAATATTTCCAGCTGCGGATCAACTATGCCCTGTTGCTGATGTTTTTGCTGGCGCTCAACATAGGCCTGCCACAGCGGTTTGATTTCCAGCACTGCGGCGCGATCCCTATCTACCCCACCACTCAATCGTTCCAGGCGCAGATTGATCGCCTTGAAATAACGCGGATATTCACGCAACCACTGCGGCGGTGTTTTATTAATAAACCCGGGATAGATCAGCGCTGACAACTGCATCTTGATATCGCCCACTGCATGCAGCCAGGCAGGAGATACATTGCCTTTGAGTTTTTTATTTAACTGATGATGTTCCGCCAGGGTTTTGCCAACCATGCCACATAGATCATTGGCGACATCAAGCATCAGCTGTTTGCCTTTTTCAACACAGGCTTCGAACTGTTGCTGCGTCCGCGGCAGCTCTGCCTCACTCAAAAAAGCCTGATCAATAATCGCCTCAATCAGATCCGCCTGTAGCTGTTCACACTTGCCGGTCGGGGCATAATAAAGACACATCTGTTTCAAACCGGGCATATTTTTTTTCAGATACTTAATCTTTTCCGGCACGGCAAACATAATCAAACGTCGCAATGCCGTACGCGTTTCAGACTCGGCCTGTTCCGGTGTATCGCATAGGGTTATGGCAACACTTTCTTTGTTATCAATCATGGCGGGGTAACCACGCATCTGCACACCATTGCGCTTGAAATCTATCTGTTTTGGAAGTTCGGCAACATCCCACTGCTGCATATCTTGGCGTTCGCCATCCCAGGCTGGCACGGCAGAAAAACTTTTTTGCGCTTTATCTTTTAGGTTTTGTTGCAGCAACATCAAGTCACGGCCCATGGCAACTATCTTGCCGTTTTCATCCACCACCTTGAAGTTCATCAACATGTGCGGCGTCAGCTTGCTGAGATCCCAGTCCATGCTGGTAATCTTAACGCCGCTCATGCGCAGCAATTGTTTTTGCAGGCTTTCGAGTAAAGATTCATCTGTCGGCGCCAGGGCCTGCAAACAGGCATCGGCAAAATTTGGCACCGGCACAAAATTGCGGCGTAAAGATTTGGGTAAGGATTTCAACAGTTGACATATTTTTTCATGCAGCAGCCCCGGCACCAGCCATTCGAAACTCTGCGGTCGCAACAAGTTCAAGGCAGGCAGAGGCACGGTCAGCGTCACACCATCTTCTATATGGGCCGGTTCAAAGTGGTAGGCAAGTTTGAGTGTCATGCCCTGAATTTTAAGACTGTCAGGAAACTGCGCCTCGGTCACAGCACCGGCCTGATGCAACATCAGATCTTCTTTTTGAAGATACAACAGCTTCGGCTGTTTTTGTTCGACCTGTTTGCGCCATGTTTCAAAACTGCGGCCATCAAAAATATTTTCAGGGATGTGTTTGTCATAAAAATCAAACAACACCTGATCATCCACCAATACATCACGGCGACGTGACTTGGCCTCCAGCGCTTCAATATCAGAAATCATTTTACGGTTGTAATCAAAGAAACCGGCGCGGCTATTAAATTCACCCTCCACCAACGCACCGCGGATAAACAGTTCACGCGCCTCTATTGCATTGATGCGTCCGTATTGAATCTTACGACGGGGATTCACCACCAGACCGTATAGAGTCAGCCGTTCATAGGCCATTACCGCCGCCGGTTTCTTTTCCCAGTGCGGATCGAAATAACTGCGTTTGCACAGATCACCGGCAACCTTTTCTATCCACTCCGGTTCGATCTTGGCCACGGTGCGGGCATACATCCGCGCCGTCTCCACCAGCTCGGCGGCCATAATCCACTTCGGTGCCTTTTTAAATAATACTGAACCAGGAAAGATATTCAGTTTGATGCCACGGGCGCCGGTGAATTCCTGTTTTTCATCTTTATTGGCAATGTTACCAAGCAGTCCCGCCAGCAGCGCACGATGCACCGCATCAAAATCGGCGGCCTGTTGATTCAGACTCCAGCCCAGTTCACGTACCACGGATTTGAGCTGGCTATGCACGTCATGCCATTCACGCAAACGCATATAGGAAATAAAATTGTCGCGGCACCACTTGCGGAATTTATTATTGGTCAGGTGTTTGGACTGCTCGTGATAGACAGACCATAGATTGAGATAGGCAATAAAATCAGATTTCTCATCAGCAAAGGCCTTATGTTTCTCATCGGCCTTTTGCTGTTTGTCATGCGGACGTTCACGCGGCTCTTGCACACTCAGGGCACTGGCGATGATCAACATCTCAGCCAGACTGTTTTCATCCTTGCCCGCCAACACCATGCGCGCCACGCGCGGGTCGAGCGGCAGCTTTGCTAGATGGCGGCCGGACTCTGTCAGCTGCTTACGCGCATTGACGGCGCCCAACTCTTCCAGCAATTTATAACCGTCGGTGATCAGCCTATTTTCCGGTGCCTCAACAAAGGGAAAGTCTTCAATATCCCCCAGCCGCAATGACTTCATCTGCAAGATGACCGACGCCAGGTTGCTGCGTTTAATCTCGGGATCGGTAAACTCAGGCCGGGCCTTAAATTCATCCTCCGAATAGAGTCGAATACAGACACCCGGGCCAACACGCCCGCAACGACCGGCGCGCTGATTGGCCGAGGCCTGCGAGATCCTTTCAATTGGCAGACGCTGTACCTTGGTGCGATGGCTGTAACGACTCAGCCGCACCAAACCAGGATCAATGACATAACGGATCCCGGGCACCGTCAGCGAGGTCTCGGCGACATTGGTGGACAATACAATCCGCCGACCGCTATGCGATTGAAAGATACGGTTCTGCTCTGTGGCTGTCAGGCGCGCATACAAGGGCAGAATTTCGGTATGGGGCGGATGGTGTTTACGCAGGGTTTCAGCAGTCTCGCGAATTTCGCGTTCACCGGGCAAAAAGATCAAAATATCGCCCTGCCCCAGCCGGGCCAGTTCATCCGTCGCATCGCAGATGGCCTGCTGAATATCTCTATCCTGATCGTCTTGATCTTCAGCCAGCAAGGGCCGGTAACGCATATCCACCGGAAAGGTGCGCCCCGATACTTCGATGATCGGTGCGCCAGAAAAGTGTTGCGAAAAACGCTCGGTATCGATGGTGGCCGAGGTGATGATCAGTTTCAGATCAGGCCGTTTCGGCAATAGCGTCCGCAGATAACCCAATAGAAAATCGATATTGAGACTGCGTTCATGGGCCTCATCGATGATCAAGGTATCGTACTGATTCAAAAATCGGTCGGCCTGACTCTCGGCCAGCAGGATGCCATCGGTCATCAGCTTGATATAAGACTCGGGTCGGGTGTGATCAGAAAAGCGCACCTTGTAACCCACCGCGTGGCCCAGCTCGCTCTGCAACTCAGAGGCAATCCGCACCGCCACACTACGGGCGGCAATGCGGCGCGGCTGGGTGTGGCCGATCATGCCACTCACACCACGACCGGCATCAAGACAGATCTTGGGCAACTGAGTGGTCTTGCCCGAGCCAGTCTCACCGGCAACAATCACCACCTGATTTTCCTGAATCGCTTTAAGGATTTCAGCGCGACGCTCACTAACCGGCAGCTCTTCCGGATACGTTGGCGTCGGCAGATTGATGCGCCGCTGCTCCATCTTCTGTTTTGACGCCTCGATCTGCGCGACAAGCGCATCTAAAGGCTTGCCCTTAAGCCCACGCAAACGCTGGCGCAGCCGGTGTCTATCGGCAAGCAAACACTGTTCAATCGCGGCAAATAAAGATTTTGGGTTAGGGTTCACAACTCGGACTCTGGAAGGCTATATACTTAAACAACTAATTGATTGGGCCGCGGGGGCTAATGTCAGTGACTGATTGTACCAACAACCTGAAACGACACGTAACTTACCTGACCAACGAAATCGGTGAGCGCCACATCCGTAAGCAGCTGGCCCTGCATAGAGCAGCCAATTATATCAGCCAGCAATGGACCATGATGGGTTACGAGGTTGAACGGCAGCCGTTCAGCGCCAATGGCGTCAAATGTGAAAACCTGGAGATCACCAAGACGGGTAAAGACAAACCCAACGACATCATCCTGATCTGCGCCCACTACGACACCGCCAAAGGCTGCCCCGGCGCCAATGATAACGCCAGCGGCATCGCCAGCATGCTTGAGATCGCCCGCCACTTCACCCACGCCAGCCCCAGCTGCAGCATCCGCTTCGTCGCCCTGGCCAACGAAAAGCCACCCTTTTACGGCACCGAAAAATCAGGCAGCTGGATCTATGCCCATCGGGCCAACCACAACTGCGACAAAATCCGCACCGCCATCATCCTTGAGTCCCTGGGTTACTACAGCAACGCCAACCACAGCCAACTCTATCCACCACTGATGAGCATGTTCCACCCCACGCAAGGCAACTTCCTCGCCATGGCCTCCAACCTTGGCTCAAGCAGCGCCATGCGTAAGTTCGCAAAATGTTTTAAAAAGCATTCACGCTTCCCCACTGAAACAATGGTGGCGCAAAATTTTATGCCCTGGGTGAAATGGAGCGACAGCAGCCCCTTCTGGCTCAACGGCTATCACGCCTTTATGATCTCCGACACGGCCCAGTATCGTTATCCGTTTTATAACTCCAGCCGTGACACAGCGGAAAAGCTTGATTACCAGTGCCTGACCTTTATCACCGATGGTCTGACACGGGCGATTGAGGAGTATGTCAAAAAACGTTAACAACGCGATCCAGCATCAAACAACACTCATGTTTAACGTTATCCAAACAGGCTATGAACAGCCCCGCAGCAGCAATCTCAACACAACATAAATCACCAATAAAAACACCGTAATATTTAGACACGCCAATGTCGATAACAGCTTCGACAAGCTGTGTTAACAAAACAATCTAACAGCCAAATCAATCGCGTATATTCTATAAATAAAGCGGCTGATAAAAGGCTAATAGCAAGGATAAATATGTGGGATATAGTTCTCGAGTTTATTAGAACTGCCGTAATCTGCCTGATACTGATCTACATCTGGAAGATTGGCCGTGCCCGCGGCCTTAACACCCAAAAAGGCTGGGGCTTCATCATCGCCGGCTGGTCTCTTATCTTGTTTGGCAGCGCACTCGACATTACCGACAACTTTGAAAGCTTAAACTGGCTAATCGTTGTTGGTGACACAGAAGTTGAAGCATTCCTGGAAAAATTTGTCGGACTGCTTGTTGGTTATATTTTGCTGTTTATTGGATTTTTATTCTGGCTGCCAGCAGGGGCCAAGAAAGTAGATAGATTAAAGAGCGAGTTTGTATCCACCGCAAGCCATGAACTAAGAACACCACTCACAGCAATCTATGGCTCTTTAAAGCTGGTCACCAGCGGAGTACTGGGGGAAATACCTTCAAAGGCAAAAGATACATTAGATATTGCACTCAGAAACAGCGAACGACTGACCTTCATAGTTAATGACATCCTTGATATTGAAAAACTG
The DNA here is from genome assembly GCA_965602225.1 of uncultured Gammaproteobacteria bacterium. GTDB lineage: Bacteria > Pseudomonadota > Gammaproteobacteria > Tenderiales > Tenderiaceae > Tenderia. Next base: position 21,110 of record CBFCYE010000018.1, on the reverse strand, counting down.
GAAAGTGGCAAAATGGAATTCAATCTAAAGCCACAACAAATATCGAAACTGATTAAAGAATCAATTGAAGTAAATAGCGCCTATGGCAAAAAATATAAAGTTCAGTACCTACTGAAACAAGACAGCGCATCAGCAACGGTCAACGTAGACAGCGACAGGTTCATACAAATAATGAACAACCTGCTATCAAATGCAGCCAAGTTTTCACCCGCCAACAGCACAGTAGAAATTAACGTTAACCACCTGAACGGTAATATTCGCGTCGCGGTAAAAGATAAAGGTATTGGCATAGACGAAAAATTACAGCCGATGATATTTGAGAAATTTTCTCAAATCGACAGCACTGATGAACGCCATTCAGGCGGCACCGGGCTAGGCCTGGCAATTTCAAAAGAACTGGTTGAAAAAATGGGTGGAGGGATTGGCTTTACTTCGACTTTAGGTGAAGGCTCTACCTTTTATTTGGATCTGCCGAAAACGCAAGATTAACCCCCTTTTTTACTCTCCTATAATTCGTGCCTACAAGAGCAAGCAGGATCAGGCAATTTCCATTAACATAATACGTATAAGGGCTAATCACCGGCCTACAAAATACAATATGTCATGCTAACGGAGCCTCACATGAAGAGCATTACTCCCCCTGTATTGGTTTTCCTGGCCTTTCTATCAATATATTCCGGCCCCGTACGGGCGATCATGATAGAAGATCAGGGTCAATCCGAGCTAAATGAAATGGACTCCATCATGGATGGATTGCAGGATTATATGACTCAACCTTTACCCAGGCCTACTGACATTCCAAGCACCACAAAAAAGGATATACCTCATCATCTTTGGGTAGCGACTCAATACCTGAAGAAAGCCGAGTTTGATAGTGTTGTCATAATCAGCCGACAGATCCTCTCTCTGGAAGAAAACCACATTGAGGCTCATGCCCTTTTAGGGGCTGCATTTAAAGGCAAAGGCGAAGAAGAGCAATTCAAGAAGGAGGCCGCACTAATAAAAAAAATGGCCCCTGGTTCACCACTTATTTTCCTGAATCTTGCCACCGTCTATCTGGCGCGCCATGATCCGAGCAATGCCGAGCTTGCCTACAAACAAGGCATACAATCTAGCGCTGAAAAGACCATGCTACGCATGGGCCTGGCCTCACTCTACGTCAAACAGGGAAAAACTGAGCAAGCCTATGAGCAATATCAAAAGGTCTTAAAAACAAGCGGCGTACCTGAGCAGCATGTCATCAATGCCAGTTTTTCCCTCTGTCAAATAGACCTGCAGAACAAAGAGTATGACCGCGCCATAACACAAGCCAACTCGATCATTAATCTCTATCCTGTTTTACCTCATGGCTATCGCTGTTTGGCGACTGCTCAGATTAAAAAAGGCAACTATGAGCCAGCTGTTGAGGCATATAAAAAACTAATGATTACCAATCCCGCATCACCTGTTCCTTTCCAGGAGCTAGCCCTGATATACAGTGATGAAAACCAGAACCAAAAAACAGCACTGCACTATGCCACGCAGGGGGCACAAAAATTTCCTCAGATGGCAAAATCACAAGATGTACTGGGCTGGATTTATTTAAACAGCAAGGACTACCAAAAAGCTCTGATACAGTTTCAATTAGCCTCAGACTTGCATAAAAACAATCCTGATTATCACTACCATACCGGACTTAGCTACCAGAAGCTTGGACAGGTAACCAAGGCTAAAGCAGCGTTTGAACGCGCACTTGAACTAACCAATGAACAACAAGCAAAGGCCTTTAGTAATGAGCTGAGGCGACGTATCGAACAGAGCAAGTAGTGTAATAGCCACAAACAACAATACAATATAAACAAAAAAAACCGCCCCCAGTTAAACCGAGGCGGTTTTTTGATTACTTACTTATGGAGCTAACCGATTGCTAGGCCGCTTGGCGAAGCTCCTTTCTACGGAAACCGGCCAGACCAAGCAACCCCCCCCCCAGCAACAACAGGGTGGCAGGTTCAGGGACATCGCCGTCAGTATACTGACCAATATCACCGCCACCAACTTCGTAAATTACACTACCAGAACCGGCCCAAAAATGGCCCAGAGCGCCAAAGCCCATACCTTCCACTAATTTGGCAGTACCGCCAAGCTCTTCCGTGTAATCAAAAATATTCCATTGGTTCCAGCCGGTCTCCACTGCACCCGTTTCTGGGTTGTCGCCCAAACCGTAACGCATAAGGAAGTTAGAGGTCATATCAGAGAGCCAGACATTGCCGTTCACAAACGCCAAGCCGTCAAGATGACTTCCACCGGCAGTAGGAATCGAATTGAACTCGTAAATCCAATTGCTACCATCGGTGGAACTATACACCCTCTGAAGCTCATCCCCAGCCCACCACTTGCCATCGCCATATGAAAGTAGGCTTGGAGGACTACCCCAGCCGCTTCCTGCAGGTAGACCACCTGCGTACATGTGAGAAGCGCCCGCCGCATATGCCCCTGTGGTTTTGTCAAAAGCATAGATGCTATGATTCGTTCCACCCGTATAGATGTAATTGGCATCAACCCACATCTCCCCCACGCTTTGACTCCTCAAAGTAGGTGAATTGTGCAAATTGTATGACTGCTGATTGCTAAAGGTACGAGGCTGATAATTCGGATTTGGCGTAGTGCCATCAGCAAGATAACGCGGCTCATCCACCTTACTCATATCAGCAATGGCGACATCGACGGAGTAAACAGACGCTCCACCGCCGTAATAGATAGTATTACCGTAAGAGGCGACATCGTACTCCATGCCTGCCCCACCGTAGGCGGAGAACTCATAGAAGTGGTCTGCCGTTGCAATTCCCGAAAACCCCATAGCCAATACCGCTACCGGTACCCCCAATGCAAGTTTCACTCTAGTTCTAATATTCATGGTGATAACTCCCTGATAAAAGCACATTTTAAATACATTAAAAACAGATGCATAATACACACCAAATAATTTTTTATAACAAATTCAAAGAATTACATAAAAAGAAACAATACCCACACTAAAGGTGTAAAAATTTTCGACAGTCAACAGAGAAATATAATCTTACATTCAAGTCTGTAGCTCATTAAATATAGAGCCCACACCTACCCCGCATCACTCCACAAAACTTAGTCGATCCATGACTCAACAAGAAGGAACTCCCCGCCCAAAACAAAGTGCACAAGTGGATAGCAAATAGCTAGTTAAGGATCACAAAAAACCTTTGCTAGTTACGCCATAAAAAAACCCGGCTAGGCCGGGTTTTTTTATTTGAAGGCATTGTTACCACTAATCAATTAATCAATATTCACACTATGCCGCTTGGACGCCACCAACTTGGGCATGGTCAACTCCAACAGGCCATCCTTGAAACTTGCCTTGGCCTTGGTGCCATCCACCTCAGCAGGCAGCGGCAGGGTGCGCACAAACTCACCACTACTCAGCTCACGCCGATGGTACTCACCCTTTTCTTCAACCTTTTCATGTTTGGTGGTGGCACGAATGGTGACGCTGTTGTCAGTGACCTGAACATTGATGTCATCTTTTTTAACGCCGGGCAACTCGGCTTTGACCAACACCTCTTTATCACGATTGATCACATCAACTTTTGGTGTGCGCCCCTCAAATGGCTCAGGCATACCACCCCAGTCAATCTTCATTGGCCGCATAAAGCTACGCGGCCATGAACGATCAAAAAAACTGTCAAACAAATTCTCCATATCTCCGAATGGTGACAGCCCCTGGCCACGGCTCAGCTGCACATCTTTATCTGCCGTTTTACTTACCCCTTTTTTTTCATTCTTGATCATGACAGTCTCCTAAACGCGTTCTGATTATTCACCTGCTCCCTCGTTCATTGTTGACCATCAGCTGCATTTTTCAAGGTGATTTATCAAACAGGACGAAATAATTTTCCACCCCAATTGTGCAGCGCCAATCCAAAAAGAATAAACACCACCCCGCTGATAATTTCTGCACTCAGGGGTTCGTGGTTAAACCAGTAACCCAAGGCCAGCGCCAGCACTGGTGTAATCAATGTCAGCAAGGCAATGGCACTGGCTGAGACATACCTAAGTGCATAATAAAATGCAATAAATCCCACTACCGAACCCATCACACCAAGATAGACAATCGAGCCGATGGTTTTGTCTGACAACATTGCAGGCAACTGACCGTCGAATAACAACCAGGTGCAAAGGTAAAGCGGCACGGCCACCATCAAGCCACCAGTGGTGACGGCCAATGCCGAGATCTCAGCACCAATACGTTTAACCCAGATCATGCTTATGGAGTGAATCGTGGCCGAGGCGAACACAGCAGCAGCACCAGCCACGGCCATTGCACTGACGCCATCCTGTGGATTAAACACCACTAACAGTCCGACAAAACCCAATACGGCACCCAACAGTTTGGCTGGCTGACGCAGTGATTCACCTAACAGCATGGCGCTGATAAAAAACGTCAGCATTGGCAGCAGACCATACACCACCGCCACCAGACCTGAACTGATATATTGCGCACCCCAGTAGACGCACATCATGGCGAAATACAGCCCCAGACCCGACGCAAGATAAGTGTGCCGTGCCGCACGATGCCATTTAAAGGGCTGGCGTAACAGTGCCAACAACGTCACACAGATCATCACACCCAACAGCATGCGCGCGCTGAGGCCGAATAAAAAACCAACCTCTTCGCTGCTCCACTTGATTGCCAGGGGCGTGGTTGACCAGATCATGATGATCCCCATCAATGCGGCAGGCACTGACATTTTCATTTACTCCTTACTTTTTATTGCGGCAATAAAAAAGGCCGCAGATTTTTTAATCTCTGCGGCCTTTTTGGAAAAACTGTTTTAAAAAACTAATTCATTTTTACTCCAAAACGCGCAGACGCTGATGCATGCAGTCGTAGCCACACACATACTCGCGCCATCACATTTTGTTTTGAATGAATCATGGTCTTAATGTGCAGCCTTTGCCTGGGTAAGGTCAAGCATTAATTTCGACAAGTTTATTTCACCACGCTGTGTTTGATTCTGGGCCAGTAGCTTTTGAAATCAAACGAGGGGCTGTGTTTCTGGGTATGGCACTGAGCGCAGATCTGCTCTGGCTGCCATTCATTATTCACGGTTTCCTCGAAACCAGCTGACTCGACATGCACCCGCCCGACACCATGACAGGATTCACACTGCACGTTCATCAAATGCGGCGTGGCATCGAAATCGATAAAGCCTCCTGACTTTTCAAAACCAACCGTATGGCATTTGATACAGGATGGATCAAAGGACTTGTTGACCTGCTCCAGTTTAGAAAAGGCATTGCTGTGCAGAGTGTCAGACCAGATTTCGTGCTCCTCTTGATGGCAGCTCTTACATGCTTGTTCACCCACATAAGGGCTCTGACCTGTTTCAAGTGACTTGCGCAGTTCAACCCGTTCAAAATAGGCCTGTTTGACCTTATTGTTATATTCCTCGTACCAGGGCAATAAGGCAGGATCATCCTCGACAGAGGTGGGCATGGAGATCACTTCATGCTCGAACTTAGCAATGCGGCCATCATCCGCCAGGCTTAATGACAACCGCCCCAGCCGCATACCGCGTGAACCAGGCTGCAACACCAAGGTGTTGTTGATCTGCTCTGGCTGACTAAATACTTCGTAGGCTGCGCGAACAATAAGGATGTCGACATATTGTAGTGGCAGTGTCTTGGCCTGCTCTAAGGTCAAGGTGGTGGACAGCACGGTTAGACCATCTTGCTGCGCCTGCTTTAAGGTCTTACTCAAGGCAGCAAGGTCGTTTTCGACCTGTCCATTATGTTCAATCTGCATTGACATCTGTGGTGACTCAGCAGGGTCAAGCCAGGAAAAAAACATCAGTTTTTGATCACCGCGTCTGACGCTGCGATTACTGGAAAACTGTTTTCCGCCGCGGTTGCTGCTAACCCAGTTGATTTTATTCTCAAGCGCAAATGCATCACCGTAGGCCAGATCACTCCATTGCAGCCCCACTGCATCATATTCCAGTGTTGCATAGGCCTTGAGGATATATTCAGCGGTGAGTTTGTCTTGCGGCACCATGCTGACAATCAGGCCACCCGCTGACAACGCGATCAGATCTTTATTTTGCTGGCGCAACTTTTTGATGCTGCTTGATTGGCGCAGGATGCCACCCAGGTCACCTTCAATGCTGCAACCACAGGGTTCCAATTCACCATCGATGTTGCCCGAATAAACAATCTCGACGTTATTGCCTTGCGCCCAAACCAATTGTGGCAGCAGGATTAATAGGAATAGATTTAAATTTATTCTTTTTCTAAGACTCACGTGCAGCGGCCTCCTCGGCCTTGGCTTGATCCCAAAGTTTATCCATCTCTTCTAGTGACATTTCCGAGAGCTGTTGGTTCTGTTGTGCTGCTAATTCTTCGACCCGGCGAAAACGCGATTCAAAACGGTGGTTGATGCCGCGCATTGCAACTTCAGGATCGACTTTGACATGACGGGCCAGGTTGGTACACGCAAACAACAGGTCACCGACCTCGTGCAGCAGCTTGTCGGCATCACCACCCTCGGCTAGCACTTCGCGCACCTCGGCCAGTTCTTCTTCAATTTTTTCCAGCACGGGTTCAACATTGGGCCAGTCAAACCCCAAGCGCGCAGCTCGACGCTGTAATTTGACGGAGCGCATCAAAGCGGGAATAGCTAAAGGCACATTGTCCAACACACTGGGCTGGCGATTTTGTTTTGCCGCCTTGGTCTGGCGCTCACGTTCTTTGTGTTTTTCCCAGGCCTGATTCTGAGCCTCGGCCGATTCGATTTCGGCATCACTAAAAACATGTGGATGACGCTGAATCAGTTTGTCGCTGATCTCGGTGGCAATGTCGGAAAATTCAAACTCACCGGCCTCTTTTGCCATCTGCGCATAAAAAACAATCTGAAACAGCAGGTCACCCAGCTCTTCACGCAGACTGCTCATGTCATTTTGATCAATGGCATCGGCAACCTCGTACACCTCTTCAAGGGTATAAGGCAGGATAGATTTGAATGTCTGCTGCTTGTCCCACGGGCAACCGTGTTCTGGGTCACGTAGCCGCGCCATTACCTCAAGCAGGCCCTGCATTTCGGTCATTGATTCATCCAGCGTTAAAATTTATTGATTGCAACGAACTTGTTGTTGTCATCGAATTCAATCACGAACTCGCCGTGAATGCCATCCAGCCCAACAAAAGGCCTGAGAAGATTGGCGGGAAACCTGATTTTACGACCATCGCTGGCAACGGTGACAACGTCTCGCACGGTGCCAGTGTAGACTTCCATATATTTGTCAGCGGAGATATGTAAAACAAAATGTACTTTTCGATTGGACATGACGGACTGCGGTTAAGACTAATCTTTCAAATAATCAATCAAGACACCACTGGTTTGACGCAGGCGTAGACTCATCAAAGTCGCCATTTTATGAACAACCCTCAGCGCGACCTCTGGTTGTTCCTTGAGTAGACGATCGAAATTGGTTTTGGTCACCAGCAATAAAACCGTTGGCTCAACCACGACTGCGGTTGCCGAATGAGGCAGGCCATCTAACAACGACATTTCACCTATGGTTTTACCTGACCTGACCGTTGCAATCTTTTTCTTTTCGCCCGATGCCTCACCCGTTTGCTTAAGGATATCCAGCTTGCCCTCAGCAACGACAAACAAATAACTCTCGCGGTCACCCTCCATCAAGACTTCGGCACCTTTTGGAGCCTTGTAAGCCTGAACATAGTGGGCAAAGACATCTACTTCAGTGCGCGTCATATCTCTGAACATGTCCGCACGTTCGAGCATGTCAGCAATTTCTGTCGTATATGACGTGCCCGAGCCGAGCATTTCGAGCTTGTCAAAACAGCTCTTGCCATTAACCGCCATCTTTCGCTCCATTCAGCACAATTGATTCAATCATGCCAATACTATCTCCTATTAACCTAATTTACTTTAGGAATTTTAAACCGGTGCGGTTTATTTATGCGTGCATCGATGCATCTGAAAAGGTTTGATCTACAAGGGGAACAAAGGCAACGGGCAACACAACCTTGGTTTCTATGTCGCCCTGGGGGGATTTTTGCAGCAGCTTTAGCTCCTGAGCATAACCACGCCCTGTAATCGGGATGACCATCTTTCCGCCCGGCCGTAGTTGGTCCAGCAGCGCCTTCGGCACGTAGGGGGACGCCGCAGCGACCAAAATCGCATCAAATGGCGCCTTGTCAGGCAGGCCCTGATAGCCATTACCCCAAACAAGCTCAATATTGTCATAGCCCAGGCAATGCAATCGCTTTCTAGCCGCCACAACCAGCTGCGCCACATTTTCCATGCCATAAATCTTTTTTGCCAGCAGCGAAAGCACCGCAGCCTGATAACCAGAACCAGTGCCTACCTCAAGCACCACCTCGCCCCCCTGCAAACCAAGCAGGTCGGTCATCAGGGCGACAATGAAGGGCTGCGAGATTGTCTGCCCATATCCAATCGGCAAAGGACTATTATCATAGGCTGAATGGCGCAGCTCAGCTGGGACAAATTCATGACGAGGAACCTTGGCCATCGCAGCCAGAACCTGATCTGATATTTTCTGCCTGCCGGTCCACGGAAGCGTACTTTTGGCCTCAATATCAATAACTTCAATCATTTCTTTAACAGTTAACACGGCTAGAGTGAATCTTCTGTATCAAGCACTTCCAATGGCCCGGCCCAATTTTCGGGATGAATAGCGCTGTCGCTGTAACCCAGATCATCGGTTTCTAGCTCTTCATAGGCACCGGTCCAGTCTTCCGGCGGCTCTATCGCCACCAGCTGCATCTCGCCCCAGACATCGAATTCCAATTCGGCTACTTCACCTTCAAAATATTGAATTTCTATGGTCGCGGAATCAGTATCCACGGCGACCACCTCAAACGCTTGCCCACCTGGCTCTCGATACCAGGCACCAATCACAACAGCCAGTTCAGACATCTTATTACCTCCCTACCCTCTTCCTCTGGGGTACAATTCAACTGCCAAGCGGTATTCATATAGATTATATTTAGACGCAGACAGCGCCCTTTTATTTGTATAGCCTCTAGCACAACAAATAGCCAAGTTAGAACCTATCTATTTTTTTACTCATTTCGCCACATGGCTCACACACAAAGTGAGACCTTGATCACAAGCAAAACTAACAAAAGCTTATAAAATACCGAAAACATTAGTAAATAAAGAGCATTTTAAATGACAGACCGCTCAGAGATGTATACCGGAGATCCAAATGAAGCAAGCAACACAATTAATTAACAGCACACAACTAAGGCAATTTGCTCCGCTTGGAAAATTAAGCGATGACGATGCACAGGAACTATTACGCACCGCCATTACTATCAATCTGTCACCCGGCACACCACTGTTCAGCGATGATGACACCGGCGATCAACTTTTCTATCTGGTCAAAGGAAAAATTGAACTGCACAGCGCTGGCAAAACCAGCATTATTGAAAGCGGTACAAACGAGGCACGCAAGCCTATTAGCCGCCATTCAGACAAACAAGCCAGCGCTAGTGCTGTTGAACAATCCACCCTGATTAGCTTTGACGCTGACATGCTCGATCTATTTCTCAACTGGACCAACCCTAACGCCTATGTTGTCAGCGAAATTGAAAGCAGCAAGGATCACGAATGGTTAAATCAGCTGCTGAAGTCACGCGGCTTGTCACGTTTTTCAGAACAACAAATAAACACCTTGCTTGGACGCATGAACGAGGTTCATTTCAACAAGGGTGATGTGGTCATCTCGCAAGACGACCATGATGAATTTTACTATGTCATCAAAAATGGCAGCGCCACAGTGTCACGCAAACCCTCGACTGGCTCAAAGGAAATAAAACTAGCGGAACTAGGCGAAGGCGATGCCTTTGGTGAAGAATCGATTCTGACGCACTCAAACCGTAACGCGACCATTACAATGAATGAATCAGGCAACTTAATGCGTCTGTCGAAAAATGATTTTTCAGAATTATTGGCTCAACCACTGCTTGAGACCGTCTCGTTAGACGATGCACAGGCAATGGTTGCCACTGGCGCAGAATTTATTGATATTCGTCTTGAGGACGAGTTCAACGAACTCCACATTCCCGACAGCCGCAACATCCCACTGCCGCTGCTACGCCTCAAACTAAAACAGCTCAGTCAACGTCGTAAATATATTATTTGTTGTGACGACGGCAGCCGCAGCACAGTCGCCGCCTTTCTACTCAATCGTAATGGCTTCGATGCCTTCATTCTCGATGGTGGTATGACAACGGTTATCAGCCAGATGGCAGACGAGCAAATGAATAAGCTTGCTGCCGAAACAGAAATGCCTATTTCAGAAGCTGACATAAACACCAATGAACACGGCAATCAATTCTGCTCCCTTGCCGAACACTGGGGCGACGCTGTTAAACAATTTGATGAGAATGATTTTTCTGACAACGAAGATCTGCATAAAGTCGAAAAGACAAGCGTTACCGATGGTGCCAAACAAAACATTAGCACCTATGCCTACAAACCGGCCAAACAAAACGCAGTTGCCATAGATAGACGTGTGCCTCAGGAAAAAACCCACTCCAAAACCAGCAACTTTTTACGCAATGTCTTTTTTGGGCTCATTATCGTAGCCGTGGCGGTTACTTTTAATTATTACACTGCAAATAATAACGGCATAAATAAACACGCCAACACAGCACAATCACCTGATACAGAAAAATCGGTGCAACAGTTTGAGACACCAGTAAAAGATTTTGGATCAAGCAGCATGATCATCGCCCCTGAAGCGATTACACCAATGACCCGCTTTGTTGAGCCCACGGTTGAGAGCACTGCAAACGAAGCCACAACTGAGCTGGTGGGTGATGTGGATGCACAGCTCACTGATAGTGAAATCATCCAGCTCGAATCTACAATCAATACCACGCAGCCCGAACAAGTCACACCTGCAGCAGTCGACCCTGCAACCCGCGGTTTCATCGAGTAAGCCCGAACTAAATCAGCCTCGCAAACGCTGACGGGGTTGCAGCGGCAAAAACACTGTGTATACTTACAGCTACTGTATGGATACTCAGGCATTTTGAAATGACCAAGCTAACCGCAAGACAGCAACAAATATTGCAGCTGATCAAGGATTTCATCAGCGAAACAGGCATGCCCCCTACCCGCGCCGAAATAGCCGAATCGCTTGGCTTTCGCTCTGCCAACGCCGCTGAGGACCACCTGAAGGCCCTGGCACGCAAGGGCGTAATTGAACTGATGTCCGGCTCGTCACGCGGCATCCGCCTATTGGAAAAAGAAGGTCTGCCTCTGGTTGGCCGTGTTGCTGCAGGCGAACCTATCCTGGCTCAGGAACATATAGAAGATCACCTCAAGATCGATCCACAGCTATTTCATCCCATGCCTGATTACCTGCTCCGCGTTAGCGGCATGAGCATGCGTGATATCGGCATTCTCGATGGTGACCTGCTGGCTGTTCATCATTGCCAAACAGCCAATAATGGCCAGATAGTCGTCGCCAGACTTGATGATGAGGTCACCGTCAAACGCTTCAAGCAGCGTGGCAACATCGTCAACCTGATTGCTGAAAACCCCGATTTTGAACCCATTCGGGTCGACCTGCGTGAGCAGGAACTGGCTATTGAAGGCATTGCAGTTGGAATCATTCGTCAAGGAGCAGAGCTATGAAACCCGCCAACCTTAATTTCGATTTCAGCCAAGGCAGCATGAACCAGCCTGACAATCAGTCCATCAGCAGTGGCAATGCCGCGCTAGATTTCATGCTGCCTCATGGCGGCTGGCCTGTTGGCGGAATCACCGAAATATTTTGTCCTGAGGACAGCCACTTTGCCCTGCCCTTACTCTGGCCAGCCCTTGCCAGGCTCAGCCAGGCCAAGCGCTGGCTGGCGATGATTGCACCACCTAATGCACCAAGTTCGCGACAACTCGCCGCTGTAGGCATTGATCTATCGCATCTACTTATGATTCACCCACATGCCACCAGCAACGGACTGTGGGCAGTTGAACATGCACTACGTTCAGGCACCTGTGCTGCGGTTCTAAGTTGGGTCAATCATGCCGACCATCATGCCATGCAGGACCTACGTGGTGCTGCACTGGCGGGAAATAGCTGTGGCCTTACCTTTCGCCCGGAATGGGCCATGGAGCAACCCAGCACTGCCAGCCTGAGGCTACACCTAAGCGCCACAGACAAGGGGTTTTGTGTTGCGCACATTCCACAAAATGGAAAGCAGTCACACTCAGTTATTTTTATTGAAGACCAACAAGATAGGAAAACAGGCTAGTCTGATTACCAGCCCAAAAAATAAAAAACGCCGCGCGATGTGGCATTATGACAAATGATATCTGCGGTCAAAGGCATGTTCACAGCTCCAACCAAGAAACCAACTCACATTGTCGTAACCAAAATATCATCTGCGATAAAACAACCGCCTGAACCAAAGGCACCATACAGATCCACGCTGTCGCCATTCTGCACAGCAGAAAAATTAATTCGACTACCACTCAATCCATCCTGGCCACCACTCACCATGTACAACGAGACATTCTCAGCAGCAACAACACAACGATCGCCAAGCTCAGCGGTGGTTACATCAAAACTCATTGCAGTTAAATCAAGATTACTGACCTCACCCGCCAACTGCTCAGCCGCCTGACTCATATCAAGATAGACTACAGTCGCCTCAAAGGTGTAACCCTCGACCGCCCTCCTATCAAGCACGCCTTCAATCTCAACAATCCGCCCTGTCGTCACCGCAGACCAAGGCAACAATTCACCTTGACTGGAAAACAACTTCGCCCCTTGTGCAGGCAATACTCTGAACTCAGTTCCAGCAATAAAGCTTTGGCCTGGATCAATACTAAAATAGAAAAGATTACTATCGTCAACAGGTGGTCTTGTTACATCACCCTTAACATGAAAGAACGCACGCACTGGGCCCAACTCTAGTGCAACCGCATTCATATAGCCCTGGCCATTTTCAATATTCATATAACCAATCGCGATTCCCCGCTCAAGATTCTGTAATTGATCAAGCGTAATTAATTCGCCATTTTCATCATAAACTGTTGTCGCACCATTCAGACTAACCAACACACACTCTGCGCCATCGAAATTTTTGAGGTTACATACCTTAACGGACTGAGTTTGTGGGTCTATCGAATTAACATCACCTTCAACCCTAACCAGCTTGCCACCATAATCAACCATATCGACGATATCGATAAAAACTACCGGACGAAATATATACTCATTTTTTCCCTTGCCAGCCGGTTTCTTACCATTACCACCGCCCGTCTTGACCAGATGCAGTGATTTTTCTGCATCCATATCTAGCTGGATAACCAGACTCTTGCCTGGAGCAACTACAAATTCTCCACGTGGATTAAAATCCAGCTTTCCGTTTGCAACCAGTTTGGGGTGTATTGTTTCAATAATCTCACCTGCCGCATCACGGCGGACCAACTCGATATCATCAAGACGCATACGGATTTTGTGATATATGCCCGGTGCTACATCACTGCTCATAGAAAACAGGTTTGAAAAACTTCGCAAACTTAACAAGTCTATTTTACGCCAGCCACTAAAAAGGGTGGCGCTACCCTGCTCACCACCAAGCAGTTCAAGTTTAGTAATCGTAAGATTTATTTCCGAAAACTCAGAATTTGGCGCGTCAGTTAATAACATCATCACCGAACCAGTTTCACTTTTGACAACAACGTCATTAGCAACAACAATGGGCGAAGACGATGCGGTGCTATCCGATTCAATTAAAGCCTGGCTTCCAGCTTCATCATTTACGGCTATCGACTCATCCTGTATCCCGGTGACAACAGCATCAATACCAGGTGCAACACTATCTACCGCAGCACCATTCTCTGGGGTGCCGCAGCCAACAAGCATCAAAACCATAAATGCCATTATTGCAGTAACTATTCGCTCTGATATTTGACCACTCATCATCACACCTCTCTGTGGCTCAGCAAATACTGTTTAAATATCCACACCTTTATTATAGTTTTCTAATAAACAACAACCGTGACTCAGTTCACACTTCTACAACTAGAAACAAAGCCCTTATACGTTTTAACTCAACATAACCCACTGATAATATTGATATTATCAAAACATAACATTACAATTAACTAAATAAGGCAGGCCATTCAACCACAATATGACTATTGCCATTAGTGACCACAAAAGCGAGAATCATGCAGCTATACTATTGCACGGGAACGCGCCCCCCAATCAAAACCAATACAGACATAAAAGTAGAGATCAACAAGGTGACAAAAGCATGACACCAGATGTTCAACATCTCAGCTCTCTACTCGCAGCTATTCCTAACGGCGTACAGGAAACCGACCTCGCCGGTGTTATCACCTATAGCAATCCAAGACACCACGAGATACTTGGTTATCCTCCCGGCGAACTGATTGGCATGACAATCTTTGATTTAGTTCATGCCCCTAGCGAAAAGCGTAAACTTAAAAATCATCTGAACCAGCTTATTTCTGAACAACCGACGCCATCGCCATATATCACTGCCAGTCGCCGCAAAGATGGGAGCCCAGTAAGCACGCAAGTAGACTGGGCATACCTACGTGATGAAAAAGACAAACTGACTGGTTTTGTCTCTTTGATAACAGACATAACTGAACAACAGACGCTGCAAGATAAACTACGTAAAGAGCGCGATCTGGCTCAGCATTATCTTGATGTTGCACAATTTATGATCGTTGCTCTAAACAACGATGGAAATATCAGCCTCATCAATCGCAAGGCCTGTGATGTTCTTGGCTACAGCGCTGATCAACTAATCAATCAAAACTGGTTTAAACTTTGCCTGCCTGAAAGCACGCAAGAACCGGTGTCCCAATACTTTCAAAAGCTAATGCGTGGTAACACTAACCCTATTGAGCTTTACGAAAACTCCATAATTACCGCCAGCGGTGAAGAACGACTAATTGACTGGCACAATAGCCTCCAACATGATGCCAATGGAAACATATGCGGCACAATCAGTTCTGGCGAAGATGTTACGGAAAGAGTTCACGCCCAGAAAGAGAACGCCAAGTTATTCGATCAAATTCGCAAGGCACAAAAGATGGAGG
Source organism: uncultured Gammaproteobacteria bacterium (assembly GCA_965602225.1). Lineage (GTDB taxonomy): Bacteria > Pseudomonadota > Gammaproteobacteria > Tenderiales > Tenderiaceae > Tenderia. The sequence goes on along the minus strand of CBFCYE010000018.1, from coordinate 5,956 downwards.
CCCTTGCTCGCCTGACTAACGGCATTGCGCACGACTTCAATAACATCCTTGCCAGCATATTGGGTTATGCCGACTTAACGCTCGACAGCCTCTACGAAATGGGCGATCAGGATGATCTGGTACGCTACATTGGCGAAGTTATCGATGAGGGTGAAAAGGCCCGTGATCTTATTGCCCAAATGCTGGCCTTCGCCCGAATCAATGCTAGTGTAAACAATGATGTTGCATTAAACCCTGTTCCGCTAATAAAAGAGCTTGGCAAGGCTACTCAGACATCTTTGCCTGACAACATCGAACTCAGCATCAACACTGACACCGACATCCCAAAAATTCTGATCGACCCTGCACAATTACACCAGGCCGTATTAAGCTTGTTCGACAATGCTCGTGATGCACTTGAAAATAAGGGTGGCCACATCACTCTCAACATCAACCAAGCCACCTGTCAGCAGACGATATGTCAGTCATGTCACGAAAAATTTGAAGGCGACTTTGTCGAGATTGCCGTTGCCGATGATGGTGATGGCATTGAAGCAAGTATGCTCGACAACATGTTTGAGCCATTTTATGGTGGCCAGGAAAACAGTAGAGGCATAGGCCTGGCTGGCGTACATGGAACAGTACACGATCATCATGGCCACATCCTGATTGACTCAACCCCTAAATACGGCACCAATGTTCGACTGCTATTTCCAACAGACAAGCCACAATCAAAGATGGCATCTTCAAGCCCTAACCTACAAGCACAACACAGTGGGCAAGGTGAAAACATTCTTCTCATAGAAAACAACGAATCTACTGCGCGACTACAAAGTGAAGTACTGCAATCCAAAGGTTTTATAACAACGGTATTTTCTGATGCCTACCAGGCATTAGACCACTTCAGGACAGAGTCTGAAAAATTTGATTTGATTGTTATTGAAGAAAACATGCCCTCACTTTCCGGGCTGGAGTTTGCAGAACAGGTTATAGAATTACGCCCAGAGATCCCCATCATCCTCTGCAGCAACAACAAAAAAGTTCTAGCTGATCTACCAGGCATAAAAGCAATATTGACGATGCCGGTCAGCTCAAAAAGACTGATCAACAAGATCTGCAAATTATTAAGATAAAAAAAGGGGAGCTAAAAGCTCCCCTTGAATTTAGAGATAATAACCGAAGGCATCGTTAAAACGATCATCAAAAGCCTGACGATCAAAGCTATGATTCTGGGTGCCATGATGTTCAATTTTGATAGCTCCCAACAATGAAGCAATCCGGCCTGTAGTGTCCCAATCCATGTCATTCATCAAACCATACAACAATCCAGCACGATAGGCATCGCCACAACCAGTTGGATCAGCCACCTGCGCAGGCTTTGCCGCTGGAACTTCAATGCGGTGCTCCTTGGTATAGATGTGAGAACCTTCACCACCCAGAGTAACAATCAAGGCCTCAACATGCTCAGCAATCTCGTGTGGTGATTTACCAGTACGGTCCTGAAGCAGCTGCATTTCATAATCGTTGACGGTCACATAAGTCGCCTGTTCAATAAAGCGCATCAAATCTTCGCCATCAAACATAGGCATGCCCTGGCCTGGATCAAAGATAAAAGGAATGTCTTGCTCGGCAAACTGTTGTGCATGAATAATCATGCCATCGCGACCATCAGGTGAAACAATACCAAGCTTCACATCTTTTGCATCAGCAACATCATTCTCATGAGAAAAGCCCATCGCCCCAGGATGAAAGGCGGTAATCTGATTGGCATCCATATCAGTCGTAATAAAGGCCTGGCCGGTATAGGCGTCCGCAACCACTTTGATATGTTTATTCGAAATACCGCACTTATCCATCCATTCAGCATAAGGTGAAAAATCACTTCCCACTGTTGCCATGGGCAGCGGATTACCACCAAGCAAGTTTAAATTGTAGGCAATATTTCCTGCGCAACCACCGAATTCACGACGCATTTCCGGCACCAGAAAAGAGACATTCAGCATATGCACCTTGTCAGGCAGGATATGATTTTTAAACTTATCGTGAAAGACCATGATGTTGTCATAGGCGTAAGAGCCACAAATCAGTGCAGACATAAACTTTTCCCTTATTTATTAATATTTATAATTTGTCCGCACTCGACTGCGGACACACTAGCGCCTTTGGTTTAATTCAGCACCAGCACAAAAAACCAGATAAGCACAGCATTTGCCAGTGCCACAAATACCGCCGCCGAACCAATATCCTTGGCTCTACCAGACAACTCATGTTGCTCAGAGCCAACTCGATCAACCACCGCTTCAATTGCAGAGTTTATCAGTTCAACAATCAGCACCAAAAACAGGCTGCCAATCAACAAAGCATACTCGATACCACCGTCACCCAGCCACAGAGCGGCCGGAGTCAAGATCAACAACAGCAATAGTTCTTGTCGAAAGGCCGCCTCATTCGTGAAAGCGGCGCACAGCCCTTTCCAGGAATAGCCCGCCGCCGCAATAACGCGACTAACACCTGTTTTGCCAGGCTTAGTCATTTGCTGCTTCTGGCGTCCAGGTCAAATCAAGCTCACGCGCGGCACGCACCTCATCCAATCGACGTGAAGGCAGGGTAAACGGTGCGCCCTTGAGCTGATCAACATTCTCTTGCGCCTCGGCCTTGATCTTGATCATGGCATCGATAAAACCATCCAGCGCATCCTTGGCCTCAGTCTCGGTCGGTTCGATCAGAAAACACTCTGGCACCAACAATGGAAAATAGGTAGTCGGCGCATGGAAACCGTAATCCAGCAAACGCTTGGCAAAATCCATCGCCGAGGCATTTAGCTCCTTTGCCTCTTTCTTCAAGGTCAGGATAAATTCATGAGTGGCACGACGATCTGAATAGGCCATTTCAAAACCGGCCTTTTTCAACTGCGCCATCATGTAGTTGGCATTCAGTGTCGCGTACTCAGCAACACGCTCCATGCCTTCACGACCTAACAGGCGGGCATAGACATAAGCGCGCAACAACACACCGATATTGCCGGCAAAGGCAGAAAGCCGACCAATACTTTGCGGACAATCCTTTTCTGTCAGCCAGCGAAATTTATCACCCTCTTTAGCCACAGTAGGAATCGGCAGAAACGGCAACAGACGTTCACTGACACCAACAGGACCCGCACCCGGGCCACCGCCACCGTGCGGGGTTGAAAAAGTTTTGTGCAGATTCATGTGAATCACATCAAAACCCATCACACCTGGACGTACCTTACCCAGAATTGCATTCAGATTTGCACCATCGTAATAGAGCAGGCCACCGGCATCATGAACGATCTTGGCAATCTCTTTGATCTTGCGCTCAAACACACCAACTGTTGATGGGTTGGTCAGCATGATGCCAGCCGTCTGCGGTCCAACGACGGCCTTTAGTGCATCGATATCAATATCACCATCATCCTTGGTTGGTATCTCTTTTACCTTATAACCACACATCACCGCTGTCGCAGGGTTGGTACCATGTGCGGCATCAGGCACGATTACCTCAGTACGGCCATCATCACCACGGGCATCGTGATAGGCACGAATCATCGCCATACCTGCAAATTCACCTTGTGCACCGGCGGCAGGCGTTAATGAAACCCCGCGCATGCCGGTAACTTCTTTAAGGATTTCCTGCAGGTCATACATGCACGACAACAAACCTTGGCCAGATGATTCCGGCGCATAGGGATGACGCCCGGCAAGACCAGGCAACAGCGCCATCGAATTGCAGATACGCGGGTTGTATTTCATGGTGCAGGAACCGAGCGGATAGAACTGGGTATCAATGGAATAATTTTTCTGCGACAGACGGGTGTAGTGACGCACCACCTGCATTTCAGAAACCTCAGGCAAGGTTGGCCGTGACTTACGCTGCAATGCAACAGGAATGCCCTTCGCCTCAGTCTTTTCAGCCATTTGTCCGGCCGCGTAACGACCACTGCGGGATTGTTCAAAAATCAACATAAGCTATATCTCTAAATAAAAACTTCAAACTCTTTATCTCCTTCCCCCTGCTAGGGGGAAGGCTGGGATGGGGGTGCAACCTTAGAGAGCACCTCCCATACTTTTCCTTTCACTGACTCAAACTGTTCCAACACTTCATTGTTCCAGAACCGAACAACCTTATAGCCTTGCTTATTCAACCATGCTTCACGTGCGGCATCATATTCTTCCTGTTTCTGATGTTGCCCACCATCGACTTCGATAACAACTTTTGCTTCCAGGCTAACAAAGTCGACTATGTATCTGCCTACGGGATGCTGGCGTCTGAATTTAAAACCATGCACCTGTCTTTGTTTCAATGCAGACCAGAGTTTCTGTTCCGCTTCAGTCATTGCGCTTCGCAGGGCGCGGGAATGTTGCTTTGAAATTGGCTTTATGCGAATCAACTACACTCACACCCCCATCCTAACCTTCCCCCTTGCAGGGGGAAGGGACTTAAATCAGGAACCCAACGCCGCCATCGCTGCATCATAATCCGGCTCGTGGGAAACCTCGCCAACCAACTCTGTATAGACCAGCTTGCCTTGCTCATTGATCACCACCACGGCGCGCGCAGTCAAACCTGCCAGCGGGCCATCGACCAGCAACACACCATAGTCTTTGGCGAATGTGCGCGAACGCATCATCGATAGTGGCGCTACATTTTTGAGTTTTTCCACACCGCAAAAACGGCCCTGGGCAAACGGCAGATCGGCAGAGATCATTAACATCACTACATCATCACGCCCGGCAGCCAGGTCGTTAAACTTTTTGGTCGATGTTGCACACACTGGTGTATCCAGGCTTGGCACAATATTGAGCAGGACTTTTTTTCCGGCATAGTCAGCCAGCTTTTTATCCTGCAACTTTGCATTTTGCAGATTAAATTCCGGCGCTTGCTCACCGACCTTAGGCAGCTCCGCATTGGTGTTAATTGCCTGACCGCGTAGCGTAAGAGTTACCATGATTAAGCCGCCTTTGTTTCAGTCAACACAAATGTCAGAGCAGCGGCATAGGCATCCAGATCCGCTTCAGTCTTGGTTTCAGTGGCACAGACACTGATGCAATCTGCCAACTCAGGATATTGCTCAGCCATGCCGTAACCACCATAGATGCCTTTTTCCGCCAAGGCTTCTAAGACTCCATCAACCGGTTTGGCCAGGCGCAATACCAGGTCATGAAAGTTAGCACCGCTAAAGACACGCTCAACACCATCAATGCCGCACAGCTTTTGCGCCAGCGCCTGAGTGTTGTTTACACATTGTGCTGCAACACGTTCCAAGCCTTCGGCACCCATCAACGACATATAGATCGTTGATGCCGTCACCATCAAACCCTGATTGGTACAGATGTTTGATGTCGCCTTGGAACGACGAATGTGTTGTTCGCGCGCCTGCAGTGTCAGGGTAAAACCAGGTTTGCCATCAAGGTCAACGGTGCGACCAATGATACGACCCGGCAGCTGACGCACATGCTTTTGTTTGCAACACATAAAACCGTAATAAGGACCACCACTAGATAAAGGCACACCCAAAGATTGACCTTCACCGCAGGCGATATCAACACCCTCGGCACCCCATTCACCCGGTGGCGTCAGCAAGGCCAAAGCCATAGGATTAACAACCGCGATGCTGACGGCATTGTTGCTGGCAGCCCAATCGGTCAGGGCATCGACATCCTCCAGGACACCAAAGAAATTTGGCTGTGGAATCACCAGCGCAGTAATGTCTTCGCCTTCGTACTTAGCCAACTCGCCAACCAGAGTCTTACCGGCAGCGGCACAATAAGGCAGCTCTTCGATGGTAATGCCCTGGTTCTTAACAATGTTCTTTACTACCGTGCGATAGGCAGGATGCACCGTACTGGGCATGAGGATACGTTTTGACTTTGACTTGCGATGCGCTCGCACTGCCATCAACACCGCTTCGGCCAGGGCCGAGGCACCGTCATACAAAGAGGCATTGGAAACATCCAGA